>NZ_JBSJOY010000005.1:0-369450 GCF_056633115.1 Marcopretia estuarina LEGE 06307 | reverse complement strand
CCGATGGCGTTGCTGGAAGGAACAACGGCGCCGGAGATGATGTTGTTGCCGTACAGGAAGGAACCGGCAACGGGCTCCCGGATGCCGTCGATGTCGACGGGAGGAGCGGCGATGAAGGCGATGATGAAGCAGATCGTGGCTGCCAGGAGGCAGGGGATCATCAGCACACCGAACCAACCGATGTAAATCCGGTTGTCGGTGGAGGTGACCCACTGACAGAAGCTCTCCCAGGAGCTGAGACGTCCGCTGCGAACAGCCGTGGCCATTGGAGGTAAGAGGACGGAAGGAAACGGCTTCTTCACCCTCCACTCGCCTCAGGCAGCAACGGAAAATCCGCCAGCATCCGCAGCGAGAGAGCAGCAAAAGGCACCGTACAAAAACGCTAAGGAAGAGCTGCCGAAGCGAGGCACGCGTCCTCCATCTCTTCGCAGATGTTCAACAGAAGCGCTCCGAACTTCACGCAACTACATCATTCAGTAGATCAAACGCAACAATCCCCAGGCCTAAGCCCTTAGCCAAAATCCTTAGGCCGTGGCCTGGCGCAGCACCCACTGACGGCCCTGGTGGAGGAACGCCGGCCAGTCGAGCCGTTCGCTCTCGGCGGCCCGTGCCACCAGCAGGGGGGCCTGCAGACGGATCGCCTGCAGATCCGCTTCCGCCACGCCGCTGCTGAGGGCCAGCACATCGGCCATCGCCCGGGCCACCACCCGGGTGAGATACGCACCGCTGAGCGCCTGCAGGCTGCTGCCCACCAGCCAGGCGCTGCCCTCCAGCCGCATCACGCTGGCGAGGGCCTGGCCGGTCCACTCCACCACCCCCAGCGCCAGGGCAGCACGGGCCAGTTCGGTGGCCGCCGCCCGCAGCTGCTCCATCCCCCAGGGGCAATCCCACAGCCGGGCCATCTCCTGCAGCATCAGCCCGTTGGCCACGGCCAGCACCAGCAGATCCACGCTGGGCAGCGGTGCGGCGAACACGCCGGTGGCCACCAGCCACTGGGTGCGTTGCACGAGAGCCTTGCAGCGCTCACGCCGCAGGCGCTCCAGTAAACCCTGCCATTCGCCGTGCAACCGCTCGAGCTGGCGCTGCTCGGTGCGGTGCAGCAGCGCGTGGCCCTGCTGGCGGAGCTCCTGGGCCAAGGGCGTCAGGGCAGCAGGCAGGGCCTCGGGCTGGCCGCTCCAGGGCAGCAGCCGCTCCCGCAGAGGCGCCGGCAGCTGGGCCTGCAGATCGGCCACCAGCTGCGGCTCCTCACCCACCACCAGCAGCCAGGCGGGCTGGCCGGCAGGCAGCGTCTCCAGCCAGCGCAGATCGGCGGCCTGCAGCGGCGGGTGCACCGCATGAAGCAGCAGGTCGCAGCGGGGGAAGGGGGCCGGCCAGCTCCAATCGGGGCTGTGGGACGCCAGCGGATGGCCCCAGTGCAGGGTGATCGGCAGGGGCGCGCGCACGCCCTGCACCAGCGGGCCCTCCAGGGCACGCTCCAGCGGACGCAGGCCCACCAGCCCCAGATCGAGGGCCTGGCGGTGCTGGCGGCCACGCAGCTGCTGGAGCTGGTCGCGGCGCTGCTGCTGGGCCGCCTGGAAGGTGTCGGAGGCGGTCGTGGTGGCGCTCTCCAGCTGCTCGAACTGGGGCAGCAGCCCCTCACAGCGTTCGATCCAGCCGCTCCAGGAGCTGGGCAGCTGGGGCGTGATCGGGCCGCGTGGGCGCCGCCACCACCACCAGGCACCGGCTGCCGCAAGCAGGGGGAGGCCGCCCGAAAGGGGGGTGTGCAGGCTGTCGAGCAGCAGCCAACCGCCGAGCACGGCCGCGGCAGGGGCCGCCACCGGCAGGAAGGGAATCAGGCCGCGCCAGGAAGCGGCCTCCAGGGGGCGAGCGGAAGAAGGCAAGGAGAGCAACGCCCGCTGCGAACGAACGTCAGCATCTTTAGCTCAGCTCCTCTCCCCTGCCCAGGGGCTCAATAGGTTGGGGGCAACCGAGCCAGGCCCGGGGGCCTCTCCGATGACGGCTGAGCGGATCCGTCCCGACACGGGCGCCCAGGCCCCGAAGGACGTGGCCGACGGGGGGCTGGCCCGTGAAGGCGCCGCCCATGGAGACGCGCCCCGCTCGGCCGTGGCCGACAACCGCGAAGCGGTGAACACGGTGCTGCTGATCGCCTTGAGCGTGAACGTGGCGATGAGCTTCCTGAAACTGTTCGTGGGGCTGTGGAGCGGTTCGCTGGCGGTGCTGGCCGATGCGATGCACAGCGCCACCGATGGCCTCTCCAGCCTGCTGGGGGTGATCACCAACAGCCTTTCCGATCCACTCCCCGACCGCGACCACCCCTACGGGCACCACAAATACGAAGGCATCGGCGCCCTGGCGATCGCGGTGTTCATCCTGTTCGCCTGCATCGAGATCCTGCAGTCGGCGGCGCAACGGGTGCTGGGCGGGCTGGAACCGCTGCGGCTGGAGAACGGCGCCTTCGTGCTGCTGGTGGTGTCGCTGCTGGGCAATATCCTGCTGGCCCGCTACGAACGGCAGCAGGGGCTGCGGCTCAAGAGCGCCCTGCTGCTGGCGGATGCCCACCACACCACCAGTGACATCTGGACCACCTTGATGGTGCTGGCCGGCCTCGGCGGCGCCAGGATGTTCGGGCTCAACTGGCTGGATGTGGCGGTGGCGGCGCCCCTGGCCCTGCTGCTGGTGCGCTCCTGCTGGCAGGTGGTGCGCACCAACCTGCCCTGGTTGGTGGATCACATCGCCATCGCCCCCGAGGCGATCCACACGGTGGCCATGGCGGTGCCGGGAGTGTTGAACTGCCATGACATCGCCAGCCGCGGGGTGCTCGGCCAGCAGGTGTTCATCGACATGCACATGGTGGTGGACGCCGACGACCTGCCCACCGCCCACCGCATCACCGAACGGGTGGAGGAACGGCTGGAGGAACGCTTCGGGCCAGTGCGCTGCACGATTCACCTGGAACCGCGCGAATATGCGCGTTCGGAGATCACCTTTCGCGGAGCCCATGGCTGATCGCAACCGTGAGCTGATCGCACTGCTCACGCCCCGCCAGCAGGTGCGCGTGCGCCAGTTGCTGCTGGAGCAGCAGGGCCATGCCAGCTGGCACGGCGGCGTGCCGGTGCTGGTTCTCGATCGCTGCTGGCTGCGGCTGCGGGTCACACCGGTGGAACACCTGGCCCGGCTGTTGCCGCCCGACAGCACGGCGGAGGCGCCGGAACTCGTGCGTTTCCGCGAACTGCGCCAGCAGGGGTTCAGCGAAGGCGCCGCCCAGGCCCGCTGCTGGGAGGAGTTCGGACCCGCGGCCTGCCAGCTCGCCCTGCACCGCCACTGGCAGGCCCTGGAGGGCCCTCATCACGGCTGGACGCTGGCCGCCTACCTGGCCTTCCTGCGCACCTACCGCGAGCTGTTCGCGGCCGGCCAGGAGCGGCCGCTGCCGCTGGTGGTGCTGGGCCGGCGCGGCAGCCAGGAGCCGCACCGCATCCACTGGCTGGTGGAGACCGGAGCCCTTGATGCGGCACACTTGCCCCCTGATTGAAGGCTTGCGGCCATGGCCGACCTGGAGAACGCATCGGTGCCCACAGACGCGATGCCCACCGACTCTGTGACCACCGAAGCGGTGACCACAGACGTGGTGACCACCGACGTGGTGCCCGTTGAGGCTGGGCAACAGGTGCAACGCCGGGGCGGTGGTCGCCCGCCGGGCGGTGGCAGGGAAGCCGGCAGCCACCGCGAGAGTGGCGGCCTGCGCATCCGCCTGAGCGAGAACGAGCAACGGGCCGCCAAGGTGGTGCAGGAGGCCTTCCAGCTGCGTTCCACGATCGCGGCGCTGGGCTTTTCGATCCGCACCGTGGCCCAGCTGCTGGAGCAGGGTGCGCTCGATGCACTGGTGGCCGAGATGCGCGCCCAGGCGGGCAACCGGCCGGAACGCAGCCGCCCCGAAGGCGGGCGCTCAGAAATGGGCCGCTATGGCGAAGGCGGCGAAGGCCGGCGTGGCCGGCGCGAGGGCTCCGGTGAAGGACGTCCGGAGGGGCGCGGCGAGCGCCGCGTGATCAGCCGGCCCGATCCCTTCGCCCGCCCGAGCCGGCCGGAGCCGGTGCGTGAACCCGAGCCAGTGGCCGAAGCCAGCGCCCCCGTTGAGGAACCCACCCTGGCCGACGACGCTGCTGACACCAGCAGCCCACACACCAGCGACGCCGAGGCGCTGCCCACCGACGCCGAGACGCAGCTGTGACGCTTCGGCCACGTGTGCTCTCGGGCGTGCAACCCACCGGATCGCTGCACCTGGGCAACTGGCTGGGGGCGATCCGCAACTGGGTGCAACTGCAGGACAGCCACGACACATTTTTCTGTGTGGTGGATCTGCACGCGATCACGGTGCCGCACGATCCCGCCCTGCTGGCGGAGGCCACGCGCCGCACCGCCGCCCTCTACCTGGCCTGCGGCATTGATCCACAGCGCTCCACGGTGTTCGTGCAGAGCCAGGTTCCGGCGCACAGCGAGCTCACCTGGCTGCTGAACTGCGTCACGCCGCTGAACTGGCTGGAGCGCATGATCCAGTTCAAGGAAAAGGCACGCAAGCAGGGCGACAACGTGTCGGTGGGGCTGCTCGATTACCCCGTGCTGATGGCTGCCGACATCCTTCTTTATGACGCCGATCTGGTGCCGGTAGGCGAAGACCAGAAGCAGCATCTGGAGCTCGCCCGCGACATCGCCCAGCAGCGCATCAATGCCCGCTTCGCGCCGGAAGACCAGCCGCTGCTGAAGGTGCCCGAGCCGTTGATCCTGGCGGAGGGTGCGCGGGTGATGAGCCTGATCGACGGCCGCAGCAAGATGAGCAAGAGCGAACCGAATGAGGGCTCACGCCTGCACCTGCTCGATCCGCCCGAGCTGATCACCAGAAAGATCAAACGCGCCAAGACCGATCCGGTGATGGGGCTGGAATTCGGCAACCCCGAACGCCCCGAAGCCGACAACCTGCTCGGGCTCTTCGCCCTGCTCAGCGGCAAGACACGGGACACCGCTGCCGCCGAATGCGCCGCGATGGGCTGGGGACAGTTCAAGCCATTGCTGGCGGAAGCCGCTGTGGCCGCCCTGCAGCCGCTGCAGGAGCGTTATGCCGAGATCCGCCGCGACGAGGCCTACCTGAGCGATGTGCTGCGCGAGGGCAAGGAGCGGGCGGCAGCCGTGGCCACTGCCACGCTGGAGCGTGTGAAGGCAGCCCTGGGCTTCTTGCCGGCGGCCTGATCAGGAGGGCGATGCCGCGTTCCTTGATGACTGACGTTGCTTTTTACCCAAGCCAATGCAGACATAGCCCCTGGCGTACCTGCTTTGCTGAGCAGTGAGTGGCACGATGCGACTGATAAACCTTTCGCCATGATTAACACAACGAAACCAAACTGGAAATCGTGAGGATTGAGTGGGGCAAGCTATGGCTTCACGCTCCTCTTCGTCTTGGTCGCGCGTGAGCAGCCAGGCTGCGGTATGCCGCTCAAGGCTCCCGGTACACCACGCGACCACGTTCATCATTGCCCACATCGAGCAGATGCTCATGCAGCAACTCTTCGATTTCGGTGCGCACGGCGTCGTGGTCGGTGCCGGCGGGCAGTGTTACCGCGAGGATCGCGTCATTGAGGGTGAAGCCAACACTGCCGGAACTGCGGGCCAACACGAGCAACTGGCGCGCCAACGGCTCCGGACGGTTGGTGTCGGCTTTGGCGAGGGCTTCCTGCAACACCAGCGGTTGGTTGGCCTGCTCGATCATCGAGCTGATCAGCAGCGCATCAATCAGTTGGCCGATGCCGCAGAAGCCAAAGGTGAGCAGCCACAACACCCCGCTCAGCGGCTTGCGGGCGTAAAAGCGATGCAGACCGCACAGGCCGACGAAGCCGCATGCCCAGAACAGATAGCCGAGTGCCACGTGGCGTCGCTCGATCAGGGGGCTCGCCATGCTCAAAACCAGCGATGCTCACAGCGGATCCCCGATGCTATCGGGGCTCTGGCTGGGCTCCGGCCTGGCGTGGTGTCATCCGTCTCCAGGGGGCGGCGGGGGGAACAGGGCCGGTTTCTGGCGGTCCGGGGGCAGGGTCACCCCCGCCTCCCGCAAGGCTGCCGACAAACCCCACACCTTCATCACAAGGCGGTGCCACGGGGCCATTGCCTGCATGTCGAGGGCGAGGGTTTCACTCATGGCGCCGCGCAGTGCTCGTGCCGCCATCAACTCCTGCAACGAGCGCGTAAGCATGGCATCAAAATCCCGCTGCTCCGTGGGCCCCAGCACCGTTTCCGGGCAATAGGCCAGCAGATCTTGGCCCCGCTCGAACCAACGCTGAAAATCATCCAGCAACGAATCGAGCACTTGATTGAGCAGCGGACCAGCTCCCGCAGGCTGCGAAAACGGTGAGGGAGAGTCGGGAATCGGTGTGCTCCAGCTCGTGGACAGCCTAGGAACACAGCCCGCTTTCGGCAGAGCGGCGGCTGGCGTACTGGCGCAAACTGTGGTGCGCCGGACCCACGCTTGCAGGTGCAACGCAGGATCAGCCAAGGCGGCGGCCACATCCGTGCGGGATCGCGCGGCTCCGGGCGGAGTGGCTCGGATGGGAGACCGAGGCGGGGCCTTAGGCCGTGCATGCTCTCCCGCAGTCCGGCCCTTGATTCTGTGGCTCCAGCCAACGGCCGCTACAGCTTTCAGCAGCGGCTGAGGAACAGAACGGGCATGGGGCCGCTTCGGCTGATCTCACGTGTCAGCGTCACATCAAAACGATCGAAGAAAACCAGGTGTGTGCTCCATGAGGGCACATCTGTGGCAGCGCATGTGTTGTTGGCAAGCTGGATGCTGACCCAATACCACTGGTCAGAATTGCTGGATACGCCGTAGAGAACGTTCTTGTCTGAATACTGGGCAAGTTGATGATTGCCAGGTCTGTAACAGCTGCAGATCGGGATGGCGTGGATCGTTCCGTTCAAACGGAATGGTTCCCTCCGGCACCATGCTCCAATCCAGCGAAGAATAGGCTCCTACCCTGCGCAGCCGATTGTCGCTGTCAAGCATGGAGGTGGCAGCGATCGCCAGCGCGTCGGTGCCATCACGCAAAGTCCGGAGATTATTGACGCGATCCCTTACGAACAGATTGAACCTGTGGGGATGCACAGCAAGGCCATGGCCCAAGAGGGTGGTGGGATCCAGAGAATGAGAAAGCACCTGTTCCTTCTGCATAGAACGAGTGATCCAGTAGAGGCGATTACACGAGCTCACCCGAAAGAGCAATGCATTCGCCGGCGCGGCAGCGGCCACGCCACTGACCACGGTCCTGGACGCAGCTGTGTCCCTGGATCCAGCCACCTTGTCGCTGCATCGGGTTCTCCGCATCCAGCCCTGCCTGGCAGTGCCCGCAGATTCGGTCACTCGTCCAGCAGTACAGACACTTCTCAGGTTTTCAGCATTCTCTCAACGTCCCACCTGAGACAGGCCTCCTGGCGCCAGGGGCTCCGAAGCGGCCGGCCAGCGGCAACCGCCGCACCCAGGGGATGGCAGCGTTCCTATCACTAGGAGGATCAACAGCCGATGCTTAGAGTTGAGGGTCTTCTGGCCCGTTGCCGTGCCTACCGCTTCCCCTGCCGCCGAGCCCGCCAGCCGCTCTGGGGAAACGGCCACCACCCCGGTGCTGCTGCCCAAAACGAGCGAAAGCCCGCAGCTGCTCAAAATTCGCCACTCGATGAGCCACGTGCTGGCCATGGCGGTGCAGAAGCTGTTTCCCCGGGCGCAGGTCACGATCGGCCCCTGGACCGAATCCGGCTTCTATTACGACTTCGACCATCCCGAACCCTTCACCGAAGCCGATCTCAAGGCGATCAAGAAGGAGATGGGCAAGATCATCGGCCGCCGCTTGCCGCTGGAGCGCATCGAGGTGAGCCGCGCTGAAGCGGAGGCGCGCATCTCGGCCCAGAACGAGCCCTACAAGCTGGAAATTCTCGCGGGCCTCATCGAGCCGATCACCCTCTACACGCTCGGCGAGGAGTGGTGGGATCTCTGCGCCGGGCCCCACGTGGCCAACACCAGCGAGTTGAATCCCAAGGCCTTCGAGCTGGAAAGCGTGGCCGGCGCCTACTGGCGCGGCGATGAGAAACGTGCCCAGCTGCAGCGCATCTATGGCACCGCCTGGGAAACAGCCGAGCAGCTGGCGGAGCACCAGCGCCGCAAGCAGGAGGCTCTGCGCCGCGATCACCGCCGGCTCGGCATCGACCTCGACCTCTTCTCCATAGAAGACGAGGCCGGTGCCGGCCTGGTGTTCTGGCATCCGCGCGGCGCCCGCATGCGGCTGCTGATCGAGGATTTCTGGCGGCAGGCGCACTTCGCCTCCGGCTACGAGCTGCTTTACACGCCCCATGTGGCCGATCTGAGCCTCTGGAAAACCTCCGGGCACCTGGATTTCTACCGGGAGAGCATGTTCGGCCCGATGGATGTGGATGAGCGGCAGTTCCAGCTCAAGCCGATGAACTGCCCCTTCCACGTGCTCACCTACGCCAACACCCTGCGCTCCTACAAGGAACTGCCGATCCGCTGGGCGGAGCTGGGCACGGTGTACCGCTACGAGCGGCCAGGGGTGATGCACGGTCTGATGCGCGTGCGCGGCTTCACCCAGGACGACGCCCACATCTTCTGTCTGCCCGAGCAGATCGGCGATGAAATCCTCGGTGTGCTCAACCTCACCGAAACCATCCTCTCCACCTTCGATTTCCAGAACTACGAGGTTCATCTCTCCACCCGGCCAGAGAAATCGATCGGGGAGGATGCTGTGTGGGAGCTGGCCACCGCCGGCCTGGTGGAGGCGCTCGATCGCAAGGGCTGGGCCTACAAGATCGATGAAGGGGGCGGCGCGTTCTACGGCCCCAAGATCGATATCAAAATCGAGGATGCGATCGGCCGGTTATGGCAATGCTCCACGATTCAGCTGGATTTCAACCTGCCCGAACGCTTCGATCTGCACTACGTGGCCGCCGATGGCCAGCGGGCGCGGCCGATCATGATTCACCGCGCCATCTTCGGCTCGCTGGAGCGCTTCTTCGGCATCCTGGTGGAAAACTACGCCGGTGATTTCCCCTTCTGGCTGGCACCGGAGCAGATCCGTCTGCTGCCGGTCACCGATGAGGTGCTGCCCTATGCCCACACCGTGCTCGCCCAGCTCAACGCCGCTGGAGTGAGAGCCACGCTGGATCGCAGCGGAGAACGGCTCGGCAAGCTAATCCGTAAGGGCGAGCAGATGAAGATTCCGCTGCTGGGCGTGATCGGCACCCAGGAAGCCGAGCAGGGCAGCGTCAACCTGCGCAGCCGCCGCAACGGTGATCTTGGCGCGGTGGCCCTGGCCGAGCTGCTGGCCGCAGCCGCCCAGGCCAACAGCGTGCGTGCGGCGGGTCTGGAGTTGCCGGTCGGCTGAGCCCTGGGCCCTGCGGCGCGTCGTCACCGGGCCTGGCAGCATCCCACCACGGCGCACCTTCCCCATGCCCATCCTGCTGGCCGGCGATATCGGCGGCACCAAAACCCTGCTCGCCACCTATGCCGTGCGGGAGGGTCAGCTGGTGCAGCTGCGCTCGGCCCGCTATGCCTCGGCCGCCTGGAGCGACTTCAGCGCCATGGTGCGTCACTTCCTGGCCGAAGGTGACCAGGGCACAGAGACAGGTCCGCCCCGCCAGGCCTGCTTCGCGGTAGCGGGGCCGGTGCAGAACGGCCAGGTGAAGCTCACCAACCTCGCCTGGCATCTCGATGCCGGCGCCCTGGCCAAGGCCTGCGCGTTCGAGGCCGTGGAGCTGGTGAACGACTTCGCCGTGCTGATCCATGGCCTGCCCCATCTTTCGCCCGAGCAGCAGCAACCGCTGCGCGGCAACGCCCACCCGGCTGCCGCCGCTGCCACGGGGCCGGTGGCCGTGCTCGGCGCCGGCACCGGCCTGGGGGTGGCGATCGGCGTGCCCGGCCCGCACGGCCCGATCGCCCTGGCCAGCGAAGCGGCCCATGCCGCCTTTGCGCCGCGCCAGGAGCAGGAATGGCGCCTGCGCCAATGGCTGCTCAACGAGCTGGAACTGGAGCGTGTCTCGATCGAGCGGGTGGTGAGCGGCACCGGGCTCGGCCATGTGGCGCGCTGGATGCTGCGGGAGCGCGATCCGGGCGGCAGCCACCCGTTGCACGCCCCGGCCGAGGCCTGGTGGCAGGCGGAGAGGCAGGGGCTGGCGGAGCGGCCGGATCTGCCGGCCCTGGTGGCCCAGGCGGCCCTGGCCGGGGAGGCGCTCGCTGCAGCGGCGCTCGATCTCTGGCTTGGGGCCTACGGCAGCGCCGCCGGCGATCTGGCCCTGCAGACGCTCTGCAGCGGCGGCCTGTGGGTGGGCGGCGGCACGGCCGCCAAGCTGCTGCCCCAGCTGCGTTCTCCCGTCTTCCTGGAGGCCTTCGGGGCGAAGGGGCGGCTCTCGCCGGTGCTGAAGACGATTCCGCTGCGGGCGCTGGTGGATCCGGGGGCTGGCCTGTTCAGCGCCGCCTGCCGCGCCCGCACCTTGATGGGCTGAGCGCAGGGCCGGAATGGCGGGCGTGGAGCAGCGGGCCTGTATCGGCGCGCACCGGCGAATGGGACACTGAACCCATCACGGTCAGCAGGAAGGGAAGGAACGCATGGTCAGGCCCCGCATCGGGCAGGGAGTGGCGGTGGATGTCCCCGCCACCACCGCCAACCTGGGGCCGGGGTTCGATTGTCTCGGCGCCGCCCTCGATCTCAACAACCACTTCCAGCTCACCTGCATCGAGGGGGATGGTGAGCGCTTCGAGCTGATCATCGAAGGCAGCGAGGGCGCCCACCTGCGCGGCGGCCCCGACAACCTCATGTACCGCTCGGCACAGCGGGTGTGGAAAGAGGCGGGCGAACAGCCGGTGGCGCTCGAAGCGCGGGTGCGGTTGGCGGTGCCGCCGGCGCGAGGCCTGGGCAGCAGTGCCACCGCAATCGTGGCCGGCCTGATCGGCGCCAATGCGCTGGTGGGAGAACCGCTCAGCCGCGAGAAGCTGCTGGAGCTGGCGATCGACATCGAAGGCCACCCCGACAACGTGGTGCCCTCCCTGCTCGGCGGCCTCTGCATGACGGCCAAGGCGGCGTCGCACCGCTGGCGCGTTGTGCGCTGTGAATGGCATGAAGCGGTGAAGGCCGTGGTGGCGATCCCGGCGATACGGCTTTCCACCAGCGAGGCGCGCCGGGCCATGCCGCGGGTGGTGCCGATCCCCGATGCGGTGGTGAACCTCGGCTCGCTCACCCTGCTGCTGCAGGGCCTGCGCACCGGCAGCGGCGATCTGATCGCCGATGGCATGCACGACCGTCTGCATGAGCCCTACCGCTGGGGCCTGATCCAGGGCGGCCGGCAGGTGCGGGAGGCGGCGCTGAACGCAGGGGCGTGGGGGTGTGTGATCAGCGGTGCCGGTCCGACGCTGCTGGCGCTCAGCAACCGCGACCAGGCCGCAGCGGTGGGCCGGGCGATGACCCAGGCCTGGGAACGGGAAGGGGTGGCCTCGCGCTTTCAGGTGCTGGATCTGCATCTGGGTGGCAGCCGCTGGGAGCCCTTGCCCGACCGCAACTGAACCCGGAGTTCGCCACAATTCCCGCCGACGCCACGGCGGATCCCTGCTGCGATCCGTGTCCACAGCCCTGTTGAGTAGAACTACTCAGCACCGTGCGTGTAACTGATAAATTCTCCGGGTTGCACCGCCCCAGCGGCGGCCCGAACGTTCCCCTCGCAGGCTGAAATGGACGCCAATCTGCCCCTGACGGCCGCGTCCTCTCTCCCTGCTGACTTTCCCTGGCTCACTCTGATCGCCCTGATCCCGGCGGCGGGGGCCCTGTTGATGCCCCTGGTGCCCGGCGATGGCACCGATCCCCGCGCTCCCCGCACCATCGCCCTCGGGGTGCTGCTTGTCGACCTCCTGCTGATCCTTTGGGTGTTCAGCCAGCGCTTCGACAGCAGCCTCAGCGGCCTGCAACTGGTGGAGCGTGTGCCCTGGCTGCCCGCCCTCGGCCTGGAATGGTCGCTGGCCGCCGATGGCCTCTCGGCACCGCTCGTGGTGCTCAGCGGCCTGGTCACTCTGCTGGCGGTGGCCGCCAGTTGGAACCTCAACCGCAAATGCCAGCTCTATTTCGGCTTGCTGCTGCTGCAGGCCTCCGCCCAATCGCTGGTGTTCCTCTCGCAGGATTTCCTGCTCTTCTTCCTGGCCTGGGAACTGGAGCTGGTGCCGGTGTACCTGCTGATCGCCATCTGGGGCGGCGCCCAGCGCCAGTACGCGGCCACCAAGTTCATCCTCTACACCGCCACAGCCTCACTGCTAATCCTGATCAGCGGACTGGCCCTGGCCCTCGGCGGCGATGGCTTCACCCTCAACCTTCAGGAACTCAGTGAGCGCTCCTACGGCGGCAGCTTCGCCCTGCTCTGTTACCTCGGCTTCCTGATCGGCTTCGGCGTGAAGTTGCCGATGTTCCCCCTGCACACCTGGCTGCCGGATGCCCACGGCGAAGCCAATGCGCCGGTGTCGATGCTGCTGGCCGGCGTGTTGCTCAAGATGGGCGGCTACGCCCTGCTGCGCTTCAACGTGCAGATGCTTCCCGACGCCCATCTGCGCCTGGCGCCGGCGTTGATCGTGCTGGGCATTGTCAACATCGTGTATGGCGCGCTCAATGCCTTCGCCCAGGACAACGTCAAACGGCGGATCGCCTGCAGCTCGGTGAGCCACATGGGCTTCGTGTTGCTCGGCATCGGCGCCATCGACACCCTCGGGCTGAGCGGGGCCATGCTGCAGATGATCAGCCACGGCCTGATCGCCGCTTCGATGTTCTTCGTCACCGGTGTGTTCTACGAGCGCACCAAAACCCTGTCGATCCCCAACATGGGCGGCCTGGCCAAGGTGCTGCCGATCACCTTCGCCTTCTTCCTGGCCAGCTCCCTGGCCTCGCTGGCGTTGCCTGGAATGAGTGGCTTCATCAGTGAAATCACCGTGTTCCTGGGGGTCACCAGCAACGACAGCTTCACGATCGGCTTCCGTGTGATCACCATCATCCTGGCCGCCATCGGCCTGGTGCTCACCCCCGTCTATCTCCTGTCGATGAGTCGGCGGGTGTTCTTCGGCCCCAGGATTCCGGCCCTGGCCGTGGTGGGCGACATGAAGCCCCGCGAACTGGTGATCGGCCTGGTGCTGCTGGTCCCCACCCTGGCGATCGGCTTCTGGCCCCGCCTGGCCATTGATCTCTATGGCGCCAGCACCAACGCCCTGGCCGAGAAGCTCAGCGCCCACGCCCAGCTGGCCCTTGGCCGGCTTCCCGTCCTGGGCTGAGCCGCCGGCGGCTGCACCGCTGGGGTGAAATGGGTCCACACCACCCCAACGCTCCCCGGCGATGCCATCCACCCTCGAAGCTCCTGTGGCCCTGCTGGTCGGCGAGGGCCTGCCTGACTACGCAGCGATCACTCCCGAGCAGGTCAGCGCGCACATGCCCGGCCTGCTGGCCGAGCTCGATCAGCAGCTCGACCGGCTGGAAGCAGAGCTCTCGGCAGCTCTCGAGGCCGAAGCTCCGCTGAATTGGCAGCAGGTGATGGGGCCGCTGCAGCGGCTGGGCGAGCGGCTGCGCTGGAGCTGGGGGGTGGTGAGCCACCTCAACGGCGTCTGCAACGGGCCGGAGCTGCGCACCGCCCATGCCGGCCAGCAGGCCGCCGTGGTGGCCTTCGGCAATCGCGTCGGCCAGAGCAGGGTGCTCTACCGGGCGCTGGAAACCCTCCAGGCCAGCAACGACCTCGATGACACCCAGCAGCGCATCCTCGCGGCCGAACGGCGCGACATGGAGCTGCGCGGCGTGGGGCTGGAAGGCGACGCCCAGGCCGCCTTCAACGCCACCAGCCAGGAGCTGGCCGAGCTCTCCACCCGCTTCGGCAACCAACTGCTCGATGCCACCAACGGCTGGAGCCTGCTGCTCACAGAAGCGGCCGAGGTGGAAGGGTTGCCCGAAAGCCTGCGCGGGCAGCTGGCTCAGGCGGCACGCCAGGCCGATCACCCCGAGGCCAGCGCCGCCGAGGGCCCCTGGTTGCTGGGCCTCGACATGCCCCGCTATGCCCCTTTTCTCAAATACAGCCGCCGCCGTGATCTGCGCGAGCGCCTCTACAAGGCCCATGTGAGCCGGGCCTCCGGCGAAGACGGCGGCAACGGGCCGCTGATCGAGCGGATCCTCACCTTGCGGCGCGAGCAGGCCCAGCGCCTGGGCTACGCCCACTGGGCCGATGTGAGCCTGGCCGCCAAGATGGCCGGCTCGGTGGAGGAGGTGGAGCGGCTGCTGGAGGATCTGCGTGCCGCCGCCCATCCCGTTGCCCTGCAGGAACTGGCCGAACTGCGCGCCTGTGCTGTCCGCGCCGGCGCCACTGAAGCCGAGGACCTCCAGGCCTGGGATGTGAGCTTCTGGGCGGAAGTCCGCCGGCAGGAAGCCTTCGCGCTCGACAGCGAGGCGCTGCGCCCCTGGTTCCCGCTGCCGCGCGTGCTGGATGGTCTGTTCGGCCTCTGCAACCGGCTGTTCGGCATCCGCATCAACGCCGCCGATGGCGAGGCGCCGGTGTGGCACCCCGATGTGCGCTACTTCCGCGTCGACGACGCCGGCAGCGGCGAAGCGATTGCAGCGTTCTATCTCGACCCCTACAGCCGGCCCGACAGCAAAAGGGGCGGTGCCTGGATGGATGAATGCCTGGTGCGCAGCGTGACGGACGACGGCCGGCCGGTGCTGCCGGTGGCTTACCTCGTGTGCAACCAGAGCCCGCCGGTGGGCGACACCCCCAGCCTGATGACCTTCGAGGAGGTGGAGACCCTCTTCCACGAGTTCGGCCATGGGCTGCAGCACATGCTCACCACCGTGGAGCGCCCCCAGGCGGCGGGCATCAACAACGTCGAGTGGGATGCGGTGGAGCTGCCCAGCCAGTTCATGGAGAACTGGTGCTACGACCGCGCCACCCTGCTGGGCATGGCCCGCCACTGGCAGAGCGGCGAGCCCCTGCCCGAAGCGGAGTTCGCCAAGCTGCAGGCGGCCCGCACCTTCATGACCGGCGCCGCCACCCTGCGCCAGGTGCACCTGGCGCTCACCGATCTGCGCCTGCACAGCCAGTGGACCCCTGAGGACGGCCGCTCACCGGAAGCACTGCGCCGTGAGATCGCTGCCACCACCACCGTGATCGCCCCGATCCCTGAAGACGCGCTGCTCTGCTCCTTCGGCCACATCTTCGCCGGCGGCTACGCAGCCGGCTACTACTCCTACAAATGGGCTGAGGTGCTCAGCGCCGATGCTTTCAGCGCCTTCGAGGATGTGGGTCTCGAGAACGAGGAGGCCATCCAGGCCACCGGTCGCCGCTTCCGCGCCACGGTGCTGGGGCTGGGGGGCAGCCGCCATCCGGCCGAGGTGTTCGAATCCTTCCGCGGCCGGCAGCCCTCGCCGGAAGCGCTGATCCGGCACTCGGGCCTGGTGGCGGTGGCCTGAACCTGCCTGTTCAGGGGGCCAGCAGCACCAGCCGCAGCGCCTCCAGCGAGCGCGGGTCACTGAGGATGTGCTGGTGCAGGGTGGGCGGCAGCGGTGTGCACGGCCCTACCGGCAGCACGCCCCGCCAGGCCGGTATCACCACCTGGTCCAGAGGCGAGTAGTAGCTCTGGCACTCCACCCCCTCAAGGCCGCTGAGATCCCCGTTGAGCTCGCGCACCAGCGGGCTGCCCAGCTTCATTTCGGCGATGCCGCCCACCAGCCAGGAGGGCCATGGCTGGGCGACGATCGTGCCCTGCTGGGGGCTGCCGACGCTGATGAAACGCCGCGTGCGCTGATGGCCACCCAGCAGCTGGATCCAGGTGCGACCGATCACTCCGCCCATGGAGAAGCCGAGCAGATCAATCGGCTGATCCGGGCCGAAGGCCGCCTCGATCGCCGCTCCGAGCCGCTCCGCCAGCGGCCGCATGCGGGTGGCCCCGAGCCGGTGGGGCAGGTGGGGGATCAGCAGCGGGTCGCGGGCGCCGGCCAGCTGGCGGGTCAGCCGTGCGAACAGCCGTGGGGTGTCCCAGAGACCGTGGACGAGAACAAGGGGGGGAAGCGCCGTCATCGGGCCATCCTGATGGCCGGGGGCTCAGTGGCCGCTGGAAGCAGAAGTGGCAGGTGCAGCAGGAAGCCCCACCGGCTGGCCGATCCGCTCCGCGTGCCGCCAGCGCTCCACCGCCACGCTGCCACTGAAGCCCGGCACAGGGGCCCGGCACTTGCGCAGCTCCAGCCGCTGCGGCACCGGGCCGTACAACCGCTCGATCGTGTTGAGCATCTGCTCCGCAAAGGCCTCCAGGGTGAGGCAGCGCAGCTCCCGGGCCAGCCGCTGCAGGGCCTGGATCGCCACGCCGTAATCAAGGCATAGACCCAGAGCATCGGCGCGCCCCGCCGGCGCCAGTGGCCACCAGAGGGTGAGATCCAGCTCGAACCACTGGCCCAGCAGGCGCTCCCGCTCCAGCACCCCCACATGGGCCCAGAGCCGGAGGCCCCGCACGTGGATGGCGTCCGCGCCAAAGCCTGCGGGGTGGCCGGCAGGCTCAACGATGGGGTGGCTGGGCGTGGCGCTGGCGGGTTTGCCGGGCGGGTTTGAGGCGGCAGTCACAGGGGGAGGGAGCGGTGCATGAAGCGCTGATCGCCGCGGGCGTAATCCGCCACGGTCTGGCCATGGCCGCGCAGGCGGTAGCGGTAGGTGACCAGACCCTCCAGCCCCACCGGCCCACGCGGGGGCAGGGTCTGGGTGCTGATGCCCACCTCCGCCCCGAGGCCGTAGCGGAAGCCATCGGCGAAGCGGGTGGAGCAATTGGCGAACACCCCGGCACTGTCGACGGCGCGCAGGAACTGCTCGGCTGTGGCCGGATTGGCGGTGCAGATCGCCTCGGTGTGGCGGGACCCGTAGTGGGCGATGTGGGCCAGCGCCGCCTCCAGGTCGTCGACCAGCTTCACCGCCAGGACCAGATCGGAATACTCCGTGCCCCAGTCCTCGTCGCTGGCGGGGAGCGGCACGCCGAGGGCGCAGGCGCGGGGATCACCGCGCAGCTCCACCCCCGCCGCCGCGAAGGCCGCCACCGCCGGCGGCAGGAAATCAGCAGCAATGGCGCGATGCACCAGCAGGGTTTCGATCGCGTTGCAGGCGGCGGGGTACTGGATCTTGGAATCCAGGGCCACCCGCAGCGCCTCCTCGCTGTTGGCCTCCGCATCCACGTACAGGTGGCAGATGCCGTCGGCGTGGCCCAGCACCGGCAGACGGGTGTTGTCCTGGATGAAGCGCACCAGGGCATTGGAGCCGCGCGGAATGATCAGATCGACCAGGCCCTCAAGCTTGAGCAGGGCGAGGCTCTCCACCCGGGAGGTGAGCAGATCGAGCACCTGCGGTGACACCGCACTGGCGGCCAGACCCTGCTGCAGGGCCCTGTGGATGGCGGCGCAGCTCAGGCGGGCTTCCCGGCCCCCTTTGAGCAGGGCGCCATTGCCGGAGCGCACCGCCAGCGCTGCGATCTGCACCAACGCATCGGGGCGCGCCTCGAAGATCACCCCCACCACCCCGAGCGGCACCGTGATCCGCTCCAGCACCAGGCCCTCATCCAGTTCCGTGTGCAACTGACGTTGGCCGAGCGGGTCGCTCAGGGCCGCCAGCTGACGCACCCCCGCCACGGCCGCCGCCAGCTTCGGGCCATCGAGCACCAGCCGTGCCGCCAGCGCCGCCGGCAGGCCATCGGCCTGTGCCGCCTGGCGGTCGGCTGCATTGGCGGCCAGGATTTCAGCGGACGCCTGCTCCAGTGCCGCCGCCATCGCCTCCAGCGCCGCCTGGCGCTCGGCGTCGCTGCTCTGGGCGAGCTGACCCGCCGCTCGCCGCACCGCCAGGGCGCGCTGCAGCAGTTCTGGGGAGGGGTCAGGAACGGGGCTGGTCATGGCCCCATCTTCTCAATCGGTGGGCGGCAGGGGCGCGAGACGATCGAAGGCCAGCCGGGCGGCGCCGAGCCGGCCCGCCCCGTTGCCGAGGGCACAACGGCGCAGACGCAGGCCCTCGCGGCTCTCCGGCATCACCCGTTGCTCCACCTCCCGCCAGACCGCCGGCAGGAAGTGGTGGCTGGCGCCGCTCAGGCCACCGCCGAGCAGCACCAGCTCAGGCGTGAGCACATAGAGCAGGGAGCTGAGGCCCGTGCCCAGCAGCTGGCCGTAGCGGTCCCACACCGCCAGGGCATCGGCCTCACCCGCGTCGGCACGGCGGCAGAGCTCGCGGGGCTCCAGCAGCGACAGGCGCCGCAGGCCATTGATGCTGCAGAACTGTTCCAGCGAGCCCCGGTTGCCGCTGTGGCAGTCGGGACCCTGCGGATCCACGCCGATCAGCCCCGGCTCGGCCGCCGCCCCGTGGGGCCCGGTGAACAGCTGGCCGCCCAGCAGCACCCCGCCCCCGACGCCGGTGCCCAGGGTCAGCAGCAGCACGTGGTCCTCGCCGCGCGCCGCGCCGCACCAGGCCTCGCCCAGCAGGGCGCAGTTGCCATCGTTGGCCAGCACCAGCGGCCGATCGAGTCGGGCCTCCAGCCAGTCGGCCAGCGGCACCCGGCGCCAGCCCGGCAGGTTGATGGCGATGCGCGCAACGCGACCGGACGCATCGACCGGGCCGGGCACGCCCACGCCCACAACGGCCGCCTGCCGCTCTGGGTCGAGCTGCTCGATCGCCGCGGCGATCGCCATGGACACGGCGCCGGGCATCGGTGGCTGGGGGGTGGGCAGCTCCAGCTCTGCCAGGGCCTGGCCCTTGCGATCAACGCGGGCCAGCTTGATGGCCGTACCGCCGACATCCACCCCGATGGCCTGATCTGCCGCGGAGGCTGCCGGCAGGGGAGAGGGCCGCGGAGCCGTGCAGGCCAGGCTTAGGGCGGAAGCCTCGAGCGCGCTGGCAGCCCTGGCGGACGTTGAGGCCTTGGATGGGGCGTCGGCCATGGGCGGGGGCGATCAGAACCGGAAGAAGAATTGCAGCTGGGTTTGCCAGCGACCTTCCGCATCCACCGATCCCTGCAGGCCGTAGGTGTCGTTGACCTGATAGCGCAGGGTGAACTGGGGGGGGATGTCGCTGCGGTTCGGTGCCGCCAGCATCGAGAGGTTGATCCGATCGGTAAGGTCCAGGCCGAAATCGGTGGCCAGCACCAGCTGGGAGGGCACCCGCCCGTTGCCCCTGTTGGGGTTCTGGCTGTCGGTTGGCACCACGTAGCTGGGGTAGATCGCGAAGCTCACCCGCTGGCCGAGCGCATCGGTGAGCGTGCTCACCAGGGGTGAGAGCAACGACTGGCCCAGCACAGTGGCCAGGGCCGCGCCCGCATTGCCCCCGGTGAGGCCCGCCAGCGAATTGCCACCGATCAAGGCCACCAGCCGCTCCTGGGACAGCGGCGGATTGCTGCGCAGCTCCAGTGATTCACCGATCCGGTCGGCCGGACCGCTGATCTTCATCACCACCCGCACCAGATTGAGCTGGTCCAGCGGGGTGAAGCCGCCGCGCAGGTCCTGTTCAGTCACGAAGCCCGGGCTGCGGCCCACCTCCAGGCTGTTCGACACCCGGGTGCGCAGGGCGATGTCGAGGAAGGGCACCAGGCCCAGCGACGGGGTGAACACCGCCACGTTGGGCGCATCGGGATCGAGCGTGAAGGTGGTGGTGAACAGCGTCAGGCGGCCGCCCCTAAGGCGCACCACACCGCGGGCCTGCAGGCTGCTGTCGATCGGCCCGTTGAGGGTGAGCAGACCAGTGGTGCGGAAGGCCGCCACCGGGGGCATCACCACCTCCAGATCAGGGCCAAGGTTCAGGCGCAGATCCTCCAGCTTGAAATAGGAAAGATCGGGCACCGAGCTGCGCAGCGCCTCTCCCGAACCCGTGTCCACACCTGCCCCCATCAGCACCAGCGGCTGCTGGAAGTCCCAGTTCGACTCCAGCAGGGTCTGCATTGCCACCGGCCTCACGGCCACGGTCTTGCCTTCGCCACCCTCGATCTGCTCCGACTGGGCTAATTGACCGGGCTGCACGTTGAGCTTGCCGCGGCTGACATTCACCTCTCCGCCCACCAGCGGCCGCAGCAGGGTGCCGGTGACGGTGAGCAAGGCATCGGTCTGGGCGTTGAGGCGCGGCACGCTCAGGCGGGCGGTGGTGAGTTCCACCTGCAGCGGCTTCTCCTCCGGCAACGGGGTGAACAGCCGCAGGCTGCCGGCGGCCTTGATCGCCCCCTTCTGCCCCACCTGGCCGCTGAACTCCTGCACCAGTAGCTGCTCGAAGTCGAACAGCACGGTGGCTTCCAGCCTGGTCACCTCCTGACCGGCCAGCAGCAGCTCGCCGCCTCGGACGCGCAGGAAGCCGTTGGCGGAGGGGTCGTCGAGGCTGCCGCGCACCAGCAGCTCCAGATCGGCGCTGCCCCTACGCCAGAGCAGTTGCTTGCCGCCCAGGGCCGTGAGGAAGCGCAGGCCATCGCCGCGGCTGGAGAGCCGCAGCCGCAGGCCGTCGCTGGCGGGATCCAGCGGCACCCGCGCGCTCAGATCCACGCTGTCGGCGGCACCATCACCACGCAGGGAGGCCTGGGCCGACACAGCGGCTTCATCGAGGCTCACCTGGGCGTTCTCCAGCACCAGCGGCATGCCGTTGAGCGAGCCGTCGCGCAGGGCCACCCGGGTGGTGAACTGTGGCTCCGGTGCGGACCCAGGCCGGCCCGCGCCACCGATCCGGAAGCGGCCTTCCAGATCGATCGTGCCGCGCAGCCCATTGGGAACCGGCGTGATCAGAGCCAGCAGC
Organism: Marcopretia estuarina LEGE 06307; assembly: GCF_056633115.1. Taxonomy (NCBI): domain Bacteria; kingdom Bacillati; phylum Cyanobacteriota; class Cyanophyceae; order Synechococcales; family Prochlorococcaceae; genus Marcopretia; species Marcopretia estuarina. The sequence goes on along the minus strand of NZ_JBSJOY010000005.1, from coordinate 348,627 downwards.
CCCAGCGAAAGACCTTCCAGCGCGAACTGGCCCAGGCCGGGTCCGAGCGGCCCCTGCAGCCGCACCACGAAGGGCTCCAGCTGCAGGGCCTGATCGCGGTCGTCGCCCTTCAGCCACAGGTGACCCTTGGCGTTGAGGGTCAGCCTGAGCGCGGCGAGGTTGGGTCCGGCCAGGGTGCCGTCGAGATCCACCAGGCCGCGCAGCAGATCGGTGCGGAACTTCGGCCTGGGCGCCATGCCGGCCTGGGCGGAGTCCTCGAGCCGGGCGCGAGCCGCCGCCAGAGCTGCCAGTTGATCGGCCACGGTGCCGCCCAGGGTGTCGATCGCCAGCACACCCAGATCGCTGGCGCGTCCCTGAGGCGGCCCCACCACCCCGCCGGTGCGGGCGCGAAGCTGAAGCACCTGCTCGAAGAAGGCGCTGGTGAGCGAACGGCCTTCAAAGGCGAGCTGGAGCGGGCCACCGCCACTGCCGGAGGCCCGCAGGTTGAGCTGACCACCGCTGAGCGGATCGACCCGGCCACGGAGCCGGTAGCGGCCCTGGCGGAGGTCACCTTCGGCCACCAGCTCGCGGGCGAGCAGCCCCAGCAGCGCCGGGCGCTCCACCTGCACCCGGCCGTTCATCGTGAGCGGCGCCAGGCCCACCACCCCTTGACCGCTCAGCAGCCCCTGCAGCGGCTCGCGGCGGCCTCCTCGGGTGGTCTCTAGCCGCAGGCCGTTGAGGGGCAGGCCGCGGGCCTGCCAGCGGTACTGCTCCCGGCTGCCATTGAGCGCGAGCGTGCCCCCCTGGCGCTGCAGGCTCACCTGCCGCGGCAACCAGGAAGTATCGAGGCTGGCGGTAAGCGAGCCGGGCAGGGCGGTGCCGGTGGAGCGCATGCTCAGCTGGCTGCCGCTGCCAGCCGCCACCAGCCGCCCGGTCCAGCGTTCCCGCAGCTGCAGCGGACCGCTGCCCAGGTCGGCCACTTCCAGGCGCAGATCGGGCCGCAAGGCCGCCAGCGGACCGCGCAGGCTGCCGCGGGCCCCCAGCGTGCCGAACAGGCGGACTCCCACCAGCGGACTGAGGCGCTGCAGGGGATAGGCGGGCAGGTCGAGCAGCAGGTCAAGATCACCCGCCACCAGCCCGCGGCGGTTCTGCCAGCGCAGCGGCAGGCGCCCCTGGGCGGTGAAGCCCGGCGCCGTCAGGTCGTCGAGACGCAGCAGCCCGTCCCTCCAGCCCAGCTGCGCGATGGTGGCCCCCAGCACCGACCGACCCTCCACGCTCACACCGGCCGGAGCCCGCAGCACGGCCGTGAGCGTGTTGGGCACGGCAGGACGGCCACCCGCCCTAGCGGAGGCGGCACGGGCCAGCAGGTCGAGGCTCAGCAGCGGGCGGCCCTGGCGGGCCAGCGAGCCCTGCAGGCGTGGGGCCAGCAGCGTTCCCGACGACTCCAGCTCCAGCGACAGCGGCTCCTGACGGCCCAGCAGCGAGCCCAGCCAGGGGGCGGCGCTCCAGAGGCTGGGGTGCAGCGAGCCCGACCGACTGCGCACCGCCAGCCTGGGCCAGAGCGCACCGTCGGCCACCAGCTGGGAACGGCCGGACGTCAGCTGTAAACGCCGCAAGTCCACTGCCAGGGAACGGCGCCGGTCCACCTGCAGATCGGCGCTGAGCGCCAGCGGTGCCGGGCTGGTGGGCGTGCCTTTGCCGAGCGGAACCCGGCCGGTGAGCTGCACTCTTGGTTGCAGCCAGGGCCCCTGAACCTGCAGTTGCAGGCGATCGCCGCGCCGGGGATCTTCAGCACCGCCGGTGAGGGCGAAGGAACGGCCCGGCACCAGCGAACCAGCGGCGCTGCCGCGCCAGTTGGCCATGCTCCAGCGCATGGGATCGAGGCTGATCTGGTCGTCGCGGCAGCGCAGCTGGGCGCTGCCGGCTTGCCAGGGGGCGGGCAGCTGGGGGTCCTGCAGCTGCAGTCCGCCCAGGCGCAAGTTGCCGCCGCAGCGGAAGCGACCGGCTTGCTGCGGCAGTGTCAGCGACAACGACAGGCGGCCATCGGCGCGACCGCTGAGATGGCGCCCGCCGGCAACCCCTGGCCGCGCGAAACCGATGCCGGCCGGCAACAGGCCCGCAAGGGGCCCGAGCTGCACCTGCCGCAGCCGCAGCGCCAGATCAAGCTCGCGGCGGTCCCACTGGAAGCGGCCCTCGGCGCGCAGGCGGCCGGCAGCAGCGCCAACGGCTTGCCTCAGCCCGTCGCCGGCTGCAGGCCGTCCGGCGAGAGCCGCCGGCTCAGGCTTGCGGGGCAGGCGTTGCGATCCGTTGAGGCGCCAGTTCACCAGGCGCTTCTGCAGGTTCACCGCCACCGAGCCCCGCAGCCGCAGGTGGAGCCCCGCCGGGGCAATGGTGACCGGCGTGGAATCGGCGAGGTGCACGTTCAGGTTCAGCCGCGGCGGCTGTCGGCCGGCGACGGTGCCGCCGAACACCCAGTACTGGCCGGCGGCATTGCGGACGAGATCCATCTCGGCGCCCCTCGCCGTGAGCTGGAGGGTGGGGGTCCAGGTCTGCAGGCTTCCCAACGGATCCAGCCCCACAGTGAGGGAGCGCACCTTCACACTTGACCCGTCATTGGGGCCGGGGCTGAAGCGGCTGGCGCCGATCGCCATGCCCCAGGGCCGCAGCCCGTCGTAGGGGCCGAGTTCAAGGGGATGACCCAGGGCGCGGGTCAACTGACGTTCAAGGTCGGGGCGCCAGCGGTCGTAGAGGCTGCGGCCGATGTGATCGGCGCCGAACCAGCCCGTGGCCACCAGGCCTGCACCGAGCACTGTGGCCACCACCAATGGACGGCGCCGTCGCCGCCGGCCCACGGCCTCTGCCACGGCCCCTGCATTGCGCTCAGCGTCGTCCCCCATCGGCTCGCTTCTATCACCGCCTGAGGTGGCCGCAATATATAAGTTGAATCCCCTGCCGCCCAGCCCCCATGCCTGCCGATCCGATCCTGCTCAAAGCCGGGCAGTGGCTCGCGGGGGCGAGCGCGGTGCTGGCCGTGGCGACCCTGGTGGGGTTCATCTCCAGCTGGGGGATCCGCTTCCGGCTGGTGGGGGTCACCAGCTTCACTGTGCTGCTGTCACTCTCCTGCTGGGCCTTCGCGATCAGCTACAACCCCCGTGAGAAGGTCGAAGGGGCGGTGAACGCTCCGATCGTGTTCGACAACGGCACCAACCTGGTGGTGGCCACCGCCGGCGCCGATCTGAGCCCAGCCTCCTACGGGCCCACCGTGGAGCAGGTGGCCCGCAACCTGCGCGGCAGTGGCCGCATCACCACCGACGGCAGCGTTCATGTGCGCCTGCGGCGTGTGGAAACGGTGGCACCAGGCGTGAGCAAGCCCGTGGTGCTGGCGGAAGCCACCCGCGGCCGCGATGGAACCGTGGTGGTGATCAAGCCCTGAACGTCCCCGCCCCCATGTATCCCCTGCCCCAGCACTTCCATCTGGAGCAGGAGCAACTCCAGGCCGCCGGCGTGCGGGAGTGGGCCAGCCTGGCCCGGCTCCAGGACGGGGCCCTGCGCCAGTTGGCGAGACAGGGGGCTTCCGAACAGCGGCTGACGCGTCTGCGCGGCCAGGCAAGGCTGATGGAGGCGCTCGCCCTCGACGCCGGTGATGCGGCCCTGTTGCTCCATGCCGGCATTGCCACAGCCACCGCTCTGGCGGAATGCTCACCGGAACGGTTGCAGGTGCAGCTCACCCGGCTGGAGCGGGCCCTGCGGCCAGGAGCTCTTGCCAGAATCGACCGTGACACCGTGCGCGGCTGGATCCTTCGGGCCCGCAAGGCATCCAGTCGCTCCCCAAACTGACCCGCCGCGCCCCTGCCCCACCCTCCATCTCACTGGAATGGGAGCACTCCCTCCTTGGTCTTGCATTGATTTACACCCGTCGCTGGGGAGACACCAGCCATGCGCTCTGCTCCCTCACAGCCGCACTCGCATCGTTCGCCGTACTGGCAGCCGCTCCAGCCGGTGCCGCTTCCGCCCTGCTCGAATCGGTCAAACAGAATCCGCAGGTGGCCCAGAACCTCTGCAGTCAGTTGCGTGCCCTCAATGCCCAGGGCGTCCGCTCCAGTTCCCCCCAGGCTGTAGCGATGGTGGCCCAGAGCCGCAACGTCAGCACTCAGGACGCCGAAGTGCTGACGACTTACGTGGTGGGCCTCTACTGCCCAGACGTGCGCTGAGCCGCATCGGTGCCTGACGCCCTGCCGGTGGAGTCCAGCGACACCTGGATGCCCTGCGCCGATGGGGTGAAGCTGGCCAGCCGCGTCTGGAAGCCGAGCACGCCTGGGCGCTGGCCGGTTTTGCTGGTGCGCCAGCCCTATGGCCGGGCCATCGCCTCCACCATCACCGCCGCCCATCCCCACTGGTATGCCCAGCAGGGCTATGCGGTGGTGGTGCAGGACGTGCGCGGTCGGGGCGATTCGGCCGGCCAGTTCGAAGGATTCGCCCAGGAGGCCCTGGATGGGGCCACCGCGGTGCAATGGGCGCGCAGCCTGCCGTTCGCCGATGGCAAGGTGGGCACCTACGGCTTTTCCTATCAGGGCCTCACCCAGGTGCTGGGCAGCGCAGACACGGCGCCACCGGATGCCATGGCCCCGGCCATGACCGGCCTCGATGAACGGCTTCACTGGGCTAGCGACGGGGGCGCACACCGCTGGGCGCTGGGGCTGGGCTGGGCACTGCAGCTGGCCGCAGAAACCGTGCGCCGCCGCGGTGACCACGACGCCTGGCAGGCGATCCGCCGCAGCCTGGAGAGCGGGCAGTTCCTGATGGAGGGGATGGCGCTGCTGGAGCGCCACGACCCCAACGGCATGGGGCTCGGCTGGCTGCACCTTGATCCCCGGGAACCGAACGGCTGGCGCTGCCACCACCCTCCGCCGGCTCTGCTGCGCCAGCCCATGCTGCTGATCGGCGGCTGGCTCGACCCACATCTTTGCGGCGTGCTTGACCTGCTTGAACGCAGTCGGGCGTGCGGCGGCTCAGCGAGACTGCTGGTGGGTCCCTGGACCCATCTGAACTGGAACGGCGGAATTGATCAGCTGCAGCTGGCCTTCTTCGACCGGCATCTGCGTGGCCGTGAGCCCACCAAGATGCCGGCTGCCTGCGCACTAGGCGACCTCACCAGCGGGGCCTGGGTCCCTGCCCCGGCCGCTCCTCATCCTTCCCTGGTGTGGGGCCTACGCAGCGGCGGGCTGGCGGCGATCAATGCAAATGAGGGGCAGCTCACAGAGGCCGGGAAGGGGGGTGGTGCGGTGTGGCTGGTGCACGACCCCTGGCGGCCCTGCCCCGGCCGTGGTGGCCATCTGGCCCTGGAGGCCGGCCTGGTGGAGAGGGGCGACATCGACCAGCGCAGCGATGTGGCCTGTTTCACCTCGGCGCCTCTCGCGCAGGATGTGCAGCTGTGCGGCAGGCCAGAGCTGGTGGTGGATCTGGCCGCCGATCAGCTCGGCCACGACCTGTGTGGGGCGCTTTCGGTGGTGCGCGCCGGAGGCAGTCAGGTGCTGCAGCTCTGCACAGGGGTGGGTCGCTGGCTCGGCCACGATGCCCTGACCGTGCAACGACGCCGGCTGCAGTTCCAGCCCCTGCTGGCCACGCTTCGCGCCGGCGAATGCCTGCGCCTGTCTTTGGCGGCGGCGGCATGGCCGCAGATCGCCGTCAATCCCGGCGATGGCTATCACCCCAGGGGACGCACAGGTCCCGACCATCGGGTGATCACCCTCCAGTTCAGTCTCCAAGAGGCGCAGTTGCACCTCAAGCCGCTCACGTCGGCGAAACTTTGCTGATCCCAACCCTCTGACTGCCATGGTTCTACGTTCAGCCCTTCTGGCTGCGGCCCTGTTGGCCGGCTTCTCGGGGCCGGCGGCACTGGCCACTACCAGCCTCTCCCAGGCCGACGCCAAGCGTGCAGCAGAAAACCTGCTCACGGCCCTCGGCCAGAGGAACAGCCAGGCGATCTACGAGCAGCTGGCTCCGGAGTTGCGCCAATCCACGACCGTAGAAAAGGTCAATCAGCGCCTGCAGGGCCAGGAAAGGATCCTCGGCAGCAAGGTGCTCGAGGTTGTGAGTGGGGTAGACGACAGCACGGTGGAAGCGGAGCTGACCACCCCCAGCGGCGCAAAGAAGATCGTGTTGGTGGTCGATGAACGGGGCCGGTTACTGGCCTGGGAGTGGGAGCGCAGCAGCACACCAATCCGTCAGATCGCCAGCAGCTTCGTTACCGCAGTGAGCCGTGGCGAAGTGGTGACGGCACGGAGCATGCTGTCGCTGGAGCTGCAGCAGCAGATCTCCGCGCAGGAACTCACAAACCGCTGGCAGAACCTGGAGAAACGCACCGGCCCCTTCCAGCGGGTGCGCGGCACCCTGGTGGCCAGTCAGGGTGGTGACCAGCAGCTGGTGCTCGTCACCACCCAGTTCAGTCGTCTCACCGACAACCTGTTCGTGATCCTCGATTCCGCCGGCCACATCATCGGCATCGATTTCCCCACCACCCCGCCGCGCTGAGGCGGCGGAGCAGGTGGGCGGCCTAAGCTCCCGGCTCGCCCGCATGTGCGCCCATGGCTCCCGCCAGCCTCGACTGGATGGTCCAAGACGGTCAGAAACTCGAAGAGTGCCGTCACGATCATCCGTTTGCGGTGCTGGGGCCCCAACCTCTCGGCGATCACTGGGTGGTGAGGGCCTGGATGCCCGAGGCCGAACGGGTGGAACTGCGTCTCAATGGCCAGTCGCTGGCGATGGAGTGCCCCCATCACCGCTGGCTGTTCGAAGCGGAACTGGATCACGATCCCGCCCAGAATTACCAGTTGTGGGTGCGACGCGCAGGTATCGAGCACCAGCAGCACGACCCATGGGCCTTCCGTGAAGAGTGGATGGGCGAGCTCGATCGCCACCTCTTCGCCGAAGGCAACCACCACCACATCTGGCGGCGGCTTGGAGCCCATGTGTGCGAGCGCAATGGTGTGGCGGGCGTGCAGTTCGCCCTGTGGGCTCCCAATGCCCTCACGGTGGCGATGCTGGGCGATTTCAACGGTTGGGATGGCCGCCACCATCCGATGCAGCTGCGCCTCGGTGGCATCTGGGAGCTGTTCATCCCCGGGCTGATGCCGGGAACGATCTACAAATACGAAGTCCGCAATCAACACGGGCACTGCTATCAGAAGGCCGATCCCTACGGCTTCCAGCACGAGGTGCGCCCGCAGCAGGGGTCGGTGGTGGCGCAGTTGGGCCAGTACCGCTGGTCCGACCAGGGCTGGCTGGCCGAGCGCGACAGCCGCGATCCGCTGGAGCAGCCGATCGCCGTCTACGAGATGCATCTGGGCAGCTGGATGCACGCGGCCATGGATCAACCGTTCATTGAGCCCGATGGCACGCCCCGGCCGCCGGTGGCCGCCGCTGATCTCAAGCCAGGCGCCCGGCTGCTCACCTATCCGGAACTGGCCGACCGCCTGATCCCCTATGTGAAAGCACGCGGCTTCACCCACATCGAGCTGCTGCCGATCGCCGAGCATCCGTTCGATGGCTCCTGGGGGTATCAAGTCACCGGCTTCTATGCCCCCACCAGCCGCTTCGGTTCCCCGGATGAGTTCCGTGCCTTCGTGGACCGCTGCCACGCCGAAGGCATCGGCGTGCTGCTCGACTGGGTGCCGGGCCACTTCCCCAAGGACAGCCATGGCCTGGCCTTCTTCGATGGCTGCCACCTCTACGAGCACGCCGATTCACGCATCGGTGAGCACAAGGAATGGGGCACGCTGATCTTCAACTACAGCCGCAACGAAGTGCGCAACTTCCTGGTGGCCAATCTTGTGTATTGGTTCGAGGAGTTCCACATCGATGGCATCCGGGTGGATGCTGTGGCGTCCATGCTGTACCGCGATTATCTCCGCCCGGATGGAGAGTGGCTGCCGAACGAATACGGCGGCAGGGAAAATCTCGAGGCCGTGCGCTTCCTGCAGCAGGCCAATGCGGTGCTTTTCCATCATTTCCCGGGGGCGCTGTCGATCGCCGAAGAATCCACCACCTGGCCCATGGTCACCAAGCCCACCGAAATCGGTGGCCTCGGCTTCAACTTGAAGTGGAACATGGGCTGGATGCACGACATGCTCGATTACTTCGAGCTGGATCATTGGTTCCGCCAGTTCCATCAGAACAACATCAGCTTCTCGATCTGGTATCACTACACCGAGAACTTCATGCTGGCCCTCAGCCATGATGAAGTGGTGCACGGCAAGAGCAGCCTGCTGCACAAGATGCCCGGCGACGATTGGCTGAAGTTCGCCAACGTGCGCGCCCTTCTCGCCTACATGTGGACCCACCCGGGCAAGAAGACCATCTTCATGGGAATGGAATTCGGCCAGCGCTCCGAATGGAACGTGTGGGGCGATCTGCAGTGGGATCTGCTCCAGTACGAGGCTCACAAAGGCCTGCTGGCCATGGTTGACGACCTCAACCGCTTCTACCGCGAAGAGCCAGCGCTCTGGCGCGACGACTTCGTGGAATACGGCTTCCAGTGGATCGACTGCAGCGACAACCGCCACTCCGTGATCAGCTTCATGCGCCGGGAGAGCACTACTGGGCGCTGGCTGGTGGTGGTGGCCAACTTCACCCCGCAGAGTCATTCCCACTACCGGGTGGGGGTGCCGCTCGAGGGCTACTACAGCGAGGTGTTCAACACCGACAGCAGCCGTTACGGCGGCAGCAACCTCGGCAATCTCGGCGGCAAGTTCACCGATACCTGCCCCATGCACGGCTACGAGCAATCCATCAACCTCTGCCTGCCGCCTCTCAGCGTGCTGGTGCTGCAGCGCGATGAAGCCCGCAGCCAGGCCCTGTGTGACGAATCCACCGAAGCCGGCCGGCTGGTCGGGTAGGTTCGCCGCTGGCATTCCCTCCCTCCATGGCCGAAACCCTGCCCCTGCTGCTGCGCGCTGCCCGAGGCGAGCAGGTGGAGCGGCCGCCGGTCTGGATGATGCGGCAGGCCGGCCGTTATATGAAGGTCTACCGCGACCTGCGTGACCGCCACCCCGGCTTCCGGGAACGCTCGGAGATCCCCGACCTCTCCTACGAGATCTCGATGCAGCCGTTTGAGGCCTTCGCGCCCGACGGTGTGATCCTGTTCTCCGACATCCTCACGCCGCTGCCGGGTATCGGCATCGACTTCGACATCATCGAGAGCAAGGGGCCGATCATCGATCCGCCGATCCGCAGCCAGGCCCAGGTGGATGCCCTGCGGCCGCTGGAACCCGCCGCCGCCCTCCCCTTCGTGGGCGAGGTGCTGGGCAGGCTGCGCCAGAGCGTGGGCAACCAGGCGGCCGTGCTCGGCTTCGTGGGCGCACCCTGGACCCTTGCCGCCTATGCGGTGGAAGGCAAGAGCAGCAAGAACTACGCCGTGATCAAGGCGATGGCGTTCCAGGAGCCGGCGCTGCTGCATCAGCTGCTGGGCCACCTGGCCGATTCGATCGCCACCTACGTGAGCTACCAGATCGAAAGCGGCGCCCAGGTGGTGCAGCTGTTCGATTCCTGGGCCGGTCAGCTCAGCCCGATCGACTACGACACCTTCGCCGCTCCTTACCAGAAGCGCGTGGTGGACCAGGTGAAGGCGAAGCACCCGGACACCCCGCTGATCCTTTACATCTCCGGCAGCGCCGGCGTGCTGGAGCGCATGGCCACCACCGGCGTGGATTTCATCTCCCTCGACTGGACCGTGGACATGGCCGACGGCTGCGCCCGTCTGCCCCAGCACCTCGGGGTGCAGGGCAACGTGGATCCCGGCCTGCTGTTCGGCACGCCTGAGGCGATCCGCGCCCGCATCGTCGACACGGTGCTCAAGGCGCGCGGCCGCCGTCACATCCTCAACCTGGGGCACGGCATCCTGCCCGGCACCCCCGAAGACAACGCCCGCGTGTTCTTCGAAGCCGGCAAGTCGGTGAATGAGTGGATCGGGGCGGCTGTTTGAGCAGTTCCGCATCGCCCGGCCCGCGCCAGCGGGTGCTGATCACCGGCGCCAGCGGCTGCGTCGGACAGACGATCGCTGAACAGCTCTACCGCGAAAGCGACGTGGAGCTGCTGCTCTGGCTGCGCGATCCCGCCAAGCTCACCGCCGTGCCGGCCGACGATCCGCGCATCACCCTGCTGGTGGGCGACCTGCGCGATCAGGAGCCCCATGCCGGGGCGATCGCCTCCGCTGACCGCATCATCCACACCGCCACCGCCTGGGGCGATCCCGAGCGGGCCCAGCAGGTGAATGTGGTGGCGGTGAAGGAGTTGCTGGGCCGCACCGATCCCGAACGGCTGCAGCAGGTGATCTATTTCTCCACCGCCAGCATCCTGGATCGCAACCTGCAGCTGCTGCCGGAAGCGCAGGCCTACGGCACCGAGTACATCCAGACCAAGGCCCTGTGCCTGCAGCAGCTGGAGCAGCACCCGCTGGCGGAGCGGATCGTGGCCGTGTTCCCCACGCTGGTGTTCGGCGGCTCGGTGCAGCCGGGTGATCGCTTCCCCACCAGCTACCTCACCGCCGGTCTGCAGGAGGGGGTGCGCTGGTTGTGGCTGGCGCGCTGGTTGAGGGCGGAGGCCAGCTTCCACTTCATTCATGCCGTGGACATCAGCCGGGTGTGCGTCCACCTGTGCCTGCAGCCGCACCAGCCCAACAGCGAACCCGGCCAGGGGCCGGTGCGGCGCCTGGTGCTCGGTCAGCCCGCCGTCACGGTGGATGGGGCGATCACCAGCCTGTGCCGCTGGCGCCAGTGTTGGCGGCCGCCGTTCGGCCTGGCCCTGAGCGGCTGGCTGATCGAAGCCCTGATCAAGGTGCTGCCGATCGAGGTGAACGCCTGGGATCGCTTCAGCATCCGTCAGCGCCACTTCATCCACAGCCCGGTCAGCCCGCCGGAACGGTTCGGCCTGGTGAGCCATGCCCCCACCCTGGAGCGGGTGTTCGACGCCGCTGGCCTGCCCCATCGCGGCGCGGTGGGCTGAAGGCTGGGCCGCCACACCGGTTGACGGCAGCCCACCTCAGCTGGCGCCACGCGCCGCTTGCGTAACGAGATTGTTTCGATCCTCCCGCGTGCTGCAGCGCCGCGTGGGGACGAGACCCTAACTTCTTCTCGTTGCACGCCTTTCGATGCGCCGTCTGCTGTCATTTGTTGCCCTTGCCCTGGCGCTTCTGCTGGGTTCCGCGTCTCCTTCGTTCGCCGCGGATGTCGCCCATGGCGGCCAGGTGTTCTCCGCTAACTGCGCGGCTTGCCACATGGGCGGCGGCAACGTCGTGAACGCCGAGCGCACACTCAAGAAAGAAGCCCTCGAGGCCTACCTGGCCAACTACAACGAAGGCCACGAATCGGCCATCGCCTACCAGGTCACCAACGGCAAGAACGCCATGCCCGCCTTCGGCGGCAAGCTCACCGAAGCTGACATTGCTGATGTGGCCGCCTACATCGAGCAGAAGTCCTCGGAAGGCTGGTCCTGAGCTCTGCTTCCGCTCGCGCTGTCAGGCTCGAGCCCCTCAAGGCTTTGATCTTCACGGCCCATCCCTGAGCCTGGCCTGAGGCTCCATCTGCCATCCGCCTCTTCACCGGGGCGGATTTTCTGTGTGAGCGCGCGGGAGCCTGGGCGGATCAGCCGGTAGGGCAATGCCGTCCGGCGATCCGCCGCTCAGCCAGCTGCCGTGAGCTTCCTGTGCTGGTGTTCGAGGGGCAGCGCACCCGCGCCATGCCTGCCACGCGTCGACACAGCCAGACCAGCGCCTTGAGGCACGGCCTTCAGCCCAGCGGTTTCCGACGAGGCTTCAGCCCAGCTCCTTACGGCGGGCGAGCACGGCCAGATACAGGTCTTCCGGTACATCGCGGATGTCGTACTCGCTGGGCAACACGCCGTGGGCATGCCGGTGCACCACCAGCCAGCAGTTGCGCTCCGGGTCCCTGGCGGTGGCATCGAACAGCCGCGATTCTTCCGCCAGCCGGCTCACCAGCTCGTCGGTCGGGATGGAATCAGGGGGCAGGGCTGTCATCGGCGGGCGCACCATCCATGGCCTGGCCAACGAGACTAGGCAGGCGCCCCCCTACCTCCATGGCCATGAGTCCCGCAGCCCCGCCTCTTCGCCAGCCGGGGGGCCACAGCGTTCTCAACAGGCGCTGCAAGCGCCATGGCTTCGTCTGCCGGGCGGCGCTTGCCTTCACCACGGCGGCCACCCTCACCACCGCCCTGCTCGGGCCAGCGGCGCGTCCTGCCCGCGCCCAGACCCCGTCTCCCAACCAGCCGGAGGCGATCGGACCCTCCACAGCGCCGCTGAAGAGCTGCCCACGGCTGCCGCCCACCCCTGATTCCAACCTGCAGCCGCTGCAGCTCAAACCCGAGCAGGTGGCAGGCAAGAACGGCATGGGCTGCCTCTCCGCGGCCGATGCCGTCTATGGGCCCGATGGCTGCCCCGTGCGCCGTTGCACCAGGGCGGAGAGTCTGCGCCGGATGCAGTTCCCGCTTCCCGCCGCCACAGGGCCGTGATCGCGGGCGCCATGGGGGGTTTTCTGTGGGTATCGGTTCGGTGCTCCCTCTGAGCCCAGCGCAGAAGTGATTCATAGGGTGAATTCATCTCCCCCCGACGGCGCAACGCGCGCACCCCGCCATGCACCCCACTGCCGAAACCTTCACCGAAAAGGCCTGGGCCGCCATCGTGGCCGCCCAGCAGCTGGCCCAGCAGAAACGCCAGCAACAGTTGGAAAGCGAGCACCTCTTCGCCGCACTCCTGGCCCAGCAGGGGCTGGCAGGGCGGATTCTGGAGAAGGCCGGCGTGAACCCCGCCGTGCTCACCGAGAAGGTGGAAGCCTTCATCGGCGGCCAGCCCAGCCTCGCCACCGCGCCCGAGAGCGTGTACCTCGGCAAGGCGCTGAACCTGCTGCTGGATCACGCCGCCACCCTGCAGAAGGAATTCGGCGACAGCTTCACCTCGATCGAGCATCTGGTGCTCGCCCTCGCCAACGACGCCCGTTGCGGCCGCCAGCTGCTCTCGCAGGCAGGCGTGGATGCCACGAAACTGCGTCAGGCCATCGAAGCCGTGCGCGGCAGCCAGAGCGTGACCGATCAGAACCCCGAAGGCACCTATGAATCGCTGCTGAAGTACGGGCGTGATCTCACCCAGGCCGCCAAGGACGGCAAGCTCGATCCGGTGATTGGCCGCGATGAGGAGATCCGGCGCACGATCCAGATCCTCAGCCGCCGCACCAAGAACAACCCGGTGCTGATCGGCGAGCCCGGCGTGGGCAAGACCGCAATCGTGGAAGGCCTGGCCCAGCGGATCATCAACGGTGACGTGCCGGCGGCGCTGCAGAACCGGCAACTGGTGTCGCTGGACATGGGCGCTCTGATCGCCGGAGCCAAGTACCGCGGTGAATTCGAGGAGCGGCTCAAGGCCGTGCTCAAGGAGGTGACCGCCTCCGAAGGTCAGATCGTGCTGTTCATCGACGAGATCCATACGGTGGTGGGGGCCGGCGCCAGCGGCGGCGCCATGGATGCCAGCAACCTGCTCAAGCCGATGCTGGCCCGCGGCGAACTGCGTTGCATCGGCGCCACCACCCTCGATGAGCACCGCCAGCACATCGAAAAGGATCCGGCCCTGGAGCGCCGCTTCCAGCAGGTGTTCGTGGACCAGCCCACGGTGGAGGACACGATCTCGATCCTGCGCGGGCTGAAGGAGCGCTACGAAGTGCACCACGGCGTGCGCATCGCCGACAACGCCCTTGTGGCCGCCGCCGTGCTCAGCAGCCGCTACATCGCCGATCGCTTCCTGCCCGACAAAGCGATCGATCTGATGGATGAATCGGCAGCGCGGCTGAAGATGGTGATCACCTCCAAGCCGGAAGAGATCGACGAGATCGATCGCAAGATCCTGCAGCTGGAGATGGAGAAGCTGTCACTGGGCCGTGAATCCGATGCGGCCAGCCGCGATCGGCTCGAACGGCTGGAGCGGGAACTGGCCGAGCTGAGTGAGCAGCAGAGCGGCCTCAATGCCCAGTGGCAGAAGGAAAAGGGCTCGATCGACGAGCTCAGCGCCATCAAGGAAGAAATCGAGCAGGTGCAGCTGCAGGTGGAGCAGGCCAAGCGCAGCTACGACCTCAACAAGGCGGCCCAGCTCGAATACGGCACCCTGGCGGAACTGAACAAGAAACTGGCAGCCAAGGAGAGCGAGCTCAATGCCGCCGGTGCCGACAAGACCCTGCTGCGCGAGGAGGTCACCGAAGACGACATTGCCGAGGTGATCGCCAAGTGGACCGGCATTCCGGTGGCGCGGCTGGTGCAGTCGGAGATGGACAAGCTGCTGCATCTGGAAGCGGAACTGCACCGCCGCGTGATCGGCCAGGAGCAGGCGGTGACCGCCGTGGCGGATGCGATCCAACGCTCCCGCGCCGGCCTGTCCGATCCCAATCGGCCGATCGCCTCGTTCCTGTTTCTCGGCCCCACCGGCGTGGGCAAGACCGAGCTCTCCAAGGCGCTGGCGGCCCAGCTGTTCGACAGCGCCGACGCCATGGTGCGCATCGACATGAGCGAATACATGGAGAAGCACGCCGTGAGCCGCCTGATCGGAGCGCCTCCCGGCTATGTGGGCTACGAGGAAGGCGGCCAGCTCACCGAAGCGGTGCGGCGGCGTCCCTACGCGGTGATCCTGTTCGACGAGGTGGAGAAGGCCCACCCCGATGTGTTCAATGTGATGCTGCAGATCCTCGATGACGGCCGCGTCACCGATGGGCAGGGACGCACGGTGGATTTCACCAACACCGTGCTGATCCTCACCAGCAACATCGGCAGTGCCTCGATTCTCGATCTGGCCGGTGATCCAGCCCGCCACGGCGAAATGGAGCGGCGGGTGAATGAGGCCCTGCGCGGCCACTTCCGCCCCGAATTCCTCAACCGCCTCGATGAAACGATCATCTTCCACAGCCTGCGGGCCGAGGAACTGCGCCAGATCGTGGAGCTCCAGGTGGAGCGGCTGCGGCTGCGGCTGGCCGATCGCAAGATCGGGCTTGAGCTCGATGCCGCCTCACTCGACTGGCTCGCCACCGCCGGGTACGACCCCGTGTACGGCGCACGGCCGCTGAAGCGAGCGATTCAGCGGGAGCTGGAAACCCCGATCGCCAAGGCGATCCTGGCCGGTACCTACGGCGAAGGTTCCAGCGTGGGGGTGTCAGTGCTGGGCGAGCGGCTGCACTTCCAACCCCAGCGCCAGGTGGAGCCTGCGCTCGCATGAGGCCCCTGCTGGAGGCGCGCCGATGAGTGACGCGCCCCCGCCGACCAGCGCAGCGGCTGCGGCCAGTCTGGCCGCCACGATCGCTGCCCTCAGCCGGCCATCGGTGTATCCCTTGGCCGACTGGCAGGGCGTGGCGGCCAGCGAGCGGCAGGTGCAGGTGGTGCAGACCCACATCAGCGTGGTGTTCCTCACCCCGCGCCACGCCTACAAGCTCAAGAAGCCGCTGCAGCTCTGGCATCTGCTCGACTACAGCAGCCTGGAGCAGCGCTGGCACTGGTGCCGGGAGGAGGTGCGGCTGAACCAGCGCCTGGCCGCCCCCATCTACCTGGGCGTGCGGGCGCTGGCAGGAGAGCCGGTGGTGGTGATGCGGCGCTTTGATCGGCAGCGCACCCTGCGTGCCCGGCTCGAAGCCGGCCCCGTGCCGGCCGCACAGATGCGGGCCCTGGGGGGCGTCATCGCCCGCTTTCACAAGGCCAATGGCAGGCCCGGCGCCGATGGCCGCGCCGCCATCCGGCGCTTCGCCCGCGTGCTGGCGAGCAACGTGCAGGCCACCGCCAGCGCCGTGCCCGCACTGTTTCCCGCCCCGGTGCATGCTGCCCTGGTGAGCAGCCTGGCCGCGCAGCTGCGCCGACAGCGCCACGCGCTGGCCACACGGATCGCCGCCGACTGGGGCGTGAACGGCCATGGCGACCTGCGCCTCGAGCACGTGCTGCTGGAGGCAGAGCCCGGCCCCTTGATCGTCGATTGCGTGGAATTCAATGCGGGGCTGCGGGAGGTGGATGGCGCCTCCGATCTCGCCTTCCTGGTGATGGAACTGCAGGCCAGCGGCCATGCCGAGCAGGCGGAAGCGCTGCTGGCGGGTTACGGCCGCCCGATCGATCCGGCGGTGCTCAACCTGTTCTGCGCCTACCGGGCCCATGTGCGGGCCAAGGTGGAAACGGTCAGCTGGGCCGAGCACGACCGCGCCGCCACCGAACGCCTGGCGGCTGAACGCGGTGCGCGCGGCCACCTGTCGCTGGCACTCGCCTATGCCCGCACCGGATTGCAACCGCCGCCGCTGATCCTGCTGCGGGGCCTCTCGGGCTGCGGCAAGAGCCACCTGGCCGCCCTGCTGGCTCCCTGGTTGATCGCCGAGACGATCAGCAGCGACCGGGTGCGCAAGGCGCTGTTCGGGCTGGACCCCCTGGCCCGCTCCAGCGGTGAACAGCGGGACCGCCTCTACAGCGCCGAAGCCCATGCCCGTACCGAAGCGGCGCTGCTGGAGCAGGCCGCCACAGGCCTGAAGACCGGGCGTGCCGTGCTGCTCGATGCCACCCACCTGCGCCTCGCCAGCCGCCAGCGGGCCACCGCCCTGGCCCAGGAGCTGGGGGTGCCCTGGTGCATCGTCGACGTGGACGCCTCAGCTGAACTGATCGAGACACGCCTGCGGACGCGCCTGCAGCGCAACGACGACCCCAGCGATGCCGATCTGGCCGTGGCGGCGCTGCAACGCAGCCAGGTCGAACCGCTCACGCCATTGGAGCAGCGGCACACCCTGCGCTTCCGCGCCGGTGATGACCCCACATCGCTGCTGATGCCGCTCTGGGAGCGGATCGCCTGCGGCGCCACGGGCAGCGCGGACGGCACGGACGGCGCAACTGGCTCGACCGAAGTTGGGCCCGGATCGGCCGAAGGTCAGGGCTCAGGCTGAGTTTCAGCCCTCCCGGACCCCGTTCTCCTGGACCCAATTTTCCTGGACCCAGGGTCTTGGCTCAGGGCTTCTTCAACCCGGGAGTCCTGGATTGAGAGGCGTCTTGAAGTCGTGCCTCAGCGTTCCGGCGTCTGGAGATTCAGGCGTCGTGGATCCAGCCTTCAGGATCTGATGCTCAGGGAGTGAGCAGACTGTTGATCCGCCGCGCGAGCTCCCGGTCCAGGCTGGAGAGGCCCCCCGCATCGTGGGTGGTGAGATCGATCACCACGCGGTTGTAGACGTTGCTCCATTCCGGATGGTGGCCAAGGGTTTCTGCCAGCAGGGCCACCCGGGCCATGAAACCGAAGGCGGCGTTGAAATCGGCGAATACAAAGGTGCGATGGAGCTTGCCGTTGCTCATGCTCCAGCCCGGCAGCTGAGCTGGCAGCGCCTTCATCTCCTCAGGGGTGAGCAATTGGGCCGCCATGACAGGTCCGCAGAACAGTGCTCCCACCAGGATGGCAAGCAGGCCCAGGCGCGCAAGCGGGTGGAAGCACGCCCAAGAGGCACGCCAGCCCTCTGGTTCAGCAGCCGGAATCGCTGAGGTCATGGAGCCGATCAATCAGGAGGTCGAGTTCGGTGTCGCTGTCGGCATCGCCGCCCAGACGCAGGCGACGCTGCACCTCACCATTGAGCCGTTCGCCGCTGCGCAGTGCCAGCAGGGTGGCGGGGGAGACCGTGGCCACCGGTGGCCCAAGCTCCGCTGGCGGCTCCATGAAGGAACCAGGCGGTCGGCTTGCCAGAGCGGTGATCGCAGCGGTGAGGGCGCCGATGGAGCAGTGCAGCTGAGTGATCTCACCGCGCAGGCGCAGGATTTCCGCCGTCAGCTCGTCGTTACAGCTGCGGCTGGGCTCGGGGGCCGGGACGGGGGTAGAACCGAGGCTGCGGTCTTGGCCGCTCCGGGACGTGGAGCCAGCGGCTATGCGCGCAGAAGCAGTAATCGGCACCGGCTGCACCGGGGCCCGGGCGGATGGCGCTCTCTCCATGGCCTCACTCTGCCGTGGGGTCAGTCTGCCGTGGGGTCTCTCTTCCCATGGCCTCACGGTGTTGCGGCAAGTCTCTGCCGTTGCCTGCGTCTCCAAGGGCCTCGGGGTGCGACGGGCACTCCCAGAGGTGGACAGGTAGAGCCCAAAGGCATAGGCGTAGTCGGGCGCGAGCCTCGCCGGTGTTCCGCCGGAACTGTTCATCCCCCCTGAAGACTGCTCATTCCCCCAGCAGATGGAGGCTCAGCTCACGGCAACTGCCAGCGGCGCGGTGCTCCCAGAGGTAAACCGCCTGCCAGGTGCCGAGCATCAGGCGGCCCTGCTCAAACGGCAGCGACAGGGTGCTGGCCGTCAGTGCCGTGCGCACATGGGCCGGCATGTCGTCGGGGCCTTCGTCGTCATGCACCCAGGGCCGCAGCCGGCCTTGCCCACTGAGCGGGCGCACCCCTTCCTGCGGCACCAGCGCCTGCAGAAACGCAGCAAGGTCCAGCAGCACACGGGGATCGGCGTTTTCATTGATCGTCAGGCTGCAGCTGGTATGCCGGAGCAACACATTGAGAACGCCCTGGCGGAGTCCAGAAGCGGTCACGCAGGCAGCCAACTGAGATGTCAGGTCGGTGAAGCCCTCACCCTCGGTGGAAACTCGCAGTTGCGACAAGTACTGACAGAGCATGGAAAACAGGCCGGGCGGTCATGGTTGGGTCATCTTTAGTCTCTATGGTTGCGCCATCACAACAGATTTCCAATGGCTCCCCTTCCCCTTGCTTCATGGCGTGCCGCACAGCTTCCTATTGGCCTGATGGCGCTGCTCATGGTTCCGCTGGCGGGTGGGGCTGTGGCGGGCGGGGCCATTGCACAGCAGGTGATCCCGAAGCGAGAAGGAATGTGTCCGCTCGGGTATGTCGACACCTTCAACGGCAAGTGCAGTACCCTCGGGGTCACCTCTTACACCGTGAGTCCACGGGATGGAGAAGCCTGTCAGTCGGGCTGGATGAACATCGGCGGAGGCTATTGCCGCAAGAAATGATCACAGGGGATCACGGCCTTGGCTCGGTCCCTTTTGCCAGCGCACCAGCCCGGTGGTAACGGCGATCAGGGCAGCATGGTTGCGATTGCGTGCTCCCAGTTTGCTTCGAATCGCCTTCATGTGGGTTCGCACCGTTTCCACGGACACAAGCAGCTGGGCAGCGATCTCTGCATTTCTGTACCCTTCCACCAGCTTGCAGAGCACATCGCGTTCGCGGGGGGTCAGCCGTGTTCTGACTTCCCCAACGGAGCTGAACGTACCCTTCAGCATGATCGTCAACAGAGGGGCATCCATGTAGATGCCGCCATCAAGGATCACCTTGAGCGCCGTGACGATATAACCCCGGCCCGCATAGCGCTCTAGGCAGATGCCATCACTGCCCGAGGCGAACGCTTCCTCCAGCACGTCCGATGTTTCGTTCTGCAAGATCAGCAGGCACGGCAGGTGGGGATAGCGATGCTTGATCCTGCGAATGAAAGCCATTCCCGTGCTTCCTTCAAGGAATTCACCCACCAGCACAAGATCGGGCACGAGCTGCTGAAGATGCTTCAAGCCAGCCTCCTCAGTAGTGGCGCTATGCAGTGAACAGACCACACTTTCCAGGAGAATTTTCATGTGGCCGATCATCATGCGCCGAGCGCTCACACACAGCAGCGAGCGACCAAAGAGTAGCTTCCTGGTGGCTTCATCGTGCTC
The DNA here is from genome assembly GCF_056633115.1 of Marcopretia estuarina LEGE 06307. Classification (NCBI taxonomy): domain Bacteria; kingdom Bacillati; phylum Cyanobacteriota; class Cyanophyceae; order Synechococcales; family Prochlorococcaceae; genus Marcopretia; species Marcopretia estuarina. The sequence goes on along the minus strand of NZ_JBSJOY010000005.1, from coordinate 328,957 downwards.
CAGATCAGATTGTAGGAACGGGTTGAAATCCATTAATCGTCCGGCGAGTCTGCCGCTGAATGCCGCAGCGGCAGATGGTCGAGTTGCCTTTGTGCAGACAACTGGGGTATCAGAGGTAACAACGCCAGCCATGGGATGGACAGAACAGGGACATGGTCCATCTGAAGGCGGTTAGCCGCCTGGAACATCCCCGACACGGGCCAAATCGACCACATTGGGCGGGTGGGAAAATGTGCACGGCCGGGCAAAGTCGTACAGAACGAAGTTGTGTGAGGGTAGCCGTTTCCATGGCGAATTGCAGAAGAATTGCCGTGCCATCGCTCGGGCACCGTTAGAACAGCACCCTATTCTTCTCATTTTTTGCGCCACACCGGTCACTCACACCAGCCTGGAGACACGCAATCCTCTGAAAACGCATTGGCGCCCCATTCAGTTTCACTACCGCACGGGCCAGGCAATGCCCTGAAGCCTCAATACCGAAGCGCGCGGTCACTGCACCTGGCCCATCGGCAGGTTCAGTAGTAACGCTTGGGATTCTGGGAAATCGCCAGCTGCACCTCCTGCAGGAAAAGCACCAGCCCCACGATCAGCATCAGCATCGCCAGCACGAAGGCTGGCACCAGGATGGCGGCAAGATCCAAAACCGCCACCGCACTCACGAACATCACAGCCACCACCGCGGCGATCAGCAGCGCTGTGAAGGTGACGCAGAAGATGGCGCGGTTGATCAAAAACATGCGCTTCTTCTGCACATCCAGCGATTTGCGCAAGCGGCGCGCCTCCAGGGTGGTGCCCCGAGCGAGAGCCTCCTGCAGCAGGCGGGTGCGGTCGACGATCCGTGCCAACCGCTGGGTGAACATGCTCAGCAGGCCGGTGATGCCCGTGAGCAGGAACACCGGCGCCACCGACAGCTGAATGGCATAGGAGAGCTTGGCGACCGCTGCGGTGCTTTCCGTGCCGGCCGCGAGCACGAGGATGTCCGGGGCCATCATCGCATTCCGCCAGAAGACTCCGCTGCCATTCTCAGGGGCAGACACGATCGGCCTCGCCGCGATGACCACCATCCAGTGCCAGTACGAAGGTTCGCTCCGCTGCCAGGCCCTGCATGAACCCTCCGGTTCCTCCCTGCTCACCGATGCTCCGCTGGACAACGAAGGGAAGGGCGAGCGCTTCTCCCCCACCGATCTGGTGGCTACGGCCCTGGCCACCTGCATCCTCACGGTGATGGGCATCACGGCCCAGCGGCACGGCTGGGCGCTGGAGGGGAGCCGGGCCCGGGTTGAGAAAACGATGACCCGCTCCGGTCGACGCCGCATCGAGGCGCTCACGGTGTGGATCACCCTGCCGGAGGGCCTGGCGGCGGATCATCGCCAGTTGCTGCAGCGCGCGGCGGAAAGCTGCCCGGTGAAGCAGAGCCTGGAAGGCGCCGTGGCCATGGAACTGATCTGGGAGCACGCCGGCACGCCCGCCTCAGACCAGCCGCCGGCCGCATGAGCGAGGACGCCATGCTGGGCCTCGCCACCGCAGCTCTTCCGATGTCCGAGCCGGCCACCGCCCTGCAACGCCTGCAGGATCACCTGCACGAAACCAGGGTGCTCGGGTCGATCAGCAGCGCGCTCTACTACGACCAGAACACGGTGATGCCTGCGGCCGGGGCCGAGTGGCGCGGCGAGCAGCTGGCCTTGCTGGCGAGCCAGATCCATGCCCGTCAGAGCAGCGCCCACTACGCCGAACTGGTGGCGGCCGCCGAGGCGGAACTGGGGGCCTCAGCGCCAGCCGAGCGGCGCCGCAACCTGCAGCTGGTGCGCCTCGAACTGGAACGGCAGCGCTGCCTCGACCCTGCGCTGGTGGCCAGCCTGGCCAGGGCGCAGTCGAAGGGCAACGCCCTCTGGCAGAACGCCCGCCGCCACAACGACTTCCCCACCTTCGCCCCCGCCTTGGCGGAGCTGATCGCCCTGCGCCAGGAGCAGGCCGGGCAACTGGCCAGCGCCGAGCTGGCGCCGCGCAGCCCCTGGGAGGTGCTGGCCCAGCCGTTCGAACCCGACATCAGCACAGCGCGGGTGGAGGAGCTGTTCGCCCCACTGAAGGCGACCCTGCCGGTGCTGCTGGAGCAGGTGGCCGCCGCCACCGCCCAGCAGAGCGGGGAGAGCACCGCCACCGCCGAGCTGCCCGAGACGGAGCAGGAACGCCTCTGCAGTGAGCTGCTCGACAGCTGGGGCTACGACCCGACGCGCTGCCAGCGCTCCCGGTCCGCTCACCCCTTCTCCTGCACGGTCGGACCTCAGGATTTCCGCATCACCACACGCGTGGTGCCCGGGCAGCCGTTCTCCTCCTTCCTGGCCACCGCCCACGAATGGGGGCATTCGCTCTACGAGCAGGGCCTGCCCCGCAGCACCGACCACTACTTCCCCTGGCCGCTCGGCGAGGCCACCTCGATGGGGGTGCATGAGAGCCAGTCGCTGTTCTGGGAATGCCGGGTGGCCCGCGGCCGCGCCTTCGCCGCCCGTTGGCAGCCGCACTTCGTGGCCGGCGCCGGCGCAGATCGCTGGGGCGGCATCGATGGCTTCTGGCGGGGGCTGAACCCGATGCGGCCCGGCCCGATTCGTGTGGAAGCCGATGAACTGAGCTACTGCCTGCACATCGTGCTGCGCTTCGAGCTGGAGCTGGCCCTGCTGGAGGGAGGTCTGCCGGTGGCCGACCTGCCCGGTGAATGGAACCGGCGCATGGTGGAACTGCTGGGCCTGCGGCCGGCCAGCGACAGCGAGGGCTGCCTGCAGGACATCCACTGGGCTGAAGGCCTGTTCGGCTACTTCCCTTCCTATGCCCTCGGCCATCTGATCAGCGCCCAGCTCGCCGAGGCGATGGAGCGGCAGATCGGGTCGATCGAGGCACACGTGGCCGCCGGCCAGGAACAGGCGCTGCAGCAGTGGCTGGCGGCCCACGTCTGGCCGCTGGGGCGGGCGGTGAACGGGGAGGAGCTGGTGGAGCAGGTCACGGGGGAGCGTCTCAGCGCCACGCCGTTCCTCACCTATCTGGAAGCCAAGGTGCAGCAGTTGCTGAGCAGCGTCCGCCACTGAGCCGGTGGGAAAGGCAAGGCGAGCGCCTGCGGGGGGCTGGTGGCGCGGCCGTCAGCGTGCGTGGTTAACAGAGGGTGAGGCCGTCAGGGTGCATGGTGATTCGAGGCCGAGGCTGAGGGTGACCTGAGAGCAAGGCCGTTCGCATGCGCCTTCGTGCGAGCCCCTGAGTGAGGCCGGTCTGGGGCACTCCGTAGGATCGGCCGCGCCGCTCGTTTCCCATCGCCATGGCGAACATCGACCATCCGCCCAGCCGCACGATGCTCAACCTGCTGCATGTGCTGCCGGCCTTCGCCGACGAAGCGGAACTGCGGTTGAACACGATCGTCGAGCTCAATTCGATGACGATCAACAAATACGAACTGATCACCGAAACCGGCCATCTCAAACTCGACCGGGTGGGCTACTCCTCCCTGGCCTATCCCTTCGCCTACGGCTGCATCCCCCGCACCTGGGATGAAGACGGGGACCCGCTCGACATCGAGATCGTGGGTGTGACCGAGCCGCTGGTGCCCGGCAGCCTGGTGGAGGCCCGCATCATCGGCATCATGACCTTCGACGACGGCGGCGAAGTGGACGACAAGGTGATCGCCGTGATCGCCGATGACAAGCGCATGGATCACATCACCAGCTACGAGCAGCTGGGCGCCCACTGGCAGAAGGAAACCCACTACTACTGGGAGCACTACAAGGATCTGAAGAAGCCCGGCACCTGCAAAGTGAATGGATTCTTCGGCGTGGAGGAGGCGGTTCGCATCATCAAGGAATGCGAAAAGCGCTATCTCGACACCATCGATGCCAAACTTGTGGGCTGAAGCCCCACGACCGGCACCTGAATGCGCCCGATCCCAATGGTTCTTCCGCACCTTCGCAGTCCTGGCGCCTCCACCGGTGGTCTGGTGACCTCCACCGGCGCACTGGTGATCAGCCTGTGCAGCGCCACCCTGCTCGCAGGCACCGCTGCACTGGCACTCCCCACCGCCACCCCGGCGGGTCCGGCCAGCTCGGCGCCGGGCACGGCCACACCGGCACCTGCGGTCGCAGCGCCGGAAGCCACAACACCCACAATCACGGCGCCTGGAACCACCCCGGCAGCCAACAGCCCGGCACCTGGAGCCACCACTGCCCCAGCCACCGCGTCACCCGCCGCCACCCCAACGGCGCAGCCGGTCGTGGCCTCACGGATCGTGCTGCGGCTGGGCAAGCGGGACATCCGGCTTGAGCAGGGCGGCAAGGTGTATGGCCCCTGGCCTGTGGCGATCGGTGATGCCCGCACGCCCACGCCCACCGGCACCTTCCAGGTCACCAACAAGGTGGTCAACCCGATCTACGCCAGCACCAGAACCGGCAAGGTGAAAGGCACCGTCGGGCCGAACGGTCCCCTGGGTGATCGCTGGCTGGGGTTCAAGACCGTCGGCCCCAACCAATTCGGCATCCACGGCACGCCCAGCGCCTGGGCATGGACGGTCAGCTCCCGCTCGGCGGTCACCAATGGCTGCGTGCGCATGTTCCACGAGCACGTGCGCAAACTCTTCGACCTGGTGGACGTGGGCACCCCGGTGGTGATCACCCGCTGAGCCCACGGGCCAGCGCGAGCGCCATGCCATCACGGCTGGCCATGCCTTGAAGCTCATCGGCTCGCAAGCCTGCCCATGGCACACCAGCCGGCAGCTTGGCCTGAGGGCCATCGTCCTGTTCAAACACCGGCAGCTGGCGCAGACCGTTGGGGTTGAGCTGGTCCTCCAGCTGCGCGAGGCTGGCGCTGGCCGGCAGCCAGATCAGCTCGGCGCGGCGGCAGTCGCTCAGCGGCGCCGCCCCCCCCTGGCTGGTGATCACCCGCTGCAGGTCCATCAGCGTGGCCAGCCCCACCACCCAGCCGTCCTGCTCGATCAGCAGACAATGGCCATGGGCCCGCACCAGCTGCGCCAACGCCTCTGCCGCAGCGGTGGTTCCCGGCAGCACCAGCGGTCTCTCCGGTTCCAGCGCTGCCCGCACCGACAGGCCCGCCAGGCGGGCACGACGTTCCTCTTCCACCGGATCGGGCCCCAGCAGGCCTGGATCGGCCAGGCCATGCCATCGCTCCACCAGCACGGCGCTCAGCCCCGTGGCCGCCATCAGCGGCAGCACGATGCGGATGTCGTGGGTGAGCTCGAACAGCAGCAGCAGGGCCGTGAGCGGCGCCCGGGCACTGCCGGCCAGCACGGCGGCCATGCCCACCATGGCGTAGGCCGGCGGTTCGGCCACCGGCAGGCCGAAGCCGCTTTCGCCCAGCAGCTGGCCGTAGCAGTTGCCCAGCACTGCCCCCAGAAAGAGAGCAGGCGCAAAGCCCCCCCCCACAAAGCCGCTGGCATTGCTGAGCCCCGTGGCCAGCAGCTTCACGGCCAGCAGCGCCAGCAGGCTGGTGAAGGCCACACCACCTTCCCTGCCCAGCAGCGCTTCGATCGTGTCGTAACCCACGCCCAGCACCTGCGGGAAACCGAGCGCCATCACCCCCACCCCAAGGCCGCCGAGGGCGTTGACGAGCACGGCAGGCAGGCGCTCCACCCGCCGCTGCACAGCGGCGCTGCGGCCTGCGGCCAGGATGCTCACCAGCGCCCACGACATCAGGCTCGCCACCACCCCAAGGCCCAGGTAAAGGGGCAGCTCCAGGGGGGAGCGCACCTCGTAGGCGGGCAGGCGGAAGATCGGCTGGTCCCCCAGCGACAGTTGCGTGACCAGGGAAGAGGCCACCGCCGCCACCAGCACAGCCCTGAGACTGGGCCGGCCGGGGATGGTGCTGTAGGCCCCCTCGAAGGCGAAGAACACGCCGGCGATCGGCGCCTGGAAACCCGCCGCCAGCCCGGCCGCCACGCCGGCGGCCACCAGTGCCTTCTGGGAATCGGGCGTGAGCCCCCCGCGCAAGCCGAGCCAGAGGCCGATGTTGCCGCCGCTCTCCACACTCGGGCCCTCCGGCCCGAGCGAGGCGCCACTGCCAAGGCTGAGTGAGGCGGCAATCAGGCGCAGCAGCGGCAAGCGCGGCGTCGCTGGCAGGGCGCCATCAGCCATGGCCATCAGGCTCGGCAGGCTGGGGCCCAGATCACGCGCGAGCTGGCGCAGCAGCCCTACACACAGTCCACCCAGCACCGGCGCCAGCAGCACCGGCCAGGAGGTCAACCAACCGGCCAGGCCGCTGGCGGGCACGGGCAGCGGCACCGGCACTGGTGGCAGTGGAGGCGGTGGCAGGAAGCCGATGCCACCGAGACCAATCAGCACCAGCGCCTTCAGCGGGGTGCCGGAGGGGGCGGAGGTGGTGAAGATCTCCGGTGGTGGGGTGGGATCGGGCTGAGCGCTGCCCAGCAGCCCCGTGCCCCACTCCACAAGCGTGCCGAACAGGAAATTGTTGATGAAGCCCAGCAGATAGTGGAAGCCCACCACGGCCGCGCCGGTGAGCACCCCCACCAGCGCAGCCCAGGCCAGCAGGCTCCACTGGAAGGGCAGTCCACGGCTGTCACCCTCCCGTGGCTGGGGAGGGCCGGCCGGTTCAAGCCTCGGGCCTGACAGCTGCAAAAATCTCCTCCAGGATTTCGCCCGCCCCTTCACTGCGCAGGGTGTGGGCGAGGGCGATGCCGATGGCCTCCGGCTCGGTTTGATCGCCGCGGGCCTCGTTGCGAAGCAGACGCTGACCGTCGAGGCTGGCCACCATGCCCGTCAGCACCAGCTCGTCACCGTCGAAGCGGCTGTTGACCCCGATCGGCACCTGACAGCCACCTTCGAGCTGGCGCAGGAAGGCCCGCTCCGCCAGGCAGCGGCGGGCCGTGGGGAGGTGCTCCAGCACCTTGATCGTTTCGAGCACGGCGGTATCGCCCTCGCGGCATTCGATGCCGAGCGCGCCCTGACCCACGGCATGCAGGGAGATCGAGGGGTCGATCAGTTCATGGATGCGGTCAGCCAGCCCGAGCCGGCCCAGGCCGGCGGCAGCCAGAATCAGGCAGTCGTACTGGCCGGCATCCAGCTTTTCCAGCCGGGTGATTACATTGCCGCGCACATCCTTGAAGGTGAGCTGGGGGTAGTGGTGGCGCAGCTGGGCGAGCCGGCGCAGCGAGCTGGTGCCCACCACGCTGCCTTCCGGCAGGGTGGCCAGGCTCTTGTCGGCATGGCGGGCGTGCACCACCAGGGCATCGGCGGGATCCTCCCGCTCGGTGACGCAGCCGAGCATCAGCCCCTCAGGCAGGTTGGTGGGCAGATCCTTGAGGCTGTGGACGGCGATGTCGGCCTGGTCGACCAGCATCTGGGCTTCCAGTTCCTTGGTGAACAAGCCCTTGTCACCGATCTTGGCCAGCGCCACATCAAGGATCTTGTCGCCCTGGGTGGCCATCGCCTCGATGCTGATCTCCAGCGAGGGATGGGCAGCGGAGAGGGCATCCCGCACCCAGTGGGTCTGCACCATCGCCAGCTGGCTGCGGCGGGAGGCAATGCGCAGGGTGGAGCCGGCCATCACGTCAGTCCTCACTTCGGCGTCACGGCCGTTTCACAGCCGCCCAGCCTAAGGACAGGCCGGCCGCGGGCCCAGCGACGTAACAGAGAACCTGATCCATCAGCGGCACCAGGCCCGGGTCAGGCGAAGAAATCGAGGGGGAACGGTCCCCAGGTGTCTTCCGCTTCGGGCGCCACGCTGCTGTGGCCGGTGATCAGCAGGCCGCAGCCGAGGCCGGATTCCGGACGCAGCAGGAAGTGACCAGTGCGCTGGTTGCCCTTGAGGAACACCGGGCCCTCCTCACTGTCAGAGGTGTCGCGGCCAGGAGCCTGCAGGGGCTCCCAGCCGAGGGCCTTCTCACAGGCGCGCAGCGCAGCCACCGCCTGGGAGGCGGAGGGTGCCATCACCCCGACGGTGAACCATTCACAGGCCGCCAGCCGCTGGTCGAGTTCACTGCGCAGCGCCTGACGGGCCGCGGCAGTGAGCTCCGGCGCCGTACGCAGGCCGCAGAGAGCCGCGAGCGTGCTGAGCGAAGCGGGTGTGGTCAAGGGGTTCGCCCCAGGGAAGGGCCAGTCTGCCGGGGAGCGCAGAACTGGAGGCTCACGGCGCAGATGCTGAACCAGATGAAGCCGACGCAAGCGCCACCCACCATGTCGGTGGGCCAGTGCACCCGGCAGTAGAGGGTGCTGAGCCACACCAGCGCCACCCAGAGCGAGGCACCCACATACAACGGGCGCCGCAGGCGCGGGTAGAGCGAGGAGAGGATCATGCACATGAGGAAATAGAACACCACGGCGCCGGAGGCATGGCCACTGGGAAAACTGCGGCCGATCACCTCCACCAGCCGGTCGGGGGGGCGCGAGCGATCAAACATCGGCTTGAGCCAGCGATCCACGATCAGCAGAATTCCAGCCGTCCCCACCGCCAGCCAGCGCAGCTCGTTCCAAGCCCGCTTGGTGTAAAGGAACACCAGTGCGGCCGCCACCAGCACGGCGGTGAAGCGGGTGCCGCTGAGCTTGTACACGAGCACGAGCAGGGCGCCCGGCTGGGGAGGAATCACCTGGCCCAGCCAGTCGAGGATGGCGATATCGAGCTCAGGGTGCTTCTGGTTCACCATCGTGGCCTCGATCCAGAGCACCAGCCCCAGAGCGATCACGCAGGCCAGCAGCCTGGGGACGCCGAACAGCCGGCACCAGCGGCGGAAGCGGTTCACGAACCGGCGCCGCCGGGGCGGGGCTCTGATCCCTTCACCGCTGCCGGCCCGGGCACGTAGCGAAGCAGGCGGTGATTGCCGCGGCTGGCCAGGGTCTGCACCTGCCCCCCCTCCGTGTTGAGGTCCTCGAGCTTGCGCTGTTCGCCGAACACCAGCACGCTGGTCGGCTGGCTGTCCCGCAAGCCCCGACGGGCCCCTTTGACGCTGTCAAAGAACTGCACGGGCCGGCCGCTGTAGAACACCACGCTGTAGCGCATGTAGCCCACCACCAGCAGCGGTTCCTGCGGTCCAGCCAGCTGGCCGGCGAGAACGGCGAGCTCGCGCACCGGTTGCTGTCGCTCCCTCTCCATCAAGGGGGCAAGTCCTGGCACCACCAGCAGGAGGACGCCGGCAAAGGCCGCCGCATCTGGCAGCCATAGGTGCTGCAGCGGGCCGCGCCGCAGGAGCTGCACCACCATCGCGATCGCCGCCACCGCCAGCAGCCCCCCCAGCAGCATCGGCAACCCGGAGCTGTTGAGGGCCTTGGCAAAGCCGGGATAGGCGGGGTCGGAAGCGGCCCAGCGCGGGGCCACCACGGCGGCAGTGGCCATCACCGCCAGCAGCAGCGCATTCAGCCAGCCGAAAAGCTTCTGCCAGCGGTCGGTGGCCGGTAAGGGGGCGGTCGCAGCGGGCAGCGGCTGCCAGAACAAAGCCACCAGCAGCGCACCGGCGGGAATCAGGGGCAGGATGTATCCGGCGAGCTTGGTGCTGGCGACAGAGAAAAACACCAGCACCACCAGAAACCAGACCAGGCAGAACGGGGCCAACTGGGCTGTGCGGGGTTGCCGGCGCCAGTGGCCCAGTTGCCAATAGCGCAGCCGCACCATGGCCAACGGCAGAAACAGCGACCACGGCAGCAGCAGGATCACGCACCAGGGCAGATAGAAGTACCAGGGGCCGGAATGGCCGTAGAGCACCGAGGTGTAGCGCTGCAGGTTGCTGAAGCCGAAGAAGCCGCCAAGAAAGTCGGCGCCGTTCACCTTTGCAGCCCACACGTACCAGGGACTGCCCACCGCCAGGAACAGCACAGCCATCTGCAGCATCGGCATTTGCCGCAGCACCGTGAACAGCTGGGCCTGGCAGAGCAGGAACACCACAATCACCGCCCCCGGCAGCACCAGACCCACGGGTCCCTTGGCGAGCACCGCAATGGCACTGAACACAGGCATCACCACGTAGCCCACGCGCCGCAGCACGGGCCTGTCCACCTGGCTGTACGCCAGGAAAAAGCCGAACAGCGAGAGGGTGATGGCGCTGGAGAGGAACATGTCGGTGACGGAGCTGCGCCCCCAGCCCACCCAGGCGGGGTTGAGCGCCAACAACACCGCCCCCAGCCAGGAGCGCCGCAGGCGAGCCGGCGTGGCTTCGCCTTCAGCAAGCAGCCACAGGAGCACGAACCCCGCCACCACCACCAGGCTGGCCATCAGCGCCACCGGCAGCCGGGCCGCCCAGGCGCTGACGCCGAAGAGGCGGAAGCTGAGGGCCACCATCCAGTACCCCCACACCGGATAGTCAAAGAACGGCTCGCCGTTCCAGTGGGGCGTGATCCAGTCGTTGCGCAGCAGCATCTCCCGGCCCACTTCCACAAAGAGGGCTTCGGTCTTGTCCATCAAGCTGAGCGTGCCCAGGTGATTGAAGAAGGCCAGCCAGCAGAGCAGCAGCAGACCGGCGGCAGTCACCAAGGCCAGGCGGGCCGGGCGCGCCTGCAGCGAGGAGATCACGAGCATGCGATCAGGAGGCGGGCTGGGGAAGGAGGGAGCAGCCACCGACGGCGGGACGCCAGAGCGGCGGGACTGGTGAGGCGCTGAGACAGATCGGATTTCAACACATCCAACTGGAGCCGAGAAGGGTCTGAATCGAGGGGAATGAGAGCCAGGGAAATCGAACCAAAGGCGATCAGGTCAATGGCGATCAGGTCAATGGCCATCGGGTGCAAGCGGAAGACTTCCGCTCAGGGGGTGTTCCAGACAAAACGCGATGAAGCAGCGTAGTTCCACACAAACACCACGGCAATACCGGCGATCTGGGCGAAGAGGGTGTCACTCGCCACCCTCGTGTAAAACACACTGGCCAGGCCGATATTCGCGAGCATCGGCAACGAGGCCACCACCAGAAACTTGACAAGCCCGGCAAACAGAGGGAAACCCTTGAGCCGCAGGTGGCGGAAGGTGAGGGTGTTGTTCACGAGATAATTACTACAGGCCGAGGCGATCACAGCCGGTGGCAACGAGGCCACGAAGGAGAAGCCCAGCAGGATCAAGAGGTTGGACACCAACAGCTGCACGCCGATCCCGGAAACACCAACCAGGGCAAAACTCACAGCACGCCTTGGAACCATCCGCAGCAGCAACGTATGGATGATCGAAACGCCGAAGTCCCACAGAACGGAGATGTCCAGCTTGGAGCTTCCGAAGGTGCGGGGCTGGAAGGTGAGCGGGGTTTCTTCGGCAATCAGATGCCCGCGGCTGATCGACAGAAGCTCGTAGAGAAATTTGAACCCCTGAGAATCCACCTGCCGGATCATCGGCAGGCAGCGGTCGAGGCGCAGTGCGAAAAAGCCACTCATGAAATCGCTGAGGTGGCGATAGCGGGGCAGGGTGAAACGTGCCAGGCGATTGGCCAGCACCGATCCCCCTTCCCGTTTGTCGCTCAACCCCTTGATGGAAGCCTCTGGGTGAAAGCGGCTGCCGATCACCAGATCGACGTTGCGGGCCAGCAACAGCTCCAGCGCCGCCGCCACCGACGCGGGCTCATGCTGGCCATCACAATCCATCACCACGGCAAGATCGCCGGTGCTGTCCAGCAGGCCTTCTTTGATGGCGCTGGAGAGGCCTGAGCGCCCCACGCGGCGGATGAGGCGCAGGCAAGGCTCCCCATGCGCCAGTTCCTTGACGAAATCAGCCGTTCCATCGGCGGAATCATCGTCAACCACGATCACCTCCAGCTGAAAGCGATCACGCAGAGCAAGCAACTGCTGGAGGATGGGCTGGATGTTCTGCCGCTCGTTGAAGGTGGGCAGAACGATGGTGACCCTCGCTGCCGGGGTAGACCCGGCAGACGCGACGACCGATGCGGGCAAAACGGAGGGAACGCTGACGATTGGAGGTTACTTGATGTACTCCTTCAGCACCCCGTTGCGATTGGGGTGCCGCAGTTTGCGCAGCGCCTTGGCTTCAATCTGGCGAATGCGCTCGCGGGTCACGTCAAAGATCTGACCGATCTCCTCAAGGGTCTTCATCCGGCCATCGTCAAGGCCGTAGCGCAGGCGCAACACATCGCGCTCCCTCGGGCTGAGGGTGGCAAGCACACCTTCGAGATCCTCACGCAGCAGATTCTTGGCCACATCCTGCTCGGGATTCTCGATATCCGCCTCGATGAAATCACCAAGGCGGGAATCCTCCTCCTTGCCGATCGGAGTTTCCAGGGAGATAGGCAACTGGGCGGATTTGGCGATGAAACGCAGTTTCTCGATCGTCATCTCCATGCTCTCCGCAATCTCCTCTTCGGTAGGTTTGCGGCCGAATTCCTGGCTGAGCACCTTGGTGGTTTTCTTGATGCGGGAAATCGTTTCGTAGAGGTGAACAGGCAAGCGGATGGTGCGGCTCTGATCGGCGATGGCGCGGGTGATCGCCTGACGAATCCACCAGGTGGCGTAAGTGGAGAACTTGTAGCCCTTTTCGTGATCGAACTTCTCAGCGGCACGGATCAGGCCGAGGCTGCCTTCCTGGATCAGATCCTGAAAGGAAAGGCCGCGGTTCATGTACTTCTTGGCGATCGACACGACCAGGCGCAGGTTCGACTGCACCATCTTTTCCTTGGCGCGCCGGCCGAGCATCAGGCGGCGGCGGAACTTCACCAGCGGCATGTCCACCAGCACCGCCCACTCCTTGGTGTCGGGGTAGTGGCCGTTGTCCTGTTCGAACTGGGCGGCAAGCTCCTCGAGGTGGAGAAGGTCGGCGATCTTGCGGGCCAGCTCGATCTCTTCATCGGGGCGCAGCAGGCGGATGCGGCCGATCTCCTGGAGGTAAACCCGGATCGAATCCTCGGTGTACACCCCTTTCGGGCCCACCTTGATGCTGGCCAGAGCCTTGGCGGAAGCCGCCTTGGCCTCCTTCTTGGCCTTGGTGCTGTCGTCGGCCTGGGCGAGCAGCTCGTCGGCGATGCCATCAAGGTCGAGCGACTCGACGTCATCAACGGCGTCCACGGCCTCAGCGTCCTTGACAGGAGCCGCTGCCACCTTGGCGGCTTTGGCCGCCGCCGGCTTGCGGGTGCGGGTGCGGGTGGCCTTGGGCTTGGCTTCGGCCGCCGCCTTGGTGGTGGCTGTCGCTTCACCTTCGGCAGAGGCTGCGGCAGCAGCGGGCTTGGACCTGCTCTTGACAGCCTTCGCGGGTTTGGGCTGGATCAACGTTTCCTCACCGTTGGGCGAGGACACCGCGAGGATGGTGGCAGCAGGAATCTTGGGCTTGGCCGCAGCAGCTGGGCTCATAGGGGGAAGGGCGAAACGGGTTGAAAACGAAGGCTGGGAGAAGCGTTCTGGAGAGGTCGCCCCGTTGGCGTGATGGCATCGACGTCAACCAACGTGCCGAGGCCCCGCGGCATTCGCCGAAGTGCCAGGCACGATGGGAAATCGAGCGCCCTAACGAGATGGAACCAGACCGGAAACGACAACGGCGGCGCGAAGGCCAGAGCAGGGCTGTCAGGGGTGGTCGCAGACCCAGCAGCCCTGCGGAGAAAAATCCGTATGGCTGGCTTCAGATCTTCCCTCTGGACGGAACTCTGCCTGGTTCCGACAGCAGCCGTTTGGACTGCTCAACCTGATCACCTTAAGAAACACCCATGGTGTTTGCAAGGCAAACGCAGCAGCTCGTCGTGGCCGATGCACACGCCCCACCCTCCACGGCAGTGATCTACTGGCAGGTCTGGGTGGAAGCCGGCCGGGAAGGCCGCATCTTCACCTATGCCAATCCCCAGCATCTTGAGATCGCCGCCGGCGATCTGGTGCGGGTGCCACTGCGTGGACGGCCCCATGTGGGACTGGTGGTGGAGGCGCTCCAGGCCCTTCCGCCCGATCTGCAGGCGGCGCGGCTGCTGGCGATCACCGCCGTGCATCAGCGCGCCGCCGTGGATCCCCTCTGGCAGGAGTTGTTACAGGAGGTGGCCCATCAATGCCACACCACGGTGTTCAAAACGCTCAAATCAGCGCTGCCGTCGGGCTGGCTTGGCCAGTGGCGCCCATCCCAGCCGGCCGGGCCGCGCCCGCTCCAGTGGGTGAGCGCGACGGCGGACGCGGCAGCGGCCAGTCCTCGTCAGCAGCAGTTGCTGGAGGCCCTGCACCAGTGCGGGGGCGGGGCCTGGCTGCGCGATGTCTGCGGCGGATGGGGCTTCAGCCGTTCGGTGGTGGAGGGGCTGCGCCGTGGGGGCGGGGTGTGCATCACAGCCCGTCTGCCGGGCCCGGAGACGGCTGCTCGTGCCCATGGCCTGCCGGGCGGCGACCGCAGCACGCCACGGTCGCTCACCACAGCCCAGCAGCAGGCACTGGAGGCGATCCTGGCCTCGCCGCCGGGCAGTGAGCTGCTGCTCTGGGGCGTGACCGGCTCGGGCAAAACCGAGGTGTATCTCCAGGCCGCCGCCGCCGCGCTGACGGCCGGTGAAAGCGTGCTGCTGCTCACCCCTGAGATCGGCCTGATCCCCCAGCTGCTGGATCGCTGCCATGCCCGTTTCGGCGGCGACGTTCTCGAATACCACAGCGGCGTCAGCGACGCCGGGCGGGTCCAGGTGTGGCGCCGCTGCCTGGCGGCCCGGCAAGGCGAGCCGTTACTGGTGGTGGGCACCCGCTCCGCCGTGTTCCTGCCGCTGCAGCCGCTCGGTCTGATCGTGCTGGACGAGGAACACGACACCTCGTACAAACAGGATGCTCCCATGCCCTGTTACCACTGCCGCGACGTGGCGCGGATCCGCTGCCGGAACAGCGGCCGCCTGCTGCTGGGCAGCGCCACCCCCTCCCTGGAAACCTGGCTGGCCTGCCAACCGTCCAGCCTTGGCCACGGCGACGTCGGCAGGCGCCCAGCCACCACCCTGCTGCGGCTGCCTGAGCGCATCGGCGGCGCCCAGACCCCGTCGGTGAGCGTGGTGGACATGCGGCTGGAGCTGGCCGATGGCCACCGGCGCCTGATCAGCCGGGCCCTGATGGAGCGGCTGGAGCAGGTGCAGGAGCGTGGCGAGCAGGCGGTGGTGCTGGTGCCGCGGCGGGGCTACAGCAGCTTCCTCAGCTGCCGCAGCTGCGGTGAAGTGGTGCAGTGCCCCCACTGCGATGTGGCACTCACCGTGCACCGCCAGCGTGAGGGCCGTGCCTGGCTGCGCTGCCACTGGTGTGACCACCGCCAGGAGATCACCGAGCGCTGCGGCCACTGCGGTTCCACCGCCTTCAAACCCTTCGGCGCCGGCACCCAGCGAGTGATCGAGCAGCTGGAGAAGGAGCTCGAAGGGCTGCGGGTGCTCCGCTTCGACCGCGACACCACCCGCGGCCGTGACGGCCACCGGCGTCTGCTGGCTGCCTTCGCCGCCGGAGACGCTGACGTGCTGGTGGGCACCCAGATGCTGGCGAAGGGCATGGACCTGCCCCGGGTGACGCTGGCGGCGGTGCTGGCGGCTGATGGTCTGCTGCACCGGCCCGATCTGCGCGCCGCGGAACAGTGCCTGCAGCTGCTGCTGCAGCTCGCCGGCCGGGCCGGTCGGGGCGAACGGCCGGGATCCGTGCTGGTGCAGACCTACAGCCCTGACCATCCGGTGATCTGTCACCTGATCGATGGCCACTACGAGCGCTTCCTCGACGAGGAGCTGCGGCTCCGCCGTCAGGCCCGGTTGGTGCCCTTCAGCCGTGCCTGTCTGCTGCGCTTCGCCGGTGACTCCGCCAGCGCCACCGCCACCACCGCCGCCGCACTGGCGGAGCGGGTGCGCCCGGCGGTGGAGGCGGCAGGCTGGGAGCTGATCGGGCCGGCACCAGCACCGGTGGCGCGGGTGGCCGGTCGGCACCGCTGGCAACTGCTGCTGCACGGGCCGGCCGGCACCCCGTTGCCCCTGGCCGAGGAGCAGGCGCTGCGCCAGGGCCTCGACGGCCGGGTGACGCTCAGCATCGATCCCGATCCGATGGAGCTCTGAGCGGCAGAGCCTCTCGGGGCAGGCAAACCGGTCCCAGTCACTCTGCGACAGAGCCTCTGCACCGGCGCACCTGGAAAGGCGGCGTTGATCAGGCCCCGTCGGCGTCCTGGGGAACGGGCAGCTCGGGCCAGCCGAACCCCGATGACCAGCGCAACCGCTGCAGGGCGAGGGCGGCACAGAGCAGCAGCAGGATCACCATCCCACCCAGACCCAGCCTGCTCCAGCGCCAGGTGAGCAGCTCGAGCCGATTGGCGGCGCCGGTGGCAAGGGGCCAGCGCACACCGATTCCTTCGCGAGCGGCCGGCCGGGGGGCGGCCTGCCGCACGGCGCCGAGAGAAACCGGACGGAGCACCATCTGGAGATCGAGGCCCGGAACGGCGTCAAGGGGCTGAAGATCGAGCTCCAGCCACAGGTGCTGGCGCACCCCCAGCAGCCAGTTCCGCTCGCTCAGTTCGAGGCGGGGCGGGGGCAGCTCCACACCGATCCGTTCAGCGGCCAGGGTCGTGGTGCGTGCCAGCAGGGCCTGAATCTCCACCGCCGGCAGGGAGGGGCTGCGCAGCTCCTGGCGGGGGCCGTCTCCCTTGAGGCTCAGGCGGGCACCTGGATCGGCCTCCGCCACGGCCGTGGCGAAGCGTTGCTGCCAGGGGAGCTGGCGGCCTGTGTCGCTGCTCCAGACCTGGGTGAGCTGCAGCCGCCCCGGGCCCGGAAACTGCAGCTCCGTGTCCACCCGCAGGCATCCGCTCAGCAGGGTGAGCACCAGCAGCAGCACCAGGGCGACCACGGCGAAACCAAGGGGCTGGCGCGTGGGGCCCACCGGTGGCGGCGGCGGCTCAGGCGGCCCATCGCGGCGCGGCATCCAGCGGCTGGCTGACTTCAGCCGGCCTTCCAGGGGTTCGGCCCCACCCAGGCTCGGCAGGGTGAGGGACCAATTGGCCGGACGCTGCAGCGCCGGGGCATCGAGAATCATCTGCAGATCCCTGGCCTGCAGGCGCAGTTCAGGATCGGTGCTGGCGTGCAGGCTGCGGCAGCAGGCCTGAGCAGCGGCGGTGTCACCCTGGCCCATCCAGGCGGTGACCATCAACAGCCGCAGCTGACCGCCGAACGGGGAACTGGGTGGGTGCTGGTCGGCCAGGGGTTGAAGCAATCGCAGACACTGGCCGTAGTCGCCCCGCTCGAGAGCGCGGCGCGCGCTGAGCAAGGACTCATCCTCCATGGCCAGGCAAGCCGGAGCGGCGGACGGGCGAGGCGGCAACGGTATCGGGCTGGCAGCGACCGACCACCATCGTGCCGATGCCGGCATCGGTGAACACCTCCAGCAGCAGGGCATGGGGGACGCGACCATCAACGATGTGAGCTGCCCCCACCCCCTGTGCCAGGGCGCGGATGCAGCATTCGGTCTTGGGGGTCATGCCACCGGCCACCACGCCGCTGGCAATCAGCTCGCGGGCCTGGGCCAGGGTCAGATGGCGCAACAGCGAGCTGGGATCGTCGCGGTCGGTGAGGATGCCGGGGGTGTCGGTGAGCAGGATCAGCTTTTCGGCCTGCAGGGCAGCGGCCAACTCACCCGCCACCGTGTCGGCGTTGATGTTGTGGGCCTGGCCTTCGGCATTGGCGGCCACACTGGAAATCACCGGGATGTAGCCCGCGTCAAGCAGGGGAGCGAGCACGGCGGGGTTCACGGCGGCCACATCCCCCACCAGTCCGTGGGAGCCACCGCCCCAGGCGCGGGCCTCCACCAGCCTCCCGTCACTGCCGGAGAGCCCCACGGCCCTGCCGCCCAGGCGGTTGAGGCCATTGACGATCTGCTTGTTCACACGGCCCACCAGGACCATCTCCACCACATCCATGGTGTCGGCATCGGTGACGCGCAGGCCGTCACGGAACGTGGGCTTGATCGCCAGCCGGGTCAACCACTCGTTGATTTCCGGGCCGCCGCCGTGCACCACCACCGGCCGCACCCCCACACAGGCGAGCAGGGCCAGATCGCGGAACACCGCCTCCTGCAGCGACTTGTGGGCCATGGCCGCACCGCCGTACTTGACGACCACTCGGCGGCCGGCGAAGCGCTGGATGTAGGGAAGGGCCTCGCTGAGGACGGAGACCCGCAGGCTGTCCTCGGCGCTGATCAAGGGGTCCTGGCTCAATGGACTGCGGGGTGATGGTGGGTGGAGAGACTGAGGTGAGCGGGCCGGGATCGACGGCGCTGGCGGGTACCGGGCTGGACTGGAGTGGACGGGTCCGTGGCCGGGATGGGCTGGTACCGAGCTGTGCCCGGGCGGTGGAACGCCACGGGTTCAGAGCCGTCGGAGGCCCTGGGGAGGTGCGGAGATCAGGGCACAGGCTCGGGGCTGACAGCCGCCGTGGGGAGCAGCGCCAGCTCCAGGAGCGAGGCATCGAGCGGCCGCAACTCGGCCGTGAGGCCCGGGCCGAAGAAACGACCAAGGCGCTCCTGACGTGCCTGCCAACGCTCCAGGCTCACGCCATTGAGACGGAAGCGCAGGATCAGGCCATAAGCACCGCCCTGCTCCAGCTCAGCCACGCTCACCAGCTCGGGCGGGCTGTCCTCGTCCCAGAGTTTGAGGGCTTCGAGGGAGGATTCCAGGTGGGCTTTCTGGCCGTAGCGCCAACGGGTCACGTCCTTGAGCACTTTTCGCAGCGGCTCGCTGGCCGTCTCCTCCCGCAGACGTTGATAGGTGGCCGGGGGGGTGAGCCGTTCGGCAGGCGGCAACTCCGAGGATTTCAGCGCCAGGCCACCCAACAACACAGGGATGCCATAGAAGACACCGGCCAGGCTGATGTTCGGGCTATCGGTGACGTACGCGATCGAACCGATCACGGTGAGCACCGCTCCGAGAATCGTGAGCAGGCTGCCGGGGGAGGTGAGGGCTTGCATGGACCCATCCTCCAGCAAAGCCGTGCAGGATGGAGAGGCAACGCCAGCGATCCGCCTCCATGTCCCTGTCGCCGCCTGCCGACGGCCTCGAACCTGCGGTAGCCGCCAACGTTGATGCCGGCCGGGCGGCAGCCTCAGCCAACCCCACTGGAGCCGCACAGACACCGAGCAACCGGGTGCTGCTCGATCAGCTCACCGAAGACCGGCTCTGGCTGCTGCGTCAGATCGATGCGGGCCGCTGGAGTGAGCTGCGCCTCGATCTGGCAGCCCTGGAGCGCGAACTGGGCCAGATGCTCGACCAGGCCAGCGAGAAGCTGCAGACCGACTGAAACGTCCGGTGGTGGGAGTGGCGACGTCCGTTTGGCCGCCAACCCCCTCATCCGAGCGCATCCGGCCCATTCGTTCAGCAGGGCACGCCCGCTTGCTTCAGTCACGCGCGCAGGTTGGTTCACGCATGCCCTGTCTCCTGATCAGAACGGGATGTCGTCTTCCTCCTGGGTGTCAGGCACGAGAGGAGCGGAATTCCAGGTGGGTGTGGCCGGGGCGGGAGCGGCAGGTGGCGGGTTCTGCCGCACCGGCTGGCGCACAGGAGCGGCGGCCCGTGAGGCCCCCATCGGCGCAGGAGCTGGCGCCGGCGCCCTGGATGGGTCGGCGCTTCCACCAGCACCGACCACAGCTCCGCCGAGGGGATGGAGCCGGGAGAGGGTGAACTCGGCCCGCTTCTCCTTGGTGCCATCCGGGCGGTTCACAGTGTTCATGCGCAGGCGCCCTTCCAGCACCAAGCGCTGGCCCACCTGAACGCGGTTCTGCAGGTCCTGCGCCAGATTGCCGAAGCCCACCACCTTCACCTGGCCGGGCGGGTCATCCGGGCGCAGCCCGTCGATCTGCACGGCCATCTCCGCCACCGGCGTCTGGTTGTCCTGGGTGTAGCGCACCTGGGGCGCCTCCAGCACCACCCCCTCCAGCAAGCAGTGATTCATCTCTCCGTCCGCACCGGCGGGCCACATCCTGATGCACGGCCGTGAAATGCACCAGCGGGCGCCTGTGGCTGATCAGCGGCACCGGTGAAGGTCCCTGGCTCGCGGCGGCACTGCTGGCGAACGGCTGGGAGCTGACCGTCTCCGTGGTGAGCCAAACGGCGGGGCGCGCTTACTCCCCCCACCCCCGGCTGCAGCTGGAGGTGGGTGCGATGCAGGGCAGCGCCGGCATCCAGCGGCACCTGGAGGCGGCGCGGCTTCAGCGGCGCCCCTACCAATGGGTGATCGACGCCAGCCATCCCTTTGCGGTGCAGATCAGCGCTCAGCTGGCGACGACCTGCCAGCCGCTGGGGCAACCGCTGCTGCGGCTGCTGCGGCCGCTGGAGCCGCACCTCGCCCCGCGGCAGACCCTGTTGAGCGATCTGCAGGCCCTGGGGAAGGAAGATCTGCGCGGCCAACGGCTGCTGCTGGCGATCGGTGCTCGCCATCTGGCCACCGCCGCTGCCCATGCCAACGGGGTGGAGCTCTTCGCACGGGTGCTGCCCACACCGGCGAGCCTGCAGCAGGCGCGGGCAGCGGGGCTGCCGGATGCCCACCTGGCCTGCCTGCGGCCGGCCGGCGGCCCACTGGGGGGGGCGGCCCTTGGCATCGAGCAGGCGCTGCTGCGGCAGTGGCAGATCAGCGCGGTGCTCTGCCGGCAGTCGGGCGGGCGCACGGAGCGCGGCTGGCAACAGCTCTGTGCCGCCAGGGATCTGCAGCTGCTGTTGCTGGCGCGCCCCGCCGAACCCCCAGGGGTGGAAGGCTTGCCGCTGACAGAGCTGCTGGAGAAGCTGGGCCAGCCCGCCCGCTGGCTCTAGCTATGCCACCGCCTTCCAACGACCCTGCCACGGCGCTCACACTGGTGCTCACCACCGAGGCGGACGCCGCCCATGCTGAGCGGCTGGCGCAGGCCCTGCTGGAGGAGCGGCTGGCGGTCTGCGTCAGCCTGCTGCCGATCACCTCGCTCTATCACTGGCAAGGAAGGATGGAGCGCAGCACGGAAGTGCAGCTGCTGATCAAAACCAGCGCCACCCAGCTGGAGGCGTTGAGGCGGCGCCTGCACGCATTGCACAGCTACGACACGCCGGAGTGGATCCACTGGCCGGCCCAGACTGAAGGCGCCTATGGCCTGTGGCTGCAGGATGAGCTGGCCGGCTCAGCCCAGATGCAGCCGCACCAGATCCTGCAGGGAAGCCTGGGGTCGGGGTCCCAGCTGGGTGACCACCAGGCCGGCGCAGAGTGAACCCAATCGACCGCAGTCCTCAAGGCTCTGGCCCTGGGTGTAGCCGTGCAGGAAGCCGGCCGCGTAGAGGTCGCCGGCGCCGGTGGTGTCCACCAGGGGGCCCAGCTGATATGCCGCAATCGTGTGACTGGTCCCTCCGGCCAGCACCAGCGATCCCTTTTCGCTGCGGGTGAGCGCGGCCACCTTGCAGCAACCACGCACCCGGTCCACCGCCTCCTCAAAGCTGTCGGTGGCATAGAGGGAGCAGATCTCCAGCTCGTTGGCGAAGAGCAGATCCACGTGGCCATCCACCAGTTCGAGGAAGCTGGCGCGGTGGCGCTCCACACAGAAACCGTCGGAGAGGCTGAGGGCCACCTCACCACCATGGGCGCGCACCACCTCGGCAGCGGCGATGAAGGCCCGCTTGGCCGGCTCGGAATCCCAGAGATAGCCCTCCAGGTAGAGCACCTTCGCCTGCCCCACCAGCTCCAGGTCGAGGTCGGCGGGATCGAGCGTCACCGAGGCGCCCAGATAGGTGCACATCGTGCGCTGGGCGTCGGGGGTAACCAGGATCAGACAGCGGGCCGTGGAGGGACCGGACGTGGTGGGGGGCGTCTGGAAGTGAGCTCCCACAGAACGAATGTCGTGGGCGAAGATCCCGCCCAGCTGATCGTTGCGGACACGACCGATGAAACCGGCGCGGCCGCCCAGCTGGGCGATGCCCGCCAAGGTGTTGGCTGCGGATCCGCCTGAGGTTTCAAAGCCAGGGCCAGAGGCGGCGTAGAGGCGATCGGCCTGGGCTTCATCCACCAGCGCCATGGTGCCTTTGGTGAGGCCATGGGCAGCAATGAAGGCATCGTCCGCCTGCACCAGCACATCCACGATGGCGTTGCCGATGCCGACGACATCAAATTGTCTGGGCATCACGCGCTCAACAGGGCCCGCTTGGGACCGTGGATCGGATCCTCCACGACGATCGTCTGGTCACGTTGAGCCCCGAGGGACACGATGGCGATCGGCACCTCCATCAGCTCGGCGAGGAAGCGGAGATAAGCCATTGCCGTGTCCGGCAGCTCCTCAAGCTGGCGGCAGTCGGCAGTGGAGCTCTGCCAGCCGGGCAGCGTTTCGAAGATCGGCTGACAGCGGGCGAAATCCTCGGCACTGCTGGGGAAGTGGTCGATGCGCTCGCCGTTGAGCTCATAGGCCACGCACACCTGGATCTCGTCGAGCTCATCGAGCACATCAAGCTTGGTGATCGCCAGGCAATCGAGGCCGTTCACCTGAACGGCATAGCGGCCGATCACGCCATCGAACCAGCCGCAACGGCGCCGCCGGCCGGTGGTGGTGCCGAATTCATGGCCGCGATCGCAGAGGTGATCGTTGAGGCTGCCTTCGAGCTCGGTGGGGAAAGGCCCTTCGCCCACGCGGGTGGTGTAGGCCTTGGCCACACCGATCACACGGTCGATCAGCGTGGGGCCCACCCCTGCGCCGATGCAGGCGCCACCGGACACCGGATTGGACGAGGTGACGTAGGGGTAGGTGCCGTGATCAAGGTCGAGCAGGGTGCCTTGGGCCCCTTCGAACAGGATGTTCTTGCGGGCACGGGCGGCCTCGTGGATCGTGCGGGTGCAGTCGACCACGTGGGGCGCCAGCCGCTGGCCATAGGCGGCGTACTCAAGGATCACCTCCTCGGGATCGAGCGGCGGCAGGTCGTAGATGCGCTCCAGGATCAGGTTCTTTTCGGCCAGGGGAGCCAACAGGCGATCCCGCAACCGGTCCACGTCGAGCAGGTCGAGCACCCGGATGCCGTTGCGCTCCGATTTGTCGGCATAGGTGGGGCCGATGCCCCGACCGGTGGTGCCGATGCGGCGATCACCGCGGCGCTGCTCCATCGCCTGATCCAGCAGGCGGTGGTAAGGCATGGTCACGTGGGCCGTGGAGGCGAGCTTCAGGCCGGAGATGTCGATGCCGAACGTGGCGAGCATGTCGAGCTCACCGAGCATGACCTTCGGGTCGACCACCGTGCCGGAGCCGATCAGGCACGTGGTGTCGGGATAAAGAATGCCGGAAGGAATGAGGTGCAGTTTGAGCACCTTGTCGTCGACGACGATCGTGTGACCGGCGTTCACACCCCCCTGATACCGCACCACCACATCGGCGGAGCGGCTGAGCAGATCGGTGATCTTTCCCTTGCCTTCGTCACCCCATTGAGCACCGATGACGACGACATTGGCCAAGAAGGAAACAGCGGCCCGAAGCCGCTTCTAAGCACAAACAGAGAGCCTCTCAGATCAGCTGCCCCTTCGTAAACCCCCCAGCGGCATCCGTGATCCCGCCGGGGGTGGTCCGGGCTTCAGGCGCCGCGCACGGCGTTGGTTTCAGCCTTCTTGAGCTCCTTCTCGAGGCGGGCGCGCAACGCGTCGGGCAGCGGGCGGTTGGCGTAGTTGGTGTAGTGGCCCGCCAGCGAATTGACGGCCGTCTGCATGGTGGTGAAGGAGGGCAGGCCGTTCACGTTCGCCCGGGGGCGGTAAAGCGCCATGTAGTCGGAGATCAGGGCGCGGGCGTCGGTCTCGGCAGCGCTGCGGGCGGGGTCGTCCTGCTCCAGGGCGATGGTGCTCAGCAGGCTCTGGGCCACGGTCACGGTGTCGTCCACGTAGACGCCGCTGAGGTTGCCGGTGGCACTGCCACAGGCCGTGAGCGTGAGGGAGAGGCAAAGCGCGACCATCAGGGCCGACGCCATCAGCCGGCGGCCGAGACGTTGAACGGCGAGCAACAAGGGCCGGAAGGCGCCTTGGCCTGCTTCGAAACGCCAGGGGTGCGCGGCCATCGGTGCTCCTGATTGAATCGGGAAACTCTATAAGCCGTGCCAGCGAGTTCCCCCCGCACTCAGGCCCCCAGCGCTCAGCAGGAGGGGGCCCCCCTGCCCAGCCGGCCCGCTTCCACCACCGCGATCAGCTGGGCGGGCAGATCAGCGGCGGCCAGCTCCTGCCGCTCGCCGCTGCGGCGCTCCACCAGCTCCACCTGGCCCTGGGCGGCCCCGCGCCCCACCACAACCCGCCAGGGAATGCCGATCAGGTCGGCGTCCTTGAACTTCACACCCGCGCGCTCAGGGCGGTCATCGAGCAACACCTCGATCCCGCCGGCCTCCAGGGCTGCATCGAGTCGCTCGGCCAGTTCCACCTGCACAGGCTCCTGCATGTTCGCCACCACCACGATCACTTCGTAGGGCGCGATCGGTAGCGGCCAGCAAATGCCGTTGGCGTCGTGGTGCTGCTCCACCGCCGCCTGGGCCAGCCGTGACACGCCGATGCCGTAGCAACCCATCCACAGCGGCTCCTCCACTCCGGCCTCATTGGTGAAGCAGGCATCCAGGGCAGTGGAGTACTTGCGGCCCAGCTGGAAGATGTGCCCCACCTCGATGCCACGGCTGGCTTCCAGACGGTGCTCGGGGTCGTGCAGACAACGGTCACCCGGCTGGGCGGCGCGCAGATCCGCAGTGTCGGGCGTGGGCATGGCCTCGCCCCAGCAGGCTCCCACCAGGTGATGGTCGAGGCTGTTGGCACCGCAGACAAAAGCGCCGAGATCGGCGGCCGACGGATCGGCCAGCCGCAGGAAGCGCTGCTGCCAGCTCGCAGCCCCTTGCAGCAGCGCATCAGGCAGGTGGGGGCCCAGGAACCCCAGCGGCCAGGGCTCAAGCCCTTCCGCCAGAACTTGCTCAGGCGTGATCGGCTCGAGGCTCAGCAAGGCGCCTGAATCGGCGCAGCGGGCGGAAACCGCGTTGGAGAGCTTCACAGGATTGAGAGTCTGATCGCCGCGCAGGCTCACCAGCACGGGCAGGGGCCCACCGCTGGCGAAGCGGGCGAGCAGCACCAGCACCTTCACGGTTTGGGAAGGATCAAACCCATGGGCACTGCAGAGCGCCTCGATCGAGCGCTGAGCGGGGGTGGCCAGCAGGGTGGGGGGTGCCGTCGTTGCCAGTGGCACCGCCGGCTCCACCCGGGAGCAGGCGCGCTCCTGGTTGGCGGCGTAACGGCCATCGGGGCTGGCGAGGATCAGATCTTCGCCGGCATCGGCGGTGACCATGAACTCCTGGCTGGCGGAACCACCGATGGCACCGCTGTCGGCCTCCACCGCCACGGCACGCAAGCCGCAACGCTCGAAGATGCGTCGGTAGGCCTGGTCCATCACGCCGTAAGCCGCTTTGAGATCCTGCTCATCGGCGTGGAAGGAATAAGCGTCCTTCATGATGAATTCCCTGCCACGCATCAGCCCGAAACGGGGCCTGATCTCATCGCGGAATTTCGTCTGAATCTGATACAGACATACCGGCAACTGTCGGTAGGAACGCAACAGATCCGCCGCCAGAGCCGTGATCACTTCCTCGTGGGTGGGGCCCAGGCCAAGCGAACGGTCCTGGCGGTCGAGCAGGTGGAACATGATGCCCTCCCCAGCGGTGTAGCCCTGCCAGCGGCCGCTGCGCTCCCAGAGTTCGCTGGGCTGCAGCTGGGGGAGAAGGGTTTCCAGCGCCCCAGTGGCGTTCATCTCTTCTCGCACGATGGCCGACACCTTCTGCAGCACACGCCACAGCAAGGGCAGGTAGGCGTAGATCCCGGAGCCGATGCGGCGGATGTAACCAGCACGCAGCAGCAGCCGATGGGAGGGAATCTCCGCCTCCGCAGGATCGTCGCGAAGCGTCACCAGCATCAGGCGGGAGACACGCATCGAGCGAACCGGAGCAGGGGCTGGACGCTATCACCGAGCCCCTCGGCAGGGGCGAGCGGCAAGAACGACGGCGAAAGGCTCGGCGGGAACCCAAACGCCGCGGCGATTTCTGCTACATTCATTTTTGAGTCCCAGTAGTCCAAGGTTTGTCTCATGTCCACACATCCGAAGGGCGCTTTCGGGGGTGGGGTGGCCGGCCCTGGCCCTGGTTCCCCTGCGGTACCCCCACACGCTCAAGACTCCACGCCCCCCGGCGCCCCGTCCTTCAGTGCCGACGCACCCCCGGAAGGCCTGATCACCATCGATGAGGTGCAGCGGGCTCTGAACCGCTCGCGCGCCTCGGTGTATCGCTACACCAACACCGAACCGCGCAATCTCAATCCTCCCTTCAACCCACGGCGTCTCAACCCCGAATACCGCACCGATCAGAAGGAAGCGCTGCTGTTTCACCCCAACGAAGTGGCCAGGTTCGCCCGTGACGTGCTTCGCATCAAGGAAGTCACAGTGGAAGTTCTCAACGCCCCTTCCACCATCACCCAGCAATTGCTGGGATCCATCCTTGACGAACTGCAGGGGATCCGGCGCCTACTTCAGGGCATGGAACGTGCTCCCACCGACCTGAACAGCAAACGGGAGCACATTGAGCAGTCACGGCCGGCAGCCTGATCGCTGACTCCTGACAGGCGTTCCACACGACGCACGGCAAGCAAAACGAAAAGATGGCATAATCGAGCCAAGATCCATGCCCAAATGGTGGATGAACTCCACCATTTTTGCAGCAGACGTTACAGACCTGCCCCAGCAGCGCTGTTCCCGCTCTGGATCTGCCACCCGAGCCCCACGGCGTTTCGGCCTTTCGTGCCGCAATCCTGAGCTCGGGGGGTGTCCCTCAATCCCCGTCCATGGACTCCGCCCAGTCTCGATTTCCAGCCGAAGACCTCCCTTCCACGCTCACTGAATCCGACGCCGACCCTGGCGAGGACCCATTCAGTACGGAATCCCTCCTGTTTTCCAGCTCGGCCGTTGCGGGCGGCTTGATCGGCCTGATGGCCGTGTTCATTCCGTTGATCTCGGTGATGGGATCCCGGCCTGCCGTCCTGCCCCGCCTGAGCCGTCTGCCAAGCGCACCAGCGCCCCTGCACCACAACCAGGCCCAGCCGCCTTCCTCGGGCATCGGTCCATTGAGCCTGCCCCGAAAGGTTCTGCGCTGAACAGCCCCTCGCTGAGCTTGCTCACGTCCTGAACGTCCCCACAGGCAGAGCCAACTCCAGTGGCAAGTTGTGCGATGGCAACGCCGCACGCGCTGCCCCATGACGGCGCTCACAGGCGGTGCACTGGCGGTGCTCAGGGGGTCTGCAGTGTCTGCTCTCAGGCCACGCGCTGGGGCAGAAAGCCTTCGTAGTCGAGGGCCTGAAAGATGCGTGCAGGGTCGCCGAAACCTGCGGCATTCACCAATGCCGTGAGGCGGGCATCGCCGATCGGATGGAGGCCCTGGGTGAGGGAGGCGATCCGGTCGGCATCCAGTTCGAGGCCGCTCACCCTCTGAAAGCCGAGCCAGGCCTCGGTGATCTGCTCCTGGAGGAGCGGCAGGGCCGGCCGCATCAGATCCACCAGCACCAGTTGGCCGCCGGGCCGCAGACAGCGGGCCAAGGCACTCAGGAACGCCAGCTTGGTGCCGTCGTCTGGGAGCGACTGGAGCACGAGCACGGAAAGAGCGCCGGCGAACCCCTGCTCGTTCGTGAGCGCCTCTGCCGTGGTTTGCAGCCAGCGGATCGGGGCAGCCTCGCCGAGGCGCTGCCTTGCGGCGGCGAGCATGGCCGCTGAAGGGTCGATCGCCGTGAGTTGCCAATCGGGGCGTTGAGCAACGGCTTCCACCAGCTCAGCCCCCGTGCCGCATCCGGCCACCAGCACCTCGGCGCCCTCAGGAGCGGCGAGCGGGGAAGCGGCGAGCAAGGCCACAGCCAAGCGCGCCAGGCTGGCGTAGCCCGGGATCAACCGCTGCACCACCAGGTCGTAACCCTCGGGTTCGAGCGGATCGATCAGAGGAGAAACTTCAGCTGACGCCAAGGCCCAGGATCCGTTGTCAGCGATGCTAGGCGGCACCGCGGGCTGGGCAGCCCATTGGCAATCCCGCGACAGCGACGCCGAGCCTGGGGAATGGGCCAACAAGCGTTGCATTCACGGGCAAGGGCCACCGCCTGCAGGTAGGTTGGTCGGCGCCCAGACTCCCTCCCTGCCGTGCCCACGATCCGGTTCGAAAACGAAGGCCAGAACGTCGGTTGCATCGAGGGGGCGAACCTCCGCAAGGCGGCACTCGACGCTGGCATCAACCCCTACAAAGGATTGAACAACCTCAACAACTGCGGTGGCCTGGGCCAGTGCGGCACCTGCGTCGTCGAGGTGCTGGAGGGCGAGCGCAACCTCTCCCCCCGCAGCGACGTCGAACAGGTGTACCTCTCCGATCGTCCGGCCAACTACCGCCTGAGCTGCCGCACCAGCGTCACGGGGGATGTCACCATCCGCACCCGTCCGGATGCCGCCGTCGGCAAGGGCTCCAACAGTCTGGTTGGTGCGCTCAAGGCCCTCGTCGGCATGAAGTGAGCGTGGGCCTGAGGGTCTACAGCTACGCCGCCTGCTCCACCTGCAGAAAAGCCCTGCGCTGGCTGCAGGAGCAGGGCCTCGACGCCGAGGTGATTGACATCACCCTTCATCCTCCGTCCCTGGAGGAGTTGCGCCTGGCCCTCGCCCAGCTCGAACGCCGCCGCTTGTTCAACACCAGCGGCGTCAGCTACCGCACCCTGGGCTCCGCCGTGGTGAAAGCCATGGACGACGAAGCCGCGTTGGCCGCACTGGCCTCTGACGGGAAGCTGATCATGCGGCCCTTCCTGATCAGCGCCAGCGGCACCGTGCTCACGGGCTTTGATCCCCAGCAGTGGCAGACGCTGCTTCGACCGGAGGCACCGGCGGCACCGTGAGCTGATCGAGCTCGCGGATCAGGGCATCGATGCCGCTGCGGTTGATCTGGCCCAGATAGGTGAGCTTGAGCTCCTCAAGCAGCGAGCACAACAGGTGCTGACTGCGCGTCACGGCGGGGCCGGATTCGAGGCTGCCGGCCAGCTCTTCCCAGAAACGGTCGAGGGAGCGCTGCATCAGGTCGATCTGGCGGTCGTCCGGGTACTCCAGCCGCCGGCCGGCATTGCGGGACAGCTCCAGGAGGCTGTCCACCATGCCGGCGGACAGCTGGCGGGCGAGCTCCTGCTCCACCTGCAGCAGCGGCTGAAGCTGGCGCAGCGCCTGAGGCACCACGGTCTGCTGCAGGCTCTGCTGAAGGATGTGGCTCAGCAGTGCTCGCAGTTCCGGCGCCAGTCGCGGCATCACGTCGTTGAGCAGGAGGGGGCCCCAGATGCGCAACAGCTCCACCAGCTCACGCTCCTCGTTGATCGTCACGGTCTGGTGGCTGCGCAGGGCCCGGATGCGCCGGGGCCAGTGGGGGGAACGGATCAGTCCCTGAGCCCCATCCACCAGCTGCAGGGCCAGCACCTCGAACAGCTCCACGGCCAGCAGCGACACCACTCCCCGGCTCACCACCGCGCGCAGCGGCTCGAAGTTGACGAGGCCGCTCACCTGCAGCCGCTCCACCACGGGAACCAGGCGCAGCCAGCGCCAGAAGGGGAGCAGCAGTGGCAGGTCGGTCCAGCGGCGCAGCAGCGCTCCCCCCCAGCTCAGCCCGGGGATGCGCCGCCGCAGCCGGGCGGCGCGCAAGAGAATGTCGAGCAGAAAGACGCTCTGGAACGCCAGCAGATCCAGTCGCCAGAAGTGGTCGGTCGGGCGGCCGTTCTCATCGATTGATCGCCAGTAGTTGGTGGACACCAGCGGCAGCACCTGCTGCTGCCAGAAGCGGCGCTCCGTTTCCCAGGGGTGCTGGCGCAGCCATGCATCGCTCAGCAGCCTCTCGGCAGAGCCTTTGGCGGAATCCAGGTCAGCCTGCTGGCGCAGGCGGTTCTTGATCTTCTCCAGCGTGCCCGCCCCCACCGAAGCCAGGAACGGGTTGTCGTCGATCATCTGCTGGGTGAGCTCCACCTGCCGACGACGCAGCTCCGGCGCGCTCTCACCCGCGGAAAGGGCACGATCGAGCTGCTCGAACGCGGCCAGGTAGGCCTGGGTTTCCCGGTGCGGTTCGATGCCCTTCACCGGGTCGTAGAGGGGGGTGATGTCGGGCAGCAACGGCAGCGGCAGGACCACCGGCAGCGAAGGCAGCGGATAGAGGTTCCGCTGCAGCCAGAAGGTGCGCAGCGGCACGTAGGTGAGGTCGAAGCAGACCCACAGCAGATTGAAGCTGGCCCAGATCGCCACGAAACGGTCCCAGCGGCGCGCCAACGCATTGCTGGCAAAAGGCCGGATCGCATGCCAGCGGGGGCGGACCATGAACACCGAGCGGTTCGGTCAGGGTAGGAACGCGAGGGAACATGGCTGGGCGCTTAAGGTTTCAAGTCGGCCACTTCGCGCCTCCGGCGCCCTCCCTCCGCTGCCCGAACTCTCTTGACCACTGAGGATCTGCCAAGGCCTCCAGAAGCGCCCACGAATCCCGAGCAGCCTTCCCCTCCGCCGAAGGGCCATCGCGGCGGTGAATCCGAGAGCGCCTGGGCCTTCTGGCGCAGCGTCCTGATCACCCTGCTGGTGGCGCTGGGCATCCGCCAGTTTCTGATGGAGGCCCGCTTCATCCCCTCTGGCTCGATGTTGCCGGGGCTGCAGATCAACGACCGGCTGCTGGTGGAAAAGCTGTCGCTGCGGAACCGCGAGCCACGCCGGGGCGAAATCCTGGTGTTCAACTCCCCGTTCCATTTCGATCCGGCTCTGCGAAAGGATCGCAACAGCGGTCCGCTGCGCTGCCTGCTGGTGAACATTCCACTGGTGGGCTCACTGCCGGGCCTTCAGGAGCCGGCCTGCGATGCCTACATCAAGCGCGTGGTGGCCCTGCCGGGCGAGCGCGTGGCCGTGGATCCCCGCGGGCGGGTGAGCATCAACGGCAAGCTGCTCAATGAGCCGTACGTCAAGAATTACTGCCCCGTCGACAGCCAGGGAGCGGGGCCCTGCCGCACCATCAACACCGTGGTACCGGCCGGTTCGGTGCTGGTGCTGGGCGACAACCGCGCCAACAGCTGGGATGGACGCTTCTGGCCCGGCTCCCCCTTCCTGCCCCAGAAAGAGGTGATCGGCCGTGCCTTCTACCGGTTCTGGCCGCTGGATCGCCTGGGTGAGCTCGGCGAAAACGACAAGGCCAGTGGTGAATCAGCGGTTCCGCCGCTGCTCATACCTGAGGCCCCCGCCACAGCTCCGGCAGCACCCCCACCGCCAGCACCCGGCCAGTGACCGTTTCACCTTCGAAGGGCTGATTTGCCGCACGCGACGCATAGGGATCGGCTGCCTCCGGGGTTGACGCGGCGGCGGGATCGAACAGCAACCAGCGGCGTGAACCGGGCTCCAGCCTTTCTTCGTCCAGCCCCAGCAACCTGGCGGGGCCCCAGCAGAGACGCTGCCAGAGCGCAGCAGGCGCCCAACCCTGCTGCACCACCAGCTCCTGCCACAGGGCAGGCAGCACATGGCGGTGACCGGCCAGCCCGGGGCGGCGCTGATCGAGCGGCAGCAGGCGTTCTTCGGCATCAAGCGGCAGGTGATGCACTGCCACCGCTGTGAGCACCCCGTCGGCAAGGGCCTGGATCAAGGCGTGGCGATCCTCCGGGCTGCCCAGCGAGGGTTCAAGGCGCCAGCCTTCGGCCACCGGATCAAGGCTGCCGCTGTCCGCCACCAGGTGCCACCAGCAGACGCTCGCCTGCAGCGGCAGCCCGGAGCTGCGCAACAGGGCCACCCCCGCAGCGGTGGAGAGATTCGCCAGCCGCAGCGGAGCATCGGGCAGGGCGCGGGCCAGCTGCAGCAGGCTCTGCAACGGCAGCGTTTCGCTGAACACGGGATCCGGCGGCCAACCAGCCCGGAGCGCCTCCACGCTCTCCCGCACGAAACCGCCGAGGGTGAGGTCAGGGTCGCGGGGTGAAAGCAACACGGGCAGAGGCCCCGCCTCCGCCAGCCGCAGCCCGCGCTCCAGCAACGCCAGGGGCGGCTGGGCGCCGTCTTCGGCCAGGCCGATGGCGCCGACCGCCGCCAGATCACCATGGGGCGCCAGCTCCTGGCCGCGTCCTCCGCGGCTGAACGCCCCCCAGAGCGGCAGGAGAAAGGGATCTGGGGCCTGCAACTGCAGCCGCTCCGGACGGTCCCGCCAACTGCCGGCCCGGGGAAGCAAGGCCACGGTGCCATAGCCCGCCGCCGCCGCGGAGGCCACCAGGCTGGCCAGGGTTTCCGCCCGACCAGCGAAGGGCTCCTCCAGGGTGCTGTGGGGATCCACCAAGGCCGGGGCCAGCAGCCAGTCGTGGGCGACCAGCGGCACGAGACCACGATGCTGCGCCTCGCTGGCGGCGGCCTGATCGAAACCGATCAGCACGCCATCATCGAGCAGCACATCGCGGTGGCGCAGGGGCTGATCCGGACCGGCCAGCACCTGCACCTGCGACAGGAAGCGGGCCGCCATCAGAGCGCACCGGCAGCCGTGCGGTCGATCACACCACCGAGGTGGCTGGTGAGGTTGAGGCTGGATACGACCGGCCAGGCGGAAACAGGGCCGCTGGCCTGGCGGGCGGGGTAATCGATGACAGTGACGCCGCCGTTGCCCTGCTTGACCATCCAGATGTCGGCGGGGCTGAGCCCGAGCAAGGCGCAGAGCAGGGTTTTGTTGACGGCATCGTGGGCCACCACGAGCGCGGTCTCGTCGTCGGCAAGGCTGCGGGCGATCCGCTCCCAGGTGTCGAGCGAACGATCCCAGACCTGCTGAAGATTCTCCCCATCGGGCATCTGCACGGTGTGGGGCGCCCGCTTCCAGTCGGCCAGCAACTGGGGCCAACCGGCCTCAATCTCCGCCTCCAGCCTGCCCTCCCACTGGCCGTGGCCGATCTCCACCAGGCCCTGCAGGCTGGTGAGTGGCACGCCGGGGTGGAGCGCCAGGATCGCTTCGGCGGTCTGGCGTGGCCGCGCCATGGCACTGCTGTAGGCCCGCTGGATCGGCAGCTCGGCCAGGAAACGGCCGGCGGCGGCGGCCTGCTCCTGGCCATGGCCGTTGAGCGGAATGTCGATCTGTCCCTGGAAGCGCCCCTGGCGGTTCCAGTCGGTTTCGCCGTGGCGCACGAGCAGCAGGCGGGGCCCCTCCCCCTTCGGTGGCACCGGCACACCCAGATGGGCGGTGCCATTGAGCGATTCGATCTGCACCTCCACGGTGTGATCGGGGCGTCGGCGCAGATTCAGCACCGAGAGGGAGGCGTTATCCACGCGCAGCCGCTGAAAGTCGCTGGCAGGCAGACCGAGTGCCGCCAGCAGCAGACAGCGCAGGATGGCGTTGTGGGCCACCACGAGCACCGACACGGGCCCATCAGCCGAAGACGTTTCGGCCGCAGGGTCGGTCACCGGCAGATGGCGCTCCAGCAGGCGTTCGAGGAAATCGGCGGCCTGGTGCCTGAGTTCGGGTACCGGCCGGTAGGGCTGGCCGTGGCGGGTCAGTTCGAGGGTGTGGGGGGCCTGGCGCCAGAGCGCGTAGTCGGCAGGAAACCGGTCGCGGATCTCGCGGCTCAGCAGACCGCTCCAGGGGCCCAGATCCACTTCCAGCAGACCGCTGTCCGCCTCGGCGCGCTGTCCGCCGCCATGGGCTTCCAGCAGGGCGGCGGCCGTGGCGCTGGCGCGGCTGAGCGGCGAGGTGTAAGCGGCGGCGATGTCAAGCCCGCGCAGAGCCTCGCCGGTGGCGGTGGCCTGACGAACGCCTTCGCTCGTGAGGGTGGAAAGGTCGTCGCGCCCCTGCACCCGATGCTCGGTGTTGAAGCTGCTCAGCCCGTGACGGACCAGAAGAAGCCGGAGGGGCACAGGGATGGAGCCGCAAGCGAGGCCATCGTATGGGAGGGCTTCAGGGCACAATCGGTGCAAAGACGGGACGTGTTGTGACAACGGCAGGCCCGAGACAACGCATCCCCCCCTGGAAAACGGCGCTGGCCTTCGTCAGCCTGGCCCTCAGCCTGCTGCTCTGGGTCAATGGCCTGGTGGCAAGCCTCACCCGCCCATCGGTAGGCAACGATCTCGGCCGGCGCCAGCTTGAGTTGGCCGCGCTGGCGGCGCCCCAACTGCCCCCCAGCTGGCGTGCCGCCGTGGTGGGCCAGGAGCCGGAAGCCTCACTGCTGGCTGAACTGCAGCGCCAGGCCCAGCTGCCGCCCCTGCCGGACAGCGCCGAAAACGATCAGGACCCCGAGTTTGCCCGCGTCCAGCAGCGCTCCACCCTGTTGACCCGGGCGCTGCTGCTGATCCGTGCGGGCACTCCCGAGGAAGCCCGCCCCCTGCTGGAGCGGCTCGATGACGGCACCGACCCTGGCCAGAGCGCCCTGATCCAGAGCCTGTTGGCGGGCAGCCCAAGGACCGGCGTCGACCCGGTGGCCGCTGCTCTACCGCTGGAGAACCCGCTCCAGCGGCGCCTCACCTGCCAGGCACTGGGCGGGTCTGCGGACCGCTGCGCCCTGCCTGCAGAAGAGCGCCGGGCCAAGGCCCAGCTGCTGGCGGCGAACGCGCTGCCGGCGCTGGCCCTGCTGGCCGGCCTGGCCCTGCTGGTGCGAGCGGCCTGGGTGCGCGTGAGAACCAAACCGAGCCCGCTGCCGCCGCTGGTGGGACCGGAGCTGGGGGCGGTGGATCTGATCCTGCTGATCTCAGGCGGCTTCGTGCTGCTGGGCGAAGTGCTCACGCCGGTGCTGGTGAGCCCGGTGCTGAAGCAGTTGCTCGACGGGCTGCAGGTGGAACCCTCCCTGGCCAAAGGCCTCACCGTGGTGGCGCTTTACCTCGGCCTCATCGCCGCTCCGCTGGCGATTCTGCTGCTGATGCTGCCCAAGGCCGGCCCCGAGGGGGGGTGGCTGCAGTTCCGCTGGCGGCCGCTGGCGCCCACTTTGGGTAGGTCGTTTCAGTATTTTCTGATGGTGCTGCCGCTGGTGAGTTTCGCCGGCTGGCTGCAGCAGCAGATCTGGCCGGATCCCGGTGGCAGCAATCCGCTGCTGGAGATGGTGCTGAACAATCGCAGCAGCCTCGGCCTGCTGTGTTTCGCCTTCACCGCCGTTGTGCTGGCTCCTCTGTTCGAGGAAGTGATCTTTCGTGGTGTGCTGCTGCCGGTGGTGGCCCGCGACCTTGGACCGAGCTGGGGAGTGGTGATCAGCGCCACCATCTTCGCGGTGGCGCACCTGAGTCTTGGGGAGCTTCCCGCCCTGTTCGTGCTGGGCCTGGCCCTGGGCTGGCTGCGGCTCAACAGCGGCCGGTTGAGTGCAAGTGTGTGGCTGCATTCCCTCTGGAACGGCTTCACCTTCACCAACCTGCTTCTGCTGGGAAGCTGACGTCGCCTTGCTGAGCCTGCGCACGCATGGTTCACTGGCGGATCGAGGCACATTCCCGTGGTCGCTGTCCCTTCAGCCGCACCTGCTGCAGCGCCCTCCCTTCACCGGCGCTCCTTCGCCGTCATCCACGGTTCTCTGTCGTCGCGCAAGGTTGCGCGACAAGCTCCAGTTCTCGCCGTGCTTCACAAGGCTGCTGATGGTCTCCTCATCGCCCTTGGCGGCTCGATGATCGGTCTGGCAGCCCTCACGGTCCACTGGCAGAGCCAATGGACCAGGAGCTACCAGGAATTGGAGTCGTCCCAGGTGCTTGAGCACCGCCTGCAGGAATCGGTGGCCCAGTTGGAGCGCCATCACCTGACGGCGGCTCGGCGGCCCGGTCAGTTGATCCCGACGAGCATCCGCCAACTCGTTTATCTGCCCTCGCCATCGGATCACCACAAGGCCGCTGCGCAACTCCCCCTGCTCGGCCAGGTGAACGCCACCATGCTCGACGTCAGCCAGCGCACCGTTCGTCCCGGTTACTGAGGTGGTGCGATCAAGGGGATGGACCGGTTCCGCGCCGTCTGCGCCCATCCGGCGAAACGACCCCCCTGCGCGCGGTGGCCGCAACCGTCGGGTGGTTGCGTTGCAGTCGGTACCGGCCGGACGGCTAGTGGCCGTCTTCCTGCTGCTGGCCGCCGGCCTGGTCGGTCTGTCGATCCGCCTGGCCTGGCTGCAGGTCAAGGAAGGTGACCGGCTGCAGTCGAGGGCGCGCGCCGTTCAGACCCAGCAGGTGGAACCGATCGGCCGCCGCAGGCCGATCGTGGATCGCCAGGGGCGACTGGTGGCTCTCGATGAAGAGCGCTTCACCCTCTGGGCCCATCCCCGCTTTTTCAACTTTCCGGGCGATGACCCGCAATTGGTCCGCACGCCCACCGATGTGGCTCAGAGGCTGGCATCGGTGCTGGCCATGCCGGAAACCGCCCTCGTTCAGAGCATGGGGCCACGCCGCTCAGGGGTGAAACTCGCCACCGAGCTGGATCCGGAAACAGCCCGCCGCGTGCGGGAGCTGGGCATCAGCGGCTTGGATCTTGAGGCCTACCCCCAGCGCATCTATCCCCAGGGGCAGCTGTTCGCCAACGTGGTGGGGTTCCTCAATCTCGAACGGGTGGCCCAGGCGGGCCTTGAGCAGAGCCGCGACAAGGAGCTCCGCCGCCACGAGGGCGTGCGCAAGATGCGCCGCGGCGCCGATGGCACCCCTCTGCCGGACGGCATCCAGGCCGGTGCCCTCTACAGCGACGACCTGAGGCTTCAGCTCACCCTCGACGCCAGGCTTCAGCAGGTGGCCCAGCAGGCGCTGGTGAAGCAGATGAAGCAATGGAAGGCGAAACGCGGCGCCGCCATGGTGATGGACGTGCGCAATGGCGAACTGCTGGCGCTGGCCTCCGCCCCCAGCTACGACCCCAACCGGTTCTGGAGCTTCTCGCCGTCCCTCTTCCGGGAGTGGTCGGTGCAGGATCTCTACGAACCGGGCTCCACCTTCAAGCCGATCAACCTGGCGATTGCTTTGCAGGAAAAAGCGATCAAGGCCGATGGAAAAGTGAGCGACAGCGGCCAGCTCACAATCGGCGGCTGGCCGATCTTCAAC
Organism: Marcopretia estuarina LEGE 06307; assembly: GCF_056633115.1. NCBI lineage: Bacteria > Bacillati > Cyanobacteriota > Cyanophyceae > Synechococcales > Prochlorococcaceae > Marcopretia > Marcopretia estuarina. Next base: position 292,085 of record NZ_JBSJOY010000005.1, on the reverse strand, counting down.
CACGACCGCAAGGGCAACGGCCTGATCGATTTCCCCACCGTGCTGCAGGTGTCGAGCAACGTGGGCATGGTGCTGGCCATGCGGCAGGTGAAGCCGGCGCAGTTCTGGGAATGGCTGCGCAGGATCGGCATCGACACGACACCGGACACCGACCTGCCGGGAGCCGTCGCCGGCCAGCTCAAGAGCCGGGAGATCTTCACCACCCAACCGATCGAGCCGGCCACCGCGGCCTTTGGCCAGGGCTTCTCGCTCACCCCGCTCAAGCTGCTGCAGCTCCACGCCATGCTCGCCAACGGCGGCCGGCTGGTGAGCCCGCACATCACCCGCGGCCTGCGCTCGGGCGAAGGTCTGGCGGACGCCGCACCACCGGCCCAGGGCCTGCCGGTGCTGGATCCGGCCGTCACCAAGCAGGTGCTGGCCTGGATGGAATCGGTGGTGAAGAGCAGCAGCAGTCCTGGCGTGAAGATGGAGGGGTACCGGATCGGCGGCAAGACCGGCACGGCCCAGAAGGCCCTCAACGGCGTGTACATCGCCGGCGCCCGCATCTGTAGCTTCGTGGCCACGCTGCCGATCGAGGACCCCCGCTACGTGGTGCTGGTGGTGGTGGACGAACCCCAGGGGTCCAATGCCTACGGCTCCACCGTGGCGGTGCCGGTGGCCCGGCAGATCATCGAAGCCCTGCTGGTGCTCGAAAAGGTGGCCCCCAGCGAACCGGCGCGCAATCCCGCTGCGGCTGCAGGCGCTCAAGCTGGAGCTGCTGGCAGGACCACCCCGGCTCAGGGGGCCGCAACGGTGCGGGGTTGAGCACGGTCAGGAGTGGGCCGCAAAGCTGCTCGGTAGCTTGAGACTCCACGCTTGTGTGTGCAGCCATGGCCAACCTGCTCGATCAACTCGCCGCCATGACCGTGGTGGTGGCGGACACGGGAGAGTTGGAAGCCATCAAGCAGTTCACCCCTCGGGACGCGACCACCAACCCGTCGCTGATCCTGGCGGCGGCCCAGATTCCCCTGTATCAGGGCCTGATCGACGAATCCCTGCAGGCCTCCCGCCAGGTGATCGGCCCCGATGCACCGGCTGAGGCCGTGGTGCTGGAAGCGCTTGATGAAATCTGTGTCACCTTCGGCAAGGAGATCCTGCGCATCGTGCCTGGGCGGGTGTCCACGGAGGTGGATGCGCGGCTCAGCTTCGACACCGCCGCCTCAGTGGCCAAGGCCCGCAAGCTGATCGGCCTCTATGAGGAGGCCGGCATCGGCCGCGAGCGGGTGCTGATCAAGATCGCCTCCACCTGGGAAGGCATCAAGGCCGCAGAGGAGCTGGAGAAAGAAGGCATCCACTGCAACCTCACCCTGCTGTTCAGTTTCACCCAGGCGGTGGCCTGCGCTGAAGCCGGCGTCACCTTGATCTCTCCCTTCGTGGGCCGCATCCTCGACTGGTACAAGCAGGACACCGGCCGTGATCACTACCCGGGCCCGGAAGATCCCGGTGTGATCTCCGTCACCAGCATCTTCAACTACTACAAAACGCACGGCTACACCACGGAAGTGATGGGAGCCAGCTTCCGCAACATCGAGGAGATCATTGAACTTGCCGGCTGCGACCTGCTCACGATCTCGCCCAAGCTGCTCGACCAGTTGCGGCAACGGGAGGGGGTTCTGATCCGGAAGCTCGACGCGGAGGCGCCGGCGGCCTCCGAAGCCAAGCTGCAGCTTGATCGCGCCGGATTCGAGGCCCGCATGGCCAACGACCGCATGGCCAGCGAGAAGCTGGAGGAAGGCATCAGCGGCTTCTGCAAGGCGATCGAAACGCTCGAAGCCCAGCTGGCCCACCGGCTGGCTGAACTGGAGGGTGAAGCCGCCTTCGCCCATGCCGCCCAGGAGATCTTCCTGCTCAACGACATGGATGGCGACGGCTGCATCACCCGCGAGGAATGGCTCGGCAGCGACGCGGTGTTCGACGCGCTCGACACCGACCATGATGGCCGCCTGGTCCCGGAGGACGTCCGTGGCGGCCTCGGCGCACCGCTGGCGCTCTCTCTCTCAGCAACGGCCGCCGGCTGAGGGCGTCCTCGGCTGAAGCAGCCTTGAGCTGAGGAAGTGCTGGGCTGAAGGAGCCCTTAACCTCCGAGGCTCACACTGGGATCAGTTGCCCTGCGGCCATGACCGTTCACGCCCTCGACACGATGCGTGCCCTCGCCTCCCAGGGAGAAGTGCGCGACTTTGCAGCCGGCGAGCGCATCTTCAGCGCCGGTGAATCCGGCGACTGCATGTTCGGCCTGCTGGAAGGCGTGGTTCAGCTCAGCTGGAACGGCGATGCTGCCCATGAGGAGATCCAGGCGGGCGATGTGTTCGGAGCAGGCGCCCTGGTCACCGGCGATCACCGCCGCTATGGCAATGCCACGGCCTTGAACGACTGCCGTCTCCTGGTGATGAACCGCGAGAAGTTCCTGTTCGCCGTGCAGGAATCGCCCATGTTCGCCATCGAGCTGCTCGGCTCGATCGACGAACGGCTGCGCCACATCAAGGATTCCCTGCGCCGCTGAGCAGCAGCCGGCGGATCACCCGCTGGGCGATGTCGCCGTAGCCCATGTCGCCCGAGAGGATCTGGGCGATGCGCTGCGGCGCCGTGGGGCGCTTGATACCCAGCTGATAGCCCACCCGCGGCACCCGATAGAACACCTGGGCGATGCGGCGCCCCCAGGCCATTGAGCTGCCCCACTCCTTGCGCATGGTGTCGCTGTAGGCGGCCAGGGCTGCGCTGTCGCCCGACAGCCAGCCATCGATTCCTGCCGCAGCGCGGGTGGCACTCAACAGGGCTGGCCGCAATCCTTCCGCCAGAAAGGGGTCGCAGAGGGAGGCGGCATCACCCACCACCGCCAGGCCATCGCCATGCAGGCGGTGGTGGCCATCCCACACCCGCAGCGGCCACTGGCGCCGCACGCCGCTGGCGGCCTCGAAGCCAAGGCTGGGCAACAGCCGGGCCAGGGCAGCCTCACCATCGACAAGATCCCGGCCCAGGAAGGTGCCCACCCCCACGCTCACGCCCCCCTCGCGGGGAAACGCCCAGCAGAAGCCGTGGCGCACCAGGCCGAATTCAAAGCGGGCCGTGTCCGGCTCCAGCGCGGCGCCCTCCAGCTCCACCGACAGGGCCGCGGCGTAACGGGGGCGCGGTGACCCCAGCCCCAGAGGAGCGGCGAGGCGCGAACAGGCGCCATCGGCGATCACCACGGCCCTGGCCTGCAGGGCGCCGCCCCGCTCCAGCTGCACCTGCCAGTGCTCCCCCTGCCGCACGATGGCGCTGACGGCAGTGCCGGCCATCAGGTCGGCGCCCGCCGCCACGGCCTGCCGGGCCAGGAAGGCGTCGAGCACGGAGCGGCGCACGATCCAGAACGGCGATGCCCCCGGCAGCTCCGCCAGCACAGGATCCTCCAGGCACCAGGTGAACCGCACCTGTGTAATCACCCGATCCACGGCCGGCGCGAGATCAAAGGGGAACCAGCGCTGCACCGAGGCTGCCATGCCGCCACCGCAGGGCTTGGCGCGCGGCATCTCTGCCGCCTCCAGCAGCTTCACGCGCCAGCCCTTAGCCGCCAGCTGGAAAGCGCTCGCCGCTCCGGCAGCTCCACTGCCGACGACGATCACATCGGCATCCAGCGGACTCAAACCCGAAGGATGTCGGCTTCCTTCTCCGCCAGGTGCTTCTCAAGCTCGGCAATGAAGCGGTCGGTGAGCTTCTGCACGTTGTCCTGCTGATCGCGGCTCTGATCCTCGGAAAGCTCGCCGTCCTTCTCCTGCTTCTTGAGCTTCTCGATGGCGTCACGGCGCAGATTGCGCAGGGCCACCTTGCCTTCCTCGGCGTAGCGGGAGGCCAGCTTGCAGAAATCCTTGCGGCGCTCTTCGGTGAGCGGCGGGATATTGATGCGGATCACCTTGCCGTCATTGTTGGGGGTGAGGCCCAGATCACTCATGGAGATCGCCTTCTCGATCAAGCCCATCGAACCGGAATCGAAGGGCTGGATCTGGATCGTCTGAGAGTCGGGCGTGGAGATGGTGGCGAGGGAACGCAGGGGGGTATCTGCGCCGTAGTACTCCACGCTGAGCTTGTCGAGCAGGGAGGGGTTGGCCCGGCCGGTGCGAATCGTATTGAAGGTGCGCTGGGTGGCTTCCACCGACTTGCGCATGCTGGCTTCGAGTTCCATGAAGGAGTGGGGTGAGGGGAAGGGCTCAGCGGGCCGGAGTGATGCGGGTGCCGATCGGCTCACCCGCCACGGCGCGACCGATGTTGCCGGCACCGAAGAGATCGAACACCACGATCGGGATGGCGTTGTCCTTGCACAGGGCGATGGCGGTGCTGTCCATGACGGCCAGTTCGCCGCTCAGCACATCCTGGAAGGTGAGGCTCTCGTACCGAACGGCATCCGGGTAGCGGGCGGGATCCTTGTCGTAGACCCCATCCACCTTGGTGGCCTTGAACACCACGTCGGCGTTGATCTCGGCCGCCCGCAGAGCGGCGGTGGTGTCGGTGGTGAAGAAGGGGTTGCCGCAGCCGGCGCCGAACACCACCACCCGCCCTTTCTCCAGGTGGCGGATCGCCCGGCGCCGGATATAGGGCTCGGCCACTTCCTGCATGCCGATCGCCGTCTGCACGCGAGTGGGAACACCGGCGCGCTCAAGGGCGTCCTGAAGGGTGATGGCGTTCATCACCGTGGCCAGCATGCCCACGTAATCGGCGGTGGCACGGTCCATGCCTGCCGAGGAACCCTTGAGGCCCCGGAAGATGTTGCCGCCACCCACCACGATCGCCAGTTCGGTGCCGGAAGCCACCACAGCCGCCACATCCGTGGCGATCGACTGGACAATGGCCGGATCTATGCCATAGCCCAGCTCCCCCATCAGCGCTTCCCCGCTGAGTTTGAGCAGGACGCGCTTGAATGCCATCGTTATGAGCGCTCAGCCGCTGCGGACGGCCGAACAGTAGCAAGCATGGCGGTCGCTAGAACTCGATGCCGGCCTGCGCTTTCACACCCTGCTCACGGAAGGGGTGGCGCACCAGGCGCATTTCCGTCACCAGATCCGCCCGTTCGAGCAGCGCCGGCGGCGCCCCACGCCCGGTGAGCGCCACATGGGTGAGCGGTGGCCTTCGGCTCAGCCCATCGAGTACCTGCTCAACAGCGAGATAGCCCAACTTGATGGCTACGTTCACCTCATCAAGAACCACGAGCTTGCGGCCGGCGTCTTCGAGGTAGGTGAGCGATGTCTGCCAGGCCTGCTGCACCAGCGCGCGGTCACGCTCCCGGTCCTGGGTCTCCCAGGTGAATCCCTCTCCCAGGGCGCGCCAGTGCAGCGCCTCACCGAACAGCTCGAGGGCGCGGGCTTCACCCGGCTGCCAGCCCCCCTTGATGAACTGCACCACAGCCACCTGCTCGCCGTGCCCCAGGGTGCGCAGCACCAATCCCAGCGCTGCGGTGGTCTTGCCCTTGCCGTCGCCGGTGAACACCAGCACCAGACCCTTCTCCAGGTTGCGCTCCCCCACCCGCTGGCGCTGCACCTCCTGACGCCGCTGCATGCGGCGGCGGTAGGCCTCCCCATCGGCCTCCGGCGCCAGAGCCCCTCCGGGACCCAGGCGGGCCGCCTCCTGATCCAGCGCGCTGGCATCGGGAACTGGGGCGGTGACAGCCAGGTCAGTGGCAGCAAGGGACGTAGGAGGCGGGGTACTGGCAGCGGAGCTGGCCGTCGAATCGGTGCTGGAGCGGGTCATTGGGTCAGGCCAGGGGGCAGAGGCCAGGGGGTTGCAGCGGCGTAGCAGCGGCACCCCCTGCCGTGAGCAGGGCAGGGCCGCATCCTGCCCGACTCAGCCGGCACGGCGGCGGGAGAGGGCGGCATCCACGGCCTGCTGCTGATCGCGGCGCGTGATCCAGTGGTGATAAGTGCGCGTATGGATTGACACCGAGTGCCCCATCATCCGTGCCGCCACCGTGTCGGGCAGGCCGATGTGGATCGTGCGCACGGCCCAGGCATGGCGCAGGTCGTAGGGGGTGATCGGCAACTCGTAACGGCGGAACTGCTCCGCCACCCGCCGGCCCACCTGCTGCAGGGTGGTGGTGCGCAGATCGGTGCAGACCGGTGGCAGGGCCCCCGTCTCCAGAGCGAGGCGTGGCAGCTCGAAGCGCTCCACCCAGTCGGGCTGGAACGGCCACACCTGGTGCTCACCGGTTTTGCTGGTGGGAAGCACCCGGATCACCCGATCACCGCCGGGCAGCAGGGCGCTCAGATCGGAGAAGAACACCTCGTGGTTGCGCAGGCCGTAGGTGGCCATCAGGCCATAGGCGAGCCGCCAGCCGGGATTGGGGATCCGCTCCACCAGCTGCTCCACCAGAGGATCACTCGGCAGCTGGCGGAACTGGGCCCGGTGCAGGCCGTAGCCGCCGGCCCTTGCGCTCCAGTCGGCGGGCAGGTCGATCGCCACCACCTCGGCCAGGGCCGCCAGGGCAGTGCCGCACTGCTGGCGGCTGCGGCTGGCGGCGGGGTAGCTCTCCAGCACCTGCAGCAGCAGCTCCCCATCGAGCCGGGCCCCGGCGGCGCGGGCGGCCAGGCGCCGCACATAGGGCAGATAGGCCGCCGTCCAGGTGGTGCGGGTGCCGGCCGGGTTGCGGCGACGGCGAGGGTCCTCGAAGAACTGGCGCTCGAAACGCTCCAGCGCGGCATCGAGCGCGGTGGCCGCCGCACGGGTGACACCGATGCCGCCGGCAGAGGGGTTGGTGGCGGGCCGCCCCGCCGCCGGCGCAGTGGGCCAGGTGAAGCGCTGCTGCTGGAGCTCCTGCTGCACGCGGCGCAGTTCACGGCGAGCCTGACGCAGTCCCTCCGCATCGGCGGGCAGCCCCAGGCTGAGCCGTTGCACACGGAAACGCCCGCTGCCCCGCCGGCAGGGCAGCGGGCCGCGCAGGCCGAGGCGCTGGCCGCGTCGCTCCAGACGCAGGGCGACACCGGCGGCGGCCAGCTGGGCGTTGCCGAACTGGAGTTCAGCGTCGAGCCCCGCCAGGCCCGGTGCGCCCGCCGCTGCAGCGCTCACCGCTTGTTCGCTCACCCCCGTTGCCGTTGCTCAGGCAGGTGCCGACGGTATCGGCACGGCCGTGGCCACGCCAGCCGGCGGTGAGCAGCCTCGGAGGGGCAGCGTTACGCTCGGCTGACTTGACGGAATGATCTGGCATGGCCAGGGTCGGCGTATTGCTGCTGAACCTCGGCGGTCCCGAGCGGATCGAGGATGTCGGGCCTTTTCTCTACAACCTGTTTTCCGACCCAGAGATCATCCGGCTGCCGATTCCGGCCCTGCAGAAGCCGCTGGCCTGGTTGATCAGCACCCTGCGCAGCAGTAAGTCGCAGGAGGCCTACCGCTCGATCGGCGGCGGCTCCCCCTTGCGCCGCATCACCGACCAGCAGGCACGGGAGCTGCAGAGCGAGTTGCGCCAGCGCCAGGTGCAGGCCACCACCTACGTGGCCATGCGCTACTGGCACCCGTTCACCGAATCCGCTGTCGCCGACATCAAGGCCGATGCGGTGGATGAGGTGGTGGTATTGCCGCTTTACCCCCACTTCTCGATCAGCACCAGCGGTTCAAGCTTCCGCGAGCTGCAGCGGCTGCGCCAGGCCGATCCCGCCTTCAGCCGCCTGCCGATCCGATGCATCCGCAGCTGGTACGACCATCCCGGTTATGTGCAGGCGATGGCCGAGTTGATCGCCCGGGAGGTGCAGGAGTGCAACGACCCCACCACCGCCCGCATCTTCTTCAGCGCCCACGGCGTGCCCAAGAGCTATGTGGAGGAGGCCGGCGACCCCTACCAGCAGCACATCGAGGCCTGCACCGACCTGATCATGGCCGAACTGGCCCGGCAGCTCGGCCACAGCAACCCCTTCACCCTCGCCTATCAGAGCCGGGTGGGGCCGGTGGAGTGGCTGCAGCCCTACACCGATCAAGCGCTGGTGGAGCTGGGAGAACAGGGGGTCAAAGAGCTGGTGGTCGTGCCGATCAGCTTCGTGAGCGAACACATCGAGACGCTCGAGGAAATCGACATCGAATACCGGGAGATCGCCACCGAAGCCGGCATCACCACCTTCCGGCGCGTGCCGGCGCTCGACACCTACCCCACCTTCATCCGTGGACTGGCCGACCTGGTGCAGCTGGCCCTGGCCGGGCCGGAGGTGAACCTCGACCAGGCGGCCAGCCTGCCCACCACAGTCAAGCTCTACCCCCAGGAGAAGTGGGTGTGGGGCTGGAACAACAGCTCGGAGGTGTGGAACGGGCGGCTGGCCATGCTGGGCTTCTCCGCCTTCCTGCTGGAATTGCTGAGCGGCAAGGGCCCTCTGCATGCCATCGGGCTGCTCTAATCGCCGGCTGGCGGCCCTTGGCCTGGCCCTGCTGATCGGCCCGGCCACGATTCCGCCGGTTCAGGCGGCGAATGAACGCTGGCGCCTGGGCGTGTTTCCGGTGGTGAACTTCGCTGGGTACACCAGCCACTTCGGCTTTCGGATCGGGCCCGGCGGTGGCCGCGAGCAGCATTCCGGCCTCGACATCGCCGCTCCGCTGGGCTCACCGATCCGCAGCTGGTGGGGAGGCGTGGTGAGTGATGTGATCAACGATGGCCGCTGCGGCATCGGCCTGGTGATCCGCTCCGGCGACTATGACCACATCTATTGCCATCTCGGCGGGCAGGTGAGCGGCGGTCGCTATCAGAGCGGGCGGGTTCTGCTGGCCGCCGGGCAACGGGTCGCGCGCGGCCAGCTGATCGGCCACATCGGCATGACCGGACGCACAACCGGGCCCCATCTTCACTGGGGAATCCGTTACCGGGGCCAATGGCTCGATCCGGCGCGGATCCTGCAGGCGATGGTGCGCAGCCGTCGCAGTGTCGGCGGCGGAGCCCCTGGCCGCTGATTGGAATCGAAACAGTTCACCTCACGGCCGTTGAGCACCTCTTAATGTGAGGCCATCGTGATGTCTGCAGCGACAACCGTGACCCTGACGACCGTCCCCACAGCGGTTGTGTCCGCTTCCCCCCTGCGGCCGATGCCGGCCGTGCCGGGGAGGGTCACCGGCGCTCACGCCCTGATGGATGCCCTGCATCGCCATGGTGTGGAGCACATCTTCGGCTACCCGGGCGGGGCGATCCTGCCCATCTACGACGCCCTTCACCAGGCCGAAAGCCACGGCTGGCTGAAGCACATCCTGGTGCGTCACGAGCAGGGCGGCACCCACGCCGCTGACGCCTACGCCCGTGCCACCGGCCGGGTGGGCGTGTGCTTCGGCACCTCCGGGCCGGGCGCCACCAATCTGGTCACCGGCATCGCCACTGCCCAGATGGATTCAGTGCCGATGGTGGTGATCACCGGGCAGGTGGGCCGGGCTTCGATCGGCACCGATGCCTTCCAAGAAACCGACATCTTCGGCATCACCCTGCCGATCGTGAAGCACTCCTGGGTGGTGCGCGATCCCGCCGATATCGGCCGCATCGTGGCGGAAGCCTTCCTGATCGCGGCCACCGGGCGGCCGGGCCCGGTGCTGATCGATGTGCCCAAGGATGTGGGCCTCGAGGAATTCGATTACATGCCGGTGGAGCCGGGCAGCTCGGTTCCGGCCGGCTACGCCCTGCCGGTGGCCCCCGACCCTGCGCGCATTCAGCAGGCGCTGGAGCTGATCCGCAAGGCACGCCGTCCGCTGCTGTATGTGGGTGGCGGTGCCGTCAGCGCAGGCGCGCACGGGGCCCTGCGCCGGTTGGCCGAGCGCTTCTCCCTGCCGGTCACCACCACATTGATGGGCAAGGGCGCCTTCGATGAGCGCAATCCACTGGCGGTGGGCATGCTCGGCATGCACGGCACCGCCTATGCCAATTTCGCCGTCACCGAGTGCGATCTGCTGATCGCCGCCGGCGCCCGTTTCGACGACCGGGTCACCGGCCGGCTGGACAGCTTTGCCCCCCGGGCCCAGGTCATCCACATCGACATCGATGCAGCCGAAGTGGGCAAGAACCGGGTGCCGGAGGTGCCGATCGTGGCGGATGTGGGCCTGGCACTTGATGCCCTGCTGGCAGCCTCCAGCGACGAGCCGCCCACCAACCGCACCGAGGCCTGGCTGGAGCGCATCCGCAGCTGGAAGCTCCACTATCCGCTCGTGATCCCTGAACCGGTGGGGGAGATCGCCCCGCAGGAAGTGATGCTGGCCCTGCAGCAGCTCGCTCCCGAGGCGTTCGTCACCACCGATGTGGGCCAGCATCAGATGTGGGCAGCCCAGTTCATGAACACCCCTCCGCGCCACTGGATCAGCAGCAGCGGACTCGGGACCATGGGCTACGGACTGCCAGCCGCCATGGGCGTGCAGGTGGCCTTCCCCGGGGATCAGGTGGTGTGCGTCGCCGGCGACGCCAGCATCCTGATGAACATCCAGGAACTCGGCACCCTCTCCCAGTACGGGCTCCCGGTGAAGGTCGTGATCGTCAACAACGGCTGGCAGGGCATGGTGCGCCAGTGGCAGGAAAGTTTCTACGGCGAGCGCTACTCCGCCTCTGAGATGACCGGCGGCATGCCGAACTTCTCCGCCCTGGCTGAAGCCTTCGGGGTGCGCGGCGTCGACATCACCGACCGCAACCGTCTGTATCAGGATCTGCAGGAGGCCCTGGCCCATCCAGGCCCGGCCGTGGTGAACGTGCAGGTGCGGCGCAACGAGAACTGCTACCCGATGGTTCCCCCCGGTGCCAGCAACGCCCAGATGGTGGGCCTGCCCAGCCATCCGGAGCTGGCGATCGACACCACGCGCGACTGCGGCTCCTGCGGTGCCACCACCGAGAGCGCCCATCTGTTCTGCCCCAGCTGCGGGGCAAAGCTCTGACCTCCCCTGCCGTCCTGACGGGAGGCCACAGCGCCCTAGCCCCCCTGAGCATCGCCAGCGCACTCGGGCCCGGTCTCCCCGTCCGGTCGCAGAAGAAGCTGAGACAGAGACCTCACCGTCACTCCAGCCTTCTGCACGATCCCCTGCAGTGTCTGCTGTGGATTGTTTTTCCTTGCTTGCTGGCCGCGCTGCTCATGGTCACCCTCAGCCCTGCTGCCGCTGAGGCGGCCGAAGTGCTCCAGGTGCGTGGCGCCACGTTGTTGCAGGTGGGCGACCAGAACCGCAGCTACCCGGTGCGATTGGGATGTGTACAGGTGGACCCAGCCGATGGTGCGGCCGCCACCTCCTGGCTGCGGGAAGCACTGCCGCGGCGCACGCGCGTGAATCTGCGCCCGCTGGGCACCGCCGATGGCACCCTGCTGGCGCGGGTCACCGTGCTCTCCAGCGGCATCGACCTGGGCACAGGGCTGCAACAGGCCGGTCTGGCCACCCCGCTCGACGCGACAGCCGCGCCACAGGGCTGCCCGGCGGCAGCCGCCTCGGCGGTGTCATGAGCATCAACCGCACCGCCAAAGGGATCGTGCTGGTGCCCAGCCTGCTGCTGGGCGGCGCCTTTCTCGCCGCAGGCACCTGGATGGAGGGGGCAGCCGCCGCCAACCGCCCCCTGGCCTTCACCCTGGGTGGAGTGCTTGTGGCTGCGGGGCTGTTCACCCAGCTGATTCCGGAAAGCCAGAAGGAAAGCTCAAGCCTCGACGAAACAGAGCGAACAACACCACCAGCGCGGCCCGGCCGCAGCCTGGGCAAGCTTGGGGGCAGCACGAACAAGGATGGCGGTGGAGCACAACCCTCCTAGTGTTCACCGGCTGAATGGAAACCCGCATGTCCCCGGGGAAGTCCGCGTCCGGCTCCGGTGGTGAACCACCTCCTCGCCGCCACCTCTTCTGGATGGGTGCCGGTGTGGTGGCTGCCCTGCTCGGGCTGCAGGGCCTCGCTGCCAGTGCACCGATCCGCAGCGATGTGCTGATGCTGCTCACGCCTGAAGGGCTGCTGGCAGGGGTGGGTGACGGCCTGCGCCGCGGCTACGCGCTGGCCATGGAAGAGGCACGCGTCTGCGGGGTGAAGCCGCCCACGCTCCAACTCGGCTGGCTGCCGCCGGAGCAGGACCCCCGCGCGGCGCTCACGGTGCGGCCGCTGCCCGGCTTGCTGATCGCGCCGCCGGCGGTGTCCCTCGTTTCGTATGGGTTGCTGGCGCAGGAGCTGGGCCTCACCGTGCTGCTGCCGCTGCAGCGGGGCAGCTCCCTCAACGGCCTGCCCAGCCTTGCCGGCGCCGACCGGCTCTGGCCGGTGCTGCCGGCGCGCAGCCTGGAGGCCGACCGCCTCGCCAAAGGGCTGATCGAGGAGAAACGCTCACGCGTGATGGTGATCCACGACGGCAGCAGTGAGCAGATCGCCCTGGCCAATCGGTTCGTGGCCTCGCTCAGCGGCGACGGCGGCCGGGTGGTGGGCTATCAGGAGGGAAGCCAGGAGATCGCCGATCCCGATGCCCGCACCATCACCCGCCTGGTGGACGACGTGGACTACTACCGCCCCGAGGCCCTGGTGGTGATGACAGCACCGACCAGCCCGCTGGCCAAGGCGGTGCGAGAAGCGCGCTGGCCTGCCGATCTCACCCTGGTGTGGCCGTTTCCGGCCACGGAACCGCTGGCCAACGCCCAGCTGGGGGTTGATCCGCTCAGCCGCGGGCCCGGCTGGAACCGCTTCGCCGCCAACTTTCAGCGCCGTTACAACTATGTGCCCAGCCTGGTGGAAGCCACCGGGTACGACACCGGCCAGCTGGCGGCCGTGACCGCCCGCCGCCCAGGTGACACCGCGCCGTGGGACATGGCCTGGCTCGACCCCAAGGCACAACCCCGGGCCCTCTGCGCTGCGATCGAAAGCCGGCGGCAGGGCGGGCGCACGGCGCTCAAGGGAGCCGCCAGCCAACTGGATCTGGGTGCGGGCAGCGCTCCAAGTGCCGAACTGCGACTGACTCCCCTGCCTGCAGCTGGGAACGCCCCCCCTTCCTAGTCTCAAAGGATGAGCGGAGATCGTGATGGGTCAGGCACCTGCGATGGCCAGCCCCGATCTGCTGGTGGTGCCGCTCGCGTCCGTCGGCCTTGACGCCATCGCCCAGGTGGGAGGCAAGAACGCCTCCCTGGGAGAGATGATCCGCCAGCTGGGGCCCCGAGGGGTGGCGGTGCCCGGCGGCTTTGCCACCACGGCGGCGGCCTACCGCCTGCTGCTCGCCCACAACGGACTGGAGGCCAGGCTTGCCGACCTGTTCGATGGCCTCGATGCCAGCGATCTGGCGGCCCTGCAGGCGAGTGGCGCCGCCGCGCGGCAACTCGTGCTGAACGCCAGCCTGCCGCCGCCGCTGGAGGAAGCGATCCGTCAGCACTACAAGCAGCTGAATGAGGACAGTGTCGGTGATCGTGACAGCAGCGCCAGCGGCGCGCGCAGCACCGGCACGGGCGGCACTGGCGGTACTGACAGCTCGGTGCCGGTTCCAGTTTCGGTGGCCGTGCGCTCAAGTGCCACCGCTGAAGATCTGCCGGAAGCCAGCTTCGCCGGGCAGCAGGAGAGTTTTCTGAATGTGCAGGGCATCGACGCCCTGCTGGCGGCCTGCCGCCGTTGCTACGCCTCGCTGTTCACGGATCGGGCCATCTCCTACCGGCAGATCAACGGCTTCGCCCACGACGCGGTGGCTCTGTCGATCGGCGTGCAGACGATGGTGCGCTCCGATCTGGCGGCCTCAGGGGTGATGTTCACCATTGATACCGAGAGTGGCTTCCGTGAGGCGGTGCTGCTCACCGCCGCCTATGGCCTGGGTGAGAACGTGGTGCAGGGGGCAGTGAACCCCGATGAATACCTGATCTTCAAGCCGACCCTGCTGCAGGGGCACGCGCCGATCCTGAGCAGACGGCTCGGCAGCAAGAAGCTGCGCATGGTGTACGCCGAGACGGACACCTGCAACGTGCCGGTGCCGGCGGAAGAGCGTGAACGCTTCGCCATCGACGACGCTGATGTGCTCACCCTGGCCCGCTGGGCCTGCGTGATCGAGGCGCACTACAGCGCCCTGCACGGCGGTCCCACCGCGATGGACATCGAGTGGGCCAAGGATGGCCTCAGCGGCAGGTTGTTCATCCTGCAGGCCCGGCCGGAAACGGTGCAGTCGCGGCGTTCGAGCACCCTGCTGCGACGCTGGCAACTGGATCCCCATCAGGCCGAACTGATCGTGGAGGGGCGGGCGATCGGAGCCTCGGTGAGCAGCGGTGTGGCCCGGGTGCTGGCCAGCGCCGATGCCATCAACCGCTTCGAGCAGGGGGATCTGCTGGTGACAGAGCGCACCGACCCCGACTGGGAGCCGATCCTGCGCAAAGCCAGCGGTGTGATCACCAATCAGGGCGGCCGCACCTGCCATGCGGCGATCATTGCCCGCGAGATGGGGATCACCGCGATCGTGGGCTGTGGCACGGCCACCAGCCGCATCGCCGATGGCGATCTGATCACCGCCAGCTGCTGCGAAGGGGATGCGGGCCGGGTCTATCGCGGCGCGTTGCCCTTTCATGTGGAGGAACAGGAACTCTCCGAGCTGCCTCCTACCCGCACCCGCCTCCTGGTGAATGTGGGCAATCCGGAGCAGGCGTTCCAGCAGGCGGCTCTGCCTGTGGACGGGGTGGGATTGGCCCGGCTGGAGTTCATCATCGCCAACCACATCCAGGTGCATCCGATGGCGCTGTTGAAGCCGGAGCTGGTGGCCGATGCCGGTGAACGCGAGGCGATCGCGCAGCGCACCAAGGGGTATGCCCACCCCGCCGATTACTACGTGGACCTGCTCACCCAGGGCATGGCGCGCATCGCCGCCGCCTTCCATCCAAGGCCGGTGATCCTGCGGTTTTCGGATTTCAAGAGCAACGAATATGCCCGTCTGCTCGGGGGAAGCGGCTTCGAGCCCCACGAGGAGAACCCGATGCTGGGCTGGCGGGGCGCTTCCCGCTACACCGCCGAAGCATTCCGGGAGGCGTTCGGTCTGGAATGCCAGGCGCTCAAGGCGGTGCGTGAGGCGATGGGGCTCACGAACGTGATCCCGATGGTGCCGTTCTGCCGCACACCGGAGGAAGGCGAGCGGGTGCTTGCCGAGATGGCCCGTCATGGGCTGGTGCGGGGCCGCCACGGCCTGCAGGTGTATGTGATGTGCGAACTGCCCAGCAACGTGATCGGCGCCGAAGCCTTCGCCGAGCACTTCGATGGCTTCTCGATCGGCTCCAACGACCTCACCCAGCTCACCCTTGGGCTGGACCGGGATTCCGCGCTGGTGGCGGATCTGTTCGATGAGCGGCACGCGATCGTCAAGGAGATGATCCGCCTGGCGATCCGCACGGCTCACCGCTGTGGCAGCCGCATCGGCATCTGTGGCCAGGCTCCCAGCGACTACCCCGACTTCGCCCGCTTCCTGGTGGAGGAGGGAATCGATTCGATCAGCCTCAACCCCGATGCGGTGATCACCACACGCCTGCAGGTGGCAGCGATCGAGCAGGAGCTTGGCAAGGGCGCCTGAACGGGCGGGAAGGAGCTCCAGCCAGGACAGCCGGGTTCAGAGCAATCAGAGCCTTTCAGGACAGCTGAGCTCAGAACAGCTCGACGGCCTCGCGTTCCAGCAAGCCCGGCTGGCCGTCGGCCAGCCAGGGGGCGGACTTTGGCTCCGGCGGCGGCAGTGTGGCCGCAGCGCCGTTGTGGGCAGGCGTTTCGCGCAGCACCGCCACCCGCCGGGACGACTCGCCGCAACTGCGGGGCGTGGGAAAGATCTTGCCGGGATTGGCCCGCCCCAGCGGGTCGAAGGCGCGACGCACCAGCTGCATGGTGTCGAGGTCGTCGTGGGAGAACATCCAATCGAGATAGCAGCGCTTGTCGGCGCCCACGCCGTGCTCACCGGTGATGCTGCCGCCCGCCTCAATGCAGAGCCGCAGGATCTCGGCGCCGAGGGCCTGCACCTTCTCCTGCACGCCGGGCTCGCCTGCGGTGTAAAGGATCAGCGGGTGCAGGTTGCCGTCGCCGGCGTGGAACACATTGGCCACGGGCAGGCCGTAGTGGCGGCTCAACTGCTCGATCGCCGCCAGCACCGAAGGCAGGGCACTGCGCGGCACCACCCCGTCCTGCACGTAATACGTGGGGGTGATGCGCCCCACCGCCGCGAATGCCGATTTGCGGCCCTTCCACAGCTGGGCCCGGTCGGCTTCCTGCTCCGCCTGGCGGATGGAGCGGGCCCCGGCCTCACGGCACAGGTCGCTGGCCAGAGCCACCGCGGCCGCCACTTCCCGCGCCTGGCCGTCGAGCTCGATCAGCAGCACCGCCGCTGCATCGCGCGGATACTCCTCCACCCCGAAGAGGTCGTCGACGGCGTTGATCGTGAAGTTGTCCATGATCTCCATCCCCGCCGGCAGAACCCCGGCGGCCGTGACCCGGCGCACCGCTTCACCGGCTGCCTCCATCGTGACGAAATCAGCCAGCAGCACCTGCACGTTGGGGGTCTGGGGCAACAGGCGCAGGGTGATCGCCGTGGCGATGCCCAGGGTGCCTTCGCTGCCGATGAACACACCGCGCAGATCCAGACCGGGCAGCTCTGCCAGCGGCCCCCCCAGCCGGGTTAGCGTGCCGTCGGGGAGCACCACTTCAAGCTCCAGCACGTGGTTGCTGGTGACGCCGTACTTGAGGCAATGGACGCCACCGGCGTTCTCGGCCACATTGCCGCCGATGCTGCACACCACCTGGCTGGACGGGTCGGGGGCGTAGTAGAAGCCGTCGCCCGCCACCGCGCGGGTGACCCAGCTGTTGATCACACCGGGCTGCACGGTGATGCGCTGGTTGTCGAGGTCGATCGCCAGCACCGAACGCATGCGGCTGGTGACCACCAGCAGGGCCTCCTGCTCCGCCACGGCGCCGCCTGACAGCCCCGTGCCGCTGCCACGGGCAACGAACGGCACCCCCAGGGCATGGCAGCAGCGCAGGATCGCCGCCACTTGCTCGGTGGTTTCCGGCAACACCGCCAGTGGCGGCTCATGGCGATGCAGGGTGAGACCGTCGCTGTCGTAGGTGAGCAGTTCCTGGCGCCGGGCCACCACGGCACGCGCCGGGAGCAGACGGCGCAGCTGACGTTCGATGGTGGACCAGGGCAGGCTCACGGGGTTTCGGCCTGGATGACGGCCTGGAGGTGGGGACGCTGGGCGGGCAGAGCGGCCGGCAGGCCAGCAGTGATGGGCCTGTGACACCAGGCTCATGGCCCTCGGCCAACAAGACCTTACCGAGCAGAGGCGGCAACCACCGCACTGACACATCTTGAGTCAGGATGGGGATCGGCCGAGCGGCATTGCGCTGTCGCGCCGTTCTCAACCGTCTGCGGATCGCGCCTTGACCTCGGCCCCTGTGTCAGTTCCTGCCCTGAACACCAGCCGTTCCCAGGAACTCTTCGCCGCTGCCCAGAAGCTCATGCCCGGAGGGGTGAGCTCTCCGGTGCGGGCCTTTCGTTCCGTCGGCGGCCAACCGATCGTCTTCGATCGGGTCCAGGGGGCCTACGCCTGGGACGTGGATGGCAACCGCTACATCGATTACATCGGCTCCTGGGGGCCGGCGATCTGCGGCCATGCCCACCCCAAGGTGATCGGTGCGCTGCGCAACGCCCTGGGCAAAGGCACCAGCTTCGGCGCCCCCTGTGCCCTGGAGAACCAGCTGGCCCAGATGGTGGTCGATGCCGTCCCTTCTGTGGAGATGGTGCGGTTCGTGAACTCCGGCACCGAAGCCTGCATGTCGGTGCTGCGGCTGATGCGGGCCTTCACCGGCCGCGAGAAGCTGATCAAGTTCGAGGGCTGCTACCACGGCCACGCCGACATGTTCCTGGTGAAGGCGGGCTCGGGCGTGGCCACGCTCGGCCTGCCCGATTCCCCCGGCGTACCGCGCAGCACCACCGCCAACACGCTCACCGCCCCCTACAACGACCTGGAAGCGGTCAAGCGGCTCTTCGCTGAGAACCCCGGTGAAATCGCCGGGGTGATCCTCGAGCCGGTGGTGGGCAATGCCGGCTTCCTGCCCCCCGAACCGGGCTTCCTGGAGGGTCTGCGCGAGATCACCACCGAAAACGGGGCTCTGCTCACCTTCGATGAAGTGATGACCGGCTTCCGCATCAGTTATGGCGGTGCCCAGGCCCGTTTCGGCATCACCCCCGATCTCACCACGATGGGCAAGGTGATCGGTGGCGGTCTGCCGGTGGGCGCCTACGGCGGCCGCGCCGACATCATGGCCATGGTGGCGCCGGCCGGGCCGATGTATCAAGCCGGCACGTTGAGCGGCAACCCGCTGGCGATGACCGCCGGCATCCACACCCTCGAACTGCTGCGCCAGCCAGGCACCTACGAGAAACTTGAGGCCACCACCTCGCGGCTGATCGCCGGCATCCTGGCGGCCGGCAGGGATGCGGGCCTGCCGATCTGCGGCGGCAGCATCAGCGCCATGTTCGGCTTTTTCCTCTGCGACGGGCCGGTGCGCAACTTCGAAGACGCCAAAGCCGCCGACACCGTGCGCTTCGGCAAGCTGCACCGCGCCATGCTTGAGCGCGGCGTCTACCTGGCGCCGAGCGCCTTTGAAGCCGGCTTCACCTCGCTGGCCCACAGCGAGGAGGACATCGACGCCACGCTCGAAGCCTTCCGGGCCGCCTTCGCTGCCATCGCCTGATCGGCATGCATAGGCACCTTTACCCCTCCCGCCGCCTCCTGCTGGCGATGATCGGGCTCGCCTTCGGGGTGGCTGGATGTGAGGCCACCACCTCCGACAAGCCTCTCGATGTCAACAAAGGGGTGCCGGTGGGGGCGGTGCTGGCTCTCACCAGCAACGCGAACGTCTACGGGCAGGACCAACAGCTGGGCCTCAAGCTCGCCGAACGCTGGTTCAAGGGAAAGGGTGTGCCGATCCAGCTCACCATCGAGGATGGAGGTGGTGATGAGCAGGCAGCCAGCCAGGCCTTCAATCTCCTGATCGATGCCGGTGTGGTGGCCCTGATCGGTCCCACCCTCTCCCAGCAAGCCTTTGCCGCCGCCCCGATCGCCCAGCGCCGCGGGGTGCCTGTCGTCGCGCCTTCCAACACCGCCAAGGGCATTCCGCAGATCGGCAGCTTCATCAGCCGCGTTTCAGCCTCCAGCGCTGTGATCGCTCCGTTGGCGATCGAAGCCGCCTTGAAGCAGGATCCAACGATCCGGCGCACAGCGGTGTTCTTCGCCCAGGACGACGCCTACAGCACCTCTGAAGCCGAGATCTTCCAGAACGCCCTGGTGGCAAAGGGGCTGAAACCGGTCACCGTGCAACGCACCCAGTTGAACGACCAGGATTTTCAGAACCAGATCACTGCGGCGCTGCGGTTGAAGCCTGATCTGATTGTGATCTCGGCCCAGGCCGTCGATGGCGGCAACCTGATCCGCCAGCTGCGAGAGCTCGGCTACAAAGGCCGCATCGTGGTGGGCAACGGCATGAACACCCCGAACATCTATCCGATCTGCCAGATCTATTGCGACGGGATCCTGATCGCACAGGCGTACAGCCCGGAGCTGGACACAGCCACCAACGCGGCCTTCGTGAAGCTCTTCAAGGAGGCCTCTGGTGGCGCCATCCCCCCCCAGCTCACTGCCCAGGCTTTCACCGCGTATCAGGTCGTGGCCGAAGCGCTCACACGGCTGAACCGCCGTTCGCCCATCAACGGCCGGCCGCTGACGGAGGTGCGCCAGGAGCTGATGAAGGAACTGCTGGCCGGTCGCTACGACACACCCTTGGGTGAGATCGGCTTCACCCCAGAGGGCGAAGTGGTTCAGAAGCGCTTCTACGTTGCAGAGGTGCAGATGGTTACGGGCGGGCAAAGCGGGCGCTTCGCCTTGCTCGATTGAGCGACACCGTGGATCACCTGCTGCAGGTGCTGCTCAATGGCCTGGCCAGTGGGGCCGTCTATGCCCTCTTTGCCCTCGGGTACACGCTGGTCTTCTCGGTGCTCGGGGTGATCAACTTCGCGCAAGGGGCCCTGTTCACGCTCGGGGCCTATTTCACGTATCTGCTGATCGGCGGCAGCGTGGGCTCCAATGGCCTGCTCGCAGGCGTCCAGCTGCCCTTTGCCCTGCCCTTCTGGCTGGCCCTGCTGCTTGCCGGTGTCGGCGCCGCCGGCATGGGCGTGCTGGTGGAAGCCACCGCTTTTGCACCCTTGCGCCAGCGACGGGCCGAGCCGCTGCTCTACCTCATCTCCAGCCTGGGCGCTGGGGTCGTGATCGTGAATGTGGTGCAGTTGCTGATGGGCGCCGAAAGCTATTCGATCCCCGCCGCCACCCTGGCAGAGCTGCCGCCCACCATCCGGATCGGAGCAGCCCAGGTGCGCTCCGTGCAACTGCTGCTGATGGCGGTGGCTGCCATCGTGCTCGTCACGCTGACGCTCTGGCTGGAAGGCAGTCGCATGGGCAAGGCTCTGCAGGCCGTCTCGGAAGATCCAGACACCGCCCGACTGCTGGGCATCAATGCCGGGGCCATGATCCAGCTCGCCTTTGCACTGAGCGGCTTTCTCGCCGGCGTGGCCGGTGGGCTGGTGGGGCTGAGCGTGAGCATCTCCGGGCCGTACTTCGGGATCGGCTTCGGCATCAAGGCCCTCGGGGTTCTGGTGCTTGGCGGCCTGGGCAGTGTGCCCGGAGCGATGCTGGGGGGCCTGGTGGTTGGCCTGGCCGAGGCACTCGTGCCTGCCGACTTTTCCGGCTACAAAGACGGGGTTGCCTATGCCTTCCTGTTCGCGGTGCTGCTGCTTCGGCCCCAGGGGTTGCTGGGCAAAACCCTGATCAGCAAGGTGTGAGCGACCTCTCCCTGCTGGTGCAGATGGGGCTGGGCGCTCTGCTCGCCCTTTCGGTCTACCTGCCGCTGCGTGCGGGTCAACTGTCACTCGCCACCCCGGGCTTCTATGCCATCGGCGGCTATGTGGCCGCACTGCTTTCCACGCGCTGGCCAGCGCTGGCCGGCAACGGAGCGCTCTATCCCTTGCCCTCACTGCTGCTGGAAATGGTCCTGGCGACAGGGTTGGCCACAGGGCTGGCGCTGCTGATCGGCCGGCCGGTGCTCCAGCTGCGGGGCATCTATCTGGCGATCGCCACGATCGCCCTCGTGGAGATTCTGCGGGTGGTGAACCTCAACGCCGGCTGGAGTGGTGGTGCGGTGGGCATCTTCGCGATCCCACAACCGTTCAACGGCCCGCAGGGCTATCTGATCTGCACGGCGCTTCTCCTGGGGTTCTGCTGCTGGCTGTGCGCCCGGCTGGAGCAGATGCGCCTGGGACGGGCGATGGCCGCCATGCGGGAGGACGAACTGGCCGCCCGCTGCATGGGAGTGCCCACGGCTCAGGTGGCCTTGAGCGCCTTTGTGCTGAGCGCCGCGATCGCGGCGCTCAGCGGGGTGGTGGCCGCCCATTTCCTCAACACCTGGAACGCCCGCCAAGGCAGCTTCGATGCCAGCATCACCACCCTCGCTTTCGTGGTGTTCGGGGGTTCACGCACCTGGCTCGGTCCGGTCCTGGGTGGCCTCTTTCTCACCGCACTGCCGGAACTGCTTCGGCCGGTGGGGGATCTGCGCCTGATCGTGTTCGGTCTGGTGATCCTGGTGGGCCCGATCCTGGCGCCGCAGGGCCTGATCACACCGGAACGGTTGGCGGCCCTGGTTCACGCCCTGCCACTGCCAACGGCCAGAAAAAGCACCTCGGCATGATCGGCACACCACTGCTGGAACTGGAGGCGGTCACCAGGAGTTTTGGCGGGCTGATCGCCGTGAACCGCGTGTCGCTGCAGGTGGAAGCCGGGTCGATCACCGGGCTGATCGGACCGAACGGAGCTGGCAAGACCACTCTGTTCAACCTGATCTCCGGGCTGACGCCCCCCGATGCGGGCCGCATCCTCTGGCACGGTGCCGCCATCGATGGCTTGCCGCCGGAACGGGTGAACCGGCTGGGTATCGCCCGCACCTTTCAGAACCTGCGCCTGTTCGGACCGCTCAGCTGCCTCGACAACGTGCTGGTGGGACTGCACAGCGCCGACAGAGCACCTCTGCTCGGCGCCCTGCTGAACCGATCTGCTTTCCGCCGCCAGCAGGGCCAGCTGCGTCAGCGAGCCCATGAGCTGCTGGAACTGCTGGAGCTCGATCACCTGGCGCACCAGCCGGCCGACAGCCTCGCCTATGGGCTGCGGCGCCGGCTGGAGATGGCCCGTGCACTGGCCACCGGCCCCAGGTTGCTGCTGCTTGATGAGCCGGCTGCCGGCATGAATCCGGCCGAAAAAGCCACACTCGCCGATCTGATTCGGCGGCTGCGCCAGCACTTCGATCTCACCGTGCTCGTGATCGAGCACCACGTCCCCTTGATGATGCGCCTGTGCGACCGCCTTGCCGTGCTCAACTTCGGGCAGCGGATCGCTGAAGGGACCCCCGCCGAGGTACGCAACGATCCACTGGTGATCGAAGCCTACCTGGGGAGCACGACATGAACGGGGATCCGCCAGGCGGACCCACGCCGCTGCTGGCCCTGCGGGGGCTCACGGTCCGCTACGGGGCGATCCAGGCCCTCGGCGATGTGAACCTCGAACTCCACAGCGGCGAGCTGGTGGCGCTGCTCGGTGCCAACGGCGCCGGCAAAAGCACCACGCTGCGCGCCATCTCGCGGTTGGTGGATGCTGCCGCGGGATCGGTGGAATGGAAGGGGCGCTCTCTCGCCTCGTTGTCCACCGAAGCCACCGTGCGCCTTGGCATCGGCCATTGCCCGGAAGGCCGCCGGGTGCTGGCGCGCCAGAGCGTGGCCACCAATCTGGAACTGGGGGCCTTCCTGCGGCGTGATGCCAAGGCGATCCACGCCGACCTCGACTGGTGCTACAGCCTGTTTCCGCGGCTTGCTGATCGGCGCCGCCAGCCGGCCGGCAGCCTCTCGGGGGGCGAGCAACAGATGCTGGCGATCGCCCGTTCCCTGATGGGGCGGCCGGAACTGCTGATGCTGGATGAGCCAAGCCTTGGACTCGCCCCCAGGCTGGTGGAGGAACTGATGGCAGTGCTCCACACGTTGCACAGCCAGGGCCTCACGATCCTTCTGGTCGAGCAGAACGCCCTGGCGGCCCTGGCGATCGCCGACCGTGGCGTGGTGCTCGAAGCTGGCACAGTGCAATTGCGCGGCTCTGCCGCTGCCTTGCTCGCCGACGACGAACTGCGCGCCAGCTATCTGGGCGCTTGAGGGCACGTCAGCACGCGGCCCTGCTCTGTTCTTCGCACCAACGTCCTGGGCGCCTATCCACGCCGATGCGCCCTGAATAGGCTGCGACCGTCCGGCCTGCAACCGCCATGCCACGCGAGCGCTTCTTTCTGGAGTTGGAGCCGCCGGCTGAAGCTCTGCGCGGGCGACCCCATGTGGTGATCGTGGGAGGGGGTTTTGCTGGGCTATCGGCGTGCAAAGCCCTGGCCGGCGCCGATGTTCGCGTGACGCTGATCGACAAGCGCAACTACAACCTGTTCCAACCGCTGCTGTATCAGGTGTCCACCGGGCTGGTGGCTCCGGGGGATGTGACCGTGCCGCTGCGGCTGCTGGTGGGGCGGCAGCGCAACGTGCAGGTGCTGATGGGGGAGGTGAAGGAAATCGATGCCGAAGCGAAGGAGCTGGTGTTCAACGAGCGCCGCTTCAGCTACGACCACCTGATCCTGGCGGCAGGTTCCGGCAGCTCCTACTTCGGCCACGACGAATGGCAGGCGATCGCCCCGCCGATGAAGCAGCTGGACGACGCCCTGGAGATCCGCGAGCGGCTGCTGCTGGCGATGGAGGAGGCGGAGCAGACGCCCGAGGCGGAGAAGCGGCGCCTGCTGCAGTCGGTGGTGGTGGTGGGGGGCGGACCCACTGGCTGTGAGCTGGCGGGGTCGGTGTCGGAGCTGCTGCGCCACGCCCTGGCCAGGGATTTCCGCCAGCTCGATCCCGAAGACACCCGCATCCTGTTGGTGGATCCCGGCGATCGCCTGCTGCGGGGCATGCATCCCGATCTGGGCGCCGGCGCCAGGCGCTTCCTGGAATCCATCGGCGTGGAGGTGCTGCTGGGGGGCCGGGTGAAGGCGATCGAGCCGGGGCGGGTCACGATCAGCACCGCCGCTGGCGAGCAGGTGCGGGAGGCGGCCACGGTGTGCTGGACGGCGGGGGTGAAGGCGTCCCCACTGGGTGCCCGGCTGGCTGAGGCCACCGGCGTGCCCCTCGACCGGGGCGGCCGGGTGCCGGTGGAGGCGGATTTCTCCGTGCCCGGCCATCCCGAGATCCGGGTGGTGGGTGACCTCTGCGCCTATGCCCCCAGCCCGGGCGCCAGCCCGCTGCCAGGGCTGGCCAGCGTGGCGGTGCAGATGGGCAGCTGGGTAGCCCGTGATCTGCGGGCCGGGCTGGAAGGGCGCCCGCAGGCGCCGTTCCGCTTCGTGGATTTCGGCTCGATGGCGATCCTGGGGCGCCTGCACGCCGAAGCCGACCTGCGCGGCTGGCGCGTGGACGGCCCGCTGGGCTGGCTGATCTGGGGCGTGGCCCACCTGGGCTTCATGCCCGCCAACGAGAACCGGGTGAGCCTGCTGGTCAAATGGCTGTGGGCGATCGCCGCCCGGCAGCGCGGCTCCCTGCTGATCATGGGAGAACCGCGCTTTGAGGAGGGTGTGCCGGAGGGCTCTGCCGCTACAGACCCGGGCTGCTCTGCATGATGCCGCCATCGGCAAAGATCGTGGTGGCGGTGATGTAGCTGGCGTCGTCGCTGGCGAGGAAAGCCACCACCTTGGCCACCTCTTCCGGCTGGGCCATGCGGCCCAGCGGGATGGCGGCATCCAGCTTGGCCATCAGCTCCGGATCCTTCATCGTGGAGTCGTTGATCGGAGTGGCCACGGCCCCCGGTCCCACATTCACCAGAGTGATGCCGTGGGGAGCCAGCTCGAGGGCGGCGGTGCGGGTGAGCATGCGCACGCCGCCCTTGGCGAGGCAGTAGGGCGTGTTGTTGGGCATGGGCCAGTCTTCGTGAACCGAGGAGATGTTGATGATGCGGCCGCCGCCGCCCTGGGCAATCATCTGCTTGGCGGCGTACTGGGTGGCGAAGAAAACGCCACGCAGGTTCACATCCAGCACCTTGTCGTAGTCGTCGGGGGTGGTGGTGAGAATGGAGGTGCGCGTTTCGATACCGGCGTTGTTCACCATCACATCAATGCGCCCGTATTTCGCCACTGCAGCATCCACCAAGCGCTGAAGATCATCCAGCTTGGACACATCAGCCTGCACACCGAAGCTGCTGCCGCCGAACGCGCCGATCTCCCGCTCGATCTCTTCGGTGGCCTCAGGATGGGAGCGGTAGTCGATCACCACCTTGGCGCCGCGGTGCGCCAGGGCTTCCACAATCGCTTTGCCGATGCCGCTGTTGCCGCCGGTCACGATCGCCACCTTGCCTTCAAGCAGCTTGGCCAGGGTGCGGATGGCGTCTGGATTGGTGGTGCTGGTCACGGAATCCATGGGTGACAGGGGCAGCTTTGAAGGTAAGCATGGGCCCAACGGGAAGGGTTGAACACCGTGGCGAATGTGATTCCATCCACACCCCCGCAGGAGGCCTCCGGCTCAATGCGTTCACTGCTGCTGGGCGCCGCCCTGCTGGTGCTGGCCTTTCTGGCGAACACCGCCCAGAGCGCCTTCGGCAAAGCGCTCGGCAGTGGCATGGGGCCCGTGCCGTTCACCTGGCTCACCTTCGTGATCGCGCTGGCACTGATCCTGCCCTGGGTGCTGTGGCGCGGTGGCCGTGATCTGCGCACGTCCGTGCCACTGCTGCACCTGCTGCGCAGTTGCACCGGGCTGGCGGGGTTCTTTCTGTTCATTACCGCCGCGCGACTGGTGAATCTGGTCAACGCCAATGTGCTGCTGAACACCACGCCGTTGTTCATCCCGATGCTGGGTCTGCTGGTGCTCGGCCAGCAGGTGCCCAGAGCTCTGTGGGGCTGCCTCGCCATCGGCTTTGCCGGCATGGTGATCGTGGTGCAGCCCAACGCCTCCCTGCTCACCCGCCCCGGCGATCTGCTGGGCCTGGCTGCCGGCCTGCTCTGCGCCGTGGAGTTCCTGGCCGTGAAGCGGCTCGACCGCACCGAGGCGCCGCTCACCCAGATGATCTATTTCCTGCTCATCGGCAGCGTCGGCTCCACCCTGGCGATCCTTGGTCCGCTGCGGCCGGAGGGACAGGCCGGTGCACTGCTCAGCGGGCTGGACACCAGCCAATGGCTCACGGTGCTGGCCTCCGGCGTGTGCCTGGCCTGCTTTCAGTTTCTCTTGATCAAGGCTTACACCTATGCCGAACC
This sequence comes from Marcopretia estuarina LEGE 06307, assembly GCF_056633115.1. Lineage (NCBI taxonomy): Bacteria > Bacillati > Cyanobacteriota > Cyanophyceae > Synechococcales > Prochlorococcaceae > Marcopretia > Marcopretia estuarina. Next base: position 265,799 of record NZ_JBSJOY010000005.1, on the reverse strand, counting down.
CGGCGCGATCGGCGCCTTTCAGTATTCGTCGGTGGTGTTCGCCGGCCTGATCGGCTGGATCTGGTTCGCCGAGACGCCCACCCTGGCGGTGTGGGTCGGCACCGCGCTGATCACCCTCGGCGGCGTGCTGAGCATCGTGCTGCAACGCCCGGGGAGCACCGCACAGCCTGCTGGCCCCATGGGCAGCACCGGCACATGACGCACCCCCTGGTCAGCTCTGGGCCCCACATCGAAGCGGTGGCAATCACCTGTGCCAGTGCCGAGCGCAGCGCCGCCTTCTTCTGCGCGTCGCTTGGCTTCATCCGTCTCGCTGAGGAGCGGGTGGAGGGCGGGCCCCAGGCCGCTCTGTTCGGGCTGCCGCAGGGACGGCTGCAACGGGTGCAGCTGGGGCTGGGCGAGGAGCGGCTGGATCTGATCGAAGTGCTCGATCCTGGCCCGGGGCAGCGCCCGGGGCGGCCGCTGCCACCTGACTCACGCAGCTGCGATCTCTGGTTTCAACACCTCTGCCTCGTCACGGCGGATCTGGCGGCGAGCCACGCCCGGCTGCAGCACCTGCTGGCCGCTGGCGCAATCACGGCGGTATCAGCGGCGCCGCAGCGGCTGCCCGAGTGGAACACCGCCGCCGCCGGCATCTGGGCCTTCAAGTTCCGTGATCCTGATGGCCACAACCTGGAGCTGCTGCAGTTTCCCGACGGCAAGGGGGATCCCCGCTGGCATCGCCCGCGGCCGGCCGGTGCCTCTGAGCTGCTCGGCATCGATCACAGCGCCATCGCCATCGCCGACACCGCCCGCAGCCGTGCCTTCTACAGCGAGCTGCTCGGCCTGACGGCACTGCCCAGCGGCGAAAACAGCGGGCTGGAGCAGGACCGGCTCGATGGGCTGAGCGAGACGCGGGTGCAGATCACGCCCCTGCGCTGCGCGGCAGGCATGGGCATCGAAACCCTTGGCTATCTGCCCCCCAACCAGGGGCGCCCGCGACTGGCGGATCAGGCGCCGCAGGACCTGGCCCACTGGCAGATCCACCTGGCGGCCAGCGGCCTCGATCGCATCGCCGCCAGCGCGGCGGCATTCGGGGCCGAGCTGCTGCCGCCCGGCCTGGTGGCGCTGGAAGCGGGGGCCGGCGGGAGCAGACGGGCGCTGCGGCTGGCCGATCCCGATGGCCACGAGCTGCTGGTGCTGGAAACCGCTGGCGTCAGCGCTCCCTGAAGCCCGGCAGCCGCTCGGGACGCCTTGGTTACCTTGAGGCACCGACGCACGAGAGCTGCCGTGGCCGTGGACATCGTGGAGATCCTGGTGCCCATCGGCCCCTCTCCCCTCAGTGAAGCGGTGCTGACACTGCTGCGGGTGTTCACCGGCATCGCCTTCATCCGCCACGGCTGGCCGAAGCTGCGCAACCTCACCACCTGGGCGACCGCGCTGAAAACACCACGCTGGCTCTGCTTTCTGTCGGCATTCTCGATGTGGGCAGGCGGTATCGCCCTGATCCCCGGTCTGCTCACGCCCCTGGCCGCCCTGGCGATTCTGGTGTCGATGGGGTACGCCATGGTGCTGGAGGTTCTAGCGGGCACCCCCTTCATCGCCCCCGATCCCTATCAGATTCCGCCGGGAGATTATGCCGGCCCCATGGGCGTGGGGGAACCACCCAGCTGGGAAAAGGCCGCCATGTATGTGGTGATGTGCCTGGTGCTGATCGGAGCCGGAGGTGGCGCCCTTTCGCTCGACGGACTCCTGATTCGCGACGCCCTGATGCTCAACTTCGGCTGACACCATTCGGCGCTGCTGAGAGGATGCAACTGTGCTGAGGGCATTCAACTCGGTTGACAGCGTTCAACCAAGAAGATTCCCCCCTGGCGCCTCTCCCCGGCTGGATCATCCCTGCAGCCGGGCGATGAGATGATCGCCCACCCGCAGGGCGTTAGCGATGGCGGTGAGCGAGGGATTCACCGCACCGATGCTGGGGAAGAAGCTGGTGTCCACCACGTAGAGATTGTCGAGCTCGTGGGCTTTGCAATCAAGATCCAGCACCGAGGTGGTGGGATCGGTGCCGAAGCGGCAGGTGCCAGCCTGGTGGCCCACGGCGGCAATCGCCATGCTGGATTTCACGTAGATCTGCCGCTCCACCAGGTGATTCTTCAGATAGAGAGAATCCAGCAAGCCGCGAAGATTATGCTCAAGCCTGGCGCTGGCCGTCTGATTGTTGGGGGTGTAGGAGAGGGTGATCGCCCCCTCCTTGTTCACGGTGATGCGGTTCTCAGGGTCGGGGAGATCCTCGCTGCTCAGCCAGAAATCCAGTGCATGTTCCGCGATCTGGTCCATGCTCCAGCCGGGCATCAGGAAGGTTTCCAGTGGGGCATAGCCCTTCATGATCGTGCCGCTGGTCTTGCCGGTCATCTGGATGTTGCCCATCGGGTAGGGAAACGCCTCAGAGCCCAGATACCAGTCATTGATCGACACCGTTTTCTGAAACACGGTGGTGTTGGGTTCATGGGCCAGGGCCACGAGGGCCTTGCTGTTGTGGAACATGTAGTTGCGCCCCACCTGCCCCGAGCCATTGGCCAGGCCGGCCGGGTGGCGGTCGTTGGCAGACATCAGCAGCAGCCGGGCGCTGTTGGCGGCGCCGCAACTCACCACCACCACATCGGCGGAAAAGCGCATCGGCTCGCCATCGCGCAGAAGTTCCACCGCCGTGACCCGCCCACCACTGGCATCGGTGAGCAGCCGCTGCACATGGGCGCGGGTGAGCAGCGACACGTTCGCATCGGCCAAGGCCGGCCGAATGCCCACCACGTCCGCATCGCCCTTGGCATGCACCAGGCACGGAAAGCCATCACAGCGGTTGCACTTGCGGCAACGGCTGAAGGGCAGGTTGGCCTCATCGAGCATCACCCCGCTGGGGGCGTGGAAGGGGCGCAGGCCGGCGGCACGCAGATCGTCGACCAGCTTCTGCATGCGCGGCTCATGGGCAATCGGCGGGTGGGGATAGGGGGCAGTGCGGCGGGGTTCGGTGGGATCTTCCCCCTGCTGGGCATGCACGTGGAACAGTTCTTCGGCGCGCTGGTAATAGGGCTCGAAGACGTCGTAAGGGAGGGGCCAGGCCGGTGAGATGCCGTCGTGGTGAATCAGCTCGCCGAAATCGGCCTCGCGCAGGCGGAAGTGGGCGGCCCCGTACATCTTGGTGGCGCCTCCCACCATGTAGTGGCTGCCGGGCTGAAAGGCCTTGCCGTGCTTGTCGTGCCAGGTGTCCGCAGACACATAGCGCCCCTGCTGAAACACCGCTTCGGCGCTCCAGTTCTGCGGTTCCTGGGGGAGCCAGTCGCCGCGTTCCAGCACCAGCACCTTGAGGCCGCTGCCAGCCAGGTGCCGCGCCAGGGTGCCGCCGCCGGCCCCACTGCCGATGATCAACACATCCACGTGGCTGCCATCCGGTGGATTCAGCTGCCCGGCACCAGGCAACGGGGCGAGGGTGATCGACGGGTCGATGATCCGGGCCGTTGGGGTGGCAGGCATGGCGGAAGGGTGGCGGCGGAACAGAGGGGAAGGCAGAGACAGGTGCTGCGATCAGGGCACTGGATATTGGGAGAGTTGGTTGATCATCTTGCAGACGATCGCACTCCAGCCGGTCTGGTGGCTGGCGCCCACCCCACGGCCATTGTCGCCATGGAAATACTCATGAAACTGGATCAGATCACGCCAATGGGGGTTGTGCTGAAACAGGTCCACATCCCCGAGGAAGGCGCGCCGGCCCTGGCTGTCACGGCGGAAAAGATTCACCAGCCGCTGCTCCAGCTTCAATGACACATCCCAGAGGCTGAGCCATACGCCAGAGCCGGTGGGGAACTCCACCGTGAAGCTGTCGCCATAAAAATGGCCGAATTTCTGCAGAGATTCGATCAACAGATAATTAAGCGGCATCCACACCGGCCCACGCCAGTTGGAGTTGCCACCGAACATGGCCACCGGGCTGTCCGCCGGTGAATAGGAGAGGCAATCTGATTCACTGCCTTCGGTGTAGCAGAAGGGTGCGGTTTCATACACCTTCGACAGAGAGCGGATGCCGTAGGGAGAAAGGAATTCCGTCTCATCGAACAGCCGCTCACAGATGCGGCGCAGCCGATCTTCCGGCACCAGGGAAAACAGCAGCCGGTCGTTGTGGCGCCGGCCCAGGTGCGTTTCCACCCAGGAGGGGGAGGTGCGCTCGTGGGTGTACCACGCCATGCTGTTCTTCACATCCAGCACCGGCAGACGTTCCAGCGTTTCCTGATCGAAACTGGCCACCGCCAGCAGGGGAATCAGGCCAGCAATCGAGCGGCTGCGCAGGAAATCAGTGCTTCCATCGGGCCGCTTGATCACGTCGTAGTAGAAGCCATCCTGCTCATCCCAGTTCAGAAACTCGTTGTCTGTGGGGGTGTTGAGCGTGAGGTTGAGCTGCACGAAGTCGTAGACAAAACGCTCGCACAGATCCGCATACTCCGGTTCACGCACACTCAGCTCCACGCTGATGTTGAGCAGATTCAGGCTCAGCGACGCCATCCAGGCGATGCCATCGCTTTCTCCGATGTGGCTGCCATCGGCGAGCGGAAAGCGGCGATCGAACACGGCAATGTTATCCAGACCGAGGAATCCACCCTCGAACACGTTGTCGCCCGAACGATCGTTGCGGTTGGCCCACCAGCCGTATTCCAGCAACAGCTTGCGCAGTGCCGCCCGCAGAAAGGGCATGTCCGGTTCACCGTTCTGCTTGCGGTCGATCTGATACACACGCATCGCCGCCCAGGCACCGATCGGTGGGTTCGGATCGGAGAGCGCCCATTCGTAGGCAGGGGTCTGGGCGTTGGGCGCCGTGAAGCGGGGGCTGCGCAGCAGCATGCACTGCTCCTTGGCGGTGGCCGGATCGAAGCCGGCGAAGGCCACGGCATGCACCATCAGATCCCACTGGCAGAAATAGGGGTATTCCCATGAATCGGGCATGGAGATCACATCTTCCACATGCAGACGGCGCCAGGCCGCATTGGCGCTCCTGAAGCGCTCCGGCGGCGGCACCGGCTGGCCCGGATCCCCCTCCAGCCAGCGTTTCACGTCCCAGCTGTAGTACTTCTTGCACCACAGCAATCCGGCGGCGCCTGCGAGGTGAATGCGGCGGTCGTCGGCTTCCAGCCCCGGCACGCAGTGCTCGAAGTAGGCCCTCCATTCCTGCACGCGTGCCTGATGGGTGGCCTCGAACGCCGCGCCGAACGCCGCCGGCTGCTCGCCCGCCCACAGGCGCAGGTCCACCACCCAGGTCTCCCCCGGGGCCAGTGTGCGGCGCAGCAGGCGGGCCGCCTTGGTGCCCCGCTGGGCGGGGTTGATGGCTCCCTCCTCCCCCTCCACCACATACCGGTGAAAGCCGTCCTTCTGATACGGCCGCTGGTTGGGCTGGCGGAACAGGCGCTCGGTGTTGGTCTCGTTGTCGGTGAAGATCCAGGGGCCAGGCTCGGCGCAGGCCAGCCGGTACGACCCGAGGCCGGGCAGCACAGGGGTGCGCAGCAGATCCCCTTCAAGCTCCAGCGGCTGCTCGAGCGCGCCCGCATAGCCCCAGCTCCAGGTGTTGCGCAACCACAGGGTGGGCAGGAGGGTGAGCGGGGCAGGATCGGGGCCTCGGTTGGTGAGGCGCAAGCGGATCAGCAGGTCGTCGGCCGCCGCCTTCGCGTACTCCACCTCCACATCGAAGTAACGGTCGTCGTCGAACAGCCCGGTGTCGACCAGCTCGTACTCCGGGCTGTCGCGCCCGCGCCGCCCGTTCTCGTGGATCAGGTGGTCGTAGGGGAAGCAGCGCTGGGGGTACTTGTAGAGCCCCCGCATGAAGCTGTGGGTGGGGGTGTTGGCCAGGTGAAAGGTGTAGTCCTTGATGTCTTCGCCGTGGTTGCCTTCCGGGTTGCCCAGCCCGAAGGGCCGCTCCTTGAGGATGGGATCGAGGCCGTTCCAGAGCGCCACCGAAAAGCAGAGGCGGGCGTGCTCGTCGCAGAGGCCCAACAGGCCGTCCTCCCCCCAGCGGTACACGCGCGAGCGGGCGTGGTCGTGCGGGAAGGAGCGCCAGGCATCGCCGTCGGCGGAGTAGTCCTCCCGCACCGTGCCCCACTGACGATCAGGTAGGTAGCTGCCCCAGAGCGCCCAGGGCACCAGCCCCTGATCCCGTTCGGCCATGCGGCGCCGTTCGGCGAACTCGATGGCGTCGCGGTCGGGCATCAGCGCGTGATCAACACCTGGCCATCCTGGCCGGGTTCGGCGCTTCCGCAGGCCGCTCTGTGCGTTAGCCCACCATCAGGCCGCCGTCTTCACTGAGGCATTCCTGCCAGCTGCGCAGATCGAAGAGCAGTTCCTCGAGCGTGAGCACGGCCAGTTCCTGCTCCAGCGCCCGCTGCAGACGCCGCACCAGAGCCTGGGCCACCTGCTCGCCCGCCAGTGCCGGGTCGCTGGCTGTAGCCGCCGCCGGCCCCAGCGCCGGATCAGCCTGCACGGCTTGCAGCACGGTGGCGACAGGAATCGCCGCCGGTACCCGCCGCAGGCGGTAGCCGCCGCTGCGGCCCCGCCGCGCCTCCACCAGATCGGCCCGCCGCAACTGCAGCAGAAGTTGCTCCAGCATCGGGGCCGGAATCGACTGAGCGGCGGCGATCTGGGTCACCGAGCGCCAGGCGCCCGGCTCCCTGGCCAGCTCCAGCAGCGCCTTGAGCGCCTGCAGGCCGCGGCGCTTGATCAACGCCGCGCCGCCAGACGCTCCAGCACGTTCTCGAGGGTGTAGCCGAACAGGGTGGGATCCGGTTCGGTGGCGTCGATGTCGGCCAGGCCCAGCTCCTGCCAGCGGGCATCGAGCCGATCTTCGATCGCCGCCGGCCGGCGGAGCGGTTCGCCCCAGTCGTGGCGCTTTTCCGGCCCGATCTTGGTGGTGGCATCGATCGCCAGACGGCCGCCCAGCCCCAGACGCTCGCTGGCGAAATCCAGCGTGTCGAACGGGGTGTCCTCCAGCACGAACAGATCGCGCTGGGGATCCACCTGGGCACTGATGGCCCAGATCACCTGGCGCGGGTCGCGGATGTTGATCGACTTGTCGACCACCACCACGAACTTGGTGTAGGTGAACTGGGGCAGGACGGTCCAGAAGGCCATCGCCGCCCGCTTCGCCTGGCCCGGATAGGCCTTGTCGATCGAGAGCACAGCCAGCTTGTAGCTGAGCCCTTCCATCGGCAGGAAGAAATCGATGATCTCGGGCACCTGTTGCCGCAGGATCGGCGTGTAGATGCGGTTGAGCGCGATCGCCAGCATGGCCTCCTCCTTTGGCGGGCGGCCGCTGAAGGTGGTGAGGAACACCGGGTTCCGGCGCTGGGTCATGCACTGGAAGCGCACCAGCGGTGACGCCTCGACGCCGCCGTAGAAGCCCATGTGATCACCGAAGGGGCCGTCGGGCAGTTCCTCGCCGGGGGTGATCGTGCCCTCCAGCACCACCTCGCTGTGGCTGGGCACCTCCAGGTTCACTGTTTTGCACTTGGCCAGCCGCACCCCTTCGCCGGCGTAGATGCCGGCGAACAGCCATTCGGAGAGCTGCACCGGGATCGGGGTGGCGGCGGCCATCACCAGCAGGGGGTGCACGCCGATCGCCACGGCCACCTCCAGGGGCTTGCCCATGGCCGCCGCCTTGCGCAGGTGGCGGGCACCGCCACGCACGCTCAGCCAGTGCACCGTCATGGTGTTCACCGACTGGCGCTGCAGCCGGTAGACACCCACGTTGGGCACGCCCGTTTCCGGGTCCTTGGTGATCACCAGTCCGAGGGTGATCACCCCGCCGGCATCGCCGGGCCAGGGGCGCAGCAGCGGCAGGCTGTCGAGGTTCACGTCCTCCCCCTTGAACACCTGCTGGTGGCAGGGCGGCAGCAGGTCGAGGTCGGGGCGGGCCTTCACCACATCCCAGAGCACCCCGCCGAAGCGCACCGCCTCGCGCAGCCCCTTCGGCGGCCGGGGCTGCTGCAACAGGGCCAGCCGCGCGCCGAGATCCTCCAGCTCTTCGGCCGACTCCAGGCCCATGCTCCACACCACCCGCTGCACGGTGCCGAGCAGGTTCACAGCCACCGGCATCGGGCTGCCGATCACGTTCTCGAACAGCAGGCCGGGGCCCCCGCGGGCCAGCACCCGGTCGGCGATGGCGGCCAGTTCCTGGTCGGGGTCGACGGGGGCTGTGATGCGCCGCAGCTGGCCGCGCTGCTCCAGTAGCGACAGAAAGCCCCGCAGATCTCTGGTGGAACTCCGCGGCAGCGTGGCCGTCATTGAGTGGGTCCTGAGCGTCGCTGCCTACTGTGACGCACGCGACCCGTGCCCTGCGCCGTGCAGATCCATACCTTCCACACCTCCGAAGATGTGCCAGACCGCGGCCCTGGAGCGGCGGCGGCGGGCCCGGATGCGGCCGTGGTGATCGACGTGCTGCGCGCCACCACCACGATCGCCTGGGCACTCCAGAACGGCGCCGAGGCGGTGCAGGCGTTCGCCGATCTCGACAGCCTCAAGGCCGCGGCCGCGGCCTGGCCGGCCGCGCAACGGCTCACAGCCGGCGAACGGGGCGGCGCCCGGGTGGAGGGCTTCGATCTCGGCAACTCCCCCCTGGCCGTCACGCCGGCGCTGGTGGCGGGCAAGCGCATCTTCATGAGCACCACCAACGGCACCCGCTCGCTCGACAAGGTGCGCACTGTGCCCCTGCTGCTGACCGCCTGCCTGCCCAACCGCGCGGCAGTGGCGGCGCGGCTGCTGGAGCGGCAATGCGAGCAGGTGTGGATCGTGGGCAGCGGCTGGGAGGGCTCCTACTCGCTGGAAGACACCCTGGCGGCTGGCGCGGTGGCCCAGGCGGCGATGGATGCCGCAGCCGCTGGCGGCCGGTCGGTGGAGGCGGGCAATGACGAGATGGTGGCGGCGCTGGCGCTCTGGCAGCAGTGGCGCCACGATCCCGAAGGCTGCCTGCGTACCGCCAGCCATGGCCGGCGGCTGATCGGCCTGGGCGATCACGACGATGATTTCCGCTGCTGCGCCAGCGTGGATTCGCTTGAGATCGTGCCGATGCAGGCCGAGCCAGGCGTACTCAAAGCCAGCTGAAGCCGGCGCCCAGCCCCGTTCCGGTGCCGGAAGGCAGCTCCCTTACAGTTCCGCCGACCTCTTCCCTGCTCATGGTGACGAGCTTCCTGGCCGCTGCTCTGCAACTCACCAGCACGCCCGATCCGGAGTCCAATTTCGCGGCCGCCGAGGAGCTGATCGATCTGGCGGCCCGGCGCGGCGCCGATCTGGTGGGGCTGCCCGAGAACTTCGCCTTCATGGGCAACGACGAGCGGCGGCTGGAGCTGGCGGGCAGCCTGGCCGAACGCTGCAGCCGCTTTCTGGTGACGATGGCGCGGCGCTACCAGGTGACTCTGCTGGGCGGCGGCTATCCGGTGCCGGCCGGGGAGCGGGCCACCTTCAACCGCGCAGAGCTGGTGGGCACCGAAGGCCAGCTGCTGGCCCGCTACGACAAGATCCACCTGTTCGACGTGGATCTTCCCGATGGCAACACCTATCGGGAGTCGGGAACGGTCAAAGCGGGCGAAACCTTGCCGCCGGTGGTGGATGTGCCGGGCCTGTGCCGCATCGGACTTTCGATCTGTTACGACGTCCGCTTTCCCGAGCTCTACCGCCACCTAGCCGGTGCTGGTGCCGAACTCATCATGATTCCGGCCGCCTTCACCGCCTTCACCGGCAAGGACCACTGGCAGGTGCTGCTGCAGGCGCGGGCGATCGAGAACACGGCCTACGTGATGGCACCGGCCCAGACCGGCCTGCACTACGGCCGCAGGCAGAGCCATGGCCACGCCCTGGTGATCGACCCATGGGGCACGGTGCTGGCGGATGCGGGAATTTCCCCCGGGCTGGCGGTGGCGCCGGTCGACCCTGATCATGGCCAACGGGTTCGCACCCAGATGCCGAGCCTGAACCACCGCCGTCCTTCGCTGTTCTGACCCTGGGGAAGCCCTGCCCGTCACTGCTCACCACGCTGCGGGCGTCGTGCCGCGCGATCGCCCTCGCCACGCTCGCGCCGTCTGCCCTGCTGCTGGCCTCTCTGCCGGCCCACGCCGCCAGCGCCCTGGCCGCCTGGCGCGTCAGCCGGGATGGGGTGCTTGAGCTGCGCACCTCGCCCTCAATCTCCCTGCAGGCCTTCTACGAAAGCGGCAGGGGCGCCCAGGGTCCTCGGGTGTGGATCGACCTCCCCGGCGCCCCGGTGCGGCCTCGCACCCTGCGCGGCAGCGGCGCCCTGCGCGAGGTGCGCATCGGCAAGCCCGATCCCGGCACCACCCGCCTTGTGCTCGAATTCGCCCCAGGCACCCAGCTCGATCCGCGCAACATGCGCCTGGTGGGCACCGCCCGCGACCGCTGGCGCCTCGAGCTGACCGGGCTGGGCTCCAACCGGCTGATCTCCACCCTCGGCGAAGGCAACGTGGAGGTGGCAGGCGGAGGCTGGGTACGGCCGACTCCCTTCGGCGGCAGCCGCCCCCTCCCCTCGACCGGCGGCATGCCCGCAGTGCCGCGCGGCCGCTTCCGGGTGGTGATCGATCCGGGCCACGGCGGACCCGACCCGGGCGCCGTGGGCATCGGCGGGCTGCGGGAAACCGATGTGGTGCTCGACATCTCGTTGCAGGTGGCCCAGCTGCTGCAGAGCAAGGGTGTGCAGGTGGTGCTGACGCGCACCTCCGAAATCGACGTCGACCTGCCGCCGCGGGTGGCGCTGGCGAACAGCAGCGGTGCCCAGGCTTTCCTCAGCATCCACGCCAACGCCCTGAGCATGGCCCGGCCGGATGTGAACGGCATCGAAACCTTCTACTTCCAGGGCGCTCAGTCGCGGGCGCTGGCGGAGGCCGTGCAGGAGGAGATGCTGCGGGTTTCACCCGGCAGCCCCGACCGCGGCGTCAAGACCGGCCGCTTCTTCGTGATCCGCCGGACGGTGATGCCCGCGGCGCTGGCGGAAACCGGCTTCGTGACAGGCGATCTGGATTCCCCCCGGCTGGCGGATGCGGGACACCGCCAGCGGCTGGCCCAGGCCATCACCCGCGGCATCCTGCGTTACCTGGGGGGCGGATGAGCAAGCGACGCATCGGCCTGCTCGACAGCGGACTCGGCGGCCTGACCGTGCTGCGCCGCCTGGTGGAGCGGCATCCCGACCAGCCCTACATCTACCTGGGCGACACCGCTCGGGTGCCCTATGGCGAGCGCTCCAGGGGGGAGATCCGCTCGATTGCCGCCGAGGTGGTGAGCTGGCTGCAGCTGCAGTCGGTCGATGTGGTGCTGATGGCCTGCAACACCACCCATGCCCTGGCCCTTGATGTGGTGGAGGCCATTGCCGGCCGCGAGGTGCCGGTGCTGGGTCTGATCGACAGTGCTGCCACCGTGGTGCAGGGGGAACGGGTGGGCGTGCTGGCCACGCCGGCCACCGCAGCCAGCGGCGCCTATGGACGCGCCCTGCGCGCCGTGCGTCCGTTCATCAAGGTGGTGGAAGTGGGCTGCCCCGCCTTCGTGCCCCTGATCGAGCGGGGTGATCTCACCGACCCGCAGCTGCGCGAGGCGGCCCACACCTATCTGAAGCCCCTGCTGGCCGCCGATGTGGACACCGTCGTGCTTGGCTGCACCCACTACCCGCTGCTGGAAGACCTGCTGCGGGAGCTGCTGCCCCAGCACGTGGTGCTGGTGGATCCGGCCGAGGCCGCCGTGGCGCGCCTGTCGGTCTGCATCGGCCGAACGCCGGCGCCGCTGCCGCAGCGCTGCGGCCTGCACCCGTCTCCCGCACTGGCCAGTGGCAGCCGCTTCTGCGTGACCGGCGATCCGGAGGCCTTCGCCCGTGCCGCCATGCCCTGGCTGGGCTGGCGGCCGGTGGTGGAGCAGGTGGCGCTCTCAGCGCCGATCCAGGCCTTCTAGGATCCATCCACTGAGCAGGGGTCATGGCCACGGTCGCGCAATTGCTCCAGCCGGTCGAGAACGACCTCGAAACTCTGCTGAGCGATCTGCGCAGCCTGATCGGCGCCGGCCACCCGATCCTCCAGGCTGCAGCTGAGCACCTCTTCAGTGCCGGTGGCAAACGGATCCGCCCCGGCGTGGTTCTGCTGCTCTCACGGGCTCTCAGCCCTGATGGTGAGCTCTCCAGCCGGCACCGGCGCCTGGCTGAGATCACCGAAATGATTCACACCGCCTCCCTCGTCCACGACGACGTGGTCGATGAGGCCTCCACCCGCCGCGGCGTGGACACGGTCCACAGCCGCTTCAACAATCGCCTGGCGGTGCTGGCGGGCGATTTCCTTTTCGCCCAGGCCAGCTGGCACCTCGCCAACCTCGACGACCTCGATGTGGTGAAGCTGCTCTCGCGCGTGATCATGGACCTGGCCGACGGCGAAGTGCGTCAGGGTCTGTTCCGCTACGACACCGGCCAGAGCTTCGAGACCTACCTCGAAAAGAGCTACTGCAAAACTGCCTCGCTGATCGCCAACAGCGCCCGCGCCGCCGGGGTGCTGAGCAACCTGCCGGTCGATCGCCTCGATCAGCTCTACCGCTTCGGCCGCCAGTTGGGCCTGGCCTTCCAGGTGGTCGACGACATCCTCGACTTCACCGGCAGCGATCAGCAACTGGGAAAGCCTGCTGCCAGCGATCTGGCCGCCGGCTACCTCACGGCCCCGGTGCTCTTCGCCCTTGAGGAACGTCCGCCCCTGGCCGGGCTGATCGAGCGAGAGCTCTGCGAACCCGGCGACCTCGATCAGGCGCTGGAGCTGGTGCGGGGCTGCGAAGCGATCCCCCGGTCGCGCACGCTGGCCGAAGGTTTTGCCCGAGAGGCCGGCGAAGCGCTCCAGTGGCTACCGCCTTCCGCCTCCAGCGACGCCCTCAAGGCCCTGCCGGACTTCGTGCTCAGCCGCCTCTATTGAGCGCGCTTTGCCGAGCTGAGTGGGCTTGCTCCGCCGAATCGCACGGCCGTTTGACCTGCTCTCATGCAATGGCCAGAGCAGGTTGCTGCACGAGGGATGGATCCATTCACCGAGAAGCCAGTTCTCCTTCACACAGGCTGCTTCAAAATCAGGGAGGTGTGAAGATTCAAAGCCACAAGATCTCTCACGTTTTGCTAGCGATTGGCGGGCAGCTTTACCCATGCTGAAAAGGAACCCTCCCATGGACATCAATCAGCACCATTTCGAGCTACAAATCCTCTGACCTCCCCCTCTCAGAGATCCACACCATGAGCGAGGGCAGTCCCTCCAACCAACCCGTGCCCGACGTGGACGCCGAGGATCAGGCCGCGGCTAATGCACTGGGCGCATTGGGAGCCCAGCTCCGTCAAGCACGCGAGGCCAAGGGCATTGCCCTGCCGGAGCTTGCCAAGCGCCTGTTCTTCCGCGAGGAGCAGTTGAACGCGCTTGAAGCCGGCGACCGTGCCGCCCTGCCCGAGCTTGTGTATGTGATTGCCCAAGCGCAGCGCGTGGCCGGGGTGCTCGGGCTGGATGTGGCGCCGTTGTTGCAGCCGCTGCGCAACCTGCAGAAAAGTGGCCTCACCCACCGCTGCCTGGACCCAAGCACCTCAACGACACAGCAGACGGCGCCAGGGTCCGCCAAGACCGCCGCCGCAGGCGTGATGGTCCGTTCCATTGCCGTGATGGCTCTGATCGTGGGCGCTGGATCGGCGCTGGTGTGGGGCTGGCGGCGCTTCGATGCCGGCACCCTCCAGACACGGCTTTCCGCGCAGCCGGCTGCCCCCTCCCCTGCACGGCCCGAGCCCCCGGCCAACGAACCAGCCCCTGCCATGGTGGCCCCGGTGGCCGTGCCGCCAGCTCCTGGCGATCTGCTGCTGAGCAGTAGTGCCCCCAGCTGGCTGGAAGTGCGTCAGGTGGGCGGCCCTGCCGGCGAGGAGGTGGTGTTCCGCGGCACCTTCAAGGGGGAGCGCCACTTTCCGCTCGGCGATGGCCTCAAGGTGCTGGCCGGGCGCCCCGACCTGGTGACGGCCCGTCTGGAAGGCAAACCGGCTGAACGCCTCGGTTCGATCGAACAGGTGCAGTGGCGCACCTTCAAGACTTCAGCAGCGGATCCGTCCGCTCCGCCTCCCTGAGCACAAGAAGCCACCCCCCAAGGGGCACCTCCGCAGGGTTGCTGGGGCGGAGCGGCCTTCATTCCCTTTCCATCGCCACAATCTGATCGCGACCGTTCATCCGGGCCAGTTCTGAGGCTTTTGTTGCCCGCTGGAACAGGCTGGCGAAATCGGCGTCGGTGTCGCTCATGGTGGTGACTCCACCGCTGAGGTGAATCTGCTGCTCGCTGTGGAAGGACGACACACCAATATGGTGGACGCCCTCCAGCACGCTTTCCGCCAACCAGGTGGCCTGCTCATCGGTGCTGTTGATCAGCAGAATCGCGAATTCCTCGTCGCCCACCCGTCCGATCAGGTCCTGGTCCGCGGCGTGGCTGCGGCAGAGATCGGCCACTTTCACCAGCACCTCATCGCCCGCCTTGTGGCCTGAACGGCTGTTGATCATCCGGAAGTTGTCAATGTCGAGAATCACCAACGACAACGGCACCTGGCGCTCCCGCGCATGCCTCAGTTCGAGTTCGCCGAGCTGAAGGAAAAGGCTGCGCCCCAGCAGATGGGTGATCGGGCAATGCAGCGACTGGCGGCGCATCTCGATTTCCCGCATCGCCAATTCAGCAATGCGCTCCAGAAGACGGATCTGCTGATCGCTGGGCTGGCGAGGCTTGCGGTCGATCACGCACAGCGTGCCGAGGTTGTGGCCGTCTTCAGAGGTAAGCGGTGCGCCCGCATAGAAGCGAATCCTGGGCTCCTCCAGCACGAGGGGATTGGTGTTGAAGCGCGGGTCTTCGAGCGCATCGGGCACCACAAGCACGCCGTTGCCGGCGATGGCATGGGCGCAGAAGGCCATCTTGCGCGGTGTCTCGTCGATCTCCAGCCCCTGGCGGGCGATGAACCACTGGCGGTCGGTATCGATCAGGGAGATCAGGCCGATCGGTGTGTCAAGCAACTCAGTGGCCAGCTCCAGCAGGCGATCGAGGTGCGGATCCTTGCGATGATTGAGTAGGTCGTGGCGCTCCAGCGAGCGCAACCGCTGGAGTTCATCGACGGGGACCGGGTAGTCGGGGAAGGGGGACATTGCAAGGCCACGCGCAGACAGCTCCTGCCTCTGTTGTAGCCAGGCCAGGCTGCGTCACGCCCTGAGCCAGTGGGCTTGGCAACCGACTGGTATGCAAAACAGCACCCAAGCGGCTCCCGTAACCTCGGCTCTCCCCCCGGTAGCCGTCGTGCCTCCCCGAACGCGCCGGCTGCGGCCCCTGCCCAGCGCCAGAAGGGCAGCGACCCTGGCCGCTGGTTTCTCCGCCGGTCTCGCCGCTGTTCTGGCGGCCTTGCTGGCGGTTCTGCTGCCCATGCTTCAGTCGGCGCAGGCGGCGACCGGGCCGTCCAGCTACGCCCTGGCCTGGGAGCAACCCTTCAACCGCCCAGATCACTACCCCCTTGATCAGCGTCCTGATCCGGCGCTCTACAAGCCGAACGGCGCCTGGATCGGCCGGCTGATCCTGCCGGAGGCGCGCGCCGCAGATCCCGCCGGTCAGGGTCAAAGCGCCCAGGATCCCGGCGCTGACTGGGTGTGGCTGGAGGTGCAGCACGCGCCTCCCCAGCACGAGAAACTGGTGGGCCAGCGGCTGCGGCTGGGCTGGCAGGAGCGGCCGCTGTTGCAGGCCATGGTGCGCACCGTCAGCACCGACATCCACTTGGATGCGGCGGCCCATGCGGCGATCGCTGCCGGCAACGTGCTGCCGCAGCGGCTCGATGGCCGCCGCGGCGTGGGTCCGCTGCAATCGCTGGCCGGGGCTCGCCCCCACGACGACGTGATCGTGCGGCTGGAGGAGGTGGAGCTCACCACCAGCCCCACCGGCAGCCCCGGCCTGGCGATCGCCCAGCCGCCGGTGCAGATCACCGGGCGCTATGTGGCCCTGGTGCAACTGCTGCAACCAGCCGCCGCCACCGAGAACCCCGACGGCGATCGCTTCGAGGTGCGGCACTTCGATCGGCGCCAGGGCGGATTCAGCGGCCCGCTGGACGTGGTGCGGATTCCGCGGCAGCCACCTGATCGCGATGGGCGCCGGCTGTTCAACCCGGATGGCCTGGTGGGGGATCCGATCGGCGCCGCCGGCTGGCTGGTGTACGGCG
This sequence comes from Marcopretia estuarina LEGE 06307, assembly GCF_056633115.1. Classification (NCBI taxonomy): domain Bacteria; kingdom Bacillati; phylum Cyanobacteriota; class Cyanophyceae; order Synechococcales; family Prochlorococcaceae; genus Marcopretia; species Marcopretia estuarina. The sequence goes on along the minus strand of NZ_JBSJOY010000005.1, from coordinate 249,574 downwards.
CGCCCGATGCCAGCGGCCTGTTCACGGCCCAGGCACTGCTGCCCCGGGCTCTGCTGCAGCCCCAGGCCGATCAGCTGGTGCAGGGCCGCGGCGCCGGCCTCGACTACGTGCTGCACCGCAACTGGGCCCGCACCCCCGAGCGGAAGGGCCGCTTCTCACGGGTTCAGGTGGGGGGAGAAGGCAGCTGGCAGCTGGGCGAGCGGGGCCTGCTGATCCACAGCTTCGGCGGCATCGGCGGCCCCGCTGGCGAAGCGATCGTGGCCGGGACCGTGACCGGCCACTTCGCCTTCGGCGACGCCGAACTGGGGCGCGACCCCTTCAGCGGTGAGCCGCTGTTTGCGCTCCGCTTTCACCAGATCTATGCCAACAACCCCAACGGCATCGTGGCCGGCACCCAGGACTGGAGTGCCTACAGCGGCGATCTGCAGCGGGGCTGGCTGTGGCTGCGACCGATCTCCGATGTGCTGATCCGTCAGGACCTGTTCAGCGACGTGCAGCTCGGCCCCCGCCGCTTCTCCCTGCTCGACGAACTGGGGGTGCAGGCCAACGTGATGATGGCCCGTTACCGCAGCGGCGACGGCACGGGCCTGTCGTCGGTGACGCCGGCCACCTCCTGCGTGCAGGATTCCAGCCAGACCCTCTACATCGCCCTGCAACGGCTGCGCCAGCAGGTGCTGGCCGATCCCGGGCTGATGGCCTGGTGGCGCGCCCATCCCAACGACAGCGACAGCCGGCGCTTCGAGCGGCTGCTGGCCCTGGGCCGGTCGCTCGACGACCTGCTCACTCCCTTCGGCATGGTGCGCTCCGACTGGGTGCGCAACGCGGCAGTGGTGGCCGGCGCTGACACGCTCACCAGCGGTGAGCAGCATTTCGTGCGCGGGGAAAGCGTGCGCGATGCCCTGCTCAGCTGGCGTTCGATGCTGCCCCGCCGCGGCCATGACGACAACGCCCGCGTGTTCCTCCAGAACGGCTCGCAGCTGTGGTTCCAACGCACCAACCAGGTGCCGGGCCGCGACCCCGAGCTGCTGCCGCTGGCACCCACGCTGCTGCTCGGCCAGTGGCCCTGGTTGTCGGTGCCGCTGCGGCGGCTCTCCGATGCGGTGAGCACGCCGCTGCTGGGCGGCAATGGGCTGGTGGCGGCGCTGGGAATGCTGCTGTACGCACTGGTGGCCCTGCCGCTGGCGCGGCGCAGCGGCCTGCTGCGGCAGGGCTGGCGCTGGCGACCGCTGGGGCCACTGCTGCGCCAGGCGCCGCTGCTGCTGCTGATGCCAGCGCTGGGGGAGGAAGCGGTGTTCCGCGCCGCCCTGCTGCCGGCAGCCGCAATGGAGGGGGTGGGGCCCTGGTCGTCGCTGGCCTGGGGCGCCCTGAGCGTGGGGCTGTTCGTGGCCTACCACCCACTGGCTGGCGCCACCTGGTACCGGCCGGGGCGGCAGCTGTTCCGTGATCCGGCCTTCCTGCTCTCCTGCAGCTGGCTCGGCGCCGTGTGCGCGGGCGTCTTCCTACTCAGCGGCTCGCTGTGGCCGCCCGTGCTGATCCATTGGCTGGCCGTGACCCTGTGGCTATGGCCCCTGGGCGGACGCCTGCGGTTGAGGATGGAGGCCCCCAGGCCGGTGGCCCCATGACCCTCGAACGGTTCAAGCAGGCCCTGGCCACATTGATGGAGCAGGCGCCCACCGACCCCCTGGAGCGGGATGAATTCTTCGAAGTGAACCCGCTGCCCGCCGCCGATGGCCCCTTTGAGGTGGTGGTGGTCGACGAGGAGCAGGGGATCTTCGCCGCGCTCTATCTCGACCGCCTGTTCGAGGAGCAGGAAGCTGAAGGCCAGGACGAGGTTGAAGCGCTGGTGCCCGCCTACCTGCAGGAGGCGTTCGGGCTGGAGCGGCACGACTGGCAGCCCACCGCTCCCTTCGATCTGGGCTGGCGGTCGCGGGAATTTCTCTGGTTTCTGGAATTCCAGCTCCCCGGTCTCACGCCGCCCTGTCACAGCGACGCCGTCAGCTGAGTGAGGGCTGGCGCGGGGCGCAGACGGCTGAGTGTGTGCTGACGGGGGCTCAGAAGGCTTCAGCGCCCCCTGACGATCACCGGTGTGCCACCGCCTGGAGCGGTGCCGGGCAGGGCGGGCACCACCGAGGTCTGACCGTCCCATTTGTCGAGGAACAGCTTGTAGAGCACCTGGTCATCGAGGCTGGAGTTGAGGATCTGGTAGCGCTTGGCCTCCTGATCGGCGATCTTCACTTCGGTCTGGGCGCGCAGCAGCCGCTGCTCGGCGATCTGTTTCTGTTCGATGGCGGCGCGGTATTCCTCGGCGATCTGCAGACCGGTGAGGTCGAGGCCCTGCACGATCACGTAGTTGAACTTGCTGAGTTCTTCCGCCACCTTCTCCTGCACCAGGGCGGAGATGTCGTTCCATTCGGTGGCGATCGTCACCAGCTCGTACTGGGAAAACACCGATTTGAGCGCCTTGAGCAACGAGGGCTGGATCACCCGCGGATAGATCTGGGAGTTATCGGTGGCGATCGTTTCGAACACGCGGGCCGCCTCGCTGGGCTTGATCGCGTACTTCACCGTGGCGGTGGCCTCGATCACCTGCAGATCCTTGGTGAGGGTGGAGAACTGCTCCGGCCGCACCTGGGTGCGCACATCAAAGAACGAGGTGGCCTGAATCAAGGGGATCTTGAGGTTGGGGCCTGGGTCGCGCTGGTTGCCGGTCACCTTGCCGAGCGTGGTGACCACGGCGACGTTGCCGGCCGGCACGATGAAGATCGTCTGGGTGAAGAGGATCAGCAGCGCCACGGCCCCGGCGATCAGCAGCTGAAACATGGCGCCCGGGCCATCACCGGCCGGTCGCATCGAGCCTTGCATGGTGGTGGGGCGTGGGGAGTGCGCACCCTAGGGGGAGCCTGTGGCGGGAGTGCGAAGCAGGAAACCGGGATCCCGCCGCCGGCAGGCTGCCAATACCGGCAGGCGCTGAGCAAAGGGAAGCGTTGACCTGAACAACCGCCGATGATGGGCGTCACAGTGCTGCCTCCGGTGCCGCGCCCCGTCCCGCTTGGCCTGCTGAGCCTCGTTCCGTGGTCGCTTGCTGTGGCTTCGGCAGCAGGGGCGCCGGCGACCGCAGCTCCTGTGGAGGCGGCTCCTGTGGCCGCCCCGTCCGAAACCATCGCCCGGACCGAGGCGGCCCTGACGGACCTGATGGCATCGCGGGGGTGCCGCACCAACAGACTGCCGACAACAGCCGGGGGTCAGCGGGCCCTGAGCCGCTGGAACGCGGCCGCCATGCTGCAGGCCTGCCTTCAGCAACGGGCGCCGGCGACAGGCGACCTGCAGCGACTGCAGCACGAGCTCGCCGCCGAACTGGCCGTGTTACAGGGGCAGCTCGGCAACGAGCAGGCCCGGTTGCGGGCGCTGGAAGCCGCCGCGTTCTCCACCACCACCACCCTCAGCGGCCAGGCCAGCTTCGTGCTGGGCACCAACGCCTTCAGTGGCTCCGCCGCAGGGCTGGTACAGCAGAACCGGCAGACCTTCGGTGCCGCCAGCTTCAGCTACGACCTGCAGCTCATCGCCGACACCAGCTTCAACGGCAAGGACCTGCTGCGCACCACGCTGCGGGCGGGCAACCTCGCCTCCAGCAGCTTCGGTGGCGCCGGGCCCAGCAACCTCTCCACCCTCGCCGCCGCGTTTCAGGAGAACTGCGGCTTCAACGTAAGCAATTGCGGCAACGCGCTGGCGATCGATCGCGCGTTCTATCAGTTCCCCCTGGGGGCGGGCTTCACCGCCACCATCGGCGGCCGCGTCGAGCAGGACGACATGCTCGCCCTCTGGCCCAGCGTCTACCCGGCTTCAGCCGTGCTCGACCTGTTCACCCTGGCCGGGACTCCAGCCGCCTACAGCGAGAACCTGGGGGCAGGCGTTGGCCTGTGGTGGGCCCGCCGGGGCTTCAGCATCAGCGCCAACTACGTGGCCGCGAGTGGCAATGCCGGCAATGCGGGCCAGGGGGGGTTCGGCACCGCCAACGCCGGCGCCACCGGCACCGTTCAGGTGGGTTACGGGCACAAGGCCTGGGGCGTGGCGGCGGTGTACACCCGCCTGCAGAACACCAACGGCCTGATCGGTGCCGCCAGCCCCTTCACCACCGCCAGCCTCAGCGTCCCGGGCACCACGGAGGCCTTCGGCCTGAGCGGCTACTGGCAGCCGTCACGGGCGGGCTGGTGGCCCTCGATCAGCGCCGGCTGGGGCCTCAACAGCACCATCTATTCCAGCCGCGGCCTCAGCAGTGGGCTGAGCAACAGTGGCACTGGGGGCAGCAACGGCCTCGTGGCCACCAGCCAGTCATGGGCGGTGGGCCTCCAGTGGAGCGACGTGCTGGGCAAGGGAAATGTGCTCGGCATGGCCGTGGGGCAACCGATCGTGGCCACGCGGCTGGTCGGCGGCGGCGACGGCCAGGACAGCAATCTGGTGGCCGAATGGTGGTACAGGCTGCAGGTCAGCGACAGGATTGCCGTGACCCCGGCACTGTTTCTGCTCAGCCGGCCGCTCGGCGCTGACACCCCCGCAGGAGAGCAGTTCCGCCAGTTCGGCGCCCTGATCACCACCAGCTTCCAGTTCTGAACCCGACCGGCCAGACCGCACGCCGGCGAATCCACGCGCGACCCACGGCCATGCCCGCCACGCTCACCTTTCACTTCCGCCCCCGCGGCCCCGCGCGCTTCGCGGTGGGGGGCTTCCTCACCCTCTGGCTGGGCGGCTGGGCGGCCGGGGAAGTGTTCGCGCTGTTCACGCTCAGCCGTCTGCTGCGGGAGTGGACCGGGGCCGGCCCGATGGACATGAGCGTGGGGAAGGCCGCAGCGGTGACCGCCTTCCTGCTGCTGTGGGTGAGCCTCTGGACCCTGGGCGGGGTGATGGCGATACGCGAATGGCTGCGTTGTTTCTGGGCCGATGAGCGGCTGGTTGTCACCGACGATGTGCTGACGCTGCACACGCGGCTGGGCCCGTTCGTGCGCCGGCAGCGCATCGGGGTGGGCCAGATCCGCCGCTGCGCGGTGCGCAGCCGCCACCAGCAGCCCAGTGCGCTGGTGGCAGAACTCGAGAACCGGGTCATCGAACTCACGCGGCTGGGCACCGCTGGCGAACGGGAGCAGGCCGCCGCCGCATTGAACGCAGCCTTCGCTCTCGATCCAGCAGCGCCGGCGGATCCGGTGGCCACTGATTTGCCCCAGCCGCTGACGGCCCAGCTGCCGCGTCAATGGCAGGAGCTGGAGGCCGCGTTCTGCGACGCCCCGTTGCTGGTGCCCACGCTCCGCATCCGGCGGCGTCAGACGGCCATCACGGCCGTGATCACCTTGCTGCTGCTGGCGCTGCTGGGCCTGCTGGGCCGGTCAGCCCTGGCCGACCCATCCCTGTGGCCAGTGGTGGCCTTCCTGGCCCTGCCGGCACTGGGCTGCGGCTGGGGAACGGTCTGGCTGCTGCTGGGCCGGCGCGAGCTGCGCCTGGAGCGCCACCAGCTGGTGGTGCAGCGCCGCTTCGGCCGCTCCGTGCGTGAGGTGGCCCAGCTGGACGCCCTGGAGTTGGTGGAGAGCACCGACAGCGACGGGGACCGCTGGTACAAGCTGCAGGGGCTGCGCTCCGAGGGCAAACCCCTCACGCTTGAAAGTGCGATCAGGGATCCCGCCGATCCACGCGCCCTTGGCCAGTGGCTGCAGCAGCGCACCCAGATTCCGTACCGCGATGCGATTCCGTCCGAGGGCGAACGGGAGGAGCAGCGGGCGGCCGCCCTGCTGGAGCTCAAGCAGCGACTGGGCGAAACGGGCCGGGCCGGCTCATGGATGCTCAAGCTGGTGGAGCGGATCGAGACAGACAAGAAAAGGCCACCGGCCCCGCCGGCCTGAGCGTGGAGCCGTCCCGGGGCCGCGCCACGGGCATCACCGACACCACCTGCACCACCGCTCAACCGTCCCCGCACCTCCGGGTTTCCACAGGCTCAGAGCCGCAGCTCCGCCAACGACTGCAGACAGATCACCTCGGGCGGGTACTGGGCGCAGACCCCATCGTCGGGCAACAGCACATGCACCTGGCAGCCTGCCGCCTGGGCCGAGCAAGCACCGGCGATCGAATCCTCAAAGGCCCAGCAGTCACTGGGGTCGACACCGAGGCGGCGGGCGGCCAGCAGAAAGACATCGGGGGCCGGCTTGCCAGCAAGGAGCTCCGGGTCATCGCCATGCACCCGCCGCTCGATCAGCTGCAGCCAGGCATGGGGCTGACTCTTGAGGGTCACCGCCTCACGGGAGCTGCTGGTGGCCAGGGCCATGGGTATGCCCAGGGCATGGCAACGCTCCACCAGCGCCTGGGCACCCGGCATGGCTGCGGCCTGCGGCAACAGGGCCTCAGCGATCGGCTGGCGCACCTCCAGCAGCTCAGCGTTACTCAGGGAAGGCCCACCGCTCTGATGGATCCACTGGCGCACCTGATCGGCGCAATCGAGGCGCCGGCGACCACGCAGGGCCAGCACTTCCTCCGGCCGGAGACTGCGGCCGAAGTGGGCGGCGGCGGCCTGCCAGGCCTGGGCATGCAGCGGTTCGGTGTCCAGCAGGAGACCGTCGAGATCGAACAGGCAGGCCGCGGGACGGGTCATGGCGCCATCTTCCCAGCTACCAAGACCAGTCGCCCAGGCTGGCGGGGCATCAGGGCCTGCGCAGGTGGAAAGCAGCGGCCCTGCGCTGGGGAAGCGCCGCCGCAGAGGAATCACCTGGGTGATGGATATCGAATCCTCCAGCAGAGGCGCTTCCTGGGGTTCAGCAGCAAGGCGAGCAGACGATCTGTCCTGACAAAGAATGATCTTTCCTGACAAAAAATGATCTTTCCTGAGCATTGCCACCTGGAGCGTGATCATCACGTTCCAGCATTCCAAGCTTGCCCTTTCTGCGCTGCGCTGCAACAGCCGGCGCGCATCACTAGCTGCCAATGTGGACGTATCCGCCAGTTGGACGTAACCGCCAATGTGGACGAACTCACCCAGTAGCAGATCTGCAGCCTGGTGAAGAGGAGGTGGCGTATGCGGACGCTGGCCACCAAGGAAATGAGCAACGAGAAGAGATGGAGGACAAGGCCAGCAAGTTTTGGTTCACCATGCGCCCCGGCAAGCGCCGGTCCTTACCGGATCCTGCTGGTGACAAGTTGAAGCCAAGATCATTCCAAAATCAGCGGACATTGCCCGATTCACGACGTGCCACGCACAAAACCGTTCAATCTGCACACTTCGCCACCGCTCCTTTTTGCTGTTCGGTGTTGCCCAGAGCTTCCCTAACTGGTGAGGACGAAAGGGGAAGCCACGTCGAGGCTCAACGCGAGAATTTGTTGAAGTCAACGTGGAGCTTCAGTCAAGCCAGCGCAACGACCAGCGCAACGAATAGAGAGTCCGGCGAACAGCAGCCGCGTGTTGCTGAAATCCAGCCCGTGCGACGCCAGAACGGCAACGCCACCAGCGGCCGCTTGAATGGGGGGCCCTGGTACCGATGGCGATGAGCGAGGTCACGATCGAATCCGTGCTGCAGGAAGGCCGGGTGTTCGAGCCCCCCGCCGCCCTCGCTGCCAGCGCCCGGGTCGGCAGCCTCGCGGCCTACCGGCAACTGGCAGAGGCAGCGGACACCGACCCGGACGCCTTCTGGGCCGAGCAGGCGCGGGGAGCCCTGCACTGGTTCCAGCCCTTCGAGAGCGTTCTCGACTGGAGCGACCCGCCCTTCGCCCGCTGGTTTGAAGGGGGCACCACGAACGTGGCCTACAACTGCCTCGATCGCCATCTGGATGGCCCCCGCGCCCACAAGACGGCACTGATCTGGGAGGGGGAACCCGGCGATGAGCGGCGGTTCACCTACACCGAACTGCACGCCGAGGTGTGCAAGGCCGCCAATGCCCTGCTGGGCCTCGGCATCGGCAAGGGCGATCTGGTGGCGCTCTACATGCCGATGGTGCCGGAAGCGGCCATCGCCATGCTGGCCTGCGCCCGCATCGGCGCTCCCCATTCGGTGGTGTTCGGCGGCTTCTCGGCCGAAGCGCTGCGTGACCGCCTGATCGATGGCCAGGCCAAGGCGGTGATCACCGCCGATGGCGGCTTCCGCAAGGACAAGCCGGTGGCGCTCAAGCCGGCGGTCGACCAGGCCCTCGCCGAAGGCTGCCCCAGCGTGGAGCACGTGCTGGTGGTGAAGCGCACGGGCACCCCCACCGCCATGACCGAGGGGCGCGACCACTGGTGGCACGACCGGGTGGAGCCGGCCAGCGCCGAGCACATCGCCGAGCCGATGGCCAGCGAAGACCGCCTGTTCGTGCTCTACACCTCAGGCTCCACCGGCAAGCCGAAAGGCATCGTGCACACCACCGCCGGTTACAACCTCTGGGCCCAGATCACCTTCCAGTGGATGTTCGACATCCGCGAGGACGACATCCACTGGTGCACAGCCGACGTGGGCTGGATCACGGGCCACAGCTACATCGTGTACGGGCCGCTCTCGGCCGGTGCCACCACGGTGATGTACGAAGGCGCACCACGGCCCAGCAAGCCCGGCGCCTTCTGGGAAGTGATCCAGAAGCACCGCGTCACGATCTTCTACACGGCGCCCACTGCGATCCGGGCCTTCATGAAGAACGGCCGTGAGGTGCCCGACCAGTACGACATGAGCTCCCTGCGCATCCTCGGCACCGTGGGCGAACCGATCAACCCGGAAGCCTGGATGTGGTACCGGGAGGTGATCGGCCATGGCCGCTGCCCGGTGGTGGACACCTGGTGGCAGACCGAGACCGGCGGGGTGATGATCAGCCCCCTGCCGGGTGCCACACCCACCAAACCAGGCTCCGCCACCCTGCCCATGCCCGGCATCGTGGCCGATGTGGTGGACATGGACGGCAACAGTGCTGATGTGGATGAGGGGGGCTACCTGGCCGTGCGGCGCCCCTGGCCAGGGATGCTGCGCACCATCCACGGCGATCCGGAACGCTTCCGCAAAACCTATTGGGAAGCGATCCGGCCGGCGGACGGCAGCTGGGTCTACTTCGCCGGGGACGGCGCTCGCCGCGATGCCGATGGTTATTTCTGGGTGATGGGCCGCGTCGATGACGTGATCAACGTGTCTGGGCACCGGCTGGGCACGATGGAGATCGAATCCGCCCTGGTGAGCCATCCGGCCGTGGCCGAAGCCGCCGTGGTGGGCCGGCCCGACGACCTCAAGGGGGAGGGAATCGTGGCCTTCGTGACCCTGGATGCGGGCACCAGCGGCGACGAGGCCCTGATCGCCGCGCTGAAGCGCCACGTGGGCGCCGAGATCGGCCCGATCGCCCGCCCCGACGAGATCCGCTTCACCGATGCCCTGCCCAAGACCCGCAGCGGCAAGATCATGCGCCGCATCCTGCGCGCCCTGGCGGCCGGCGAAGAAGTGAGCGGCGACACCAGCACCCTGGAAGACCGCTCCGTGCTGGATGCCCTGCGGGTCTGAGGGCCACACCGGAACCCCGACATGCGGATCCCCAGCAACCGGGAGGAATCCCTGGCCATCCTCGCCGCCATGGCGGATGTGGGCGGCTGCGGCGGAGAACTGCCGCCGGCCGCGGCGACCGCGGTGGCGGCGGCCGGTCACTGGATCTTCCGGCTCGGGGCTGAAGGACTGCCACGCCCGCTTCCACCCACCAGCCCGGCGCTGCTGGCCGCGGCCCTGCAGCCGGCGGCCCTGCGCCTGGAGGCGATCCGCTTCCTCACGGTGATGGCCTTCCTCGGCGACCGGCTGGATCCGGGGCGCATCGAGCGGGTGCTGGCCTACGCGGCGGCTCTCGGCATCCACACCGCCTCGATGGAGGAGATCGCCGCTGCCGCCCAGGGGCATCTGCAGGAGGCGCTGGCTCTGATGGCCCGCAACAACCTCAGCTCCCTGACGGGCTCCCCCTGGAGCGCGGAAGCCGACATCGCCGCCTGGCTGCAGCCGTACCAGGGAGAAGGGGCGGATCCGGCCCTGGCGGCTCGGTACCGGGCACTGGGCACACTCCCGCACGACCGGCTCGGGCGTGCCTTCCACGACCACTTCCAGCACAACGGCTACGCCATGCCGGGGGAGCCGGGGGCTCTCAACGAACGCTTCACCACCCCCCACGACACCTGCCACGTGCTCACCGGCTACGACACCACGCCCCACGGCGAAATCCTGGTGTCCACCTTCACCGCCGCGATGCATCCGCGGCATCCGATCTCCGGGCACGTGCTGCCGGCGATCTTCTCCTGGCATCTCGACACCCAGCTCAACGACGTGGCCCGATCAGCGCACGGGGCGCTGGATCCTGAGGCGTTCTGGCACGCCTGGGCGCAGGGGGAAGCCATGCCCCTCGATCTCTTTGCTCCGAGCTGGGACTTCTGGGCCTGGGTGGAGCAGCCTCTCGCTCAGCTGCGGGAGTCCTGGCTGGTCGGGCACAGCCACCAGTCGGTGAGCTGATCGGCCAGCCGATCGATCTGCCGCTGCCGGGCCGGGTCATCGGCCCAGGCTCCCAGCAGGTTCTGACGCAGGCCGGCACTGGCGGGTGTGAGGTGATCGCCAGGCCGCTCCAGCAGGGTGGAGGCGTCATCAGGCCGCTGCTGCAGCACGCCGATCAACCGCCGGCTCTGGTCGAGTGCATCGGTGCCGAAGCGGATCAGCAGGTTGCGCGGCTGGCGGTAATGCAGGCCCACCAGCCGCAGGGTTTCCTCCGGTGAAGGGCTGAATTCGGTGCGCAGGCCCAGGCGGGGGGCGAGGTCGGCAAGCAGGGGAATGGAGCGATCGGCGGAGAAGTTGTTGAAGCTCATCGCCGCCAGACCACGGCAACCGCGGCCGCCATCGGGCGCCAGCAGGTGCAGCTTGCAGCCCAGGCTGTGGCCGAGCCGCAGCACCGGCAACGGGGCCGTAGCGGAGGGAGCGACACCAGGATTGGGACGAGCAGTGGCCGTGCTGCGGGCCGCCCGGAAGCAGCGCCAGGCCTCGGTGGCCTGCGCCTGGTGATCGAAGCCGGGCACGTAGCTCCAGGCGCGCACCAGCAGCCCCCGCAGCGCCAGCGCCTCCAGCAGGCGGCGGTAGCTGAGCTGGGGGCTGGCCGCCAGCACCGTGCCGCCGATGAACTCCACCACGCCGATGGGCGGAACCTGCGCGCCACCGGGAAAGGCTTCAGCGGTGGGCGGGGCGAGGCTCCAGAGCGGGCCCTGCTGCTGCCAGCGGCTCATGGGTCGGCCCGGTGAGGCTGCACGGGCGCGTCCACTCAGGCCACCGTCAGCCGCCGCAGCGCCGTGAGGGCCTCACGGGCATGGGCGGCCCCATCGAGCAGGTTGTTGAACATGTGCCGCACCACGCCATCGCCATCGATCACGTAAGTGACACGGCCAGGCAGCAGGTTGAGCAGGGCGCCGGGCACACCGAAGGCCTGGCGCAGGGCATTGCCCTGATCCACCAGCAGGGGATAGGTGAGCCGGTGGCGGGCGGCAAAGCGGCTGTGGCTGCCGGCGTCATCACCGCTGACGCCCCAGACCACAGCGCCAAGGGCGACCAGTTCGGCCTCGCTGTCGCGGAAGGCGCAGGCTTCGGCGGTGCAACCCGGGGTGTCGTCCTTGGGATAGAAGAACAGCACCAGCGGCCGGCCGCCGAGCTGGTCGCTGCGGCGCTCCACCCCGTCCTGGTCGGTCAGGGCGATCAAAGGGATCGGATCACCCACCTGAAGGGCACGGGCCACGCACGCCATTGCAACTGGCCCGACCCTAGGAACGCGGCCCACTGGCGCGGGACGGCTGCGGGCTGGGAACATGGCAGCAACCTGGGCATGACCAGGGTCATCCGCCGCAGGCCATCGATCGATGGCACCCGCCCCGCAGCGTCCCTCCCGATGGCAGAACCGCCGATGGAATCAGCGCCGATGGGGTCGAGCCACGACCCGGCCGATGGCCCGCAGGCCCCCGGCTGCTGGGAACAGGTGAGCCTGCTGGATCTCGTTGCAGCCGCCCCGGCAGCAGGGGCCGCACCCAGGGCTCCCGCCAGGCCGGCGCCGGTGGCTGCACCCGCTTCCGCCTCCAGGCCTGCAGCTGCAGAACCGCCTGCAGCGGAGCCCACGAGCACGGCCAAGCCACGCCTCAGCCTGCCGCCCCTGGCCGCCACCACGGATCCCCTGGCGGCAGCGGAGCGGCCGGCCGGTGCTGCGGCAGGCTGCCCCACCCAGCTGCTGATCCTCGACACCGAAACCACCGGGCTGGACCCGCAGCAGGACCACTGCATCGAGGTCGGAGCCATCCTTTTCCATGTCCCCACCCGCGCCGTTCTCAGCCAGCTCTCCTTCCTGCTTCCCTGCGAAAGCAATCCGGCTGCGCCGATCAACGGGATCCCCGCTGCCGTCACCCGGCTGAGCCAACCGTGGGACAACGCGCTCGCCTACTTCCGCGCGTTGGTGGAGGCCGCCGATGTGATCGTGGCCCACAACGCCAGCTTCGACCGCCAGTGGTTCGGGCGGGGCGTGTTGCCCGCACTGGCGAAACCCTGGCTGTGCAGCATGGAAGATCTGCGCTGGCCGTCGGAGCGGCAGCTGCGGGCGACGCCGTCGGTGCGGGATCTGGCGCTGGCCTATGGGGTGCCGGTGTGGGCCGCGCACCGGGCCCTCACCGACTGCATCTACCTGGCCCAGGTGTTTTCCCGCTGCGACGACCTGGAGGAGCTGCTGCTGGCAGGCCTGGAGCCACGGCGTCTGTACCGGGCCCAGCTGCCCTACGAGCAGCGCCACCGCGCCCGGCAGGCCGGCTTCCGCTGGAACGACCCCATCCCCAAAGCCTGGACCCGGCGCCTGAGCGAGCGGGAAGCAGCGGGCCTGGGCTTTCCCGTAGCACCCGTGGAACCCCTCGCTGGCAGCAGCAGCGGCAGCCCGATCGCCCACCCGATCAACAGCACCGCCGCCTGAGCGGCCAGTCAATCGGCGAGCAGTGTGCGTGGCAAAGCGGAAGTCTCCTGTTGCGTTCGCCCAATCAGGCCAACGCCCACACAAGCTGGTGAAAGAGCACTGTGATCGGATGTCCATTCCCCGGTTGCTTGAGGGCGCCGGCCCGCCGGTGCCGAAACGGTGGCAACTGCGCCGCTGGCAACGGGCCCGCACCTGGGCCCGGCTGGTGCGCGAGGCCGAAGCGCTCTGGCATGTGGATGTGCGCGACCTGCGGCGCCTCGGCGCCCTGGAGCTCGACCAGCTGCTGCATGAAGTTCCTCCTTCGCTGCGCCCGCGTGTGAACCGCTGGCTGGGGGGCTACCGGGCCCGCACCCGCCTGAACTGAGCGGGGCCAGGAGCAGGGTGTCAGCACAGGATCGGCAGGGCCCTGGCAGAACTGCGGCGGATGATGACCAAGCCCTAACCGTCGCTTAATCCTCCCCCCATGCCGCTCTGCGCAGAGTGAGGCGCTCGGTTCCCTTCTCCATGCCCTGGCGATCCACCCTCCCTTGCCGCCCCGCGCAGCACTCCGGGACCAGCGGCGGGAGAGGCGCGCGCAGCGGCATGGCGCTCTGCCTGCTTGCCGCCCTGGTGGGAGGCTCCGTGACCCTCCCTTCCGCTGAAGCCTCCGCTCCCTCACCCCCCAAGGGCGGAACGATCCGGATCAGCGGCTCCAGCACGGTCTTCCCGATCACCGGCGGCGTGATCCGCGCCTTCCGTGGCACGAGCGCCGGCGCCAATGTGCGCTTTGAGCTGCTGGAAACGGGCACCAGTGCAGGCTTCCGCGATTTCTGCTCCGGCAAGGTGCAGATCAGCAACGCGTCCCGGCCGATCAACAGCGAAGAGCTGAAGACGTGCACCGCCCGGGGGGTCAACTTCATCGAACTGCCGATCGCCTTCGACGCGCTCACCGTGGCGGTGAACCCGCGCAACACCTGGGCGAAGGCCATCAGCACCACGGAGTTGTCGCGGTTGTGGCGCCGCAGCGCCGAGGGCAAGATCATGCGCTGGAATCAGGTGAATGCCGCCTGGCCAGCCACACCGATCCGCCTCTGTGGACCCGGCAAGGATTCGGGCACCTTCGACTACTTCAACAAGGCGATCAACGGCAACGCCAGCGATTCTCGCCGTGATTACACAAGCAGCGAAGATGATGCCGTGGTGGTGAACTGCATCGCCAAGGATCCCCAAGCTCTCGGCTACCTCGGCTTCGGCTGGTATGCCTCCAACACCACCAAGCTCCGGGCCCTGGCCGTGAATGGCCGCAAGGGACTGGTGAGCCCTTCGGTGGTGAACGTACAGAACGAGCGCTACAGCCCGCTGTCACGGCCGTTGTTCATTTACATCAACGACAGCATGTTGCGCGGGCAGGATGATGTGCGGCGCTTCGTGAAGTTCTACCTGCAGAAAGGCCCGCAATACGTGAAGCAGGCCCGCTTCGTGCCATTGCCGGATGCCACCTACCGGCTGGTGGAAACCAAGCTCTACCGCAATGTGCTCGGCACCTCCTTCGGTGGAGACCTGCCGGTGGGGCTCACGATCGGCCAGGCCCTGGCGCGCAGCTTCAGCCAGCTGCGCCAACCGGTGGCCCGCTGAGGTCGGGGGCGCTGGCGCCGGAACGCCGGCGGCCAGCGTGCTGCCCCAGGCCCCGGGGCATGGCCCAGCAGGCAGCTGCCAGCCGCCATCACCGCTGAAATGCCAACCCTTGCGCTGCTCCGATGATCGGTTTGCTCTGGGAACGCCGCGCACAGGTCGGCTGGTGTCTGCTGATTCAGGCCGCCGTGCTCGCCACGGGGGTGGGGCTGGAGCAATGGCTGCAACCACCGGCCCCTTTCCCTGGCGGCACCACGACCGCTAGAACGCAGGGATGACCCGACTCGATCCAGGCCGGTTGCGTTCCAGACGCCTGGGCGAACGGCCGGGTCAGCTTCCCAGCCAGTTATTCATCCATGGCGGCAGGGCGCCGACGCGCCTGTCGGTGCTGTGTTTCCACCCCTCGGGCCTGGAAGAACGGGACGGGCTGCAGCTCGACGAGCTGAACGTGCTGCTGGAGCGCGGCCTGCCCCTGTGGGTGCGGGTGCAGGGCATGGGCAACCAGGCCCTGATCCGCTCGGTGCTCGACCGGCTCGGCGTGCCGGAGCACTTTCAAACGCCCTTGCTGGATCTGCCCCAACGACCACGGGTCGACTCCTCCGGCGACATGGTGCTGGCCGTGCTGCACCGCCTCAGCTTTGCCGACACGCCCGACCGCCTGATCGGCGAGCAGATCGGGCTGCTGTTGCTGCCCACACTGCTGATCAGCATCGAGGAGGTGCCCAAGCCCAGCTCCTTTCCAGAACTCACGCACTGGCTGTCGTGCCTGGATCCCGCTCCAGCCAAGGAAGATCTCGACGACATTCTCCACTTCCTGATCGACGAGTTACTGGATTCCTTGTTTCCGCTGTTGGAGCAACTCTCGGAGTTGCTGGAGCAATTGGAGGAAGCGGCATTGATGCGGCCCAAACCCACACTGCTCAACCGTGCTTACACGGCCCGGAACACCCTGCGTGACATCCGGGGTCAGGTGTGGCCCCTGCGCCACCAGATCATGGTGCTGCTGCGTCAGAACCAGCGCCTGCTCGGACCCGATGCCCTGCATGGCTTCCAGGACATGGAACAACGGGTGGGGCTGATCTTTGAAGCGTGTGAATTAGTGCGGCGCCAATGCGACTCCGTGACGGAGGCCTACATGGCCAGCATCAGCAACCGCATGAACCAGGTGATGAAAACTCTCACCATCGTTTCCACCATCTTTGCTCCGCTCACCTTCATCGCTGGGATCTACGGCATGAACTTTGTCAACATGCCGGAACTCCAGTGGCGTTTTGGCTACGCTGCAGTTGTGATGTTCATGCTGCTGGTGGCTGCTTTGCAGAGCTACTGGCTGTGGCGCCGCGGCTGGTTCCAGGACTGGACAACCGGCCGGCGTTGACAAGCAAGCTCCCGCCCCGTGGTGAACAGCGTGAGGACCACCGTGATGAAGAGCGTGATGGGTGACGTGATGGATGCCGAGATCAACACCATGAAGACCAACAGGACGGACAGACCCACGACCGACGACGAGTGCGGCAGCTCGCCGGATGAACGTGACAACACCGCCGACGCAGACGGTGCTGCTGTCGAGGTGCAGCCGCTAAGCAGCAGTGGCGCCCATGCCGCCCTGCTGATCCAGCGCCAGACCCGCCGGCTGGGCAAGCTGCAACCGGACGTGCTCGCCGACCACGATCCCGAACCCCTGCATCAGCTGCGGGTGAGCCTGAGGCGCCTGCGCACGGTGCTGCAGCAGTTCGCCCCGGCGCTGGTGCTGCCCGACACGATCAGCGATCGGCGCATTGCCAAGGTGGCGCGCCACACCGGCCTCACCCGCGACCTCGACGTGCTGCAGCAGCGGCTGCACGGCAGCTTGATGCCCCTTTTGCCAGCGGCGGAGCAGAAAGCCCTGCGGCCGGTGCTGAAGCGGTTGAAGCGGGAGCGCCGGCAGGCCTTTGAGGGGCTGGAGGAGGCGCTGCGCAGTGGCCCCTACCTGAAGCTGCTGGCACGCCTGCACCACTGGCAGGCCCAGCCGCGCTTCACCCCGCTGGGGGAGCAGCCGCTGCGCTGCTGGCTGCTCGAATGGCAGGCAGCGGCCTCCGCCAGCTTGTTTCTGCATGACGGCTGGTTCGCCACCGATCCGCACGAGCCGGCCCTGCACGAGCTGCGCAAGCGCCTCAAGGCCCTGCGCTACACCCTCGAGCCTCTCGAAGAGCTGGTGGGGCCGTCTCTGAGCCGCTGGATCGCCCTGCTGCGTCAGGCCCAGGATCACCTGGGCGAACTGCACGACCTGCAGGTGCTCATCGAGGGGCTGTTCGATCCGCAGCGGCCCGGCCAGCCGGAAATCAGCCTGCCCGGGCTGGAGGCGGAGATCGCCAAGGAGCAGGCGCAGCAGTGGCGAAGTTGGCGCGAGCTGGCCGACACGCTCCACGGCGCTGCCGCCCGCCAGGAGCTCCAGGCCATCCTGCTCGATGCCAGTCGCCTGCCTGCGACCTGAGGAGAGAGGTGGATGTTCGCTTAGCAAGCAAACCGGCGACTGCGCCTGAAGCCGGTGGCAGCGGCCGCAGCTGGCGGTCGTGAGAGAGAAGCTGGCGGAATGGCCAAAAAAAAAGCCGGCCTGATGGCCGGCGGTAGAAGAACGTTCGTGTTGCTGTTGGTGAGCCCTGAGGCTGGTTCAACGACAGAACGGAGGTGGACCGATCGGAGCGGCGGGATTTGAACCCACGACCCCCACTACCCCAAAGTGGTGCGCTACCAAGCTGCGCTACGCCCCGGCGAGATGGAAACTATCACAGCTCCGGTGGCAGCCAGCGCTCCCAGTGCTTGGTGCGTTTGAGCCGCCGCAGCACCCGGGCGTTGAGCTGTTCACGGCGGGCACCGGCATAGCCCCACAGCCGCAGCCGGCGCGCCGTGTGGCGCAGTTCCGCCAGGGAGAGGGAGGCAAGCCGCAGCTCCGGCACCCGCCGCCAGGCGCTGGCCCGCACGGGCATCGGGTCGCCAGCCGAGGCCCCAGGCAGGCCCAGCAGCGCTCCCCCGGCCATCCACTCCGGCACCAGAACGAACAGGACTGCCAGCAGTCCGTAGAGCTCCACGAGGCCGCGGGGGAGGGGGTGAAGCTTGCGCTTGCCCTGGGGCTCGCCTGGGGGATCGACCACGCTCAGATCACGCTGCCGTTGGCCCGGGGCACGCGCGGCTCGAGCCCGGGGGCGGGGGTGCTTCGCGATGGCGGCGCCTCCTTCCACAGCAGCGGCGCCTCCGGCGCCGGGTTGAGCTTGCCGTACCAGAACACCAGGGCAAACACCAGGCCCAGGGTGCAGAGCAGTGACACGATCACTGTGCGGTCGGAGAGGGAACCCATCGATGTCAGGCCTGATCGGTGCGGAAGCAGGAGAAGCGCTGCGGCAGCCGCTCCACGGTGAGCTCATCGCCTCTGAGGATCAACCGCAGGTTGTCGTCGCCGTAGCGCACCCCCGGCAGCGGCGAGGTTTCCCGGAACAAGGTGGCGCGGGAACCGCCGCTGATCAGTGAGGCCTGAGCGTCATTGCGCTCCACCACGAGGCGTCCCTGGTCGCGGCAGAGAAAACTTTCGCGGATCTCGTAGTGCTCCCACCAAGGGGAGCTCATCGCCAGAACCGGCGGCATCAACGGAACCACAACGGTGGCGCTGAGGCCGGCGGCCAGGAGGCTGGCAGCGGATCTGGCAGCGGGTCCGGTCGTCATCGGGAAGAACCAGTGTGGAAGCGAAGGGTCGAGGAGGGCCGCCGAACCGCTCGGGCCAGCCCAGAGGCTGGGTCAAAGGCGGATCGGCTCGTTGGAGCTGCGCAGCACGCAGTGCTGCACCGACCAGTCGTACTGCGCCCAGACCTCGGGCGCCAGCAGGAAGTTGCCGCCGGCAAAGGCGGTGAGCCGCACACCGCTGGGGCGGGCGGAGCAGTAAGGGCGGCTGCCGGGGCGGGCCAGGTACTGCTGGTGGTGGGTTTCGGCGAAATAGAAGGGCTTGTGGATCAGGATCTCGGTGGTGATCGCCGGGAAGCCGGCGGCGCTGAGTTGCTCCTGGTAGTGGCGGCGGCTGGCCTCGGCCAGCGTCAGCTGCTCGGGCGTGGTGCAGAGAATCGCCGAGCGGTACTGGCTGCCGGTGTCATTGCCCTGGGCCAGGCCCTGGGTGGGGTCGTGGCATTCCCAGAAGAGCTTGAGCAGATCGGCGAAATCGACCCGCCGGGTGTCCCACACCACCCGCACCACTTCGGTGTGTGCGGTGCGGCCGGAGCACACCTCCTCGTAGGTGGGGTTGGGGGTGTGGCCGGCGGCGTAGCCCACGGCCGTGGTGACCACGCCGGGCAGGCGCCAGAAGCCCTTTTCCGCGCCCCAGAAACAGCCGCAGCCGAAGCTGGCTTCCTGTTCATGGGCCTGCAGCGGTGCCTGCAGCGGTGTGCCCAGCACCACGTGGCGTTCAGCGGTGGGGATCGGCGTGGCCCGACCGGGTAGGGCCTCCGTGGCGGAAACGATCCGCTGCTTTGGGCTGCTGGTGCCGGTCGTGAAGAGTCCGAACAACGGGTCGTTGGAAGCTGAACGGAGCCTAGGCAGGGGTTTCCGTGTCCGCCGCCGGCAGCAGGGCGATGTGGTTCAGCAGCGTGGTGGTGAACGCAAACAGCAGGAAGGGCAGCGACAGCACCAGGATCACGCCCACACCCACCAGGGCGAAGATCGGCTTGCTGGAGCCCATCAAGGCGAGGCCTGCCGCCAGGCTCACGAAAATCACCAGCATCCACACCAGCACCTGCCCGTAGATGTCGCCGAAGGTGAGGGTGCAGCGCAGGTTGTAGCCCTTGAGGGGATCCATGACGACGAGGGAACGGTTGGCGGCCGGGAGATCCCGGCCCCCAGCTAAGCCGCCCCGGGGCAGGTTGTCTGCTCCGTTCAACAACTCGTTTTGGTTCAGCCAGCGGCAGCTGAGCGTCTCGGTTCAGGCCAACTGGAGCTGAACCTCCGCCTGCTGCCGCTCCCAGAGGCGGCGGTAGGTGCCGGGCAGGGCCAGCAGATCCTCGTGGTGGCCCTGCTGCACCAGCCGCCCGTCCTCCAGCACCAGCACGCGGTCGCAGGCGGCGGCGGCCGAGAGCTGGTGACTGATCATCACGATCGTGCGGCCGTGCTGGGCGCGGATCGACTGCAGGATCGCCGCCGCCGTGTTGTTGTCCACGCTGGCGAGGGCGTCATCAAGCACGAGCAGGGGGCAATCCACCAGCAGCGCCCGGCCCAGCGCCGCGCGTTGGCGCTGGCCACCGCTCAAGGTGATGCCACGCTCTCCCACCAGCGTGCCGTAGCCATCGGGGAAGCCACGGATGTCGCCTTCCAGCCGCGCCTCGCGGGCCGCTCCCTCCACCTGCTCGAAGCTGGCGTCGGGGTCGCCGTAGCGGAGGTTGTCGGCCAGGGTGGCGGTGAACAGATAGCCCTCCTGGGGCACCAGGGCCACCTGGGCGCGCAGGTCGGCCAGCGACAGAGCCGTGACATCGACGCCATCGATGAACAGCTGCCCGGACGGCACCTCCGCCATGCGGCCTAAGGCCCGGGCCAGGGTGGTTTTGCCGCAGCCCACCGGGCCCACCACCGCCACCAGTTCGCCGGGGGCGATGCGGAAGCTCACGTCGCTCAAGGCCTCGCGGTGGGCGTCGTCGTAGCGGACCGTGAGACCACGCGCCTCGACAGCCCCATGGCGCTCACGGGCGGGAGGCACCGGATCGGTCGGGGATTCCACCCGTGGCCGGCGGCCGAGCAGTTCCTCCACCCGCTCCAGGCTCACCTGGCCGGTCTGGAAGGTGTTGAGGGTGAAGCCGAGCAGGGCGGTGGGGAACACCAGCCGCTCCACGAACAGGATCAGGGCCACCAGGTTGCCGATGCTGAGGCGGCCGCTTTCCAGCTGGCCGCTGCCGATCGCCAACAGCAGCAGCAGGCTGATCGAGGAGATGCCTTCCAGCAGCGGGAACAGGGTGCTGCGGGTGCGGGAAAGGGCCAGGGCCGAGTCGCGGTAGCGGCCGTTGCGTTCGCCGAAGGCCGTCTGCTCGTGCACCTCCTGGCCGTAGATCTTGATGGCGCTGATGCCGGAAAGGTCTTCCTGGATCAGGTCGCTGAGGCTGGCCAGGCACTCCTGCTGGCGCCGCTGCTGCCGCATCATGCGGCCGCCGAACAGACGCACCACCATCAGCATCAAGGGGTACAGACCCACCGCCGCCAGGGTGAGCAGCGGGTCGATCATCAGCATCGCCGGCAGGGTGAGCGTGTAGGCGAGGGCCGTGTTGGTGAGGCTGAGCACAGCGAAACCGAGCAGGCGTCGCACGTTCTCCACATCGCTGGTGGAGCGACTAATCACCTCGCCGCTGCCGGTGGTCTGCACCCAGCCGGGCTCCTGGCGCAACATGTGGTCGAACACCCGCTGGCGCAGGCTGGCCTCCACCTGGCGCCCCACGCCGAACACCAGCAGGCGTGAAACCAGGCGCGCCACCCCCATCAGCGAGGCCAGCAGCACGATCCAGCCGGCCTGCCTCAGCACGTAGGACACGGCGAAGCCGTCCTGCAGGTCGTCGATGATCCCGCGCACCATCAGCGGGATGGCCACGCTCAGCAGGTTCACCACCACCAGGGCCAGCACACCGCCGAGCAGCACCCGCCGGTGGGGGCGCAGGTAGCGCCAGATCAGACCCAGGCGGATGGCGGCCATGGCGGGGGGTGGAATGGCTCCAACCTACGGATCGCGCCAGCCGGGCGAGAGTGGCAGGCCTTCGAGCCGGGCCGCGCGGAGATCAGCACCCCGCCCCGCCCGAACCGCCGCACACAGCGCCTCATCCTGCCCCGAACACACCCCTACCCATGCCGTCACCCGAGAGCCAGTCGCATCCTTTGTATGGCACCGATCGCCAGGTGGTGGACGGCCTGCTGGCCAGCGACCAACCCGGCGACGGCCAGCTGGTGGATCTGGCCCGCCTGCTGAACCGCTACGACGGCTTTCCCGGCGCCGAGGATCTGCGCGCCGATCTCACCAAGACCCTGGCCCACTGGGGCCTCAACCGCGAGGAGCTGCACCGCCGCACGCGGGCGTTGTGGGAAGGCGGCTACCGGCCCGGCCCGGTTGCGGCCGCCGAGGGCCAGGCGGTGGGCAGCGGCTTCGACACCGCCGCGCAGGACACGCCCTGAACGACGGGAATCGGTCTCAGTGTGCTCCGATGATCAGCGGATTCGCGTTTCTCAGGTGATAGTGGGAGCGTCCCCATCACCTGGCCCGGCGTGTCCTGCACCCGGGCTTTTTTTCTGGCCGGGCGCCCTTTCCCCGCAACCAGGCCACCACGTCTCAGGCTCGATGCGTTCCACCCTTTCCTGGCCCCAGCTGCTCGAAACCCTGCTGCAGGGCCAGCCGCTGGCCGATGCCGATGCCACCGCCCTGATGGAGGGCTGGATCGCCGCGGCGATCGAACCGGAACTCACCGGTGCGCTGCTGGCTGCCCTGCGCAGCAAGGGGGTCAGCGGCGGGGAACTGGCGGCCATGGCCGCGGTGCTGCGCGAGGCGGCACCCCTGCCCTGCCCCCGCCCCGATCTTCCCCTGGTGGATACCTGCGGCACCGGCGGGGACGGGGCCGACAGCTTCAACATCTCCACGGCGGTGGCCTTCGTGGCGGCGGCCTGCGGTGCCACCGTGGCCAAGCACGGCAACCGCAGCGCCAGCGGCAAGGTGGGCTCCGCCGATGTGCTGGAGGCGCTGGGGCTCAACCTCAAGGCGCCGGCCGCCACCGTGGTGGGGGCACTGCCGCAGAGCGGTGTCACCTTTCTGTTCGCGCCCGGCTGGCATCCGGCCCTGGTGGGGCTGGCACCGATCCGCCGCCGTCTGGGCGTGCGCACGGTGTTCAACCTGCTCGGCCCGCTGGTGAATCCGCTGCGGCCGGAAGCCCAGGTGCTGGGCGTGGCCCGCGCCGACCTGCTCGATCCGATGGCCGATGCCCTCTGCCGCCTCGGCCTGGAGAGGGCGGTGGTGGTGCACGGCCATGGCGGTCTCGATGAGGCCTCGCTGTCCGGTCCGAGCGAGCTGCGCCTGGTGGAGCAGGGGCAGATCCGCTCGCTCCGCCTCGATCCCACCGCCCTGGGGCTGGCCGAGGCGCCGATCGAGGCGCTGGCCGGCGGCGATGTGGCGACCAACCAGCGCATCCTGGCGGCGGTATTGCAGGGGGAGGGCAGCAGCGCCCAGCGCGACGTGGTGGCGCTGAACACGGCGCTGGTGCTCTGGGCCGCTGCCAGGGCCGAGAGCGTGGAGGACGGCCTGGCGCAGGCGCTGGCGGCGCTGGCGGGCCCGGCCCCGTGGCAGCGGCTCGAGGACCTGCGCGCAGCCCTGGCGCAGGAGGATGATCAGACCAGCGCTACCCCTGCCCCTTGACCGCCCCCTCCGCCGCCCTGCTCGTGCTCGCCGATGGCACCGTGCTGCGGGGCACGGCCTTCGGTGCGGTGGGCACCACCATCGGTGAGGTGGTGTTCAACACCGGCATGACCGGGTATCAGGAGGTGATCACCGACCCCAGCTACGCGGGCCAGCTGGTCACCTTCACCTACCCGGAGCTCGGCAACACCGGCGTGAACGCCGACGACCGTGAGGCCGATACCCCGCAGGTGCGCGGCGTGATCGCCCGCCAGCTGGCGCCGGTGGCCAGCAGCTGGCGCTCTGAAGGCCTGCTGGCCGACTGGCTGGCGGAGCACGGCGTGGTGGGCATCGCCGGCGTGGACACCCGCGCGCTGGTGCGCCACCTGCGGGAGCGGGGTGCCATGAACGGCGCGATCAGCAGCGATGGCACCGCCGCCGCCGCCCTGCTGGAGCAGGTGCGCCGGAGCCCCTCGATGGAAGGCCTGAACCTGGCGGAAACCGTCAGCACCCCCACCAGCTACGTGTGGCAGCAGCTCTGCGGCGCCGGCTTCGATCAGCGCCAGCAGGTGGCGCCGGCTGAGCCCTACCGGGTGGTAGCGATCGACTTCGGCATCAAGCGGGCGATCCTGGAGCGGCTCAGCGCCCACGGCTGCACGGTCACGGTGCTTCCGGCGGGCGCCAACCTCGACGAGGTGCTGGCCCAGGAGCCGGAGGGGGTGTTCCTCTCCAACGGGCCCGGAGATCCGGCCGCCGTGCAGAGCGGCATCCGGCTGGCGGCGGGGCTGATCGAGCAACCCAGCCTGCCGGTGTTCGGCATCTGTCTGGGCCACCAGATCCTCGGCCTGGCCCTCGGGGGCAGCACCTACAAGCTCGGCTACGGCCACCGCGGCCTCAACCATCCCTGCGGCGGCCATGGGGTGGTGGAAATCACCAGCCAGAACCACGGCTTCGCCCTGGCGGCCGCCTCGCTGGATGCGGCACAGGTGGAAATCACCCATACCAACCTCAACGACAACACGGTGGCGGCCCTGCGCCATCGCCACCGGCCCGTGTTCGGCGTGCAGTACCACCCGGAAGCCAGTCCTGGCCCCCACGACGCCGACCACCACTTCGGCCGCTTCGTGGCCCTGATGGCTGAACGCCGCGCCTGATCGACCGGCGGGTGTTCCGGTTTTGTGTGCGAGCGGTCTGGGCCTTGCCATCGCTCATTACACTTCGGTCGCTCGTTTCGCATCGAGGGCTGGGGCGATTCCAGAACTGCATCGACTGACCGTTTCCTTACGGGGCGGCTGTGAGCGTCGCGAAAACTGCCTGCTGTGCAGTTTCACTGGCCAGCTCGACGCCTATTCCGACAAGCAGTTCAAGGAGTTCATCACCGAACAGATGGGCAGCAACAAGCTGCCGCTGCTGCTGGATCTCACCCACATCGATTTCATCGATTCCTCCGGCCTCGGCGTGCTGGTGCAGCTGGCGAAGCAGTGCACCGAAGCCAACATCCAGTTCGTGGTGGTGGGCAACGCCCGCGTCATCCAGACCGTGAAACTGGTGCGCCTGGAAAGCTTCCTGCACCTGCAGCCCGATCTGGAAACGGCACTGGGTGCCCTTGCCACCGCCTGATTCCGAGGCCGTCCGCTGGCTGATGCGCCTGCAACCGGCGGAAGCCGAGGCGCTGGGGCCGCTCCAGCTCGCCTGGCTGGGCGATGCGGTGTGGGAACTGCATCAACGTCTGCGCCACTGCCGCAGCCCCGGCCGCAGCGATGTGCTGCACCGGGCCGTGGTGGAGGAAGTGCGCGCCGATGCCCAGGCGCGGGCGCTGGAGCGGCTCGAGCCGCTGCTGGAGCCGGAAGAGCGGGAATGGGTGCGGCGTGGCCGCAACAAAGCCGGCCGTGGTCCTCGCCGGGGAGATCCGGGACGCTACGGACAGGCCACAGGGTTTGAGACAATGGTGGGCTGGCTCTTTTTACGGAATCCCGGACGGCTCGCCCAGCTGCTGGATCATCTGGAACAGACCGACCCCTGACCCCTTGCCTCCGTACCCATGAACCAACGTTTCGAGCGCCGCCGGCCCAATGGCGCAGGCGGGGGCAGCGATCGGCCCGGCGCCGGGCCGCGCGGCGCACGGCCGGCCCGTCCGGGCGAAGGGCGGCCTGAGCGCCGCGGTCCGGCGCCGGAGCGTGGCGGTCGCGAAGCCCCCGACCGGGGCGGTGAGGAATGGCGCAAGCAGCGCCGCGAGCGCGTTCAGCGCCCCGCCGGCGAAGGCCGCCCGGCCCGGGTGATCAGCTCACGTCCCGCCGGTCGCCGGCCGGAAGCGGGAGCGGCACCGGCCGAGGGCGGCGGCGTCCGCTTCGGTGGCGGTGGTGCACGGTTCGGCGGCGGCAGTGGTGCCGGCGGCGGTGCGCGCTTCGGTGGCGCTGGTGGCGGCGCCCGCTTTGGTGGTGGTGCCCGCTTCGGCTCCCGTCGTGGCACGGAAGATCGCGCCGGGGGTGAGCGGCGCTTTGGCGAACGGCCCGGTGGGGAGCGGCCTGCAGGTGATCGGCCCTCTGTGGACCGCCCAGCCGGCGATCGCCCCTCCAGCGACCGCCCTGGCGGCGATCGGCCCTCGGGCGCCCGCCCGTTCAGTGAGCGCCGCTTCGGCGATCGCAGGCCGGAAGGTCGTCCCTCCTTTGGTGGCCGTCCCTCTTTCGGCGGCCGTCCTTCCTTCGGCGGCCGCCCCACGGGCCGGCCGCCCTTCCGCAAGCCCCCCTTCTCCGCCCCCCGGCCTGATGGCCCCGGCGGTTCCGGCGGGGTGTTCGTCGACCGTGGTGCCAGCGAGCCGCCGGCAACGGGCGAATCGGAACGCTTCGGCGCTGAACCGGCCGATGATCTGATCTGGGGACGCCATCCCGCCCAGGCCGCCCTGGAGAGCGACCGGCCGATTCACCGCATCTGGTGCACCCCTGAGCTGCGCTTCGCTCCCCGCTTCCTGCAGCTGCTGCGCGAAGCCAAGGCCGGTGGGGTGCTGGTGGAGGAGGTCACCTGGGCCCGCCTCGGCCAGCTCACCGGTGGAGCGGTGCACCAGGGGATCGTGCTGCAGGTCGCTGCCGCCGAGACCCTCGATCTCGGCACCTTGATCGACGGTTGCCGCGGCATCGGCGAACCGCCCCTGCTGATGGCGGTGGACGGACTCACCGATCCCCACAACCTCGGCGCGATCGTGCGCAGCGCCGAAGCCCTTGGCGCCCATGGCCTGGTGCTGCCGCAGCGCCGCAATGCGGGCCTCACCGGCTCGGTGGCCAAGGTGGCCGCCGGCGCCCTGGAGCACCTGCCCGTGGCCCGGGTGGTGAACCTGAACCGCTCGCTGGAACAGCTCAAGGAGGAGGGCTACCGGGTGGTGGGCCTGGCTGAAGAAGGCACGGTAAGCCTCACGGAAGCCGATCTCGACGGCCCGCTGGTGGTGGTCACCGGCTCGGAGAGCCAGGGGCTTTCGATGCTCACCCGCAAGCACTGCGACCAGCTCATCCGCATTCCGCTGCGGGGCGCCACGCCCAGCCTGAACGCCTCGGTGGCCACGGCTCTGCTGCTCTATGAGGTAGCCCGCCGCGGCTGGATGCAGGCGATCACCGGCAATGCCCCGGCTCCACGCATCGTGCGTCCGCAGCTGCCGAGCAAGGCGGCAGCCAGCACCAGCGCAGCCGCGCCAGCGGCAGCCAACGTAGGTGCAGAGGCCGCAGCGGCGGTTGACCATTCGGCGGCCGTTGCTGACGGCCCGGACGCTGTGTTTTCGGCCGATGAGGAGCGGCAGGCCCTTGAAGAGGAGCAGCCTGTTGCTGGGCTGCTGGCCGTTGCGGAGGAGCTCCTCGTCGCTGCGGAGGAGCTCCTCGCCGTTGAGGGGGGGGGCCTTGTGGTTGAAGAGCTGTTGGTTGATGCGGACGTTCTCGTCGTTGAAGAGCAGCGCGCCGTTGCCGAGCAGCTCGCTGATGGGGACTTCACAGCCGATGCAGAGGCGCTCGCCGATCGGGAACGTTCCGTGAGTGGGGAGAGGCTCCTGGATGAGGAGCTGGAGGAGGAGGCAGCGGCTGCTGAGGAGTTCCTCACCGGCGTCGAACCGGAACCGGTGGGGCAAGCAGAAGCAACGGAGTCCGCCGCTCCCCCGTCGCCTGAGAGCACCAGCGAGGCGGCCGCTGGCACGGCACCCCCGGCAGCTCCCTCAGCGCCTCTGGAGCTCACCCTGGAGCTCTCGCCGACCAGCCCCACGGGCTTTCAGGGGGACATCCAGCTCTGAGTCCGACGGTGCACACCATTCGGGCAAAACGGCTATGGACGGCCCCATGCGAGGGCACAATGGGTCGGTACGAAAAGCCTGAATGGACGCCCTGATCCGGCCTTTGCGCAGCCTGGCGAACGGTCTGGGGATGGCATGGTGGGCGCGGGTGGAAACCCACGATCCCAACGTCATCTATTGGTTCGGCCCGTTCATGCGGCGCCAGGAGCTGGAAGTGGAGCTGGAGCACTTTCTCGCCGATCTTCAGGCAGAGGCGCCCGGCGGGCTGAGCCATGAAATCCTCCGCACCCACCGGGGCGAACCCCTCACCGACGTCCAGGAGCCCGGCTGATAGCGTCCCACCAGCAACGATGGGCTTGGGATGGGGATCGCCGAATGGCGTGAGCGGCTGCAGAGCGGAGATGTGTCCGCCCGTGAGCTCACCGATCACCACCTGGCCCGCATCGATGCGGTGGATCCCACCGTGCATGCCTACCTGGAGGTGACGGCGGAGAGGGCCCGCGCCGATGCCGATCGCATCGACGCCGCCCGTGCCGCAGGTGAGACGCTGCCGCCACTGGCCGGCATTCCCCTGGCGATCAAGGACAACCTCTGCACCAAGGGCATCGCCACCACCTGCTCCAGCCGCATGCTGGAGCACTTCGTGCCGCCGTACGAATCCACCGTCACCGAGCGGCTGTGGCAGGCCGGCGCGGTGTTGCTGGGCAAAACGAACCTCGACGAGTTCGCCATGGGCAGCTCGACCGAAACCTCCGCCTTCGGCCCGAGCCGCAACCCCTGGGACCCGGAACGGGTGCCGGGCGGCAGCTCCGGCGGCAGCGCGGCGGCGGTGGCCGCCGGCGAAGCGATGGCGGCCCTCGGCTCCGACACCGGCGGCTCGATCCGCCAGCCCGCTGCTTTCTGCGGCGTGGTGGGGCTCAAGCCCACCTACGGCCGGGTGAGCCGCTGGGGGCTGGTGGCCTTCGCCAGCTCGCTCGATCAGGTGGGCCCGTTCAGCACCAGCGTGGCCGATGCCGCCGAGCTGCTGCAGGTGATCGCCGGCGCCGACCCCCGCGATGGCACCTGCCTGCAGGCCACCGTGCCGGATTACCGGGCCGCGCTGCGGCAACCCATCGCCGGTCTGCGCGTGGGTCTCGTGCGCGAATGCTTCGAGCAGGAGGGGTTGGATCCCCAGGTGAAGGCGTCGGTGCTGGCGGCCGCCGCCCAGCTGGAGGCCCTCGGCTGCGAGCTGGTGGAGGTGAGCTGCCCCCGCTTCAACGACGGCATCGCCACCTATTA
Organism: Marcopretia estuarina LEGE 06307; assembly: GCF_056633115.1. Lineage (NCBI taxonomy): Bacteria > Bacillati > Cyanobacteriota > Cyanophyceae > Synechococcales > Prochlorococcaceae > Marcopretia > Marcopretia estuarina. Next base: position 221,120 of record NZ_JBSJOY010000005.1, on the reverse strand, counting down.
CGTGATCGCCCCGTCGGAGGCGTCGGCGAACCTGGCCCGCTACGACGGTGTGAAGTACGGCTTCCGCTCCGAGCAGGCCGGCAGCCTGGCGGAGATGACCGCCCGCAGCCGCGCCGAGGGCTTCGGCGACGAGGTGCAGCGCCGCATCCTGATCGGCACCTACGCCCTCTCCGCCGGCTACGTGGATGCGTTTTACAAGAAGGCCCAGCAGGTGCGCACCCTGATCCGCCGCGACTTCGACGCCGCCTTCGGCCAGGTGGACGTGCTGCTCACCCCCACCTCACCCACCACCGCCTTCCGCTTCGGCGCCCACGCCGACGACCCGTTGGCGATGTACCTGGCCGACCTGCTCACGATTCCGGCCAACATGGCGGGCCTGCCGGCGATCTCCTTGCCTTGCGGCTTCGACGCCGACGGCCTGCCGATCGGTCTGCAGCTGATCACCGGCGTGCTGGAGGAGCCGCGCCTGCTGCAGGTGGCTCACCACTACGAACAGGCGGCGCGGGTGATGGACAGCCGGCCTGAGGCGGCCCTGGTGGCCTGAGCCGGCGATGCCTGAAAAGGGAACTGAACGCCAGATCTAGTGGTGTGACCGTAGGGTAAGCACACCCCGTAGTGGTTCAGCCACCGCACGCCCTTGGCTTTCGTTCCGCTCCACAACCACAGCGACTACAGCCTGCTGGACGGGGCCAGCCAGTTGCCGCAGATGGTGGAGCGCGCGGTGGAGCTGGGCATGCCGGCCCTCGCCCTCACCGACCACGGCGTGATGTATGGCGCGATCGAACTGCTGAAGCTGTGCAAGAAGGCAGGCATCAAGCCGATCATCGGCAATGAGATGTATGTGATCAACGGCTCGATCGAGGATCCGCAGCCGAAGAAAGAACGCCGCTACCACCTGGTGGTGCTCGCCAAGAACGACACCGGCTACCGCAACCTGGTGAAGCTCACCAGCATCAGCCACCTGCGCGGCATGCGTGGCCGGGGCATCTTTGCGCGCGCCTGCATCGACAAACAACTACTGCAGCAGTACAGCGAAGGCCTGATTGTGGCCACCGCCTGCCTCGGCGGTGAGATCCCCCAGGCGATTCTGCGCGGCCGCCCGGATGTGGCGCGGGATGTGGCCCGTTGGTATCAGGAGCTGTTCGGGGAGGATTTCTACCTGGAAATCCAGGATCACGGCTCCCCGGAAGACCGGATCGTGAATGTGGAGATCGTGCGCATCGCCGCCGAACTCGGCATCGAGCTGATCGCCACCAACGACGCCCACTACCTCACCAGCGGTGACGTGGAAGCGCACGACGCCCTGCTCTGCGTGCTCACCGGCAAGCTGGTCACCGACGAAAAGCGCCTGCGGTACACCGGCACCGAATACATCAAGAGCGAGGCGGAAATGGGCCGCCTGTTCGCCGATCATCTCGATGCCGCCGTGGTGGCCCGCGCCATCGCCAACACCGCCGTGGTGGCCGAGAAGGTGGAGGCCTACGACATCCTCGGCCGCCAGCAGATGCCGTGCTTCCCGATCCCCGATGGCCACACGGCAGTGAGCTATCTGCGCGAGGTGAGTGAGCAGGGGCTGCGTCAGCGGCTGGGGCTCTCGGCCGCCGAGCCGTTCACGCCGCTCTATGGCGAGCGGCTGGCTTTCGAGCTGCAGGTGATGGAGCAGATGGGCTTCCCCACCTACTTCCTGGTGGTGTGGGATTACATCCGCTACGCCCGTGAGCAGGGCATCCCGGTGGGTCCGGGCCGGGGCTCGGCGGCCGGCTCGCTGGTGGCCTATGCGCTTGGCATCACGGCGCTCGATCCGGTGGAACACGGCTTGCTGTTCGAGCGCTTCCTCAACCCCGAGCGCAAGTCGATGCCTGACATCGACACCGACTTCTGCATCGAGCGGCGCGGCGAGGTGATCGAGTACGTCACCCGGCGCTATGGCGACGACAAGGTGGCGCAGATCATCACCTTCAACCGCATGACTTCCAAGGCGGTGCTGAAGGATGTGGCGCGCGTGCTCGACATCCCCTACGGCGACGCCGACCGGCTGGCCAAGTTGATTCCTGTGGTGAGGGGCAAACCGGCCAAACTCGCCGAGATGATCGGGCCGGAGTCACCGGCGCCGGAGTTCCGCGAGAAATATGAAAACGACGCCAATGTGCGCCGCTGGGTGGACATGGCCCGCCGCATCGAAGGCACCAACAAAACCTTCGGTGTGCATGCCGCCGGTGTGGTGATCGCCGCCGAACCGCTTGATTCGCTGGTGCCGCTGCAGCGCAACAACGACGGCCAGGTGATCACCCAATACTTCATGGAAGACGTGGAGGCGATGGGGCTGCTGAAGATGGACTTCCTCGGCCTCAAGAACCTCACCATGATCGAAAAGACGGTGGATCTGGTGGAGCGGGGCAGCGGTGAACGCATCGATCCCGATGCCCTGCCGGCCAATGACCCCGGCACCTATGAACTGCTGGCCCGCGGTGATCTGGAGGGCATCTTTCAGCTGGAATCCAGCGGCATGCGCCAGATCGTGCGCGATCTCAAACCCTCTTCCCTGGAAGACATCTCCTCGATCCTGGCGCTTTACCGCCCCGGCCCGCTGGATGCCGGCCTGATCCCCAAATTCATCAACCGCAAGCACGGCCGCGAAGCGATCGATTTCGCCTGCCCGGCCCTGGAGCCGATCCTGAAGGAAACCTACGGGATCATGGTGTATCAGGAGCAGATCATGCGGATCGCGCAGGATCTGGCCGGCTATTCGCTGGGGGAAGCGGATCTGCTGCGCCGCGCCATGGGCAAGAAGAAGGTGTCGGAGATGCAGAAGCACAGCAGCCAGTTCGTGGAAGGGGCCACGGCCCGCGGTGTGAACAGTGCGGTGGCGGAAAAGCTGTTCGAGCAGATGGTGCTGTTCGCGGAATACTGCTTCAACAAGAGCCACTCCACCGCCTACGGGGCGGTGACGTATCAAACCGCCTATCTCAAGGCGCATTATCCGGTGGCCTACATGGCTGCCCTGCTCACCGTCAACGCCAGCAGCACCGACAAGGTGCAGCGTTACATCGCCAACTGCCAATCGATGGGCATCGAGGTGATGCCGCCCGATGTGAATGCCTCGGGCATCGACTTCACCCCCACCGGCGATCGCATCCTGTTCGGGCTCTCGGCGGTGCGCAACCTCGGTGATGGCGCCATCCGTCAGCTGCTGGAGGCCCGCCAGGCGGAGGGGCCCTTTGCCTCGCTCGCTGATCTCTGCGATCGCATCCCCACCAACCTGATGAACAGGCGGGCGCTCGAATCGCTGATCCACTGCGGCGCCCTCGATGCGCTGGAGCCCAACGCCAACCGCGCCCAGCTGATGGCGGATCTCGATCTGGTGCTGGATTGGGCAGGCTCACGCGCCCGCGACCGCGCCAGCGGCCAGGGCAACCTGTTCGATCTGTTGGCCGCCCCACCCGCCGATGGCGGCGGCAAATCAGGCGGCGGCGCTGGGGGCGCTGATCACAGCATGGCCCCGAAAGCTGCCCCTGTGGCCGACTATCCGCCGAAGGAAAAGTTGCGGCTGGAGAAGGAACTGGTGGGCTTCTATCTCTCCGATCACCCGCTGCGGCAACTCGCGCAGCCGATCCGGCTGCTCTCACCGATCGGCCTGGCCACGCTCGAGGAGCAGGCCGACAAGGCGCGCGTGAGTGTGGTGGCGATGGTGCCGGAGATCCGCAATGTCACCACCCGCAAAGGTGATCGCATGGCGGTGCTGCAGATCGAAGACCTCACCGGCACTGCCGAAGCGGTGGTGTTTCCGAAAACCTTCGCCCGGCTCTGCGACCACCTGATGGTGGATGCACGGCTGCTGATCTGGGCGTCGGTGGATCGCCGCGACGACCGGGTGCAGCTGATCGTGGAGGATTGCCGCGCCATCGATGATCTGCAGCTGCTGCTGGTGGAGCTGGAGGCCGAGCAGGCCGCCGACATCGCCGTGCAGCATCAGCTGCGCGAATGCCTGGTGCGGCACCGGCCGGAGCAGGATGAAGCGGGGGTGCGGGTGCCAGTGGTGGCACTGGTGAAGCTGCACGACCAGACCCGCTACGTGCGCTTCGGCCACCAGTTCTGCGTACGCGATGGCGTGGCCGCCGTGGACACGCTCCACGCCGCCGCCTTCACCGCCCGGCTGCACTCACCCCTGCAGCTGGCCTGAGGCCTGGCTGATGCCGATAGGCCCCTCTGGATTGCTCAGATGGAGCAGTGGCGCGTGCGCCATCAGAGCCCGTATCTGCGCAGCGTTTCCTGCCGGCAGGTGCGTTCAGCCGCCTTGAGATTGCTGTTGAAATCAAACTGCCTGAGAAAGCATTGGCAGGTGGATTGCGTCAAGTCTGCCGGCACGTTCTGACCCGAACGCCGCACTTCATCGCTCACGGCAAGCTGGCAGAAGTGCATGGCCAGATTGCGAGCATTGAGGCTCTGCGCCCTGACTGCCGCCGGCAGCGCCGGCACCACGACAGGCAAAGCCAATGCCAAGGCCAGCTGAAGCCTGAAGGGTGCAAGCAGATGGATCATGGGGCCAGAAGCAATGGGATCCGCCTTGCAACAAGGGATCGGGGTGCGATCAGACCCTCGTCCGTTGAAGCAGCCGCAGCACAAGAATGACAACAGCCACAACGAGAAACAGATGAATCAGCCCACCCAGGGTGAACGAACTGACAAGACCCAGCAGCCACAACACAAGCAGCACGACGGCCACGGTTTCCAGCATGGGAGGTTCTCCTGAAGAACTCAATTGTCGTTAACGTCGATAAAAGCTGGCAAAAACGAGCGAAAGGGAGGCATGTTCCTTGGATCCGTGCGCCTAGTCAGGCGACATGGAAGGACGCCTTGATCGGGCGGGCGGAAGAAATAGACCCGGTGGTTCAACGCGCCACGCGAGAACCACTGTTCCACGCAAAAGCCTCAGTGGAAGTGTTTCGCACTGGCAGTGCTTCAAGGGAAACCCCGCACCACCATCAGGCGGAGCGGAGCACACCCTGCTTGAATCCTGCCGGGAGGCCACAGGGTGAATGCAGCCCATCAGCCTGGGAGCATCAGGACTGTGAGCGCTTGGTCCTGGTCAGTTGATCTTGTCGGCGGCCTTGGAGGTGGCGTCGCTCACCTTGTTAGCGGTCGACTTCACGCTCTGTTTGAGGTCGGAGCCGGCCTGCATCGCTGCAGCCTGCACCTGTTTGGCCTGCCCTTTGAGCTTTTCGCCGGTGTCACCGGTGAGTTCGCCGTGGGCAGCTTCAAGCCGGCCTTCCGCTTGCTTGGCGGAGGCGGAGAGATCTTTGGACATGATTCTGGCGGCAAAGGGGGTGGTGGTCACGAAGCTGGTCGAGGCCATTGCAGGGGGCTGAAACACGCAAGAGGCGATCATCACGACCACGGCGAGAATCAGGGAAATCGGGAACCTCCGATCCATTCGTTTCATTGGCTAGGACTGCATGGGCACCCCCAACAGCTAGCCAGCACTCCCCCAAGCGGCCACGAACGCACCATGAACGGGCCAGCATGGATTCATTCCAGGGCAGATCTGCAGCACGTTCAGGAGCACCACTGAAGTGGCGGTGAGTCAGCCGGGCGCGTTGCTGCCCTGGCGCATCGCCCGGATGGAGGCACGCACGCGGCTGATGTTCACACCGATCTGCTCGAAGCCCAGCAGGCTGCCGGCCGCTTCTTCCCAGCTGGCCGAGAGCACGCCATAGCTGAGCCCCAGCACACCCAGCAGGAACAGGCCACCGGAAACCGCGAGGGTGAGCACCGGGGGGACGTCGTAGATATTGCGGCTCACCAGCAGGTAGCTGACCACGAACGCGGACATGCCCAGCACGGAGGGAACCCCCGTGGCCAGGGCGATGCGGCGTGCCATGCGGTTGGCCACAGCAGGCGGAATCACTTTCGCCCCACTGGCCTTGGCGGCAGCGCCGCCGCCAGATTTGCCCGCTCCCGCCGTGGCAGAGGGGGCAAGACCGGAGGCCTTCGGGCGGGGCTTGCGCTTGGCCGCCATGGATCCGCTCAGCCCCGGATACCGAGCTTGGCGATCAGCTGGGCGTAGCGATCTTCGCTCTGGGCGCGCAGATAGCCGAGCAGGCGCTTACGGCGCCCGATCATCTTCAGCAGACCCTGGCGGGAGGAGAAATCGTGCTTGTTCTGTTGCAGGTGACCGGTGAGCTGGGAGACCCGCTCGCTCAGCATCGCCACCTGCACCTCGACGGAACCGGTATCGGTGCCGTGGGTTTGGTGGCTGTTGATCAGTTCCTGTTTCTTGGTGGTGTCGAGCGGCATGCCGGCGTCGGGCCCTGACGGTGCAAACAGACAACTTACCGCCCCGTGGGCGCCCCCTGGGCCGGAGGGAGTCAGGCGGCCTGCTGGGCCAGCCAGCGCAGGCTTTCGCGCAGCCAGGCATCGGGGCCTTCGGCCGGCTCCAGGCCGCCGCGTCCCACGGCGTGCAGGGCCCGGTTGATCTCCAGCGGCGCGTAGCCGAGCGCCTCCAGCGTGATCTGCACCTCGTCGCGGGTGGCGGCCAGGGGGGTGGTGCCGCCGTCGGCGCCGGCGTCATCGAGACTGAAGGCCCCGCCAGCCAGCGCGGTCGCCCCGCCGTCGCTCTCGGCCAGCTTGCCGCGCAGCTCCACCGCCAGGCGCTCGGCGGTGCGCTTGCCCACGCCCGGCGCCTGGCAGAGCTTGCGCAGATCCGCCTGAACGATCGCGCGCACCAGCTCCTCCGGCGGATGGGCGCCCAGCAGGGCCAGCGCCAGCTGGGGGCCCACGCCGCTGACGGCCACCAGCAAGCGGAACAGGTCCCGCTCCTGCCGCCCGCCGAAACCGAACAGGGTCCAGCCGTCTTCGCGGATCGACTGATGGATATGCAGGGTGAGCACGGCGCCTTCACCCGGCAGCCGTTCCCAGTGGCGGCGGGTGAGCTGCACCTCGTAGCCCACCCCCTGGCAGCAGAGCAGCAGGCCGCAGCGGTGTCCCTGCTGCCACCGTTCCGCCACAGCGCCCTGCAGCCAGCCGATCATGGGCAAATCTTGAGGCGCCTCCATGCTGCCCGGTTCCCTTCTCACCGCCAGTGGGCGGTCTGCGCTGCCACCGCTGGGCGCCTGCCTGATCGCCCTGGCGCTCGGGCTGCTGCTGGCGCTCAGCGGCTGCCAGGGGGTGGGCCAGCCGTCGCAGCAGGTGCTGCTCGATGGCCTGGAGCTGCAGATCGCCCTCACCCAGCGCTCGATCGCGTCGGCGCTCGCGCTCGATCCCCCCGGAGCGCCCCAGGTGAGCCGGGTGCGCGTCAGCCATCAGGAGAAGGTCCCCATCGGCGATCGCCAGGGGCTTCACCTCAGCGGCCAGTTCGACTGGCGGCTCGCCAACGATCCCTACCGGGTGGACAGCGCCTTCGAGCTGTACCTGCTGCGCGGTGAGAAGGGGCAGAGCTGGCGCCTGGCGCGGCCCAGCGCAGAGGGCGACCATCCCGGCTGGGTGACCGATCCACTGCCGCTGAAGGGGTAAGTGAGCTGCCCAGGTCGAATGACTGACGGCCGGCCGCCAAGGGCGGTGATCGGATGCGCGTGGCAACGCTGCCGCTACCTGGCGGACCTGTGAGACGTGCACCTCGCCATCGCCTGGGAACCGCTGATTATGGAGTTCGAAGGCTCGGGAGTTTCCAGGCAGGGCAGTTTGTGGTCTCCTGCATCCTCAGCACGATGTGATGGAGATTGCCGGGCCGCATAGGGAGCCTCCACCCCAAGTGGCAATGAGCATCTCTGGACAATCGCCCAGGCAATCGCGTGGAAAGACGAGGTCATATCTAGAAGTTTGCAGACCAACAAGGCCACTTGAAGACCATTGGGTCACAATTCCAGGTTGTCAGAGGGAGGAGTGAAGTCTCACAAGTTGCATCGCATTGAACAGGGTTATACGGACCCGGCTAAGTCGACAAGGGCCTGCAGGGGAATCAGAAAGACCAGTCCAAGACTGGAGTCTGGTCAAGTTGCGTCAGGGGCTTCCCCGCTTATGCTGCAAAAGAGGCCTGAAGGGCGTTTTATGCGGATCCGCCCATTCGGCGTTGTGCGGACGCTATCTTGATGGCCTAAGGCTGAGATGCTTAACCAAGTGGGACGGAAAGAACGGCGGCCAAAGCCCTGCCGCCTATGCCATGCCGAGAAGAATCTCGTTGAAGCTCATATCATTCCAAGACATTTTTACCATTCAATTCGAAATAGTGGCATTGGATTTGGTGCCGGCGAACTCGTGCCTAGAATCTATGCTGCTGGAAGCAACCGGAAGCCAAAACAGTGCCAGAGCGGGATATTTGATTCAAATATGTTATGCGCCGACTGTGATCAGAAGGTGATTGGACCTTGGGATAAGTATGCTCAAGAACTTTTCCTTCGCAGCTTTCCTAAGCAGCTCGCAACCTCTATGCGGATCCCAGCATTCTACTGTGTCGACAGTTTCGACTATTCACGACTGAAGCTATTCTTCTTGTCGGTTCTATGGCGCTCCGCAGTAACTGAGCAAGAGTTCTTTGATCAGGTTGACATCCAGGGTAGCGAGGAGAAGATTCGGAGGATGCTACTAGAAGGCAATCCTGGAGCATCCGAAGAATTTCCAGTGATGGCCGTAAGATACGAGGGGCCGTTTAGTGAAGTTATGATATCGCCGTTGCGCGCCGATATAGATGAGGCAAGAATCTACCATTTTCGAGTCCCCAGATATGGCTGGTTTCATCAAACAAATGATGCACCGATAGGCAGAGAGATTGAGTTCTTTCGAGTAAGACCGAACAAGCCGTTATTGATAAAGAGCACGCGCTATGATTCGACGCCGGGCTTGAAGAACCTTCTGAGACTTCAGCGTGACGGAAAGATACCTGAGTAGAGCTCACAGCTACCGCACAACAAGCCCCTTGAGTGGCCAGGCCCCCATGATCCATCGGCTGTGCACCGCTCACTCCTCGCCTGCCACTCAGGAGCAGCGTTAGCTTCTTCTATGAGAACTCAAACACACATCGTTGATTCCAGGGCCGTCAAGGCCGTCATGGCGCATTTGCCGCATCACTGGGTGGTGCGAGAACTCACCGAACGCGACTATGGCATCGATCTGATAGTGGAAATCTTTGCGCCGGGCTTGAAAGATGCGAAGGGCAAAGATGCTTTTGCCGCGACTGGATCTGTGTTTCATATTCAGATCAAGGGTACCGAAGAGGCCCTTAAGCCGGTCCGAGCGGGAACAATCAACTACTGCATCGACAAGAACTCGCTCTCATATGTGGAAAAATTCAGTATCCCGTTCTTCCTGTTCCGTGTGAGCGTCGCAGAACCGCAGAAGATTTATTTCCTTTGGATTCAGCGTTACATCAAGGATGTCATGGACCGAGAGACGCCGATGTGGCGTGAGGACAAGCAAAAATCGATAATAGTTCGCATTCCTCCAGAAAATAAGCTATCAGACGGAATAGATAAACTTGAAGGAATTGCATTTCGCCCGAAGTACTTGGAGGAGCTTGCGGAGTTCTCCGAGATTTACGGGGATATTGGAAACACAATTGGAGCTATTCGCGCTGGCATGCACGACGTCAACGAGGATGTGATATCAAATCTCAAGAATCGTACAAATCGTGCCCGAAGGCTCGATGTGCTCCTTACGCGCAATGAATGCTGCATCAATAGGCAGAGCGTTGATGCATTGATCCAGTACATCATTGGCCTTGATACGCCGGAAGGACGCGGTACTCAACCTCCAGAGGAGCATAATTTCGAGATGCTCGCACAAAGCATGAACGGGATGAATATGGTTGAGAATTCTGTTTTGGAGAATGATGCTCTTTCGGCCTACTAATGAGCGCGAACTAACATCAAGATACAGAAGACGGGAGCAGAGGTGCCTTTCTCTGCCAAGGTTGCCACCCGCTTCTGATCTTGGGCGTTAGGCCGAATCTAGATCAGTTATAATCAGTGCAAGCTTTGCGAAAGATTGTTCCAGCAGAAAATCTCCCTGTTTTCCCTGTATCTGGCCAGTGGACGCTATTAGAGGCGCAATCAATGATTGCAGTATCCGGAGTGTTATTATTAGTATAGTAGATAGTTCTCCTAAACCTGTTGCTACGGTTTATATAGACCGCCTCGATGCATCCCATCCATGCTGTTGTTCCTGCATCATTGCCATAAGTTGAGCAGTCGCGGGCGATCGCTTTGCCCGTAACGAGAAAAATCAATGGCAAGACCCCAGCGAAAAGCATTAGCGGTAACGGCTTCCTCATGCTTAACCTTGATGATGCAACGTGGGAACTTGTGGGAACTTAAAAGAGGGCTATTAAAACCATAAATATGGCCCAACCACCATTGCAATGAACCTGTGGCAAAACGTAACATTGAGGAATGCCTCGTCGCATGCTAGCCCGAGAATAGTGTGTAGCATTCTTAGAAGGTATTCTCTGCTTTCATGTCATCTCAGAGCCACCTACAGGACCCAAAAAGCTTCTTTGATTACTGGAAACTGCGTTTAGCCTTTATCATGGGCTTGTCTCCCATGGACCATGAGCATGAGATTAATATTCTATGTTGGTCTGCGCTAGAGGCTCTTTCCCTGAGCTGGGCGAATACAAGCGGCTACAGTCAGTGCGGTCAGTTCTGCAAACAGAAACGGCGCGTCTTTGATACGTTTCTTGCAGCTCATGGTGGCTCAGTCTTTTCTCTCGTTAGCCTTCCGGACTTGTGGGCTAGGTGCGAAAGCATTCTCAAAGAACCCCATGCGAGTGAAAAGCAGAAAGGTTATCAGCCATCATTGGAACAATGCAGCTTTCTACGGTCCTATTATTGGAAATCTCCATCAGTACCTGAGGAGCGCCAAACTCGACAGATTTCAATGGATCGGACTTTGAGCCAGATCTGCGATGATCTCATAAGCCACTTCGCAAGTCGACCAACTGAAGCGCTTTGCACTTGGATCAGCCGTTCTAGATATGGATCAGTAGCATACAAGATACTGCGATGTCCATATATACATGAAGGCCGCCGTGGTCTTCACACGCATGGCTTTGCTCTGCATCTAAGCGAGACACAGCCATCATACCTAAGTCATGTTTACTCGCTGAACCTGCGGCTGGGATTCGGGCCAGCATTTATTGTGAATCTAGTAAGTGTCTGCATAAGCTCATTTGAGGCAGAGATAGGCTCTCAAGCAGATTGTAGTTCTTGAATTCTCTATGATTAAAGCTGTCCTTAAATCGGTCTAACATCCAGATGCAGAAGACGGGAGCAAGGAATAATGTCTGTGCCGAGGTTGACTTCCGCTTTTGATCTGGAGCGCTAGGCTCCTCAAGCCGCAAAATTAGTCTTTACGAATTACAACTAGACGCTTGACAGGAAACGTACAAATTATAACACTCAAGATAGTTTAGACAGGTTATCAAATGCCGAGCCGAAATTCTTTAGGCTTTATTTCGATCTTTGCGGTGACCTCGTTTGCTGGTACCCCATGCCTCAAGGCGCAATATCTCTATCCAGACGGAAGCATTCGCAATTCGTATGGTGTCATCCAGTCAGGACCAAATCCCTCACGCATGCTAGCGCCAAACAATCTCCCTACGAATCAGCGCTATCTCTATCCTGATGGTTCAATCCGAAGTGGTACTGGGGTTATCATCAATGGACCCAATCCATCACGGACACTTCCGACGTGGGACGGAAGTTACTAGTTTTCTGTCAACAAGAGTTTCCTGGCTATGCAGTACTTAAATCTTGGCACCAGAGATGTCCCTAGTCCGCTGGAACCATTTTTTGATCACTTAAAGAGAACTTTTCCCACCTGTGTCGTGCGCTTTATTTGCAAAGACTTTGATAGGCAGAACTGGGTAGGTATTCTCAATCCTACAAATAATAGATCGATCAACATTATGCTGGATCAAAGCGACATTCGGGATGGAAGATGCTTGCTGGATCAGCAGGAAATTGACGAGATCGCAAACCAACTGCTGTTGCAGAGCAAGTTTGGACGGAAGTAGCCATCGCAGGCAATGCCTATAAGTGCTTTTGCTGATTGCACCATTTCGATAACTCAATTAAGGCTTAAGAAGCGCTGGAAACATGCTGACAGAACGGCTCGGGCGCAGAAATCGCAGGGGTCGCAAGGGAGTGCTTGGGTCGCTGAGCGGTTGCACAGAACTTCCCTTGTCCTTGCGGCATATGCATCTTGGACTCTGATGGACAGACATCTGGGCGCATTTTAGAGATTGATAAACTTTAAAAGCGAGAGCCAAACATCAAGATCCATCTGTCACGCATCCTGAAGAGAGATGAGGATTGCAAAAAAGACTTGTGCGCAGGTGATCTTGAGCGTTAGGCGCCACAGGGGCGAGGGACCCCCTAGAGATGGGAGTGCAGCACACGACGTGCATCGCCTTGGCCCAGGAGACCCACGAGGCGTACCACGGCGTCCTCGCCTGTAAGCAGCTCTCCCGCGCTGTATTGATTCATGATCATGACGCAGATACCCCACTCGTTCCAGCCCCCCGCAGCGCTCGTCGCACCCGTGAAGGCTCCTGTCGTTTCTTGAGGGCTGCGCGCGCGGCTCGGTGCGCACCGCCACAGGAGCCGCAACCGGTCCATAATTGTGAACCTCGGCTCAAAGGAGAACAGCAGTGTCGAACCATTTCACTGGACTGAACCTCGGTCCTCCTCTCGGGGACCAACGCCTCGACCTCTGTGACCTCTATGCGTTCCAGTCGCCCAAGGACCCGTCGAGGACCGTGATCATCCTCAATGCCAATCCGACGGCCGACGCGCTCCATCCCGATGCCATCTACCGCGTTAACATCGACAACGATGGCGATTGTCTGACAGACATCGCCATCAGCTACGTGTTCTCGCCGCCGAACGAAGGAAAGCAAACCGTAACCGTGTTCGTTGCAAAAGGCGAGGAATCCCGCTCCGTTGAAGCTGTTGGAACAAAGATCATCGTCGATGCCGAGGTCTCCTTCGGTGCCGAACCCAACATCGTCAAGTCCGGCGCCTACACGTTCTTCGCCGGTGCTCGCAGCGACGCTTTCTTTTTCGACTTCGACGGCATCAAGAATCTCTTCGATACCTCAGGCGGCAGAAACTTCACCGCCCCCCACCTGGGCGGCAAGTCTCCGTGGACCGGCGTGGATTCAAACACGGAAGCCAACGTCTTCTCGATGGTGATCGAGCTACCCACGAGCGAGCTCGACGCCGAGCCGGAGATCCGCATCTGGGGGCGATGCAGCGTGCGTGAGGACGGCAAACTGCTTCATGTTGATCGCGCCGGCCACCCGAGTGTCAGCAGCTTCTTCAACACCGATGACACCAAGTTGGAATACAATGCCAGCGAGCCAGTTAACGATCGCAAGCGATGGAGGGATCAGTTCGTCCACCTGATGGGGCATACGGGCAATTACACCCGAGAAGAAGCCATCGCCGCGATCGACGCCGACCGCATTTTGCCCGACATGCTGTGTTTCAATCCATCTAAGCCTGCGACGTATCCCAACGGCCGCGTCTTTACCGACGACGTCATCAATCATCGCCTCGCCTTCCTTTCTAAGGGTGATATTCCCCCAACCGGCCTCTGCCCGCACACTGACATTCTCAAGGAGTTCCCGTACATCGGCACGCCCCATCAGAAGACAAGCTAACGCCAGGCCAACACGGCTGTATCCATAAGGCCTCAGCGGGCATGTGTTGTGCCCGAGAGCATCCAACACCGGGAGCGGGCCCCAATGGCGATCGGCAACGATGGCCGCTTCAACGTCTCGGCCTGCTACACCCACAACGACCGGGAGTTCCTGGGGGGCTTCAGCGACTGGGCGAAGAACCTCGCCGAAAGCCGCTCTGCCCGGGCTTAAGAGCGCAAGGCCTTCGTGCGCGAGGTGGTGCAACCGCTGCAGGAGAAGCTCGAAACGGTATATGTGGTGCCGGGCTCGGATGCCAAGGCCCATGTGGCGAAACGTTTCCCCCACAAGACGGTGAAGCGGGTGCGCAGCAGCCTCACACCGATCTCGGTCGAGGGGTTCCGCAACGTGTTGTCGATGACCTTTCAGCCCGGGCAGGCCCGCAACCTCACCGCCACATACCACTTCGAGTTCAGCGGCGCGGAGCCCTGCCGCGCAACCTGCTGCTGGCCGTGCTCACCGGCCGCATCCGCCTGCGGGGGAACCCACGGCTGCTGCTGCGGTTTGCGCGTGGCTTTGCGGTCTGAGCCGGCGTCCCCCGTTCGTCTGGCCTGATCCCGCCGGATCAGCTGATCTGTGGACTGTGAATCCGGCAACCCCTTCCAGCAAGCGTTGGGCAGCGTGACCGCTGAATCAAAGGGGTCTGCTTCAGACGTTTGTTCAACCACCCACACAAAAAGAAACTGCCATTACACCCACGGGACCGCCTTTTGCAGCCCGTGACTTTTACGTTCGGCTCAATCCCCCCAAACGGAGGTCAATGGCATGGAGCAGCATTCCCAGCACCACGAGTCGATCGCCAGGCGTCAAGCTGGGGATCCATTTGCCAGATAGGCGCCTCGATTCTTCCAACACGGCACGTCGTTTTACCCATGGGCTGAGCATCTAGCCATCATGGAACAAGGGGCGCGTGGATAATGGTAACAACCCTCAACCACAGATCTTTGACATGTGGCAACGAGCAGCCTTGGCCATTTCCACCCTTTCACTGGCAATCGCAGGCTGCACGCGCACCAGCCGTGAGCTGCCGAAGAATCTCAGTGACGTGGTCGTGACGATAGAGCTTGAACAGAACAGCAGTGCTCGAGTCTCCCGCGATACCATTCGTGCCGTGCTTGCCACTAGTGAAGGCACGGTGATTGAACGGGAAGATCTCCAGATCAAAGTCAATGGAACCAGGATGCAGTTCAAGGTCTGGCAAGGAAACTATTACGATCGCCACCCCTATTACTACATCGCCAATGATGCACACGAAGGCATCAGTATATTGCCACAGAAAGATTACAACTTTGTGCTGGTGATGCCCGATGGATCCAGTCACCAACTGACGACACTGAAAACCCCCATAGCAGTGTCCCTGGACCAATTCGGCTTTGTCAGAATCCCTTCATCCCCTCCAGCTGCGGCCTTCACCTGGAACGATCTTGCCGGCCCCATGCGTCTCTCCATTGCCCGTTCGGAGCAGATTCCTGATGCCGCCGAAGGTTCGGTGTCGATGGTCGGGAATCCCGGCAATGACGACGCGCTTCGCCGCACGATTGGTCCAGGTTGGTTCCGTCCCCGGAGTGGCAAGTGGCTCCTGCCGCAACGCTTTCTGATCTCCAGCCCTAAGCGACAACTGGTGAGTCTGGAGGCATGGATCCAAACCGAAACAATGGCCCCAGTGGCCCAACCCTTTTCAAGGAAGAGCTCGGCAACAGCCAGCCGCAAGCTGGAACTGACCTTGGAGTGGCCCTAGCACTGAGGGAAGGGACAGCCCAACATCAATGACCTGACCCCATTGATCGGTCAAGGGCTGATGAGAGTGGGTGGTGCATCAACAACTGCTGGGTATTGGAATCCCAGCCCACCCCAACACTCCAAAGACCGCCGCCTCTCGACACAACCATTCGTCAGCGCTGGACAAAGGCAACTTCCCCATCATTGCTTCCAGGATTACACTGTCATTCACAAAGCCAGAGGAGCTGACCATGCTTGATCTTGGACTTACCCACGTCGCCTTACCCGCTTCCGATATTGGACGCAGTGTTGAATTCTATGCTACCTATGCTGACATGCAAGTTGTGCATCGGCGCATTGACAAGGAAACAGGATCTGAAGTTGTCTGGTTGTCTGACCATACGCGACCGTTTGTGATTGTTTTGATTCAAGCCACCTTTGTGCAGCCAGTTCTCTCTCCCCTAGCCCATCTTGGAATTGGCTGTAAGAGCCGGGAAGCCGTGGACATGTTGTGCGACAAGGCTCGCCAGGCTGGGCTATTGCTTGAAGAACCCAAGGATTCGGGCTATCCGATTGGCTATTGGGCATTTTTGCGAGATCCGGACGGTCATACGCTGGAACTGTCCTACGGCCAAGAGATTGGTCTAACTGTCACGCAGGAAAGCTAGATCGCGATTCATCGTTCTTCCCAGGCGGTTTCCACTCCACGAAGCAGCAGAACCACTGGCAGGGCCCTTTGCCAGCCCCCACCGGTTGAACGGGTCACTGGCACAACAACCCCGCCGCCAGATGGTGCTGTCCCTACTCAGAAGTCCCGGTCCACCAAGCCGTGAGTGCTCAGTCCACTTCATGCCTGCTGCTGCATCCGCCTCCGGCTCAAGCGCATCCAATAGCGCCGGGGAGCTTGGCCTGCATTGGCTCGACTACACGACCTGCCAACGACTCCATTGAGGTCCGCCGCGACCTGAACCGCGAGCTGGTGCTTCCCATGGTGAGTACTGAGCCACTGGTCGTTGTGGGTGATGCCATCGGCGGGGTTGGTCTCCTCAACGGTGACCTGGTTCTGGTTGATCAGGCCAAGCTCCCCAGCTCAGGCCGTTGCATTGTCCTGGCCCCGGGCCAGCCTGGGTCGATGGACAATGCAACGCAGACGTACGCCTGAGCTAAGAGCAGCAGAGCGGTCGTGATCCGTACGCCTTGGGATCGGCGTTCCGGGGTCCATGTCACCTTCAGCCCCTCAAGACCGGTCGCGGCACCTCAGATCTGCCGCACAGCGACCACAACTGAGTCGTGCGCATCATCATGAAGGCAGGCTACGGGCTGGCGTTTGATCACTTCCCCCAGCCGCACTGGCTCAAGACATGGAGCAACACCATCCCAAGGGCCACGGCATCGACCCTGAAGCCAAGGATGGCTGAAGTCACTCGTCCAGGATTACACCGAAGCGATGGGATGTGTGCTGCCCCAAACCAACGCAACATCACCATTGCCCCATCGGCGCACAACCAGATCTGAAGGTTTAGTTTCACGCGTTAACAGAGCGAAGACACCATAGCTGCATACGCTTACACCCCCAGACAACCAGGGCCGATGACTTCCACAGAACTCACAAGCTCACTGCATCCTTCATGTGATTCTCATGAACTGACATACACAGACTGGAGCGTGAGCGAGCATCACTTCGATCCAGCAAAGATACGCTCCAGAGAAACAGTTTTTACGATCGGCAACGGGTACATGGGTACGCGGGGAAGCCTTGAAGAAGGGTATCTCAATGCGATGCCAGCCACACTGGTGCATGGTGTCTATGCCGACATTCCTGGAGCGTATACCGAGCTCGCAAATTGTCCAGATTGGCTGGAACTGGCGATCGTGATCAACGGCGATCGATTCCGACTGGATCATGGCACCATCCTCCACTACGAACGAACGCTGGATCTACGCAACGGGATCCTTAGCCGTGCACTGCGCTGGCGGAGCCCAACGGGGAACACCGTGGATCTTCGCTTTGAGCGCTTTGCGAGCTTGGCAGATCATCCCGTTTTCGGACTGAACTGCCAGATCACTCCTGTTGATTTCACTGGAGCGATTGAAATTCAGACCAGCCTTCATGGCTTTGCCAACAACCAGGGCTTTGATCATTGGCAACAGCTCGACCGGGGAGCGAAGGATCAAGGGATCTGGCTGCATGTTCGCACCCGCAGTTCTCATGTTGAACTCGGCATGGCAGCCAGAATGACACCGATCAACAACGATCTACCAATACGAACAACGAGCTCTGTTGATTGCCCCACCATCGCGATCACCTTTCTCGCGGCCAAGGGAAGAACCGTAGGCGTAGAGAAAGTTGTCACCTTGATCACATCACAGGATGTGGACCATCCCGCCCAGGCGGCTGTGGCCAAACTGACCAACCTGCCGGCCTATCCCGTTCTGCTGAGGGCGCATCAGAACGCATGGAACGAGTTTTGGCAGCAAAGCGATATAGAGATTGAAGGAGATACCAACGCACAAGTGGCCGTGCGCTACAACATCTTCCAATTGTTTATTGGCGCTTGTTCGCACATCGCGGGTGAATGCGCAGACAGCAGCCGCGTCAGCGTTCCGGCCAGAACGTTATCGGGATTTGGGTATCGAGGACACGTGTTCTGGGATACGGATATATTCATCTTGCCACTGTTCACCTTGACGCAGCCTGAGATTGCCAAGAGCCTACTGACCTACCGCTATCACACCCTGAGTGGTGCACGGCGAAAAGCTGCCCATAGTGGCTATCACGGTGCGATGTTTGCCTGGGAGAGTGCAGCCACGGGTGATGAGATGACGCCCCGATGGTCCATCCAGACCGACCCATACTCGAAAGCGATACGCATTTGGTGCCGTGATCGCGAAATTCATATCAGTGCCGATATTGCCTATGCGGCCTGGCACTACTGGCAGACAACTGGCGATGACATCTGGCTAAGAGACTACGGAGCCGAAGTCATTCTGGACACTGCCATCTTCTGGATGAGTCGGCTGGAGTGGAAGCCGGAGCGGGAACGGTTTGTACTGGATGGAGTGATAGGCGCTGATGAATACCACGAACAGGTGAACAACAACGCCTATACCAATTGGATGGCGAAGTGGAATCTGGAGACAGCCGTCTCCGTTTACGGATGGCTGCAGCAGCAGTTTCCTGACCACGCCGCTGTGCTCGCTCAAAAGCTACAACTCAATGCAGACAGGCTGCTCCAGCTCCAAGCCGCCATCGCACAGCTGTACACCCCATACGATACAAAGACCGGGCTGATTGAACAGTTTGATCAGTTCTTTGAATTACGAGACATCCACCTGAATGACTACGAGCCCCGACATCGCTCCATGCAGGACGTTCTGGGAATGGACGTGACCAATCAGTCTCAGGTGCTGAAGCAACCTGACGTCCTGATGCTCCTCTATCTCATGCGAGATACCAACACATGTCTTTCCTATCCTGATGTTCTCGAAAAGAACTGGAACTACTACACTCCCCGCACAGACACCACGTACGGATCGTCGCTCTGCCCTGCCATTCTCTCGATCCTGGCCGCAAAGCTGGGCAAGCAAGAAGAAGCCTATCACTACTTCATGCAGGCAGCAACCGTTGATCTCGAAGATAGCCGCGGCAACACAGCAGATGGGATTCATGCGGCATCAGCAGGTGGCGTATGGCAAGCCGTGGTGTTCGGCTTCGCCGGTATTCACATGAAAGGAAACAGCCCAATGGCGATTCCCCATCTGCCGCCAACCTGGAAGCGGCTCAGATTCAAGCTGCAATGGCGCGGTACCTGGCACAGTTTTGATCTGTCACAGCCAGCACCACCTCCAGCGCAAGGAAAAGGTCCAGCTCAAGGTCCACCTCAAACTCAAGCTCAAGACATCAAGGGCTTCATCTTCGATGTGGATGGGGTGTTGACGAACACCTCCGAATCTCATTACCGCGCTTGGCAGAGATTAGCGGATGAGGAAAAGCTACCCTTTGATCGCAAGGCCAATGAGGCCCTGCGTGGTGTGTCCAGACGCGGATCGCTTCTACAGATCATCGGCGACCGACATTACTCCGAATCTGCACTTCAGGACATGATGGAGCGCAAAAATCGCTACTACCTTGAAGACATCCAAACCATCACCCCCCAGGACATGCTTCCAGGGGCCATTGAGTTTTTGCAGGAGCTCAGACAAGCAAAGATGAAAATCGCGATTGGCTCCGCCAGCAAGAATGCACGCACTGTCATCGACAGGCTTGGGATCGGAGCGTTCATTGATGCAATCGCAGACGGCGACAGCGTTCAACGCCCCAAGCCAGCACCCGACATCTTTCAATGTGCTGCCGCTCAATTAAACCTTGCTCCTGCCAACTGTGTGGTGGTTGAAGATGCCGCCGTTGGCATTGAAGCAGCCAACGCTGCAGGGATGTGGTCGGTTGGCATCGGACCTCAGGAGCGTGTTGGTGCCGCCAACATCGTGCTCCCAGATCTGGATGGTGTTCGCCTGAGCGATCTCGGCATGCAATGGTGATCGATCCACGCTCCTCATCACGAACGTGGTGTTGGTGAGGCGGGGATGGCCAACTGCACAAAGGAAGCCAAGACTGTGTTCATGATCTCACCATCATCCTTGCGGACAACCGCAACCTGATCCCGCCGTGCAAGCCGGCCAAGGCGGCAACCACTACCCCCAGATCACGGTGATCTTGAGCATCTTTCGCTTCAGACCCCTGCCTTCTACTGATCAAGGCAATGCGCCAGACTTCCGCACATCTCGCACAGATGTGCTGCACTTCTGCCACCGATTCGGTACACCCTTCAGCCGGCGCCGTTGAACGGCCTGGCTAGACAGGGGTCTGCAACGGGCCTACCAGCAAGGGGAACAGGATCGTCGGGATCATTGAACGAAACCAACCCGGCTTGAACGCAAGGGAGAAGCGAGCACGGCTTTGTTTTCGGTGAATCAACTGCCATCCAGGTGTGACATCGATCAGGCAAACAAGCTGGCCGCCCTGTTGACCATCACCTGCCCCAATCTCCAGGCTGCTCAGGGATGGGCTTGGGTCGAGCTGATTCCAACCGCAGCCAGATCATGACCCGGCAGCATTGGCTTTTTGTGATCACGGCCCTTGCGGTGGCCGGTGCAGGGGCGGGCTGGCTCTGGCGCGCCAACCAGCCGAAGGGTTTGGCGTCGGGGTTCGCCAGCAGCAACGGACGCATTGAGGCCGTAGAAATCGATGTGGCGGCCAAGTCAGCGGGCCGGCTCAAGCAAGTGCTGGGAAAGGAGGGGGACTTCGTTGTTCGCGGGCAGGTGCTGGCCCGCATGGACACCGATGTGCTTCACGCCCAACTCCGTGAAGCCCAGGCGGATCTGCGCAAGGCCAGCAACGCTGTGGAGACGGCGCAGAGCAGTGTGGCCCAGCGACGCAGTGAGCGAACGGCTGCGGAAGCCATCGTGCTGCAGCACAGCGCAGAGCGCGAAGACGCCCGCCGCCATCGCCGCCGCACGGAGCAGTTGTTCGTCAGTGGCGCCGTTTCAGCGGAGAGCCTCGACGATGCCCGCGCCGGTTTCTATGGCGCTGATGCGATCGTCGCCTCCGCGCAGGCCACCGTGGCGGCCAGCCGCGCCGCCATCACCACCGCAAGCTCGCTGGTGATCGAGGCGAAGGCCTCGGTGGCGGCCGCCCAGGCCCGGATCGAGGGGATCAAGGCGAACATTGCTGACAGCCAGCTCCAGGCCCCCAGGGATGGGCGGGTGCAGTACCGCGTGGCCCAGCCCGGCGAAGTGTTGAGCGCCGGCGGGAAGGTGCTGAACATGGTCGACCTTTCCGACGTTTCGATGACGTTCTTTCTGCCCACGGCCCAGGCCGGCAAGGTGCGCATGGGGGCTGATGTGCACCTGGTGCTGGACGCCGCTCCTCAGCTGGTGATTCCGGCGCGGGTCACCTTCGTGGCCGATGTGGCCCAGTTCACGCCCAAAACGGTGGAGACGGCCGTGGAGCGCCAGAAACTGATGTTCCGGATCAAGGCCCGCATTGATCCCGCCCTGCTGAAACGCCACATCCGCAGCGTCAAGACCGGACTGCCGGGCATGGCCTACGTCCGACTCGACCCCAAGGCCGCCTGGCCGGCGGCGTTGACGGTGAGGGTTCCGGATTGACGCCAGCGGTCGTTCAGCTCCGGGATGTGCAGCTGCAGTTCGGCGCGACCCGGGCCCTCGCCGGCGTCAGCCTCGATGTGGGCGGCGGTGGCCTCACCGGTCTGGTCGGTCCGGATGGGGTGGGGAAATCCAGCCTGCTGGCCCTGGTCGCCGGGATCCGCCGCAGGCAGAAGGGCCGCGTGCAGGTGCTGGGGGGTGACATGGCCGATCCACGCCATCGCCGCGAGGTCTGCCCTCGCATCGCCTACATGCCCCAGGGCCTGGGCAACAACCTGTCGCCCACGCTCACGGTGATCGAGAACATCGACTTCTTCGCGCGTCTGTTCGGCCAGGGCCGAGCCGAGCGCCGTAGCCGCCGCGCCGAGCTGCTGGAGCGCACCGGACTCGCGGCCTTCGGCACTCGCCCGGCCGGCCAGCTCTCGGGGGGCATGAAGCAGAAGCTCGGCCTGTGCTGCGCCCTGATCCACGACCCCGGTCTGCTGATCCTCGATGAACCCACCACCGGGGTCGATCCCCTCTCGCGCCGCCAGTTCTGGGACCTGATCAGCAGCATCCGGCGCGAGCACCCAGCCATGACCGTGCTGGTGGCGACCGCCTCGATGGACGAGGCCGCCAGCTTCGACTGGCTGGTGGCCATGGATGGCGGGCGCGTGCTCAGCACCGGCAGCCCGGCGGAGCTGCGGCGGCGCACCGGCACCAGCACTGCGGAGGACGCCTTCATCGCCCTGCTGCCCGAGGCGAGGCGGCGGGAGCACCATCCGGTGACGATTCCAGCGCGCCCGCCGGGCGACGGCCAGGTGGCGATCGAGGCCATGGATCTCAGCAAACGGTTCGGCACGTTTCTGGCGGTCGATCGGGTCAACGTGCGCATCGAGCGCGGCGAGATCTTCGGCTTCCTCGGCTCCAACGGTTGCGGCAAGACCACCACGATGAAAATGCTGGCCGGGCTGCTGCCGGCCAGCTCCGGCCAGGTCCTCCTTTTCCACCAGCCCCTGGACGCCGATGACCTCAGCACCCGGCGGCGGGTGGGCTACATGTCGCAGGCGTTCTCGCTCTACAGCGAGCTGACGGTGCGGCAGAACCTGGTGCTGCACGCCCGCTTGTTTCAGATGCCGGAGGCGGAGATCCCCGGGCGTGTCGCGGAGCTGGTGCAGCAGTTCGGCTTGGCGGGTCTGGAAGAGGCCCTCCCCGCTGCCCTGCCGCTGGGGGTGCGCCAGCGGCTGTCACTGGCGGTGGCACTGGTGCATCGGCCCGACCTGCTCATCCTCGATGAGCCCACGTCGGGCGTCGATCCGATCGCGCGGGACACGTTCTGGCAGAACTTGATCGACCTGTCGCGCCAGGAACAGGTCACGATTTTCCTCTCGACCCATTTCATCAACGAAGCGCAGCGCTGCGACCGCCTCTCCCTAATGCATGCCGGCCGGGTGCTGGTCAGCGACACCCCCGCCGGCCTGGTGACGCGGCGCGGCGCGGCCTCGCTCGAGCAGGCGTTCATCGGCTACCTGGAGGAGGCGAGCGGCGACAGCGCCCCCACCCCCACAACCGCAGCGCTCCAGGCTCCCCCGGCAGGGAGCGCCCAGGCAGGAGCAGGGGTTCAGCCTGCAACGGCTGGGGAGCTACACCCGGCGCGAGGCCCTGGAACTGAGCCGCGACCCGATCCGCATCAGCACGGCCGTGCTCGGCAGCCTGTTCCTGATGGTGGTGATGGCCTTCGGCATGAGCATGGATGTGGAGAATCTGCCCTATGCCGTGCTCGACCGCGACGGCACCACAACAAGCCGGGACTACGCCCTCAATCTGGCCGGGTCGCGCTATTTCATCGAACATCCGCCACTGGACGGCTATGACGCCCTCGATCGGCGCATGCGCTCGGGCGAGCTGAGCGTGGCGATCGAACTGCCACCAGGCTTCGGGCGTGATCTTGAGCGCGGCAACCCCGTGCAGATCGGCGCCTGGATCGACGGATCGATGCCGATGCGGGCCGAGACGGTGCGCGCCTATGTGCAGGGCCTGCATGGTCAGTGGCAGGAGGACAGGGCACGGCGCGTGTTGGGTCAAACCAGCCCGATCCCCCCCGCCAGCATCGAGACACGCTTCCGCTACAACCCCGACATCAGCAGCCTGGTGGCCATGGTGCCGGCCACGATTCCGATCCTGCTGCTGCTGATCCCGGCGATCCTGGCGGCGCTCTCGGTGGTGCGCGAAAAGGAACTGGGCACGATCGTCAACTTCTACGCCACCCCCGTCACCCGCCTGGAGTTCCTGCTGGGCAAGCAAGTGCCTTACGTGGCCCTGGCGATGGTGAACTATGTGCTGCTCACCCTGCTGGCGGTCACCCTGTTCGCCGTGCCTCTCACCGGCAGCGTGCTGGCCCAGGCCAGCGGCGCCCTGCTCTACGTGATCTGTGCCACCTCCCTGGGGTTGCTGATCTCCACCCTGGTGCGCACCCAGATCGCCGCCCTGTTCGGCACCGCGGTGCTGACAATCCTGCCGGCCACCTCCTTCTGCGGCTTGCTCGATCCGGTGTCGTCCCTGCAGGGCGCCGGAGCGGTGATCGGAGCGATCTATCCCACGGCCCACTACCTGACCATCTCCACCGGCACCTTCTCCAAGGGCCTGGGCTTCGCAGATCTATCCGGCGCCTTCGCCGCGCTGCTGCTGGCCATGCCCGTCCTGCTCGGATTGTCCGTTCTCTTCCTGAAGAAACAGGAGGGCTGAGCCATGCGCGCCGCCAATGTTCTGCATCTGGGTCTCAAGGAGCTGTGGAGCCTGGCCCGCGACCCGATCATGCTGCTGCTGATCGTCTTCGTCTTCACGGTGTCGGTCTACACCGGTGCCACGGTGCTTCCTGAAACGCTGCACACGGCCCCGATCGCGATCGTGGATGAAGACCATTCACTGCTCTCCGAGCGGATCATCGTTGCGTTCGAGCCGCCCTACTTCCAGCTGCCGGAGTTGATCCAGCAGGCCCGGATGGACCAGCGCATGGATGCGGGGCTCGACACCTTCGCCCTGGTGATTCCCAGCGGCTTCCAGCGCGATGTGCTGGCCGGCCGTTCACCGGCTGTTCAGCTCAACGTGGACGCCACCCGCGTCAGCCAGGCGCTCACGGGCAGCGGCTATGTCCAGTCGATCATCAGCACCGAGGTGCAGACCTTTGTGCAGAACAGCCAGGTAACTGCGGTGCCCCCGCTGCAGCTGGTGACGCGCATGCGCTTCAACCCCGAGCTCACCAAGACCTGGTTCGGCGCCGTGAACAAGGTGATCGACAACATCACCCTGCTTTCAATCGTGTTAACCGGCGCCGCGCTGATCCGGGAGCGGGAGCGGGGCACGATCGAGCACCTGCTGGTGATGCCGGTGACGCCCTTCGAGATCATGGCCAGCAAGGTGTGGTCGATGGGTCTGGTGGTGCTTCTGTCCGGCCTGCTGTCCCTGATGTTCGTGGTGCAGGATCTGCTCAAGGTGCCCCTGGCCGGTTCGCTGCCGCTGTTCACCGCCGGGGCGACGCTCTACCTGTTCGCCTCCACCTCGCTGGGCATCTTCCTGGGCACCTTCGCCCGTTCGATGGCTCAGTTCGGCCTGTTGCTGATGATGGTGCTGCTGCCGCTGCAGATGCTCTCGGGTGGGGTCACCCCGCGCGAAAGCATGCCCGAGCTGGTGCGGACCGTGATGCTGGCGGCGCCGAACACCCACTTCGTGATGCTCGCCCAGGGCATCCTCTTCCGTGGGGCCACGCTCTCGGTGGTGTGGCCCCAGTTCCTGGCCCTGCTGCTGATCGGTTCGGTGTTTTTCGGCGTGGCCCACGCCCGCTTCCGCAGCGCGATCACGGCGATGGCCTGATGGTGATGGCCTGAGCAAGGCCGCCGGCGTGACCCCTCAGCGGCCCAGGCTCAAGAGGGTGGAGCCGAGCACGAGGCCGGCGGCGGTGAGGATGTCGGGGTCGAGGGTTTCGCCGAACCACAGCAGCCCCCAGAGGGCGGCGAGCGGCACCTGCACGTAGCTGAGTGCGGTGGCGCGGGCGGCCGGCATGGTCATCAGGCCGCGGGTCAGGGCCAGCTGGCCCAGCTGCGTGAACACCCCCACACCCAGCAGCCAGCCCCACTCCGCGACGGTGGGCATCACCGGATGCAGCAGCACCAGCGGCAGGCTGAGCGGCAGCGCCAGCAGCGGGAAATAGAACACCACCACCAGGGGGTGTTCGCTGCGGCGCAGGGCGCGCACGCTCACATAGGCCAGTGCCGACAGCAACGCGCCGGCCAGGGCGAACAGCAGCGGCAGGGTGGGCAGGGCCGCGCCAGCCGCCACACCAGCCGCCGTGCCTGGCGGGAGAACCAGCGCCAGGGCGCCGGGATCGGTGAGCAGCAGCACGCCCAGCCAGCCGAGGGCCACCGCCAGCCACACCCGGGCGCCTGGCCGTTCGCCCAGCAGCGGCCAGGCCAGCAGGGCCGTGAAGGTGGGATGGAGGTATTGCAGCACCGTGGCCACCGCGAGGGGCAGGCCGGCGATGGCCAGGAACACGCAATAGAGGCCGGCCGTGCCGAGCACGCCACGGCTCACCAGCAACTCCTTGCGCTGCCCCCAGGGCGAGACACCCGCCCGCCTGAGCATCCACCAGCTGATCAGCAGGCTCACCACCGAGCGGGCCAGCACCACCTGCTCCACCGGCAACCGCCCGCCCAGCGCCTTGACGCACACCCCCATCAGGCTGAAGGCCAGGGCGCTGAGCAGCATGTCCATGCCGGATCCCAGCCGAGCAGGCGCGACGCCCGCAATCGCCGACGCTAGACACTGCCCGGCCGGCGGGGCGGTGCCTGGCGTCGCCGGGATGGTGGCAACGGCAGCTCCCCACACCTGGTGGCCTCGGGCAGAATGGGAACAAGTCAGCCCCTACCGGTAGCGCCTTTCCTTGAGTCCCACGGCACCCCAGGCCCGCCTTCACCCCCGCACGATCGAGGC
Source organism: Marcopretia estuarina LEGE 06307 (assembly GCF_056633115.1). NCBI lineage: Bacteria > Bacillati > Cyanobacteriota > Cyanophyceae > Synechococcales > Prochlorococcaceae > Marcopretia > Marcopretia estuarina. The sequence continues at coordinate 194,581 of NZ_JBSJOY010000005.1, read as the reverse complement.
CGTCAAGGAACGCGCCGACATCGTGGATGTGGTGGGGGAGCACGTGGTGCTCAAGAAGAAGGGCCGCGAGTTCGTGGGCCTCTGCCCCTTCCACGACGACAAATCGCCGTCGATGACGGTGTCACCCGCCAAGCAGTTCTATTACTGCTTCTCCTGCGGGGCCGGCGGCAACGCGATCAAGTTCCTGATGGAGCTGCAGCGCACCAGCTTCAGCGATGTGGTGCTGGATCTGGCGCGCAAATACCAGCTGCCGGTGGAAACGGTGGAGGGGCCGCAGCAGGAACGGCTGCGGCAGCAGCTCTCGCGCCGCGAAGCGCTGCTGCGGGCGCTGGCGCTGGCCTCCGGCTGGTTCCGCAGCCAGCTGCGCAGCCCCGCCGGCGCCGCTGCCCTGGCCTACCTCAAGCAGCAGCGGGGCCTGAGCGAAACCACACTGGAGAGCTTTGAGCTCGGCTATGCGCCCGAGGGGTGGGATGGGCTGCTGAAGCACCTGCAGCAGGTGGAGGGGCTGGCGCCCGAGCTGCTGGAGGCCGCCGGTCTGGTGGTGCCGCGCAAGGGGGGCGACGGCTTCTACGACCGCTTCCGCCACCGGGTGATGGTGCCGATCCGCGACCGGCAGGGGCGAGTGATCGGCTTCGGCGGCCGCAGCCTCAATGGCGGCGAACCGAAATACCTCAACTCCCCCGAAACGGAGGTGTTCGAGAAGGGCAAGCACCTGTTCGGCCTCGACCGCGCCACCAACGCCATCCGCAAGGACGACCAGGCGGTGGTGGTGGAGGGCTACTTCGACGTGATCGCCCTGCACGCCGCCGGCATCACCAATGCGGTGGCGTCACTCGGCACGGCGCTCAGCAGCCAGCAGATCACCCAGTTGTGCCGCTGCTGCGACAGCCGCCGCCTCGTGCTCAACTTCGACACCGACGGCGCCGGCGTGCGGGCAGCGCAGCGGGCGATCGGCGAGGTGGAGCAGCTGGCGCTGCAGGGACAGGTGGAGCTGCGGGTGCTGCACCTGCCCGCCGGCAAAGACCCCGACGAGTTCCTCAAGGAGCACGGCGCCGGCGAGTACCGCGCCCTGCTGGAGCAGGCGCCGCTCTGGCTCGACTGGCAGATCGAGCAGGCACTTGAGGGCAAGGACCTGGCCCGCGCCGATCAGTTCCAGCAGGCGGTGTCGGCTCTGGTGGCCCTGCTGGGCAAGCTGCCGCAGAGCGCCGTGCGCAGCCACTACCTGCAGCAGGTGGCCGAGCGCCTCTCCGGCGGCCAGGCGCGCCTGGCCCAGAAGCTGGAGGAAGACCTGCGCCTGCAGGTGAAGGGCGAGCGCTGGCACGGCCGCGCCAGCCGCTGGGACAAGCCCGGCGAGGTCGGCCTGCGCGAGCGGGCGGAGGCGGAGCTGCTGCGGCTCTACCTGCATGCGCCCATCCATCGCGGCGCGATCCGGCGAGAGCTGCGGCTGCGCGAACTGGATGATTTCGCCCTGCAGCACCACCGGCTGCTGTGGGCGGCGATCAGCCAGCTGGAGGAAGACAACCTCGGCGCCGGCCGGCTGGAGGCGGTGAACCGCGGCACTGATCCCGGCGAGGATCTGGGGGATCTCGACCTACCCCGCCTGCTGGCCGACCAGCTGCTGATGGACCAGAGCGAACTGCTCAACCGGCTCACCCCCCTGCTGGAGCCCAACGAGCTGCAACGCATGGTGCTGGCCCAGCCCCTGCTGCAGTTGCGCGGCACCACGGCCGTGCTGGAGCGTCAGCGCAGCCTCAAGCGCTGCCGCCACCTGCTCGATTCCTGGCGCGGCCAGAACCTGGAAACCCTGGAGCGCTGCATCGCCCGGCTGCTGGCCGAAGAGAACGGCAACGGCTCAGCAGCAGCAAGCCGAAGCACGGCGGCGGCCCCGTCGAGCAGCCCCAGCGCGGCAACACCTGCCCTGCTCGACATGGAAAGCCGGATCGGGGCGCTGTTCGTTGAACTGAACCGCGATGCGCTCCATTTCCAGGAGCTGTATTACAGCGAGCGGCTGCACATCGGCCATCTCGATCAGCAGCGCTGCGCCGGCTGGGAGGAAACGCTGCAGGCCCCGGCGGCCTGAGGCAGGCCACACGGCGGCCGGCTGTGGGAGGCGGCTTTCGGTGCTGCGCAACGGCGCTCAGCGCCCCAGCAACGCCATCACCTGGGTGAAGAAATCGACGACCTGATCGTTCTCGATGAGGTCGTCGAGCACGCGGATCGGTTTGCTGTAAAGCTCATCCTGCTTCAGGATCTCAGGCCTATCGATCGCAGCAGAGGCCGGGGCGGAGCCATTGGCCTGGAAGGCCTTGAGAAACTCCCAGGCGATGATCCCCTGGCCGATCACGGTGGGGTGGATGCCATCCAGGCTGAAGATGCCGCCCTCCAGCAGTTCCCCCTCTTTGCTGGCTTTGTAGAACTTGGTATTGAGCGGCGGATACAGCCACTGGAATTCTTCGGGATACACATAATTGGGCATGCCGCTGTTGCGCTTCCAGGCCATGCGGGAGAGCACATCGCCAATGTCCACCAGCACGAACGGGCTGTGGGAATAGCGCTGATTGAATTCAGCCAGCAACTGCTTGATGATCGTGTTGTAGCGAAGAATCACCGTGTCGATGAACTGGGCATCACGAAAGGTGAGGTGGTTCTGCCGCCGTGAAAGCGCTGTGGCATCGCTGACGCCATAGCGCTTGTAGTACTGGTAATAGCGGAAGGTGCCGGATGCGTTGCCCGGCGGTACGCGCGGATCCTTCACCACCCGTTCCTCCCCGAAGCCGTCGATGATCGGCGCGATCGTCACCAGCGGCACCGTTCCCACGTAGGCCTTCCAGCTGGCGTTGCGGTTGCTGGCCATCGCCTGACAGATCTTCTCGAGCAACTGCCGGTAGTCGCGCTCGAAATCGTTCGGATGCCAGAGGTTAAAGGGATCGGGCTTGGTCGGGTCTTCGCTGCGGGCGGTGAAGCTTCTGCCAGTCCCCGGTGTGAGGCGAACGTCGAGGGAAAAGAGGGTGCCGAGAGCATTGTTCGCCCCCAGGAACACGATCAGATTGTCGACACCTTCACTGGCCGCCACAACCTCCAGCCAGCGGATCGGGGATTGGGCGTCAAACGTGTCGTTCGCCTGGGGATTGAGCACGCGGTAGGCGGCCCGGTAGAAGGGTTGATTGGCGCAGGCAAGGCCGAAGTTGTTGTCGAGGCCACGGCTGTCGCGCTGGATTCGATGCTTGCAGAGCGCCGGGGTGATCTCCCAGGCATCGCTCACCCGCATCCCTTCCACGGCGGTGTTGTCGGTGAACGGTGAGCTGAAGGACGGCACGGGCTTGCCGATCGCTCCCGGCCCTCGCTCGAAATAGGTTTCAGCGCGATCCAGCTCGCCCATGATCTGCAGCAAGGCCCGCGGCCATTCCCCCCAATCCACGTCCACACCGAAACGGCCCTCCAGCCTGCGGAACAGTGCTTCGAGGTCGAACTTGAGCTTTTCCCCTTCCCACAGCACCAGCCGGTAGTCGCTGGGCGCGATCCCCAGGGCTCTGGCCAGATGGGTGCCGTAGGCGTGTTCCGTGAAGGCGGTGCAGCCACTGCGAAAGCCCTGCGAGACGCTGTCGCCGATCGTGAAGAGCCTGCCCATCCAGCCGCTCGGTTCCGGTGCTGCTCACCACTCTGTCCAGGATCAGAGCACTGCCACAACTCCGAGACATCTCTTCCAGTTCCGCATCACGCTTCCTGAAGGCGGCAGGTGTGGGGTGAGGACGCTGCTGCCTGCCTTCCCTGTAGCAAGTCCATGGGGAGGCCCGCTCGAGCCGCTGTTCTCTTGGGCAGACCCCTGCGGCAGTCTGCGCGGTGATCGCTCACTCTGCGATCTCGACATCTGTGACAGCGAAATCTGTGGAAGCGAAATCTGTACCCATGACATCAGCAACTGCATGATCTTTATCGATGATTTTCAGGCCTGTGATCTCTATACTTGTGATCTCTGCATCCGTGAAGTCAACAGCAATGATTGCTGCCACTGTGAATTCAACAGCAAGGATATCTTTAACTGTAAATTCTGCAGCCGGGACCACAGCTGGTTGACGCTGGGGGGCATCAGGAGCTGCAGGCGAGAGTTGGAAGGGTGGATTGAAGGGCCGTCTGGTCAGTTCTTGTGCGCCGAATCCCGTCCGGCGCCACAGCCGTGCCGCAACAAGTCCGTCAGACAACCTGCGGAACTGGCTCGGCCCCCAGGATCGCTCTGCCATCCGGCCGCACCGCGACCACCCCGGCAGCCCTGCCAGATTCGACCCCCCAGGTTGTGCTCCGTTGACACCCGCCGCTGCCGCCGACTCCGCCAGCCCTACGACCGTGGCCACCGACGCCCTGCCGGCCGCGGGGTCGATCTGGCGGCGCAGCTGGTATCCCGTGGCCTATCTCAAGGACCTGGACCCGGCGCGGCCCACCCCGTTCACCCTGCTGGGCGACGACCTGGTGCTCTGGTACGACCGGGAGCCCGGCCAGTGGCGCGCGTTTGCGGATGTGTGCCCGCACCGGCTCGTGCCGCTCTCCCAGGGCCGGCTGAACGGGGCGGGCGAGCTGGAATGTCCGTACCACGGCTGGACCTTCAACGGCGACGGGCACTGCACCGCCATTCCGCAGGCGGAGGGCGACACGGCCGCCGCTTCGCCCCGCAGCCACTGCCGCGCCTATGCCACCGCCACGGGGCAGGGGCTGCTGTTCGTGTTCGCCGGGGAGGCGGAGGCGGCTGCCGCCGTGCCCTTGCCGCTGCTGCCGATGCTCGCGGCGGAACCGGAGCGCTGGAGCGTGCAGGACACCTTCCGCGACCTGCCCTACGACGCCCTCACCCTGCTGGAGAACGTGCTCGATGTGAGCCATGTGCCGTTCACCCATCACGCCACGGTGGGCAAACGCGAGACGGCCGGTCCGGTGAACCTGGAGCTGACCAGCAGCGGACCGGACGGCTTCACCGGCGTGTGGCCCGAGGGGCCGCGCCGGGGCACGCTCGGCACCCAGCACACCACCTTTCAGGCCCCCTGCCTGATGTGGCATGACCTCACCGCCAAGGGTTTTGCCCGCATCCTCACCGTGGTGTACGCCACACCGATCCGGCCGGGGGAGTGCCGCCTGTTCGCCCGCTTCCCCTTCCGCTTCGAATCGGCGCTGCCGGCGCGGCTGCTGAAGCTGCGGCCCGAATGGCTGCAGCACCTGGCCAACCACGTGGTGCTGGAAGACGACCAAGCCTTCCTGCACTGGCAGGAGCGGGTGCTGCAGCAGCGGGGCGGCAGCGACGCGCTGGTGCGTTCCTGCTACCTGGCCACCCCGTCCGATCGCTACGTGCGCGCCCTGCACGACTGGGTCAGCGGCGGCGCCGGTAAACCCTTCGGTGAGGCGCCGCTGCCCGAGCGGCTGGGGGAAACGCCGCTGCTCGAGCGCTACGAGAGCCACACCCGCCACTGCCGCAGCTGCTCCGGCGCCGACCGGCGGCTGGCCCAGCTGCAGCCGCTGGCGGCGGCCGTGCTGCTGCTGGCGCTTGGCGCGGCGGCCTGGTGGGGGGCCTCAGCGGCGGCGGCCGCTGCGCTGGTGGTGGCGGCGCTGGCGGCAGCGACCTGGTTCCAGGCAGGGCGTTGGCGGCATCAGTTGCGCGTGGGGCGGCCGGTGCCGCCGCGCAACAGCCTGCGCACCAAGGCCTGAGGCTCAGGCCCGCACCACCGGGATGTCGCTGAGGCGGGTGGTGGCGGCACGCGAGAGCTGCTGCCGCTTCATCGCCCAGGCCGGCCGGAGGCCGCAGGCGGCCCACTGCACGGTGCCGCGGCCGTAGCGGCGGTTGAGGCCATCGATCGTGGCCATCAGCGCTTCGCGCCGCTGCTGCTGCTCCGGCGGCAGCGGCGTGAGCAGATGGTGCTGCAACTGCTGCAGGGGCTGCAGGTTCTGCAGCAGCACACCGGCCTTCTGCAGGGGTTTGTGGGGGCGGAACAGGCGCTCGGCCAGGGGCAGGGCGGCGGCCAGCAGCACGGCCGTGTCGTTGCTGGCCAGCGGCAGCGACACCGTGGCGGCATTGGCGTAGAAGCTGGTGCCGTTGAAGGGGCTGCTGCGCACGAACACGGTGATGGTGTCGGTGCGTTGGCCCTGGCGGCGCAGCTTCTCGGCGGCGCGGCTGAGGTAGGTGGCGATCGCCTCCCGCAGCTGGGGCAGCTCCCGCACCGGTTCGCTGAAGCTGCGGCTCACGCAGGTTTCCCGCTTGGCGGGCGGCACCGCCACCAGCGGCAGGCAGCTGTGGCCCCGCAACTCCTGCTGCAGCCGCAGCCCCACCACGCCCGCCCTGGCCCGCAGCTCACCGCTGGCCATGTCGCGCAGCTGCAGCGCATTGGCCACGCCGCGCAGCCGGCACCAGCGCGAGAGCTTGCGGCCGATGCCCCACACGTCTTCGATCGCGACGGCCGCCAGCCAGGGATCGGGGGCGGCCACCGCCCCCAGATCGAACACACCGCCGTGGGCGCGGTTCTGCTTGGCCAGCTTGTTGGCCACCTTGGCGAGCAGCTTGGAGGGGGCGATGCCCACCGCCACCGGCAGCCCCAGATGCCGCCGCACCTGGGCCCGCAGCGCCTGGCCCCAGGCGGTGAGATCAGCGCCGGTGTCTGCCGCGCCACCGGTGCCGGCGGGGCGGCGCAGGCGGCCGAACGCTTCGTCGATCGAATAGACCTCCAGCTCCTCCACCCAGGGCTCGAGCGTGAGCATCAGGCGGTGGCTCATGTCGGCGTAGAGGGCGTAGTTGGAGCTGCGCACCACCACCCCGAGCCGCTCCAACTCGCGGCGCACCTGGAAATAGGGGGTGCCCATGGCGATGCCGAGGGCGCGGGCCTCGGCGCTGCGGGCCACGATGCAGCCGTCGTTGTTGGAGAGCACCACCAGCGGCCGGCCGATCAACGAGGGATCGAGCGCCGCCTCGCAGGAGGCGTAGAAGTTGTTGCCGTCGATCAGCGCGGTGGCCCAGGCCATGGAGGTTGGGGTGGAGGGGGGCTCAGAGCGGGTGGATCACGTGGATGGCCACGCCCCAGAGGAGCGTGTCGTCGCCCTCGCCCAGGGCCAGCGGCGGGTAGGCGGGATGGGCCGCCTCCAGCCGCAGGCGACCGCGGTGCAGCACCAGGCGCTTGAGCGTGAAAGCCCCCTCCAGCACGGCCACCACGATGCGGCCGGGGCGCGGCTCGACGCTGCGATCGACGATCAGCAGGTCACCGTGATGGATGCCGGCCTCCACCATCGAATCGCCGCTCACGCGCAGGAAGAAGGTGCTGCTGGGGCGGGCGATCAGCTGCTCGTTGAGGTCGATGCCGGTTTCGACGTAGTCGTCGGCGGGGCTGGGGAAACCGGCAGCCACGCTCTCGCCGGCCAGGGGCAGCAGCAGGCCGGTGCGGCACTGGCGCAGGGGCCGCGGGAGCGGCTGGGGCTCGGGCGGTGACTGGGCGGGCATGGGCCCCGGGGCAGGCCCTGCAGATTAGTACATCTGTATTGGTTTTTCGTCGGCAAGGGTGGCCGTGGCGCTCAGCCCGCCATGGGCGTGCACAGCTCGATCAACGTGCCGTCCGGTGCCCGCACGTACGACACCAGCTGGCCCCAGGGCTTCCGGGCAGGCGCAGCGATTTCCCCAGCGCCATGCTCCAGGGCGCGGGCGTGGGCCTGGGGCACGTCGTCGGTGACCAGGGCGATCTCCATGCCCAGCGGCTGGACCGTTTCGCTGGCCTTCACCACCCCGCCGGGCACATTCAGGTCCCCGAGCACGTGGGCGGCGAAGCCTAGGGTGGTGGCACCGGTGGCGCATTCGCCATAGGTGCCGGTGGGGTCGAGAAACTTCTGCGTCAGGCCGAAAGCGGCCGCATAGAAGTGCAGCGAAGCGGCCACATCGGGCACGTAGACGATCGTGTAGCCCAGTTGCATGGCCCCAGGTCCAGCGGGTCCGAGCAGAGCCATCGTGAGGTCCGGCGCCGTGCCACGACTGTAGAAGCGGCGCTCAGGCCACGCGACGCCAGCCGGCCTCACAGGCGCAGCTGAAAGCCGTCGCGGCGGTGGAAATCGGGCGCGCTGCCGGGGTGGGCCAGGGCCCAGTAGGTGAGGGCGCCGCCGGCCTGCTCCACCACGGCGGTGACTGCCAGCTCCAGCGGGCCGCCGCCGGGCAGGAGGGCGGCAAGGTCGCAGGTGAGCTCAAGCTCCAGAACGCCAGGCGTGCGCGTGACCCGGAAGGGCAGTGCCTGCAGCGCCGCCGCCGGCGCCATCCCCTGGCGGTAGCCACTGAAGCGGTAGACGTTCCAGTGGCCGGCGGGGGAGAGGTTCACCTCCCAGTAGGCGTCGGCACCGGGAGTGGCCAGGAAGAACTCCAGGCAGGTGGTCTGCCAGAGGTCATCGCAGCGCTGGGGCAGCGCCGCCGGCTCCGGCAGGCACACGCCCTCGAGCGCGCCCGCCAGCCGCCAGCCGATCTGCAGCTCCGCGCCGCGCCGCACCACCTGGCCGGTGAGGGTGAGGGCCGCCGCTGGGGGAGACGCCGCTGAGGAGGCCGCCATGAAGGGATGAAGCGTGAAGGCGTGGGAGTCCAGAGGTGGCGGTGGCGATGAGGGTGGCGAGGTCATGCCATCACCGCCGCGACGATCGCGCGGATCTCGGCTTCCTGCGCCTCGATGCTGGCGGCGAGAGCGAACTGCACCAGGGCCCGCTGCAGGTTCTGCCCCGGCCGGCGCACTTTGAAGTACACGTCGCCGGCGAGATGGTCGGTGAGGAAACGCACCCCCAGCTCGAAGGCCAGCAGGCGGATCGCGTCGTAGAGGAAGGCCACGTCGTCGGTGGTGAGCATGGAGCGGGCCGCCGCCGCGTACCCCTCCAGCAGCGCCGCGCAGAAGCCGGTGTCGAAGCGCACCGCGCGCCAGTCGGCGGCTTCCTCCCCGGCGAGGTTGCAGGCCGAGCGCAGGCAGTCGCCGATGTCGTAGTGGATCAGGCCCGGCTTCACGGTGTCGAGATCCACCAGGCTGATCGCGGCGCCGCTGGCCGCATCGATCAGCACGTTGTTCACCTTCGGGTCGCCATGGATGGGGCGCAGCTGCAGCCGGCCACTCCCCTTGGCGTCCTCCAGCACCGACGCCCACCGCTGCCGTTCCGCCACAAAGGCAGCGCAGTGGCGCAGCTCGGGGGAGGCGGGCGGCGGTGACGCGGCGCAGACCCGGTGGTAGGCCGCCAGGTAGGTGGGGGTGATGTGAAACCCCTCCAGCGTGTCCACCAGCTGGTCCACCGGCAGATCGCTCACCAGCCGGTGGAAGCGGCCCAGGCCATAGCCCACCTCACGGGCCTGCCCGGTGTCACTGAGCTGGTCGAGGCTGCGGGCGCCGCCGATGAAGGTGGTCATGCGCCAGAAGGCGCCGTCGCACTCCAGCCAGGGATCAGCGCCGCCCTGCAACGGCACCACGCGCGGCACCTCCCAGCGGCGGCCCAGGCCGGACGCCGGCGCCTGCAGCTGGCGCTCGGCATGGGCGGTGAAGGCCAGCAGGTTGCGCATCACATCCCGGGGCTGGCGGAACACGTGGGTGTTGAGGCGCTGCAGCACATGGGAGCCGCCGGGGGCCCCCACCAGCTGCACCAGGTAGGTGTCGTTGACGTTGCCGCCGCCGAGCGGGGCGATCGCCTGCACCGGAGCGCCGAGCGCGAACTGCTCGGCCACCGCCACCAGATCGGGCGCGGCGGGCGGCGATGGCACTGCGGGGGCACCCCCCGGCTCGTCGGTCATGGCCTGCGCGGCAGCCTGCGCTGCGGATGGTGCCACCCACCCTGCCGCGCCGCCCGTCCCCGGCTCAACCGCTGGCCAGCAGCCTCGCCCGCCAGCGGTCGCTGAGGTCTTCCCCCAGCAGCGTGAGCAGGGCATAGACCAGCACCAGCGCCAGCAGCTGGTCCCAGGCGAACGAACTGAGGCTCTCCAGCAGCTGGCTGCCGAGGCCCGTGGCGCCCACCAGGCTCACCACCACCGATTCCCGCAGCATCACATCGCTGCGGTAGGCGGCATAGGCGAGGTAGGGGCGGGCCACGCCGCTGAGGCGGCCGTAGAGCAGGGCCAGCCGCGGCCCGCTGCCGGCGCAGGCCAGCGCCTGCTCCGTGGCCGGGCTGGCATCGGCGGCGCTCTCCAGCAGCAGGCGGCCGAGCACACCGAGGTTGTGAAAGCCGAGGGCCAGCGCACCGGTGACGACACCGGGCTGCAGCACCAGCAGCAGCAGCAGGGCCGTGAGCGGCGGCGGCCAGAGGCGGCCCAGCGCCCAGACCAGACGCAGCGGCGCCCGCAGCCAGCGGGACGGGGCCGCCAGCAGCAGCAGCAGGGGCGCCAGACCCACCGCCAGGCAGGCCGCCAGCAGCGTCAGCCCCAGGGTGCCGCCCACCAGCGCCGGCCAGGGCAGGGCCAGCACGCTGGGCCAGTCGCTCTGCAGCGGCGGCAACGGCTGCACGCTGAGCAGCGCCTGGGGCTGCACGCCAAGGGCATGACCCAGCAGCAGCGAGAGCGGCAGCAGGGCCAGCAGCACCAGCAGCATCTCCCGCGCCCGCAGCCCCACCGACGGCTGCTGCAGACCGAAGCGCACGGGCATCAGCCAACGTCGCCGCAGATGGCCCAGGCCGGCCTCCAGGCTGAGCATCACGGCGAGCAGCAGCCACAGGCCGGTCCAAAGCTCATGGAAAGCGAGCGACTGCATGGTGAGCTTCAGCTCGGTGCCGAGGCCGCCAAGGCCGAACACCCCCAGCAGGGTGGCGCTGCGCAGGGCGCACTCCAGCCGGTAACCGCCGTAGCTGAGCACCCCCGGCAGCAGGGCGGGGCCGAGCGCCGTGAGCAACGCGGCCGGCGCCGGCGCCCCACCGGCCCGCAGGGCCTCCACGTTGGTGGTCGGCAGCGCGTCGAGCAGATCACTCAGCACCCGCGCCACCAGCGCCGCATAGGGGATCACGATCGCCAGCACAGCCACCGCCGGCTGCAGCCCCAGCAGTTGCAGGAGCAGCAGCCCCCAGATCAGTTCATGGATGGAGCGGGGAACGGCCAGCAGGCGGCGGATGCCGGTGGCGGGCAGTGCACTGCCGCTGAGGGTGGTCCAGACGGTGCGGGAGCTGGCCACGCCCAGCAGCAGGCCGAGCACCAGGCTCACCGCCCAGCCCAGCAGCGCCATCGCCACGGTCACCAGCAGCCCACCGGCCACCGAGCGCAGCACCACCGGATCCAGCGACGGCGTCAGCGCCGCCATGGCGAACTGACCGATCAGCTCCCAGCCACCGCCGTGGCTGAGGCCCGGCAGCACCAGCCCCAGCGGCAGCAGCACCAGGGCCGGCAGCAGCACCAGCAGCGGCGGCGCAACTCTCAGCTGCACGGCGGCGTGCCTTCGTAGAGATCGGTCAGCAGCGCCCGGTGCACCGCGGCGATCGGCCCGTCGAACACCAGCCGGCCCTGCCGCAGACCGATCGCCCGATCAAAGCCCTCCAGCAGATCGGGGCGGTGCAGGCTGAGCAGCAGGGCCCGCGGCGGCGCCGCCTGACGCAGCAGCAGGGCCAGCAGCTCCGCCGCCAGGCGGGGATCAAGGCTGGCCAGAGGTTCATCGGCCAGCAGCAGCACCGGGTCCTGGCGCAGCAGCCGTGCCATGGCCACCCGCTGGCGCTGGCCGCCGGAGAGGGCCGACACCGGCCGCTCCAGCAGGTGCGGCTCCAGGTCCATCGTCGCCATCGCCTGGCGGCAGGCGTCGGTTTCGAGCGGCAGCAGCAGGTTGAGCAGGGCCTTCGGCCAGCCCCAGACCGCCAGCCGCGCGGCATTGAGGTTCTGCTGGACGCTGAGCTCCTCCACCAGGCGCAGGTCCTGCCAGAGGGTGCCGATGCGGGCCTGCTGCAGGCGGCGGCCCCGCCGTGAGCGGGCCGGTGGCCGCCCCTCCCACAACACCTCACCGTGCTGCGCTGGCAGCAGCCCATTAGCCACCGCCAGCAGGGTGCTCTTGCCGGCGCCGCTGGCCCCGAGCAACGCCACCCGCTCGCCCTGGCGGATGGTCAGGTCAATGCCCTCCAGCCGCGGTCGCGGTTGGCCCGGCACCGTGATGCCGCGCAGTTCGAGCACCGGGTTCATCGGTGCGTCCTCAGCGGATCTTGCCGATCTGACGGCCCACCTGCTCGATGCGGGCGTAATCGGCGGCCTTAGCGGGGATGAACCGCTGGGCGCCGAACAGGGAAAGGATCTGCTTCTGCTCGGGGTCGGTGGTCCGCCAGCTGAGGATCGCCGTGCGCATGCGGGTGCTGAAGCCCTTGCCGAAGCGCTTGTCGAGATCGGGCTGGGCGAGCCAGTGGTAGTTGGGGTAGCCGGGGGTTTTCCAGATCTGGATCACCTTGGCGCGGTTGACCTTGCCCTCGCTGAGGTTGCTGCGCCACACCTCTTCGCTGAGGGCGCCGGCCTGGTAGGCGCCGCTCTGCACCAGGGCGATGGTGGCGTCATGGCTGCTGCTGAAGCCGGGGACACCGCCGGCGAAATCGCTGAGCTTGACCCCGGCCTGGTTCAGGTAGAACTGGGGCATCAGGCGGCCGGAGGTGGAGCTCTCCGAGCCAAAGGTGAAACGCTTGCCCTTCAGCTCCGTGAGCCCCTTCACGTTGGAGATCGGCTTGAGGCCGCTGCTGGTGTTGGCGATGAAGACGCTCTGGAACGAGGCGTCGATGTCGCGCTGGGCGACCACCTGGGCGCCGGGCTTCTGCAGGCGCGCCTGCACCCCCGTGAGACTGCCGAACCAGACCAGATCCAGCCCACCGGTGCGGAAGGCGGTGACGGCTGCGGCGTAGTTCACCACCGGCACATAGGTGACCTTCACGCCCAGCTGACGGCTGAGTTCATTGGCCACCAGCGGGTAGAGCCGGTTGAGCACCTCAGGCTTCTGGTCGGGGATCGCACCGATGCGCAGCACCTTGGTGTTCTGCTGCGCCTTCGCCTCGCTCAGCAGCGACGGCAGGGGGCCGCCGGCGGGGGCCAGGGCCGGCAGCAGCGCCAGGGAAAGGCCCACCAGCGCAGCGGTGGCACGGATGCGGAACGTCATCGGTGAGAGGGGATCGGGGGGAAGGATCAGAGCGGGAGGCGGGTGAGGCCCAGGCCGGCGCCTCGGCACGCAGACGGCTGAACGGGCAACTGCGCTGGGAAACGCAGAAGCAGCTCGCAGCACAGCGGAGCGAGGAGGCACGAGGAGGTGTCCGAGGAGCCACACGTCGCGCTGCCCGGGGTGCCGTGCAAGCAAGGTGCGCCGCAGCAGGGCGGCCCTGGAGCCACTATGGCGCTCACGACGTCGTGCCCCGGGTTGGCGATGGTGGTGCCCCAGCCGATCGAGCGCTTCCTGCAGGAGACGGGGCCACTGCTGGATGTGCGCACCCCGGCGGAATTCGCCCAGGGCCACATTCCCGGCGCCGTCAACCTGCCGCTGTTCAGCGATGCCGAACGGGCGGAGGTGGGCACGCTCTACAAGCAGCAGGGGCGCCAGGCGGCGGTGCTGCATGGCCTGGCGGTGGTGGGCCCGCGCCTGAAGGGGCTCGCGGCGGATCTGGCCGCCTGCAGCGCCGAAGCCGAGGGGGCGCCGCTGCGGCTCACCTGCTGGCGGGGGGGCATGCGCTCCGGCAACGTGGCCCTGTTGGCCGAGAGCCTGGAGCTGCCGGTGCGCCTGCTGCACGGCGGCTACAAGAGCTTCCGGCGCTGGGCGCTGGAGCTGTTCGAGCGGCCCTGGCCGCTGCGCCTGCTGGGGGGCCGCACCGGCTGCGGCAAGACCGAGCTGCTGCTGGCCCTGCAGCAGCGCGGGGTCGCCGTGGTGGACCTCGAAGGCCTTGCCAACCACCGCGGCAGCAGCTTCGGCGGGCTGGGGCTGCCGCAGCAACCCAGCACGGAGCACTACGAGAACCAGCTGGCCATGGCCTTGCAGGCGCTGGAGGGGGCGGCGGCGATCTGGCTGGAGGCGGAGAGCGCCATGGTGGGCCGCTGCCGCATCCCGGCCGGCCTCTGGCGCCAGATGAAGGCAGCACCGGTGCTGGAGGTGCAACGGCCGCTGGAGCAGCGGCTGTCCCATCTGGTGGCGGTCTACGGCCAGCACGACCCGGAGGCGGTGGCGGAGGCCACCCGTCGCATCGCCAAGCGGCTGGGCCCCCAGCGCACAGCCGTCGCCCTGGAGGCGATCGCCAACGGGGAGGCGGCCGAAGCCTGCCGGCAGATGCTCGACTACTACGACCGCTGCTACGACCACGACCTCAGCGATCGTGGCGTCGCCAGCGTGGAGCTGGGGGAACAGAGCGCGGAGCAGGCCGCCGTCCGGCTGCTGGCGGACGGCCTGATCTAAGCCAGCACCCGGCCGATCAGGGCAGCAGCGCCGAAGCCGGCCGCCCGCAGCTCCTGCAGGGCGGCAGCGGCGCTGCTGGCTGGCAGCGCCGCCAGCAGCGGGCCGCAGGTCTGGGGATCGATCAGCAGAGCCCTGTGGGCGGGCTCAAGGCCATGCGGGCCAGGACCTTCCAGCTGCACCGCACCGTCCAGCAGCGCCAGGGCGGCGGCATTGGCGGGTGCCAGGCTGCTGGCCACACCGGCGGCCAGCAGCTCCAGGGCACCGGGCAGCGCCGGCACGGCGGCCCAGTCGAGGGTGACACGCACGGCCGGGCTGGCGGCGATCATCTCGCCGAGGTGGCCAAGCAGCCCGAAGCCGGTCACATCGGTGCAGGCCCGGCAGCCGTGGCGCGCCAGCAGCGGCAGCAGCGGCGCCTGGCTCTGCTGCAGCACCGCCAGCGCCTGCTCGATCCAGGCGGGATCCGCGGCCGCCGCCATCGCCGCCGCGAACAGCACGCCACTGCCGAGCGGGCGGCTGAGCAGCAGCACATCACCCGGCTGGAGCGGGCCCTTGCGCCAGAACTGCGCCGGCGCCACCCGGCCGTTGACCGTGAGCGCCAGGCTGAGCCCGGCACCATCGCGGCCCTCCAGGGTGTGCCCGCCCAGCAGCACGGCCCCCTGCGGCTCCAGCACGGAACACACCCCTGCCAGGGTCTGCACCAGCAGCTCTTCCTGCACGGCGGCGGCCGCGGCCGGCAGGGTCACCAGCGCCTGGGCGCTCTCCACCGGCGCCCCACAGGCCCAGAGGTCGCTGCAGGCATGCAGGGTGGTGAGGCGGGCATTGAGCCAGGGGTCGTCCACCAGGGCCGGGAAGCCATCCACGCTCTGCAGCAGCAGCGCGCCGTCGTCAAGCCGGGCCACCACGGCGGCGTCATCGGCGGGGACGGCAGCCGCAGCGAGTCGCCCCAGGGCCGCCTGCAGTGGAGCAGCGGGCAGCTTGGCGGCGCAGCCGCGGCAGGGCATGGGCTCCGCCGCAGGGGCGGCACCCATCGGCTGCAGAGCGGTGAAGCGGTCCATGAACGCCTGGTCGATGGCCTGCTTCCAGTGCCACAGCCAGCGGTGCGGACCGAGCGCCAGCGGCCCGAACAGGGCCAGGGCCCGTGGACCGGCCGGTTGCCAGCCGCCATCGCCGAGCAGTTGCAGGGCGAACGGCTGGGGCCGCCAGGGCCGCAGGGGGCGGCCGGGGCTGTCGATGCTGCGTTTCAGGTTGGCCGCCAGCACCGGCGCGGCCCGCACCGCCCAGACCCCCGACGGGGGGCGGGGCTGGCCGTCGATCAGGCCACAGTCACCGCAGGCGAACAGGCCGGGGCGGCCCACCACCTCCAGGCTGGCCGCCGTGCGGACACGGCCGCTGCCGGGATCGACCGGCAGGCCGGCAGCGGCCAGCCAGGCAGGCGCCAGGCTGCCGGTGCAGGCCAGATCCGCCGCGGCCCGCTCCGGCGCCTGGCGCTCCAGCGGAATCACCGCCGCCGCCAGCAGGCGCTCGCCGGCGCGGTTGGCGGCCGCCGACCCCAGCTGCAGCCCCTGGCCCCGCAGCAGCAGGCGGGGCCGCCGCCCACGGGCGCGGAAGGCCAGCGCCAGCTCCACCGCCGCAGCGCCACCACCGCGCAGCACGGGGCCTTCCGCCGCTGCATAGCCGTCGGCCCAGGCCAGGAAGGGTTCCAGCGGCTTCACCGCCATGGCGCCGGCGCACGGCGCAGTGACGGCACCCACATCCAGGCTGAGCCGCGCAAAGCGCAGTGCCGGCCGGCCAGCCAGCAGCAGCGCCCGCTCGGCCAGATCCAGCCCGGTGATCTCCGCCTGCACGAAGGTGACGCCGGCCAGCCGGCAGAGGCGGCGCAGATCGATGGCGGCGGCGCCAGCGGGCACCAGACCCGCCACCACAGCGGGCACCAGGCCGGAATAAAGCGCCGTGCTGCCGCGGCTCACCAGTGTGATCAGGGCAGCGGCCGGGCGCTGGGCAGGCCGCATCACCCAGCGGCGCAGCAGCAGGGCATGGCTGTGGCCCCCTCCTGCCAGCACCAGGTGCAGCCGGGGCGGGGCAGAAAGCCCGGGCACGGGCGTCGTCGGGCGCAGATGGCGCCATTGTGGCCGCGCCCGGGCCGTGAACAAATCCCCTGCCGCCGCCTGACGGGTGGCAGGATTCGGCAAGTGGGGCCAGATTCGGTGAAATCACACCGCCATCCAGGATTGTCCTGCCTGCCTCGCCGCCCAGGCGGCCATTCACAACCCTGCCGTCGCTGGCCGTCGCTGGCGTGGTGCACAGCCGCGTTGCTTGCCGCCTGGGTGTGGCCAGTCAACGCCCGCGCCGAAACCGTGCTGGAGCGGGCGGCGCGCACCGGCGTGATCACCATGGGCGGCCGCACCGACCTGGTGCCTTACTCCTTCGTGGACGGCAAGGGCCAGCTGGTGGGCCTGTCGATTGATGTGGCCGAGCGGATCGCCGCCGAAGCCAGCACTTACCTGAACCGTCCGGTGCGGCTGGCGTTCACTGCCGCCCCCGACGCGAACACCCTGTTCAAACAGGTGCACACCGGCGAGACCGACCTGGCCTGCGGCGTCCAGTTCACCTGGGAGCGGGAGATGTTCGTCGACTATTCGATCCCCTTCAGCCTGTCGGGAATCCGCCTGCTCACCCGCAGTGGTGGGCTCGATGGCACGGCCGCCTCGTTGCAAGGCAAGCGGATCGGTGTGCTGGCCGGCTCGCTGGGTGATGCCACGATCAAGAGCTATGCGCCCCAGGCGGTGCGGGTGCCCCTCACCGAGATCGATGCCGCCGTTGCAGCGCTGCAGGCGGGCCGGGTGGAGGCACTGGCTGGCGATTCCATCCTGCTGGCAGGCGCCGTGGCGAAAACGGGCGCCAAGGGTCTGGCAC
This sequence comes from Marcopretia estuarina LEGE 06307, assembly GCF_056633115.1. Lineage (NCBI taxonomy): Bacteria > Bacillati > Cyanobacteriota > Cyanophyceae > Synechococcales > Prochlorococcaceae > Marcopretia > Marcopretia estuarina. The sequence continues at coordinate 177,329 of NZ_JBSJOY010000005.1, read as the reverse complement.
TGGTGCCCGGGGTGGGACTGCAGCGCTATGCGGTGGGGTGCATCATTCCGGAGAACAATTCCACCTTCCGCAACCTGATGAACCTGGCGATAGCCAAGTTGCTTCAGGGCTATATCAATGGCAATCGTGATGCCACCGAGAGCGTGAATCGCTGGTTGGGCCCCAGTGGAATTCTGGAATTGCCGCCGCAAGTGATCAAAGATTATTTTCAGATGGTGCTGCTCACCAATGAGCAGATTCGCGTCCCAGCTGACACCACTCCGGAAGCAAAACCATGAGCATTCACTCCCGAGCCGGCGTGCTGGGTTTCCTGCTGGCGCTGGCGGCGCTCACCCTGCCAGTCGCCACCGCCGCGCCGGTTGCCTCCCATCCTGAGGCGTCAGTTGAGGACCGTCTGCGCCGCATAGCCACCGCCTTCCGCGCCCATGGCGGCCTGGACGCGGGCCTCGTCAGCCATGGGCACGGCACGGAGGATCCCACCCTGCTGGCAGCCGGCTTTGCCAATGGCGGACGGGGCGGCTTTGCCAACGCGGCCAACCGTGGAGGCTTCGTCAATGGGCACCCCTATTACGGCGGCGGCGGCGGCGGCTTCGTTAACGGCGGCGGCGGCTTCGTCAATGCCCGCTATGGCGGCGGCTTCGTCAACGGGGGCGGGGGCGGGGCCTTCCGCAACTGGTGATCGCCTGAAGAAAGGATCGCCCTTCACAACTGCCGAACGATCGAAGGCCGCCGCTGCCGCGATTGGGGCCAACCCAGCGTCCTGGCCCATCAGTCCGACGCCAACACAGGCGCGGGAGAAGCCAGGGGAATCCGTTCCCGCTGGAGGCGGTCGAGCAGGCGCCGCTGCAGCTCACGGCTGCAGGCCCACTGCTGACCAGCCTGGGTGGTGAGCAGCATGCTCACGGTGATCCCGAGCGGGCCGGTGCCGGTGACACCGCGCAGGAAGGGGGCCGCCAGCAGCAGCGGCCCCCAGAGCGGATCGCGGCCGAGGGCGTCGAGTTCTTCGGCGATCACCGCCAGCACGGCGTTGATGTCGGCGATGCGATGGGAGAGCAGCACCTCCACCAACTTGCCGGAGCGGATCTTGGTGTGGTTCACCACCCGGTCGAAGGCACCGTTCTGAATCACCGCCACCCGCTGATCGAGGCAGCGCAGCTGGGTGCTCAGCACGCTCAGATCCACCACATCGCCTTCGATGTCGCCGATCTCGATCCAGTCGCCGATGGCGTAGCGATCCTCCAGCAGCACCGCCAGGCCGGCGGCGAAATCCCGCAGCAGCCCCTGGAACACGATCGCCAGGCCGCCCAGCACGGCGCCGCCGGCCAGCAGGAACGACGCAGAGGTTTCGCGCACGCCGGGGATGCCCACCACCACCCAGCCGGCGGCGATGGCGATGCAGGCCAGATCCACCAGCCGGTGGAAGATGCGCTCGAGGCTGTGGTGGCGCTGGTCGCGGCGGGCCAGCTGGTCGGCGGGCACCCGGCCACTGGCGGCCCACTGATCCAGCAGAAACGACACCAGCGCGCGGCCCAGCAGCGCCGTGAACGCGAACACCAGCACCTTGATCGCCACCAGCGCTGGCTGCAGCAGCACCTCCAAGGCCAGCGGCACGCCGCCGGGAATGGCCATCAGGCCCAGTGCCACCACCGTCATCAGCTGCAGCAGCACGAGCACCAGCAGCACGAGGCTCAGCGCCTCGAACAGCTGAAGGCGCAGCCCGCGCGTGGCAGCCGCCGCTGGGGCTGCTGACGCCACCGGAGCCGCCAGCGCGAACGCCGCCGGGGCCGCCACTTGCGCCTTGAGCGTGGCGATGGCCAGGCGGTTGCGGCGCCACAGCCAGAAGGTGCCAGCGGTGAGCAGCAGCACCAGGGCCATGGCCAGCAGGCAGAGCATCAACCGCTGGCGCAGGCTCTGCGGCAGCAGCGCCTGGCGGGCGTAGCGGAGGCGGCTCTGCAGCCGCTCCTGCCAACGCCGGCCCAGTTCCAGCGCGGTGGTGCCGTTCATGGTGGCGTCGGCAAAGGTCACGGTGAGCAGCGGCAGCGGCTGGGGCCGCTCCGGCACCGTGGCCTCGAGGATCACGGCGCCGGTGGGCAGCTGCCGCACCTCCACCGTGAGGTCGTCGGAGGCGGCACGCACGCCATCGGTCAGACCGCCCTCACAGGCGGGATCGTTGGCCCCCAGAGCCCGCAGCAGGCTCCACTCGGCCAGCCGTTCACTGTTGGTGCAGAGGGCGGTGGGGTTGTACAGCAAGCGGAGGTTGCCCTCGATCACCTGGGCGCGGCGCTCCGCATCGGGACCGGTCTCCGCGTCACTGCCATGGCCGTTGCTGTTGCCAGTTCCGTTGCCGTTTCCCACCACCGGCGACGCCACCATCAGGGTGGGAATGCCGAGGATGCGCACGATCGCCACCTCGTAGCTGCCGGCCGCCACCATCGAGGTGGCGCGATCGAGGGAGGGCGGTGAGGCCGTGAAGGTGGGGCGCGCCGGTGAGGGGATCTGAACGGCCGCCGGCGTGGCCCGCAGCGGCGACCCCATGGCCAGCAGCACCACCACCAATGCCAGCGCCCCGAGCAGCCACGTGCGCGCCGGCTTCGTCAATCCGTCTTCCCTGTCATGTCCATGTTGCCTGCGCCATGCCCACCGGGGGACTTGAACCCCCACGACCGAAGCCACTGGTACCTAAAACCAGCGCGTCTACCAATTCCGCCAGGTGGGCAGCGGACCGACTGTAATCAGCGGCGCAGAATGGGGCCGCCCTGCTGCGACAGCCATGCTTGCCACCCTCGGTGGAACCCTGGCCCTGCTCGCCGGCCTCGCCCTGCTGCTCCTGCCGCTGCTGGTGCCGGAGCTGAGCCGCCCGCGCGATGCCTTCTGGGGCGCGGTGGTGCTGCTGCTGGGCCTGGTGCTGGTCACCAGTGCCGAGCGGCTGAGTGGCGCGCCGATGCTGGCGGTGCTCTGCGGCGGGCTGCTGATCGGGCGGCTCAGCACCGAGGTGAGCCAGAGCCGCTGGCGTCAGCTGAGCGAGGAGGAACGCCAGGGCTTCTGGTCTGCAGCGCGGTGGCAGACGAGCCTGAACCAGTTGGGCACCACCGTGATCGCCCTCGGCGGGCTGCTGTTCTCTCGGGCCATGGCGCTGGGCGGCTGGCTCAAGCAACGCAGCGCCGCCGTCTCCGCGAGCCTCTCCAGCAGGACCACCACCGCCAAGCCATCCCAGACCACCAAGCGCTGGGTGCGACCCGAACCTGCCGGCGCAGAGACCCCCACGGCTCCCGCTCCGCCAGCGCCGGCCGCTGACGCCCCCGAAGCGCCGCTGGCGGTGGTGAGCGACTTCGCAGAGGTGGACGCCCGCGTGCGCGCAGCACTCGCCGCCGATCAGGAGCCGCCGTCGGTGACGGAAACCGCGGAGACGGCAACGGCGCCGGATCCGGCAGGCACCACAGCGGTGAGTACTGCCGAGCCAAGTGCTGAAGAGCCCAGTGCTGCCCAGGAGAGTCCTGGGCCGGTGAGCCCTGCAGCGGGTGCTCCCGCAGGTTCCGCAGAGCCAGTTGCCGGCAACGAACCTTCAGCCGATCACGACCCAGAGACCACTCACCCCAGCCCAGCCCCGTACCAGTCAGACGCTCAGGGCATCCCCGCCGGCGACCTCAGCCTCAGCGCCACGGCGGCTGCAGACACCGAAACCCGCACCGACCACGAGCGGACGCCGGAGCCCATCGCCGAACCCGGGCCCCCGAATCTGGCTGGCGATCCTCCGACCGGACCCAGCGCCCGCTGAGCCTGCTCGCAGGATCAGAAGCGACCTCCACGCAACCACACCGCTGCCGCCGGGGAATGCCGGGGCCGATAATCCCGGTTGCTGCCCCAGGCGCCGTGACCGCCCCGCCGGTGTCCTACAAGGACACCCTCAACCTGCTGCAGACCCCCTTCGGGATGCGGGCCAACGCCAGGACGCGTGAACCCGAACTGCAGGCGTTCTGGGCCGAGCAGCGCCTCTACGAGCGGCTCAGCAGCAGCAACCCCGGGCCGGTGTTCACCCTGCACGACGGGCCGCCGTATGCCAACGGCGCCCTGCACGTGGGGCATGCGCTCAACAAGATCCTCAAGGACATCATCAACAAGTACGCCCTGCTGAAGGGGCGACGGGCGCGCTTCGTGCCCGGCTGGGACTGCCACGGGCTGCCGATCGAGCTCAAGGTGCTGCAGGGCATGGGCAGCGAGGAGCGTCGCGGGCTGACGCCGATCGAGCTGCGCCGCCGCGCCCACGCCTATGCGCTCGAGCAGGTGGCGGGCCAGAAGGCGGGCTTCCGCCGCTGGGGCATCTGGGCCGACTGGGACCAGCCTTATCTCACCCTGCAGAAGCACTACGAGGCCGCCCAGATCGGTGTCTTCGGCCAGATGGTGCTGGCGGGTCACATCTACCGGGGCCTCAAGCCGGTGCACTGGAGCCCCAGCTCCCGCACCGCCCTGGCTGAAGCGGAGCTGGAATACCCCGACGGCCACACCTCCCCGAGCGTCTACGTGGCGTTTCCGGTGGTGGAACTGCCGGCGGGGCTGGGCGCACGCCTCACCGCCATCGGTCTCACCAGCGCGGAAGCGGCCACCACACCGGCTGCCGGTGCCCTGGCTGTGGCGATCTGGACCACCACCCCCTGGACCCTGCCCGCCAACCTGGCGGTGTCGGTGAACGGGGCGCTCGATTACGCGGTGTGCCGGGTGGAGCCGGGCCGCCACCTGATCGTGGCCACGGCATTGGTGGAGAGCCTGCGCGAGAGCCTGGCGCTGCCGCTGGAGCCGCTGCTGTCGTTGAAGGGGGCCGAGCTGGAAGGGGTCGTGTATCGCCATCCCCTGATGGAGCGCAGCAGCCCCGTGGTGATCGGCGGCGACTACATCACCACCGAAGCGGGAACGGGCCTGGTGCACACGGCGCCGGGCCATGGCGTCGACGACTTCAACACCGGCCGCAAGGCGGGCCTGCCCGTGCTCTGCCCGGTGGACGAAGGCGGCACGCTCACCGCCGAAGCGGGCCCGTTCGCCGGCCTGAACGTGCTGAAGGACGCCAACCCGGCGATCATCTCGGCCCTGGAGGGGGCCGGTGCCCTGCTCAAGCAGGAGAGCTACGCGCACCGCTACCCCTACGACTGGCGCACCAAGAAACCGACGATCTTCCGGGCCACCGAGCAGTGGTTCGCCTCGGTGGAGGGCTTTCGTGCCGAGGCGCTGGACGCCATCGCCGCCGTCGACTGGCTGCCGGCCAGTGGCCGCAACCGCATCGAGGCGATGGTGCGCGAACGGGGCGACTGGTGCATCTCGCGCCAGCGCACCTGGGGCGTACCGATCCCGGTGTTTTATCACCGCGAAACGGGCGAGGTGCTGCTCGATGCGGCCACCCTCGATCACATCCAGGCACTGATCGCCGCCCACGGCTCGGATGTGTGGTGGGAGAAGGAGGAAGCCGAGTTGCTGCCCCCTGCCCATGCCGCCGAGGCGCATCTGTGGCGCAAGGGCACCGACACCATGGACGTCTGGTTCGACTCCGGCTCTTCCTGGGCGGCGGTGCTGGGCGGCCTGCAGACCGGCGAAACCACCACTGAGGACCCTCAAGCGAGCGAAACCCCTGGTCAGCCCTCAACCAGCGCAGCCGCTAAGGGGTCCCAGGAGCCGCCTGCCACCCGCCTCAATTACCCCGCCGACCTGTATCTGGAGGGCTCGGATCAGCACCGCGGCTGGTTCCAGAGCAGCCTGCTCACCTCGGTGGCCGTGAACGGCTGTGCCCCCTACAAGCGGGTGCTCACCCATGGGTTCACCCTCGATGAGAAGGGCCGCAAGATGAGCAAATCGCTGGGCAATGTGGTGGATCCGGCGGTGCTGGTGGAGGGCGGCAAGAATGAGAAGCAGGAGCCGGCCTACGGCGCCGATGTGCTGCGGCTGTGGGTGAGTTCGGTGGATTATTCCGCCGATGTGCCACTGGGTCCGGGGATCGTCAAGCAGCTGGCGGATGTGAGCCGCAAGGTGCGCAACACGGCCCGCTATCTGCTCGGCAACCTGCACGATTTCGACCCACGACCCCGCGCTGAAGGAGGCGACGCGGTGCCGTTGGCGGAGCTTCCCCTGCTCGACCGCTGGATGCTGCACCGCATAGCTGCGCTGATTGAGGCGGTGAGCACCGATTTCGACAACTTCGCCTTCTATCGCTTCTTCCAGGCACTGCAGAATTTCTGCGTGGTGGACCTGTCGAACGTCTACTTCGACATCGCCAAGGACAGGCTGTACGTGAGCGCAGCCGGGTCCTTCCGCCGCCGCAGCTGCCAGACGGTGCTGCAGCTGGTGGTGGAGCGGCTGGCCGGGCTGATCGCCCCGGTGCTGTGCCACATGGCGGAGGACATCTGGCAGAACCTGCCCTATCCCGTGGCCGAAGCCTCGGTGTTCGAGCGTGGCTGGCCCACCGCCCCGGCCGCGTGGAGCGCGCCGGAGCTGCTGGCGCCGATGGAGCGCATCCTGGCCCTGCGGGCCCGGGTGAACCGGCAGCTGGAAAGCTGCCGCAGTGCCGGTGCCCTGGGCGCGTCGCTGGAGGCACAGGTGCAGCTGAGCGGCGTTGATGCCGCTCTGGCCGAGGCCCTGGAGCTGCTGGAGAGCAGCGCCCACCCGGAGGTCGACAACCTGGCCGACTGGCTGCTGGTGTCGGCGGTGCAGCTGGAGGGCGCGGCGCCGGCGGTGGTGCTGGCCGAAGACCATGGCGACACCCCCAGCGACGACAGCAACGAAACCGGTGGCGGCTTCAGGCTGCGGCTCGCCCACGCCGACGGCGAGAAGTGCGAGCGTTGCTGGCACTACACCACCGATGTGGAGGAGCACACCCTGGCGCCAGGGGTGAGCGGTCGGATCTGCGGGCGCTGCCGGCAGATCCTTGCTGACTGACCATTCACAGATGGCGGAATCAGCGGCTCCAGCCGCTAGCTTCACCGGCCGAATGGAGAGTGGGATCGATGGCGCGTCCCGCCGTGGGGCAAGGGGGAATGAAAATCGGGGCATTGGCGTCGCGCAGCGGCGTGCCGGTGAAAACCCTGCGGTATTACGAAGACCTGGGCCTGCTGCCGGCGATCGGCCGCAGCGAGGGTGGCTATCGCCTGTTCGATGAACACAGCCTGCGCCGCCTGGAGTTCATCCGGCGGCTGAAAACCCTGGGGCTCACGCTGGAGGAGATCCAGGCCTGCCTCAACGTCCACGACGCCGGCGCCCTGCCGTGCGACAGCATCCAGGCCCAGCTCCTGCACCAGATCGAGCGGATCGATCACCAGATCCGTGATCTGCGTCACCTCAAGACGGAGCTGAAGGAGCTGCTGGCCCGCTGGCAGCGCCATCCTGTCGACGACGGCAGCGAAATCTGCCCGAACCTGCACATCTGAGCGGCCTGCGGATCAGCCACTTGTGCACTGTGTCGGCGAGCAGCACCGCCACGGGAGCCAGGGCGATCGGGCCGAGGTAGCCAACCGGGAAGCGGGCCAGCTCAAACACAGCGGCGATCGGGGCCACCAGCACCAGGAGGCCCGCCACCACGGGCTCGCTGAAGAAGCCAAGCCACAGCAACGGATTGGGAATGGGCAGAAGGTCCCAGAAGGGGCGCCTGTCGCTGCGGCAGGCCAGCAGCGCGGCCATTTGGCCGGCCACAATCAGGCAGAAGGCCACGGTGGAGGCCTGGTGCTGAATCGCCAGCACCTCAACGGTGGCGCGGTGATGGAGCAGGTCTGGCGCCAGCTGCTGCAGGGCGGCCAGGTCCACGCCGTTGTTGCGCCACACCAGCAGGTACCCCGCCATCGCGCTCAGTCCTTCCACCAGACCCAGCACCAGATAGGCCCGCACCATCAGGGGCCGGTTGAGCAGGGGCAGGTCCCGGGGGCGGGGCGGCTGGCGCATCACCCCCGCCTCGGGGGTCTCGGAGCCCAACCCCAGGGCCGGCAGCAGGTCGGTACCGAGATCCACCGCCAGGATCTGCAGCACGGTGAGGGCCGCCGGGATCCGCAGCACCACCATTGCCAGGAACGGCGCGACCTCGGGCACGTTCGAGGCCAGGATGTAAGTGATGAACTTGCCGATGTTCGCCACCACCGAGCGGCCGAAGCGGACCGCCTCCACGATCGTGGCGAAGTTGTCATCGAGCAGCACGATGTCGGCCGCCTCGCGGGCCACATCGGTGCCGGTAATGCCCATGGCCAGGCCCACATCAGCGGCACGCAGGGCCGGGGCGTCGTTGACGCCATCGCCGGTGACGGCCACCACCTCACCCAGGGCCTGGTAGGCCTGCACGAGCCGCAGCTTCTGCTCCGGGGCCATGCGGGCGAACACCAGTCGGTGGCGGTACTTGAGCAGCTGGCGCAGATGCACGTCGCTGATCTGGGCCAGGGTGGAGCCCTCGATCACCCGTACGGGGTCGGCGCCGGACAGTCGGTGCTGACCATTGCCCTGGTGGCTGTTGACTCCGCGACCATTGGGGGCGGGCGGCTCCAGCAGGCCGATCTGGAGCGCGATCGCCTGGGCTGTGAGTCCGTAGTCACCGGTCACCATGGTCACCCGAATGCCGGCGTCGCGGCAGCGGCGGATGGCATCGGGTACTTCGGGGCGGGGCGGGTCGTACAGGCCCAGCAGGCCGAGCAGCGTCTGGCCCGTTTCCAGCAGGTCTCCTGGCGTCGCCTGCAGTTCTTCCGCCCCGGGGGCCCGCAGGGCAACGCCGATCACCCGAAAGCCCCTGGCGGCCAGGTCGTCGTTGGCGGCCACCACACTGAGGCGCCGACGCGCATCGAGCGGTTCGCTGCCGGCAGGGGTGAGCCAGGCGTCGCAGCGCTCCAGCACCTCCAGCGGCGCCCCCTTGGTGATCACCAGGCTGTCGCCAGCGGCGATGGCCAGGGGTGGGTCAGGCCAGCTCACCAGCACCGTCATGCGCCGCCGGTGCGAATCAAAGGGGATCTCGCGCTGGCGGGGGTGAAGGCGCTGCAGCTCCGCCGGATCGAGGCCCGCGGCCTGCGCCGCCTGCAGCAGCGCCGTCTCGGTGGGATCTCCCACGGCACCGCTGGCATCCAGGCGAGCGTTGCTGCAGAGGGCGGCCCCTTGCAGCAGCAGCTGATGCAGCTGCTCGCCGGGAACCGGCAGCCAGGTTTCCTCCACCGCCATGCGGTTGCAGGTGAGGGTGCCGGTCTTGTCGCTGCAGATCACACTTACGGAACCGAGTGTTTCCACCGCCGAGAGGCGACGCACCAGCGCCTTGCGCCGGCCCATCCGCTGCACGTTCAACGCCAGCGCCAGGGTGACGGTGGGCAGCAGACCCTCGGGCACGTTGGCCACGATGATGCCGATCGCGAAGACCAGGCTTTCGAGGGGCGTCATGCCCACGAACACCAGGCTCAAGGAGAAGGCGAGCAGGCCCATCGTGAGCGCGATCGTGCTGATCGTGTGCACGATGCGGGCCACCTGCTGCTCGAGGGTGCTGACGCTGCGTGGCGTGCCGGCCGTGAGATGGGCCACCTGGCCGAACTCGGTTTCAGAGCCGGTGGCGTACACGAACGCCTCGCCCCGGCCGGAGGCGATCGTGCTGCCCGCCAGCAACAGGTTGGGCCGCTCGCCGGTGGGCAGGCGCAGCTCGGCCTGGTGAGCCGGCAGGTCCATGGCCTGGCGGGCCACGGGCGCCGATTCGCCGGTCAGCACCGAAAGATCGACGCGAAGCTCATGGCTCACACTGATCCGGCAATCGGCCGGCACCCGGTCCCCTTCCTCCAGCAGCAGCCGGTCGCCGGCCACCAGCTCCTCGGCGGAGCGGAAACCCAGCGTGCCGTCACGCCACAGCTGCACCTGGCGGGGCAGGGCACGGGTGAGGGCGGCCAGGGTGCGCTCGGCCTGGAACTCCTGCCAGAAGGAAAAGAGGCCGTTGATCAGTACAACCGCCCAGATCGCCCAACCCAGCTGCGGCGTTCCCGCCACGAAGGCCAGCACCCCGGCGATCCAGAGCAGCAGGGCCATGAAGTGGACCATCTGGTCGAGCAAGCGCAGGGCCAGGGACCGGCGCTTCAGGGGCGGCAACCTGTTGGCGCCGTAACGCTCCAGCCGCTGCTGCGCCTCCGGCTGGCTGAGACCTTCTGGGGTGGTGCGCAGCCCCGGGTACACCTTCTCCAGCGGCAGGGACCAGATCGGCTGTGAAGCAGAAAGCAGCACCGGCGCCAACAGGCTGTGATGCTTTCAGGATGACCCTGGCGAATTGAATGAAGTGTCAGTCCGCCATCAGCTGTTACTGCCGCTCGCAAACGTCGGAGATGGCAGTCGCCACCGCAACCCCAACCTTTCAACACGCCGCCTCAGATCTGGGCATGGCTGTGGCGCCGCCATTCAGCCCATGGCCCGAACCTCGAAACGGCGCCTTAACCACAACGACACATACACAAGCGCCACCAGCACCGGTACCTCGATCAGCGGACCGATCACACCGGCCAAGGCCTGACGGGAGCTGACCCCCCACACGCTGATGCTCACCGCGATGGCCAGCTCGAAGTTATTGCCGGCGGCGGTGAACGCAAGGGTTGCCGTTTTCGGATAGCTGAGCCCGCTGTGCCGGCCCATTGCAAAGGCCACACTCCACATGATCGCGAAGTAGAGCAGCAAAGGCACGGCCACGCCGGCCACTGCGAGCGGGTCGGAGGTAATCGCCTGGCCCTGCAGGGCGAACATCACCACGATCGTGAACAGCAGGCCGTAAAGCGCGAAGGGGCTGATGAACGGGATGAACCGCTGCTCATACCAGCGCGGTCCCTTGAGCCGGAGGCCGATGCGACGGCTGAGGTAGCCCGCCGCCAGCGGCAGCCCCAGAAACACCAGCACCGCCTTGGCAATCTCCGCCATCTGAAACGCCACGTCCTGAGTGGCCAGGCCCAACCAGCCGGGCAGGATCTTCAGGTAAAAGCCACCAAGCAAGGCATAGGCCAGAACCTGCACGATCGAATTGATCGCCACCAGCAGGGCAGCCGCCTCCCGGTCGCCCCTGGCCAGATCGATCCAGATCAAGACCATGGCGATGCAGGGGGCCAGGCCGATCAGGATCAGCCCCGTGCGGAACTCCGGCTGGTTCGGCAAGAACAGCCAGGCGAGCACGAACATCAATGCCGGCCCCAGACCCCAGACCAACACCAAGCAGAGCCTCAGCAGCCGGCGATCCCGCGCCGCCCTGCCCAACTCCTCGTAGTGCACCTTCGCCAGCACCGGGTACATCATCAGCAGCAGCCCCAGAGCAATCGGCAGGGAGGTGTTGCCGATCCTCACGGCATCGAGCCAACCCTGGATGGCAGGAAAGAAGCGGCCCAGCAGCAGGCCGCCGCCCATCGCCAGCAGGATCCAGAGCGGCAGGAAGCGGTCGAGCAACGACAGCTGGGCCAAGACGGCCTTGTCATCGGCAGCCCGTCTGCCATGGTCGTTGGATTCCGGGGCCATGCAAGAAAGGGCGATGGGAAGGACAAGGGAGCTGGCGAGCTGAACAGCCGAAGGACGCTCACGCCATCAAGGCCTGGACGAGCAGAGAGCGGACGACTTCAGCAGTGGATCAGGTCCTGGCGCGACGTCTCACCGATCGATCAGCGCCGATGGCACAAGGTTGATGCACGCCACCCACACACTCAGCCACCGCTCGAAGATGCCCATGGATCAGCAGCAGGGGGAAGCGGGAGCGGCGCAGTCTGCAGACAGGTCCGCCAACCAGTGCTGGAGCGCCACGAGGGCTTCGCGGCGCAGGCGGTAGTAGATCCAGCGACCCTCCTGGCGATCGGCGAGCAACCCGGCCTCCTTGAGCACCTTGAGGTGAAACGACAGCTTCGATTGCGCCAGGCCCAGATCCGTGGTGAGATCGCAGACGCAACGCTCGCCATGGCCGAGGGCCTCGATCACCTGCAGACGCAGCGGATCAGCGAGGGCTTTGAGCAGTTGGCGCGCCTGCTCCGTCGGCAGGCCCGTGGTGGCGACGCTCACGGGACCATTCCTGCATAGTTGATCAATTCTAGTTGATGCATTTGTGGCCCAGTGCACCGGCGCTGTTCGCAGGCAACACCCCAGCAGCACGGTCGCATCGTCGTCTCCAGCGCCATTGAGCCGGCCCCCACAGAAGGCAAACCAATGGTGAGAACCAGCGATCAGCTCCGAAAGCCCGCATACGCCGCTGCCAGCATGGGCTTGCCGCCGGTTTCAACGATGGCGCCATGGGCAACGATCACGCGATCAAAGTCCCACGCCAACACCGCATCGATCGAGGCACGCACCCTACGCCGATCCGATGAGGCGAGGCGTTCGAGGATTGTGGGCTCCAGGCGATTGAAACCGCCGGCGATGCGGGTCGTGAAACGCGTGAGCCAGGGGAAAGAGGCGTCGAAATTGAACGCGCTGTCGGTGAGAAGAAGGGTCTGGCTGGGAACGTGGCACAAGGCAATTTCATCCAGAGGCACAGGACCGAGGGGGCCCATCGTGTTCAGGCCCTGCAGCTGGCACAGAAGCAGATCCGGCCAGGGGGAGGGCGCTTCAGCAGTCAGCAGCTGATCGATCATCAGGTCAGGGCACTTGGCCTTGAGCGCGGCAGACCCCCAGAACCTGGCCTGCGGAAAGCAGAGCTTGAACGCATTGGCATACAGATGGTGGAAGGAATTCGGCGCCACGATATGGTCGATGTGGCCAAGTGTGGTCAGTGCGTCCACAAGCTCCGCCGTGGGCTCGATCGGAGAAAGAACGAGCAGGTTGCCGGTGTCCTGCAGGCGAATCACCGTCATCCTGGCGCCGATGCTCAGGCCGAAATACGTCTGCACCTGTTCTGCCACCCATAGATCCGTAGCCACGAGGCGAAGCATGGAGGGGTGAGTAAAGATGCTGCAGAATAAGGATGATCGGGCGCAGCGGATGGTGGGGAGCCAGCTTCAGAAGGGCTCAGCCTGGGTCTTTCAGCACGCAAACCATTCACTCCGAAGTGCAAACTGAGCACTGCGCCACTCAACGTTACTCTCAAGCGCTGAACAAAGACACACAACCCACAACGGGGTACTCACTGCTCAGCCACACCAATCAGAACTCCAATCCTCGTTCTACGCAGCAATCTTCGCGCTACGCAGCAGTCTTCGTCGCTTCTCAGCACTCCTCTCCCTTCTCGGCACCTCTCTTTCCCCTCAACACTCAATCCAGGCCTTCGATTCAGCAGGCTGCACACACCTCGCCGCCACCATTCACTGCCGGGCCGGCGGGCACCCACTGCATCGATGGCGACCGCCGCAGCGAAGAGCCCTTCCTGATGGCCATGATGCGCTGGCACCAGGCTCAGAGGGCCACCACCCTGTGGCGGCCGCCTGCTTTGGCGGCGTACATGTTGCGGTCGGCGCGCCTGAGGAACAGGGCCGCATCCTCTCCGGCGCCGTGCAGGGCCACGCCGATGGAGAAGGAGGGGGTGATGCTGTGATCCCCCCAGGGGACCGGCCTGGAAATCGCCACTTGCAGCTTCTCTGCCACCGCGATCGCATGCTCCAACGCCCGAATCCCATCAAGGATCACCAGAAACTCATCGCCACCGATGCGGCCAGCATGGTCACGGTGGCGGATCACCTGCTGGATACGCCGCGCCACGCTCTGCAGCACCACATCGCCGCAGGCATGGCCGTAGCTGTCGTTGATGTCCTTGAACCCATCACAGTCACAGAACAGCAGGGCCAGCGGCTGGGCCCTGAGGGTCTTGTCATCCAGCAGGCGTTGCTCCAGCAGGCTGAGGATGGCGTCGCGGCTGTCAAGGCCGGTGAGGGGATCGTGGTTGGCCCGTTGCAGCAGTCGTTGTTCTTCGATCACCTTCTGATCCACAGGCTGCAGGGTGATCACATAGCCCTCGTGCAGATTCAGCGCAGCCGGCGATCCCGCGGGAGCGGCGCTGGACTCACCGCTGCGCCGCCCCTCCTCCTGCAGGCGCCTCACACTCAGATCCACCCAGCTCCAGCCTCCCTTGGGATCCGCCAGCCGCAGGCGTCCCTGGTGAATCGGGCCATGGGGCGTTAGCCAGGCATCGAGCTGCAGGGGCTCTGGCCGACCCTCGGCTGACACAAACAGCTCGCAGAAGGTCTTTCCCTTCCATTGGTCTTCTCGCCAGCCCGTCATCGGCTCCAGGGAAGGAGACACCCACACCACCTCCTCCTGCTGATTGAGCAGCATCACCACCTCCACGATGTTGTCGGTGAGCAAGCGATAGAGGGCTGCAGAATTCGCCAGGGTGCGTGCGGCCCTGAGGCGATCCGTCACGTCGCGCCAGCTCACCACAAGAAAGCCGCGTGTTGGCAGGATCTGTATGTCGTAGCAGCGGTGGGCCTGGATGAGGGTGTCATCCTTGTAGACGAAATCGTTGATGAACGTAGGGGTGCTGCGGGAGGCGGCATCGATGTGGATCTCCAGCAGGCCGTTCTGCTCCATCTGCGGAAAGATGGTCAGTAGGGTCTTGCCCACGATGGCCTCCCGTTCCTGCTGCATCGTGGCGCAGGCCGATTGATTCGCCTCCAGGATCAGAAAGTCGGTGATCGAATCCTCGTCCCCCTGGATCACCTGCAGCAGCATGAAGTAGTCGTCGGCCAGATCGAAGGCGGAACGCAGCAGTTCCAGTTGTTCAAACGTGCTGGGCACGGATGTGCTGTTTCCCTGCCGGTTGGGCTGCAGGCTCACCTGGCTCTGCCAACGGCCGGTGTCATCTCCGCTCTTTGGGCTGGTGAGGCGATCACGGAGCAGGGTTTCAAAGGCGTCCAGCTCCAGAGGGCGGCCACAGAGGTAGCCCTGGTAAAGGTTGCAGCCGAAGTCCTCGAGGATCTGGCGTTGCTCCTCTGTCTCGACCCCCTCAGCGATGCACTCCATCCCCAGGCCTTGCGCCAGGGTGATGGCGGCCTGCACAATCGTGCGATCACCGGCTGAGGCGGTGAGGCTCCTCACGAAGGTGCGGTCGATCTTGAGGCGGTGCGCCGGCAGGTCGCGCAGCAGCTCCAGCGAGGCATAGCCCGTGCCGAAGTCATCGATGGTGATGCGAAAGCCCTGATCGGCCAACACCCGCAGGTGTTCGCGGCAGGCAAGCGGATCCTGCAGCAGGGCCGACTCGGTGATCTCCAGCTCCAGCTGCGCCGGGGTGAGGTTGTGCTCCATCAGCCCATCCATCAGCGAGCTGATGTACTGCCGGCCAGGCAACTCCAGCTCCCGGGGCGAAACATTGAGCGCCAGCCGGGGCACCGGCAGGCCCGCTGCACGCCAGCGCACCAGGTGCTGCAGGGTCTGCTGAAACACCCAGCTGCCCAGCTGCAGGATCAGGCCACTCTGTTCAGCCAGAGGGATGAAATGGCTGGGCGCCACAGAGATCCCCCGGCTGTTGGTCCAACGCAGCAGCATTTCAGCGCCGACCAGAGCGCGGGAGCAGTGCACCTGCGGTTGCACCACCAGCCGGAACTGCTGCCGGTCAATGGCCTGGCCCAGCTCACCGCTCAGGTGGATGCGCTCCTGGATCTGGCGGCTGATCGTGCTGGAGTAGGCGCACACCTGGCTGCGACCCAGGCTCTTGGCCTTCGACAGCGCCGTGTTGGCGCATTGGATGAGCGTCTGCCCGGTCTGGGCGTGCTCGGGATAGGAAGCGAGGCCGATGCAGAGGCTGGGCAGCAAGGGCAGATCAGCCAGCAGCTGGTTCTGCCGGCCCCAGCGCTGCTGAAGGTGACGGCAGGCCATCAGGCCATCGCCGAGAGAATGGATCGAATCCTCCAGCACGAGGAGGAAGTCGTCGCTGCTGAGGCGCGCCAGCCAGGCCTCCGATCCCATCAGCTCCTCAAGTCGCCGGGCCACTTCCTGCAGCACCTGATCGCCCACCTCGGAGCCGAACTGGTCGTTGATGTCCTGAAAGCCGTCGATGTCCAGGCTGAGCACGGCCATGGAGTTGTTGTAGCCGCGGCCCTGCAGGCGCCGGTTGAGCTCCTCAAGTGCGGCCAGCTTGTTGGGAAGGCCGGTGACCGGATCGTGGGTACGCTCCCCGATCTGGCGCTGCAGCAGGCTCTGCTCCCGGCTCAGGTCACGCAGGGTGCCCAGAGCGCGCAGGGGCTCCCCGCTGGTGTCATAGGTGATCTGTGCATCCACCTGCATCAGCCTTTCGCTGCCATCGGCAAAGGCCAGGCGGTGGCGGCTGCACAACGCTTCGCCCAGATTGACCGCCCGCTGCAACTCCTTGTGCCAGCGGTTGCGGTCGGAGGGATGCACCAGGGCGCCATAGGCCAGGATCGTGGTGGCCGTTTCGTGGTCCGCCCACCGGCACAAGCGCCGCATCTGTGGCGACCCGCGCAGGGTGCCATCGGCAAAACGCAGCTCCCAGGAGCCGATGCCGCTGAACGCCTCCCCGTCACTCAGCAGTTTGCAGGCGCTGGCCACGCTGGTGTCGCGCAGATGCGCCTCAGTGAGGTCGCGCACGGAGCTCAGCACCAGCTGCTCCCCCTGGAGCGTCAACACCCGGTGGCTCACCTCCACATCCAGGATTGTGTGGTTCTTGCAGCGGTGACGGGTCTGAAAACTCCCCCCACCAGCGGCCACCAGTTCCTGGAGCCGGGCCGCCACCCAGGCGACATCGTGGTCAGGGTCCGCCTGGATGGCGGCCGGGGTGAGAGTGAGCAGTTCGGCTCTGCTGTAGCCCAGCCGGGTGTGTGCGGAGTCATTGCAGGCCACGAAGCGGCCGCTGCTCAACGCGAGCACAAGCAGATCAGTGCCGGTGAGGTCGGCGATCAGGCAGAAGTCGGCAATCCGGCTGCGGGCTGCTTCCGAGAGCCCACTCACCATGCCACTATCCCTCATCCTGAGTGATGCCCATTAAGGCATATCCAATCACACCAAAGCTCCCGGCTGACCACCGAATGACGTGCGTCATTGGGACCCCGCCCGGGCCGCTCTCTCGGCAGCTTCAGGCCCCCATCAGGGCCTGCGGCCTCCACCAACGCGCCGCCTGGAGCTGGGGCGCTGGAGTGCCGGACAGGCACAACGGCACCCGGCGTGTCCCACAACACGCATCCATCAACCAAACTTGATTTAACGTCGATCTGCTTGCGATCGCCTTGCGATGAAGATCGGCATCAACGGCTTTGGCCGGATCGGCCGCCTTGTGTTCCGCGCCCTCTGGGAACGCCCGGCCCACAGCAGTGCGGACGCCGGGGGCTACACGTTGGTCCATGTCAACGATCCTGCCGGTGACGCTGCGTCTGCCGCCCATCTGCTCGAATTCGATTCCGTGCACGGCCACTGGCCTCAGGCGGTGCAGGCCGAAGCCGACGGCTTCCGCATTGGCAATCATGCCGTGAGCTACAGCCGTCACAAGGATCCCACCGCCGTGCCCTGGGCCGACGCCGGCGTGGACCTGGTGCTCGAATGCAGCGGCAAGATCAAGACCCCCGACACCCTTGAGCCCTACTTCACTGTGCCGGGCCTCAGGCGGGTGATCGTGGCCTGCCCGGTGAAAGGCATCGTCGCCGGCGCAGAAGCTCTCAACGTGGTGTTCGGCATCAACCATCACCTCTATGAGCCCAGCCGCCACCGTCTGCTCACCGCCGCTTCCTGCACCACCAACTGCCTGGCGCCGGTGGTGAAGGTGGTGCACGAAAGCTTCGGTATTCGCCACGGCTCGATCACCACCCTGCACAACATCACCAACACC
Organism: Marcopretia estuarina LEGE 06307; assembly: GCF_056633115.1. Classification (NCBI taxonomy): domain Bacteria; kingdom Bacillati; phylum Cyanobacteriota; class Cyanophyceae; order Synechococcales; family Prochlorococcaceae; genus Marcopretia; species Marcopretia estuarina. Next base: position 159,634 of record NZ_JBSJOY010000005.1, on the reverse strand, counting down.
CAGGTGGTGATCGATGCCTTCAAATCCGACCTGCGCCGCGCCCGCTCCGCCGGCAGCTCGCTGATCCCCACCACCACCGGATCGGCCAAGGCAATTGGTCTGATCTTTCCCGAACTGCAGGGCAAGCTCAACGGCCACGCCGTGCGGGTGCCGCTCACGAATGCCTCGATCACCGATGCGGTGTTCGAACTGGAGCGCGCGGTGAGTGTGGAGGAGGTGAATGGGGCCTTTGCCGCCGCCGCCGCCGGCCCACTGCAGGGAATCCTGGGCTACGAAGAGCGGCCGCTGGTGTCGGTGGATTACATCAACGACAGCCGCAGCTCGATCATCGATGCTCTCTCCACGATGGTGGTGAACGGCACCCAGCTCAAGGTGTTCGCCTGGTACGACAACGAGTGGGGATACAGCTGCCGCATGGCCGATCTGGCCTGCCACGTGGCGGCGCTCGAAGCCGGTGTCGGGCCAGCGGTCCGCGAGCTTTCCGAATCATGAAGCAGCTCACTGCCCTGCAGCAATACGGCATCGTGACGGCCAACTACTGGGCCTTCACCCTCACCGACGGGGCGCTGCGCATGCTGGTGGTGTTCCACTTTCACCAGCTGGGTTACACCACCCTGGAAATCGCCTTTCTGTTTCTGTTCTACGAATTTTTCGGCATCGTCACCAACCTCTACGGCGGCTGGCTCGGGGCCCGTTTCGGGCTGCGGCTCACCCTCTGGGCCGGCACCTTGCTGCAGGTGGGCGCCCTGCTGATGCTGATTCCGGTGGCTGACGACTGGCCCCGCTGGTGGAGCGTGGCCTACGTGATGGTGGCCCAGGCCATCAGCGGCATCGCCAAAGACCTCAACAAGATGAGCGCCAAAAGCGCCATCAAGACCGTGGTGGCGGAAACCCCTGACGACCACAGCCGGGGCGAGAGCCAGCTGTTCCAATGGGTGGCGATCCTCACCGGCTCCAAGAACGCCCTCAAGGGGGTGGGCTTCTTCCTCGGTGGGGTGCTGCTCGCCACGATCGGCTTCAGCGCCGCCGTGGGAGCGATGGCGGCCGGCCTGTTCCTGGCCTTTCTGCTCACCCTGGTGCTGCCCGGTGAGATCGGCCGCATGAAGGAGAAACCGGCGATCACCGCACTGTTCTCGAAATCAAAGGGCATCAATGTGCTCTCAACCGCCCGCTTCTTCCTGTTCGGTGCCCGTGATGTGTGGTTCGTGGTGGCCCTGCCGGTGTTTCTGCAATCGGTGCTGGGCTGGAAATACTGGGAGGCCGGTGGCTTCATGGGCCTGTGGGTGATCGGCTACGGGATCATTCAGGCCTCGGTGCCGGCCCTGCGGCGCACCTGGGGCAGAAGCGGCCCACCAGGGGTGTCTGCGGTGCAGTTCTGGAGCGCCGTGCTCACCGCCATTCCCGCCCTGATCGCCATCAGCCTGTGGCGCGAGGTGGGCAATCCCAGCGTGGCCCTGGTGGTGGGGCTGGTCGCCTTCGGCGCCGTGTTCGCGATGAATTCCTCGATTCACAGCTACATGGTGCTGGCCTACACAGATGCCGAATCGGTGAGCCTCAACGTGGGCTTCTATTACATGGCCAATGCGGCCGGCCGGCTGGTGGGCACGTTGCTCTCGGGCGCCCTGTTCCTGGTGGGCGGCCTGCAGGCCTGCCTTTGGGCCTCGTGCCTGCTGGTGGCACTCGCCTTTCTCTCCGGGATCAGGCTGCCGCCGCCGCTGCGGCAGCAGCTAGAAGCCGCCTGAGGCTCCAGCTGCTCAGCCGGTTCTGCCAGTACGAGTGTTCAATTGCCCGGTTGCAAGACACGATGGTGCCGGTCAGCGTGAAGTGGGTGCCGAGGCGCCGCTGGCGAACGGGCCACCGAACACGAGGAAGGGAGTAGTGATCGTGATGAACGGCTTGTCCCGCTCATCCTCCAGCACTTATTGACAACCAACGCGCCGAGACTATCGACTCTTTCAGTGCATAAGTCCGGGCCAGCCGCCCGGGTAGCGCAGGGTTCGCCAGTCGCCGCGGGGTGTGCTCACCTCGATGCCGATCTCGATCGGTTGCTCCACTGCACAGGCCTGCTCTTCCCACCAGCTCAGGGCCGCTTCCCAGGCGGCATCCATCGACTCGAAGTGGTCGTCGAGCACCGGGTGAGGAGCGCACTGGCGGTCGACCAGGCGATACAGCCGCTGCGAGCCGGCGGCGGGGGCAGAGCGACGAAAGGGGGAGAACGCCATGAACGTCGTAACGCAGAGGAACAGTGTCGGTCCTGTGCCAGCTGCTGACTGTCACGTCGACTACGTGATGTCGTGTTCGTTACCTGACGGCGGCCCCAACAGGCCTCAACCGAGCACCGCGATGCAGTCGATCTCCACCCGCGCGCCCCGCGGCAGGGCCGCCACTTGCACGCAGGCGCGGGCGGGGGGCACAGGCCCCTGGAAGGTTTCGGCGTAGATCGCGTTCACCCGGGCAAAATCGGACAGGTCGGCCAGAAACACCGTGGTGCGCACCACCTGGTCCGGGCCGCTGCCTGCCGCCCGCAGCACCGCCACGAGGTTGCTGAGCACCTGTCGGGTCTCAGCCTCCACATCGCCGTCGCCCACCATCGCGCCGCTGACGGGATCCAAGGCGATCTGACCGGAGCAGAACAGCCAGCCGCCCGCCAGCACGGCCTGGTTGTAGGGGCCCACCGGCTCAGGAGCGGCGGGAGTCTGGATCGCCTCGATGGACTGGCCGGCGCCCATGGCGTTGGAAGATGGGAAAAACGAGCTTAAGGGTGTCCTATCGCCAGCTCCACCGGGGTTTCCGCAGCGGCCGCTGCCCGTGCTGTCGCTGCAGCTGCTGCCAACGCTGCCACCGGGAACCGACCTGCAGCCGCTGAGTCCATGCCGGCCGATCCGGTGCGCCTCGATGGTGTCTGGCACCGCTACGGGCGCGGCGGCGCCCCTGGCGAGGCAAACGACTGGGCGCTGGAAGCGATCGACCTGCACCTGGGCCCGGGGGAACTGGTGGGCCTGCTTGGTCCCTCCGGCTGCGGCAAGACCACACTGCTGCGCCTGATCGCCGGCTTCGAACGGCCGTCGCGGGGGCAGGTGACAGTGCAGGGCCGGCAGGTGGCCGGTCCGGCCGTCTGGGTGCCGCCGGAGCGGCGCGGGGTGGGCATGGTCTTTCAGGACTACGCCCTGTTTCCCCACCTCGATGCCTGGCAGAACACCTGTTTCGGCCTGCGGCCCCGCCAGGACCGCAGCCGGGCCGCCTGGTTGCTGGAGTTGCTGGGGCTGGCGGGTCTGGAGCAGCGCTACCCGCACGAACTCTCCGGCGGCCAGCGGCAACGGCTGGCACTGGCCCGGGCGCTGGCGCCCGCACCGGAGCTGGTGCTGCTCGATGAACCCTTCTCCAACCTGGATGTGGACGTGCGGCTGCGGCTGCGTAGCGAACTGCCTGGCGTGCTCAGCCGCTGCGGCGCCAGCGGCCTGATCGTCACCCACGACCCGGAGGAGGCGCTGGCGATCTGCGACCGCGTGGCGGTACTCAAGGACGGGCGCCTGCACCAGTGCGCGGCGCCGCAGGAGCTGGTGGAGCATCCCGCCACCGCCTTCGTGGGCCACTTCGTGCTGCAACGCAACCTGCTGCCGGCCCAGTGGCGCAACGGCCAGGTGGTCACGCCACTGGAGGCCTTCGCGCCCCTCTCCGGCGCGGCGGCCTCCCCCTGCCCGGACGGGGCACCGGCCGAGGTGCTGCTGCAACCCGATGCCCTGGAGCTGACTCCCGATCCGGCTGGCACTGCCTGGGTGATGGGTCGGGAGTTTCTGGGGCGGGAATGGCTGCTGCAGGTGGAGCTGGAACAGCCCCAGGCGGCCCCGTTCCGCCTGCGGCTGCGCCTGCCGCTGGAGCGCACCTTCCAGCTCTCCGAACGTTGCCGCCTGGGCCTGCGGCCCCAGCAGCCGGCCCTGCTCTTTCCCCAGCGGCTGCCCCTGCTCCCCTGCCTCTGAGCCCCCTGACGCCTCAGCCCTGCCAGCCGTCCTTGTGCCGACGCAGCGCGGCGAGCGTGGCGGCGTTGCCGGCACGCAGGAACAAATTGGTGGCACGCTCCAGAGCAATCGTGCTGGGGATGGTGGCCTGTCCCTGGCTGCGGGCCAGCTCCACGGCCGCCAACCGTGCCGTGATCGCGCCCGCGGCAGCCTCTGGCTCTGCCGCCACCAGCGCAGCAGCCCAGCGAAGGTTGGCGCGGGTGTACTCGTGGGCGCACCACACGCGCGTGCTGTCCGGCAGCTGCGCAAGCTGCTGCAGCGAGTGGTGCATCTGCTCCGCCGAGCCCTCGAACAGCCGCCCGCAGCCGGCGGCGAACAGGGTGTCGCCGCAGAACAGCTCCCCGTGCCCGCCCGGCACCTCGGGCAGCACATAGGCCAGATGGGCGCGGGTGTGCCCCGGCACCTCCAGCACCTCCACGGCCCGGCCCAGCAGGGTCAGGCAGTCACCGCCACGCACCGAGAGGGTCTGGAGCGGAATGCGGTCGCGGTCGGCGGCGGCGGCGATCACCGCAGCGGCTGGCCAGCGCTCCAGCAGGCCGGCGGTGCCACCGATGTGATCGGAGTGGTGGTGGGTCTGCAGCACGGCCACCAGCTCCAGCCGGTGGGCCTCCAGCCAGGCGCGCACCGGCGCCGCCACGGCGGGATCCACCACCACCGCCCGGCCGGATGGCTCCTCCGCCTTGGGCGAGTCGTGCAGCACGAACACGTAGTTGTCGTTCAGCACCGGGATCAGCGACACGGCCAGCGCCGGTGGCCGCCCGCCCGTTGCTGCCACGGCCGGCGGCTCGCTGCGGGAGGTCTGCATCGGTAAAGTCCAGGTTGCGGAGCACGCCCATGATCACCGTTGCTCTGGCCAAAGGGGCCCTGCTGAAGGATTCGGTGCGCTGCCTCGCCGCGGCCGGTCTTGATTTCTCCGCCCTGCTCGACAGCGACAACCGCCAGTTGATGGTGCCCAGCCCGTGCGGTACCGCCCGCGCCCTGCTGGTGCGCAACGCCGATGTGCCTGTCTACGTGGCCTACGGCCAGGCCCAGCTCGGCATCGTCGGCGAGGACGTGCTGCGGGAGCACCAGCTGCCGGTGGCCCCCCTGGTCGACCTTGGTTTCGGTGGCTGCCGCATGGCCGTGGCGGTGAAGGCGAGCAGCGGCTACCGCCGGGCCGCCGATCTGCCGGCCCACTGCCGCGTGGCCAGCAAGTTCGTGCGCTGCGCCGAAACCTTCTTCAACCAGCTCGACCTGCCGGTGGAGCTCATTCACCTCACCGGGTCAGTGGAGCTGGGCCCGATCACCGGCATGTCTGAGGCGATCGTGGATCTGGTGGCCACCGGCCGCACCCTGCGCGACAACGGGCTGGTGGCCATTGAGGACCTGTTCCACAGCACTGCCCGGCTGATCGGCCATCCCCTGGCCCTGCGACTGGATCAGGGCCAGCTGCAGACGATCATCGACCGGGTGGCGGCGGCCCGTCTGGAGGCGCGCTGATGGCCGCCCGCGACCGTCAGCGGCTGCTCAACCTGATTCCCTACCTGGGCCGCGACCGCCGCCGGCTGCTGCTCACGCTGCTGCTGCTGATTCCCGTTGCCTTCTCGGCGGCCGTGCAGCCGCTGCTGGTGGGCCAGGCGATTTCGGTGCTTCGCAACGAGCCCAGGGCCGCCTGGCTGGTGGGCCAGAGCGTGTCGGAGGCGATGCGCACCCTGGTGCTGTGCCTGCTGGCAGCGGTGCTGGTCCGCCTGGCGCTGCAGGGAGTTCAGAGCTACAGCGTGCAGGCCGTGGGGCAGCGCCTCACCGCCCGCATCCGCGACGACCTATTCCGCCATGCGATGGCCCTGTCGCTGCGCTTCCACGACCGCACCCCGGTGGGCAAGCTGCTCACCCGCCTCACCAGCGATGTCGATGCCCTGGCCGAAGTGTTCGGCAGCGGCGCCATCGGTGTGCTCGCCGACCTGGTGACCCTGGTGGTGATCGCCGTCACCATGCTCTCGATCGAGTTCCGCCTCGGCGCCCTGCTGCTGGTGATCCAGATCCCGGTGGTGGTGGTGATCCTCTGGCTGCAGGGGCGGTACCGCAAGGCCAACTACCGCGTGCGCGAAGAGCTCAGCCAGCTCAACGCCGACCTGCAGGAGAACCTGCAGGGGCTGGATGTGGTGCAGATGTTCCGGCGTGAGGCTGTGAACAGCGCCCGATTCGGCGTCACCACCAACGCTTACCGCAAGGCGGTCGACGGCACGATCTTCTACGAAAGTGCGATCTCCGCCTTCATCGAATGGGTGGCCCTCACGGCCGTGGCGATCGTGCTGGCCCTGGGTGGCTGGATGGTCACCGACGGCACCATCGGCCTGGGCACCCTGACCACCTTCATCCTGTTCTCCCAGCGCCTGTTCGATCCGCTGCGTCAGCTGGCGGAGCGCTTCACCCAGATCCAGGGCGGCCTCACGGCCGTGCAGCGCATCGGTGAGCTGCTGGAGGAGCCGATCGAGATCAGCGATCTTGCCAACGAACAACGCACCGCCGCCGCCCGCCGCTCCGGCCGCGAACGGGCCAGCGAGGGCGAAGTGATCTTCGAGAACGTCTCGTTCGCCTACCGGCCCGACGATCCGATCCTCACCGACCTCAGCTTCCGCATCGCCCCGGGCGAGCACGTGGCCCTGGTGGGCCCCACCGGCTCCGGCAAGACCACCGTGATCCGCCTGCTCTGCCGTCTCTACGAACCTCAGCAGGGGCGGATCCTGCTCGATGGCATCGACATCCGCGAGCTGCCCAGCCTCACGCTGCGCCAACGGCTCGGCGTGGTGCTGCAGGACACCTTCCTGTTCAGCGGCAACGTGGCCGACAACCTGCGCCTCGATGCGGCGATCCCCGACGACGAGCTGCAGCGGATCTGCCGTGAGCTCGGCCTCGATGCTCTGCTGCGGCGCCTCCCCGATGGGCTGGCCACCGAACTGCGCGAGCGGGGCGGCAACCTGTCCTCGGGGGAGCGGCAGCTGCTGGCGGTGGCAAGGGTGGCGATCCGCGACCCATCCGTGCTGGTGATGGATGAGGCCACCGCTTTCATGGATCCCTCCACTGAAGCCACCTTGCAACGCGACCTCGACAAACTGCTGCATGCCCGCACCGCGATCGTGATTGCTCACCGCCTGGCCACCGTGGAGGCCGCCGACAGGATCCTGGTGTTGCGGCGCGGCCGCTTGATCGAGCAGGGCACACACCGCGAACTGCGCCAGGCCGGTGGGCTCTACGCCCAGCTGGCCGATCTTCAGGAGCGTGGCCTGGCCAGGCTCTGAACCCAACTCTCGATCACCTCGGCGAGCTGATGGGGCGACTGGCGCATCGGCAGATGGCCGCAGCCCTGCAGTTCGGCCAGCTCGTGGCGATCGGAGTAACCCGCCAGATGACGTACGTAGCGGGGCTCCATCACCTGGTCACGGCTGCCCGCGATCCAGAGGCTCGGCACCTGGAGGCCGGCCACCAACGCCGGCAGCTGGCGCACGGCGCCGCGGTTGGTGCTGCAGGCCAGCAGGCTGCGGGCCGCCCGCTGCTCGGCGATCAGGGGGCTGCGGATGGCGCCGGTGCCCGGCAGCTCCGCCAGCCAGCTGGGGCGCCACTGCAGGAACAGCCGACCACCATTGCGCAACTGGCTGAAGGCACGCGGCTGGTACACCCCGCCCCCCGCCGCGATCTGAATCACCCCCAGGAGCCGATCGCCCAGCAGCGGCGCCGCATGCAGCGCCACGCTGCCGCCGAGCGAGTGGCCCACCAGCACCACGCGCCGCTCTTCCAGGCTGAGGCACTGGTCAGCCACCCAACGGCCGTAGCTGGCCAGGGTGGGGTGGAGGGAACGGGGACGGGGCGTGCCACCGAAGCCGGGCAGGTCAGGGGTCCAGAGCCGCTGGCGCCCGTCCAGTGCCAGGCGCAGCGGGTCCCAGAGGCGACCGGCCAGCAGCCAGCCGTGCAGGCACACCAGCAGTGGCCGCTCTTCTCCGGCAGCGGCGGGAGGGGGGGCGACGCCCTGGTCAGCCGGAACGGAACGGGGCAATCCAGGGGCGAAGCAGGCCTCCAGCCTGCAACGGAACCCCCCCGATCGGGCAGGATCGTCCCATTGCGTTGCCTCGGCCCTCAGGATTGGACTCCGACCCCCTTCTCTCCAGCTTCTACGGCGTCGGATTCCGCCTTTGCCCCACGCCCAATCCGCAGCTGCAGCTGGTGTTGAGCGAAGACCGGGACATCGATCTGGTGGAGCTCGAAAAACTCTGTGATGCGGTGGGCTGGAGCCGCCGGCCGCTGCGGCGGGTGCGCAAGGCGCTGCAGCACAGCCTGCTGCGCGTTGGGCTGTGGCGTCACGATCCACGCGTGCCGCGGCTGGTGGGCTTCGCCCGCTGCACCGGTGATGGCGTGCTGGAAGCCACGGTGTGGGATGTGGCGGTGCACCCGCTTTATCAGGGAGCGGGGATGGGGCGGCAGCTGATGGCCTACGTGCTCGATCGCCTGCGCACCATGGAGGTGGAGCGGGTGAGCCTGTTCGCCGACCCCGACGTGGTGGGCTTCTACCAGTCGCAGGGCTGGGAACTGGAGCCGCGTCAGCGGCGCTGCGCCTTCTGGTATTCCCCCTGAACCATCGCCCGACCATTCGCTCTCAAAGCTGGTAATAGCGGCGGGCGAGCTCGCCGGCCTCGGTACCGTGGCGCCAGGCACGTCTGAGCCGCGCGTTGTGCCAGGTGGTGCGCCACACCCCCAGCCGCCGCCAGCGCCTGCCTTCCACCCACACCACCGGTCCCAGGCAGCGGACCGGCGCCCACCGGCGCAGGCGCAGCACCAGATCGAGGTCCTCCATCAGGGGCAGGGGACGCAGCCCACCGGCCCGCTCCAGCAGGCGCCGGGGCAGCAGCAGCCCCTGGTCGCCGTAGGGCGTGCACGCCCAGCGGCTACGCAGCTCCACGGCCGCCTCCATCAACCGCAGGGCCAGGCCCGGCTCCTGCACCCGCAGACGGAAGTACCAGGCGGCTTCGGCCTGCCCGAGCGCCGCCCGCACCGACTCCCACCAGCGCGGCGGCAGACGCAGATCGCCATGCAGCAGCAGCAGCCAGGGGGCTTCCGTGGCGGCCACCCCCGCCACCAGCTGGGCACCCCGGCCCCCGGCGGCCTGCCGCAGCGCCGCACCGGCCAGCCGCGCCAGCCGGCCGCTGCCATCGGAGCTGCCTCCATCCACCACCAGCAGTTCGCTGATCAGCCCCGGTGGCGCCAGCGACAGATCGGCCAGCAGCAGAGGCAGATGGGCCGCCTCATTGCGTACGGGGATCACCACGGCGATCCCCCCCGGCGGCGCGGCGGCCGTCAGCTGTGCCATGGCGCCAGGTCGCCGACGCGGTCGAGGTCGCTGCGCAGCGGCAGCAGAGTGGGTTCCAGACGGCATTGGCGGGCCAGATGCAGGGTCTGATCCAGTACCGCCGACGAGCCCCAGTCGATGCCACAGAACAGCGCCGGTTCAGGCCGGCGCAGACCGATCAGCCAGTAACCGCCATCGGTGGCGGGGCCCAGCACCAGGGGGCTGTGCTCGAGCGCCACGAAAGCAGCGGCCAGATCCGCGCCCTCCAGCAGGGGCAGGTCTGTGCCGATCAGCACCACCCGGTGGGCCCCGGCGCGAAAGGCGCGGTGAAACTGGCGGGCCATGCGCACGCCCAGGTTTCCCTTCCCCTGCAGCACCACCGCCTCAAGGCCTGCGCCGCGCCCCCAACGCCCTGCCGCCCGCCTGCCCAGCCCCTCCACGGCCAGCAGCGTGGAGCAGCGGCCGGCAGCGGCCAGAGCCCCGGCCACCACGAGGGTGTGGGCGGTGAGTAGGCGCTGGATCCGGGCCGCCGAAACGGCGCCGATGCTGGCCCCCAGGCGCCGCTTGCAGCGGCCCGGGGCGGGCCAGCGCGCCATCACCACCAGAACACGCTGCCCCCTGGGTGAGGGAGCCGGCTCAGCCTCGCTCATCCAGGAGTCTTGAGCTCCGCCGGTCGCATGTTGAGCGTGAGGGTCTGGCTGCCACGGCGCACCCTGATGGTCATGTCGCTGCCGACCCGCACCTGATCCACCGCCACCTGCACCTCGGAAGGACTGCGCACGGCCTTGTCGTCCACCTGTTCGATCAGGTCGCAGGGCTTGAGCCCCCCCCTGCTCGGCGGGGCTGCGGGGCAGCACCTCCACCACCACCACACCCTGGACTTCCGGCAGCTCGCACTCGGAGGAGGTGGCGTTGATCTCGCGCGCCAGCTGGGGCGTGAGCGCCTGCAGGCGCACGCCGATGTAGGGGTGCGAGGCCCGTCCCTTCTCCAGGATCTGGGCGGCGATCTGACGGGCCAGGTTGACCGGGATCGCAAAGCTGAGGCCGGCACCGGGCGCCTGGCGGATGGCGGTGTTCACGCCGATCACCTGTCCCCGGTCGTTGATCAGCGGCCCACCGCTGTTGCCGGGGTTCACGGCCGCGTCGGTCTGGATGTAGGGCACCCGCTGGCCTTCGCCGATGGCATTGGTGCGCTGGATGGCGCTGATGATCCCTGCGGTGACGGTGTTGTCGAGCCCGAGCGGGTTGCCGATCGCGATCGCCCACTCCCCGGGCCGCACGCGGGCGGAATCCCCCAGCGGCGCCACAGGCAGACCCTGGGCCACCACCTTCACCACGGCGATGTCGGTGAGCGGATCACTGCCGAGCACCTTGCCGGTGAAGCTGCGCCCGTCGGGCAGCGTGATCGACACCTCGTTGGCCCCCTCCACCACGTGGGCGTTGGTGATGATCACCCCGTCGGAGCGGGTGATGAAGCCCGAGCCCTGCCCCTGCTGCTGCTGAATCGCCGGGCCACGCCCGAACAGGCCACCCAGCGGGTTGATTACCCGCTTGACCGTGTCGATGCGCACGACGGCCGGACCCACCTTCTCGACCGCATTGACGATGAAGCTGTTGCCGGTCTGCAGCGGCCCCGCCGGCGGCGCATCGCTCACCTTCGGCAGGGCGGGAGCACGGTCGCTCCGGGGCAGCTGCGGCAGCCGGGGCAAGCCGGGCAGGTCCGGCAGGCTCACCGCGCAGCCGCTCATGGCGATCCCCAGCAGTCCGGCAGTGAGGCCAGCCCGTGGAAACCGGCGCGGACGGGGGAGGCGGACAGGGGACATCGCGGGCGGGCAAGCCAGGTCAGGATGCGCCTCAACGGAGGCCGCCCGCCTGGAAGGTCTCTGCCTATATTCGGCCCCCGGGCGTTGGGGTGGTGGTGCAGCAGGGTGATCAGCTGTGGCACCGGGTTCAGGATTCGCTTCAGGCCAATCTGAGCAAGCCGACCTTCGAAACCTGGATCCGTCCAGCCCGCTGTGCCGGCTTCAGCAACGGGGTGCTGCAGCTGGAAGCGCCGAACAGCTTCGCCTGCGGCTGGCTGCGCAAGAACTACCTCACCACCATTGCCGCCGTCGCCTCCGAGCTCGCCGGGCACGGTGTCGCCGTAGAGGTATCCACCGCCCAGACGGTCGCTGAACAGAGCCCTGATGGGCTGCCGGACGCCATGGCCGGCGAAGGGGGGCCGGTGGCGGCCGGTGCCAGGGCGATGGCGGGCCCGTCCTCCGGCGCCCCGGTGCTAGCGGCGACCGCCAGCGGTGAAACACCCAGGCGGCCGGCGCCGGGGCTCAACCCCCGCTATGTGTTCAACCGCTTTGTGGTGGGGCCCAACAGCCGCATGGCCCATGCGGCGTCGCTGGCGGTGGCGGAGGCGCCGGGGCGGGAGTTCAACCCCCTGTTCCTGTGCGGTGGGGTCGGGCTGGGCAAGACCCACCTGATGCAGGCGATCGGCCACTACCGCGTCGAGATCGACCCGGACGCGCGCGTGTTCTACGTATCCACAGAGTCGTTCACCAACGACCTGATCCAGGCGATCCGCAAGGACGGCATGCAGAAATTCCGCGACCGCTACCGAGCCGCCGATCTGATCCTGGTGGACGACATCCAGTTCATCGAAGGCAAGGAGTACACCCAGGAGGAGTTCTTCCACACCTTCAACGCCCTGCATGAGGCGGGGCGCCAGATCGTGATCGCCAGCGATCGCCCCCCCAGCCAGATTCCCCGCCTGCAGGAGCGCCTGATCTCACGCTTCTCGATGGGCCTGATCGCCGACATCCAGACCCCGGACCTGGAGACCCGCATGGCGATCCTGCACAAGAAGGCGGAGCAGGAACGCATGACCCTGCCGCGCGACCTGATCCAGTACCTGGCGGGCCGCTTCACCTCCAACATCCGGGAGCTGGAGGGGGCGCTCACCCGGGCCGTGGCCTTCGCCTCGATCACCGGTCTGCCGATGACGGTGGAATCGGTGGCGCCGATGCTCGATCCGGTGGGCAACGAGGTGGTGGTGACGCCGCAGCAGGTGGTGGAGAAGGTGGCCGAGGTGTTCGGTGTCAGCATCGACGAGATGCGCAGCAGCAGCCGCAAACGGGCCGTGAGCCAGGCGCGCCAGGTGGGCATGTATCTGATGCGCCAGACCACCGATCTGAGCCTGCCCCGCATCGGCGATGTGTTCGGCGGCAAGGACCACAGCACCGTGATGTATGCCGTGGAGCAGGTGGAGAAGAAGCTGGCCAGCGATCCTTCCCTGGCCCGCCAGCTGCAGCAGGTGCGTGATCTCTTGCAGATCGACGGCCGCCGCCGACGCTAGAAGCTGGTGGTGATCTGCAGCCGCCAATCCGCAGCCACTGATCGGCCCTTGGCTCAGGTGAGCGGCAGGCTGCGATCAAGGCCTTCGACGCGGCCCTGGAAAACACTGCTGGCGGTGATGTCTTCCGCCTCGATCGTGATCAGATCCCGCTTGGTGAGGCCGCGCCCCATGTGGTTGAACAGCCGGTTCGCCTGGCGCATGCGGGCCCGATCGATGGCATTGCGGATCGAGCGGGCATTGGCGAAGAACGGCAGCAGCATACGGCGCTGGATATAATCAGAAAAGGCGATGCTGGCCTCATCGCTGAAGCGATAGCTTTCACCGGCAAGAATCAGCTTGGCGATGGCCAGCAACTCCGGAGCAGTGTAATCCGGGAAGTCGATATGGTTGGCCACACGGGAAGAAAGGCCGGGATTCGATTGATAGAAGACATCCATCTTATCTTTGTAGCCCGCAAAGATCACCACCAGATCATCACGGTTATTCTCCATCACCTGCAGCAGGATCTCGATCGCCTCAGCGCCATAATCGCGCTCATTCTCAGGGCGGTAGAGGTAGTAGGCCTCATCGATGAACAGCACGCCACCCATGGCCCGCTTGAGCATCTCCCGCGTCTTGGGGGCGGTATGGCCGATGTACTGGCCCACCAGATCATCACGGGTGGCCGTGACCAGGTGGCCTTTGCGCACATACCCCAGCCGGTGCAGGATTTCGGAAATCCTCTCGGCCACAGTCGTTTTGCCCGTGCCTGGATGCCCCGTGAACGACATGTGCAAGCTGGGGGCCGCCGTGGCCAGCCCCACCTGCTTGCGGGCCCGCTCCACCACCAGCAGGGCGGCAATCTCACGGATCCGCATCTTCACCGGCTTCAGCCCGATCAGTTCACGGTCGAGCTGATCGAGCACATCACCCACGCCGGTGCCTTCGTAGGCGGCCCGCAGATCCACCGGGGTGTCATCCGCCATCACCGGATCGGAGCTGGGGCCGACGGTGGAGGGGGCCATCAGGGCACGAGACGATCGATGGCCTCGGCGAACGCGGTTTCTGGTTCACCGATCGGGCCGTCCTCTGTTTCGCTGCGCAGGGTGAGATTCACGTAGGTCCGCCCGAAGCTGATGTCCGGAAAGCGGCCGCTCCGCTCGGACAGATCGTTGAGCTGCTCGAGGAAGACGCGGGTGGTTTCGTAGTCGCCGAATTCCAGCCGCCGCTCCAGACGTTCGGGTCGCTGCCGATGGGTCCAGGGTTGCTCCATCTGGGAAACCTACTGCAGGGAAATCATCCAGCCGCGGCGGCCAATCGGTCAGGCAGGCAGTCGATGCGCGCCACCCGCAACCGCTCGATCCAGGCCATCGCATAGGCCCGGTTGGCCTGTTGTTCGCTCGGGTCACTGCTGGAGAGCGGATGGGGAAAGGTGCCGTCGATCGCCGCATTGGTGACGCAGAACATCGCCTTCTGAAAACTGGCGCAGATCTTCACGCGTAGATCACCCTCCCCCCGGCCCCGGCTGCGGTACACCTGCAGCAACGCCGCCGGCAGATGGCGGCTCATGTCCTGCATCAGCAGGCTGGGCGGAATGCCCGCACCCATGGTTGGCAGTGGATCGGCATAGAGCGCGCCGTACTGGAAACAGGCCTGATCGATCGGGATCTGGCGCGCCTGCGCGTTGAACGACACCGTGCCGAGGAACGGACTGCCCCGCAGGAACACCGCCTCCACGTAGGGCACCGCCACATCACCCAGGAAGGTGAGGCCGGCGGCAGGCGGCAGGATCTCGAAGGGCACACCATCGAGCTCCACCGTGTAGCAGATGGGCTGGCCGGCAGCTGCCACCAGCCCCTCGCGGATGAAGGCCACCACAGCGGCGATCGTGGCGACCTCACCGCGGCGGTGGGAGGCGGCGAGATCCAGGAACAGATCGCTCATCACCCGCCAGAACTGGCCCAGCGCGCTGGCGGTGGCCGCCGAGCGGATCAGCTCAGGCAGGAACTCCGGGAACAGAGGATCCAGCAGGGCCAGCAGCGGATCACGGCGGCGCTTGTGGCCGATCACCACGGCGCAATGCTGCCGGAAGGCAGGCGAATCGAGGTAGGCATCAAGGCCGCCGGTGCCATGCCAGAGCATCAGGCGCTGGCAATATTCGGCGTATTCGAAGTTGATGCGGTCGTGGATCAGGTGGCGCCAGAGCCGCTGCGGGGTGACCTCCCCGTTGAGGAAGCGCAGCACCGGGAAGGGATTGAGAAACTCGCGCTGGGCCTGGTGGATGAGGTTGCGGCTGTAGGCATCGAGCACCTCCCCATAGCTCTCCAGCACCGCCACCACCTCCAGCAGATGCTCGGCGGAGTGATCGAGCAGCGGCACCCCTGCGAGCAGGCGCTCCAGCATCGCTGCCGCTTCAGGCTGACGGGTCATCGCCCCCTCCCCCCGGCGACCAGGCCATCAGGCACCACCGGGGCAGGCAGAGCCGCAAGGCTGTGCGGCGCCCGGCTCATCGCCGTCGTGGTGGCCGTGGCAAGGGTGCCCAGTCCCTGCGGCGCCACCCCGAGCAGCAGCACCGCCACCGTGAGCGCAAGTGCAGGGATCTGTCGGGCCAGGGGCACCGCCGGCAAGGGCGTGTCGACGTCGTCGGCCGGAGGGGAAAGGCGCCCGAAGAACACCCGGTTCACCAGCAGCAGGAAGTAGACCGCCGTGAGGCCCGAGCCCACCATGCACAGGACGGTGGCCAGCGGGAAGGGCACCAGGCTGCCGCGGAACACCAGAAATTCGGAGATGAAGCCCGCCATGCCGGGGATGCCCGCACTGGCCATCACCCCGGCGATCATCAGCGAACCGGTGATCGGCAGACCCCGCTCCGGGTTGAGCAGGCCACGCAGCACGTTCAGGTCGCGGGTGCCGGTGGTGGCATACACCACCCCCACCAGCAGGAACAGCAGCGCGGAGATCAGGCCGTGGCTCACCATCTGAAAGAGCGCGCCCAGCAGACTCACCGGAGTGGCAGCGGCAGCTGCCAGCAGCACGTAGCCCATGTGGCCCACGGAGCTGTAGGCCACCATCCGTTTCATGTCCTGCTGCTGAATCGCAGCCAGCGAGCCGAACAGAACCGACACCGCCGCCCAGCCCGCCAACCAGGGAGACATCAACTGCCAGGCATCGGGGAAGAGGCCAAGGCAGAAGCGCAACAGTCCATAGGTGCCGAGCTTCAGCAGCACCCCGGCCAGCAGCAGGGACACGGGCGTGGAGGCCTCGGTGTGGGCATCCGGCAGCCAGGTGTGGAACGGAAACAGCGGGATCTTGATGCCGAACCCCACCAGCAGGGCCCCCATCAGCAGCAGCTGAAGGCCCATACCCAGCTGTTGGCCCAGCAGCGGCTGCAGGCTGAAATCGGCCGTGCCGGTGGCCAGCGCCAGTCCGAAGAAGGCGCCAAGGATCAGCACACCGGACACGGCGGTGAACAGCAGGAACTTCGTGGCCGCATAGGCCCTGTTGCTGCCACCCCAGATGGCGATCAGCAACCAGAGCGGAATCAGCTCCAGCTCATAGAAGAGGAAGAACAACAGCAGATTCTGGGCGAGGAAGGCGCCGTTCACCGCCCCGCTGATCAGCAGCAGCAGGGCGTAGTAGAGGCGGGGTCGCGGCGTGGAGGTGGACGTGACCAGCGCCGCTGCCAGCGAGAGCGCCCCATTGATCAGCACCAGAGGCAGCGAAAGGCCGTCGATGCCGAGCCGGTAGTCGAGGCCAAGGCTGCCCACCCAGGGCGCCATCTCCTCAAGCTGCAGGCCGGGAATGGCGGGGTCGAACTGCCACAGCACCCGCAGCGACCAGGCCACCTGCAACACCAGCAGCGCCAGGCAGGTGCGACGCAGACGCTCGCCGCTCACCTCACCGGGCCAGAGCAGCAGGGCGATGGCGCCGAGCAGCGGGATCAGCAGCAGACCGCTCAACATGGCGGTACCTGTTCGGAAGGAAGGGTCATCGCACCACCCAGGAGAGCGAGGTGAGCAACAGCACGATCGCCACGGTCCCGGTGAGCACGTAGGTCTGGGTGTGACCATTGACGCTCAGCTTGAGGCCTTCGGCACTGGCCAACGACAGGCTGCCCACCCGGTTCACCAGAGCGTTGACCACATCGCGGTCGAAGCGGGCGGCGGCACGCGAGAGCCCCGCCACCAGGGCCACGATCGTGACCCGGTAGATCCGATCGGTGTAGAAGTCGTAGGCGAGCAGATCCTGCAGCAGGCGCAGCGGCCGCAGGATCGTGACCGACCAGCCCTTGCGCAGCGGCAGCAGGCAGCCGGCCACCAGGGCGCCGGCACTGGTCAGCAGGAGCGAGAGCGCCACCGGCAGCGAGAACGAGGCCAGGCCGGGCACCGGGTCGATCACCACCATGATCAGCGGTGTGACCAGCACCAGCACGGTGAGGCTCACCATCGGCAGGGCCATCTGCCAGTTCACCTCAGGGGTGCGGCGCGTCTTGGGCTGGGCCGCGCCGAGGAACACCAGCCGGAACACCCGCGTGAGGTTGAGCACGGTGAGCGCGTTGGCGAGCAGCACGATCGCCGCCAGCCAGGGAGCGCTGCGCAGCATCGCCTGCACATCCAGACCCAGCGCCCAGAAGCAGCCGAGGGGAACCAGGCCGGTGGTACCTGCCGCCCCCACCAGGAACGCGCAGGTGGTGGCGGGCATGCGCCGACCCAGACCGCCCAGTTCGCTGAGGTCCTGGCAGTTGGTGGTGGCGATCACACAACCGATGCTCATGAACAGCAGTGCCTTGCCGACGGCATGGGCGAACAGCAACAGCAGGGCAATACCTGGCTGCTGCATGGCGATGGCAATGAACACCAACCCCATCGAGGCGCTGGTGGAATAGGAGAGCGTGCGCTTGATATCCACCTGAGCGATGGCCACGAGCGAACCGCCGATGGCGGTGACGGAGCCGAGCACCACCAACGCCGCCAGGCTCAGGGGTGAAAGCTGCAGGATCGGCATCAGGCGCAGCAGCACGAGCGCGCCGCAGGTGACCACCACCGAGTTGCGCAGGATCGAAGCTGGATTCGGCCCCTCCATCGCCTCATCGAGCCAGAGGTGCATCGGAAAAAGGGCGCACTTGCCCAGTGGCCCGGAGATCAGCGCCAGGCCGAGCAGATTGCCCGCCAGCGGGCTGATCTGTGCCCCTGCCGCCCAGCTGTAAAGGTCGTCGAA
This sequence comes from Marcopretia estuarina LEGE 06307, assembly GCF_056633115.1. Lineage (NCBI taxonomy): Bacteria > Bacillati > Cyanobacteriota > Cyanophyceae > Synechococcales > Prochlorococcaceae > Marcopretia > Marcopretia estuarina. Next base: position 141,759 of record NZ_JBSJOY010000005.1, on the reverse strand, counting down.
GCGCATCACCCCCGCCCACGCCGACAACGCCACCACCCCCATCAGCAGCAGCACGTCGCCCACCCGTTTGGTGAGGAAGGCATCGCGTGCGGCCGTCACCACCAGCGGCTGGGCATACCAGAAGCCCACCAACAGGTAGGTGGAGAGGGTGAGCATCTCCAGCAGGAAGTAGGTGAGAAACAGCGAACTGCTGAGCACCACCCCCGCCATCGCCCCCTCGAAAAATCCCACCAGGGCGTAGAAGCGCGCCAGCGACCACTCCTTGTCGAGGTAACCGAGCGCGAAGAACTGGGCCAGCAGGCTCAGCCCTGTCACCAGCTCCAGGCTGGCCAGGCTGGTGAGCGAGAGATCGAAGCTGAGCGAGAGGGTGAGGTCGGCGGCCTGAAACCAGGGCACCGTGATCGCGAAGGGGCCTTCACGCAGCACGACGGCCAGCACGGCGCTGCCATGCAGGAAGGCCACCAGCGAGACGAGAATGTTCAGGTACGCGGCCGGCCTGGGGCCATCGCGGCGAATCCAGCCGCAGGCCCACGGCAGCGACAGCACGACGCCGACGAAGCCATACAGAGGAATCAGCCAGGCCAGCTGAATGATCAGGGGCGGAGCGGCGACCGTGAGCAAGGTGGCGCGACGGGTGGGTTGGGACGTGGACCGTTCAGCAGTCTTGTTGTGCCAAGCCCGCCTGGGGGCCGAACACTCAGAAAGTGGCGCGTTGATTCACGAAAGCGCGCTGGTCGCCCAGCAACTGGTGGAGCCAGTCGTGCAGTTGCTCACCATGCAGGCGTTCTTCCGTCCAGAGGCGGTGGAAGAAATGGCCGTTGGCGGTATCGCCGATCAAGGCGCAGAAACGGCTGGCTTCCCCGTAGTGATCAACCAGGCGCTGCTCGAGCTCGGCATTGCGCCGCAGCAGACCGACCAGGTCGCCGGCAACGCTCACGGGCGTGAGCTGCGAAGCGGCGGGAGCCACCCCAAGCAGGAGCATGTGCTCCACGAGGCGCTGGGCACGCTGCATCTCCTCGGCGGTGTCGAGCCTGAAGCGCTCTGCGGCCTCCTCCTGGCCCCAGAGGCTCAGCAGTGACGCCTGGGTCATGTACTGCTGAACCGCGGAGAGCTCCAGGCTGAGGGCCCGGCCGAGATAGCCGAGCACCCGGGGATGGGTACCGGCCTGCATGATCAGCTCCTGCGCAGGGCGCCGCTGAAGGTCAGCACGGGCTCCAGTTCGGAGTGGGGGCGCGCAATGATGTGGGCCGCCACCAGGCCATCGCCCACCCGTTCGCAGGCATCGGCACCGGCGCGCACGGCAGCGTTCACAGCGCCGGTTTCACCACGCACCATCACGGTCACGTAGCCGCCGCCCACGAATTCGCGGGAGATCAGGGTGACTTCAGCTGCTTTGGTCATGGCGTCAGCGGCTTCGATCGCCGGCACCAGGCCGCGGGTTTCAATCATGCCGAGGGCGATGCCGGTCGGTGTGGAGGCCATGGCTGTGCTCTCAGTAGGGGATGGGGTGGGGGGGGTGCCGCTGCCGCCGCGGGAGGAGCCGCGGCTGGCAGAGGAGGGGGTGGCGGCGCGGGAGGGGGTCGCTCGCCGGGGGGTGGGTGTGGACGGCGCCCTGCGGCGGCTGGTGGAGCGGACCGGCGCCGAACGGGCCGGGCTGCTGGTGGCGATCGCCTTCGCCGGGACGGTGATCGGCGGGGACGCTTCTCCAGCCGACACGGAGGAAACAGCCGACGGCGAAGCCGCGGCAGCCACCGTTGGAGCAGCGCTGCTGGACGCAGGGGTGCTGCTGGCGGCTGGGGCCGCTGCCTGGGGTGTGGGTGCGGGGGCTGCAGTGGCCGCTGAAGCCGATGGCGCGGCCGCCGCAGGGGTGACGGCAGGCAAGGCCTTGGCCGGATCCGCTGACGCCGTTGTCGTGGAGGGAGGGGTCACGGCAGCGGCGGGCGATGTGCGGCGGGACGAGGGCTGGCGGGAGGAGGGGGTGGCCATGGGGCAGCAGGAACGGACGGTATGGAAGTTGGAGAGGGAAGGGTCAACCGTCCGGGTCCCACAGGTCGATGATCCCGCCGATGGTCAGATCGGTCTGGATGTCGGGATTACCGGTGGCGAAGCGGGCTGCAGAGCCGCTGGCGGTGAACACCCAGTTGCCGGGCAGGGCGCCGATGGGATCGACCGCCACGCTGAGCTTGCCCTTGGTGTTGCGCAGCACCCGCAGGTGGCAGTGACGCAGACCTTCGATCCGCTGGGTGCAGACAAGCGATCCGGTGACCTGCATGATCTCCATCAGGCAGATCTCCGTTCGGCCGATCCAGATTCAGGATCCCAGTGGTCAATGATGCCCACGATTGTGAGATCGCTGGGATACGACTTACTGCCGGCTGCTTCCCGGGCAGCAGAGCTACCCACGCAGATCACCCAGTCGCCGGGAATGCAGCCAACGGCATCGACCGCCACTTTCTGGGAACTGCCATCCAGCACCACCTGAAGATGCTTGTGCTCGAACTCAGCGATGCGATTGGTGGCCACCAGAGGCTTGAGCACTTTGCAGATCAACATCTCAGTGCCCTCCTCCCGTGCCGAAGCTGATCGAAGACCCTACGGCTTCGGCTGGGGCATGCTGATCACGGTCGCGCACAGTCAGCAGGGTTTGCAGCAATCCCTCCGCACACAGCTGGCTGTAGCGGCTGCGAATGGCCGCATCCGTGCGGCGGCAATGCTGGATGGCCCGATCCCGAGCCCCCGGCACGCTGCCGTGATAATCAAAACGCACCACCACTGGCACCGGCAGTCCGCGTGACACATTCAGTCCCTTGAAGATCTTCACGCCCACATCCATGTCTGCGGAGCCTTCCTCCAGGGTGTCCATGTGAGCGAAGTAAGTGAGATTACGCAAATGAATCTCCTTGAAACCGATGCCAACACCGATGAAGCGTTCGGCATGGCCAGCGTCCACATAGGCACCCTCGTGATAAGTGCGCACATAATCAATCTGGGAAAGATTGTGCTCGAGAAGCCGGGCCACCAGTGCCACCATGCCGTCATCGGGTTCACCGGGAGCCGCCTGGCGCACCAGTGAGAGCAGCTTGTGGCGGGCAGCCTCAGGAGTCAGGGCCTGGGTGTCGTCGTAGGCCTGGCGGGCATCCAGCCAGCGCTCCAGATCCGTAGTCCCATCCTGAGCCGGAACGTGTACGCGGATGGCATCGGTGTCGGTGTCCATGCCGATCAGCAGCAGATCCACCGAAGCGCCGCAACAGAAGCTGTTCTCCACCGCCTGCTGGAAGTCGCGGAGGCGGGCAAGGGCAGAAGCGGCGGCCAGCACATCATTGGAGCCGTGGGCGGCGCAGCCTTCGTGCAGCGGATCGCGGGAACTGAAGTGATACATCGCCACCTTGAGGTAGCGGGTGGGCTCGTGGGCGGGATTCGGCCGACCCTCGCGGTAACGCAGGTGCTCAGTCTTCACCCAGCGATCCACCGTGTTCTCCACATCAAGCAGGGCGCCGGCGTGGGGGCGGCGACGCACGGAGCTGAACGGCAGGCGCAGCGCGTAGGTGATGGCGTGGGCCAGACGCCCATCAGCGCAGGGAGTGACATCGAGCAGATGGAACCCACACGCCAGCAGAAAGGCATTGAAGGCCTCAGCCGCGGCGGTTCCATCCTGGGCTTCGAGTGGGTCTTCACGGAAGAAAGCCCCACTGACCTGTTCATAGGTTTCGAACACGCACCATGCGAACAGAGTGCGCATGTCGAGCTGCTGCACCCAGGCCGATTCCAGGATGGGCAGGGGCAGCTCAAAGCCCAGCTCGGCGGCAGCGTGCTGCTGGGCCTGGGCGATGAAATCGGGTTCGTGCTGAAGCGCCGAGAGCCGTTTGAGCACCGGCACGATGCGGTCGAAGGCTCCCTTCACATGGGCGTCGTAGGCGTGCAGGCGTTCGTTGGCAGCGGAATCGGTGAGCGGGTGAAGCGCCCCCGCCGGCAGTGGACGGCGGCCGCGCATGGGCCGGGCGGGACGGAACGGGCCGCGGGCACCCGCCTTGGCGCGGGCGAGAGACAGCGGATCGGCAGCCCGGAGGATGGGTTCGGGAGCGAGCGAACGCAACTCCTGTGGAGCCGCCCGCATGAGTGACTCGGGCGCGATCGCCTGGATACCGGTCTGGTCCTGACGGCGCCGCGGAGCCGTGGGAGCCAGAGGCCTCTCAACGGAGGGATAGCGGCGCGAAGAAGCCAACGTCAGCAGTCAAGCGAAGGGACGAAACGAAGCATCAACCGCGGGCACCACCGGAAACGGTGATCAGGGAGCCCTTGTCCGTGCCACCGCTGGAGCCGGTCACGCGGCTCACCGGCTGGGCAATCTCATCGTTGCGCTTCGGCTGAACAGGAGCCATGGCGGACATCGGGCCGGTGCGGGTGGGATTGCGGCGGCGTGCCGAGGCTCCCTCCGTGCCGGTGACACGCTTGCCCCGGTCCCAGTCATCGCCGGTGATGTGCAGCCCGGCAGAGATACCTTCGCCAGTCACCCGTGAAAGCGGGCGTTCGGCTTCTGCCGGTTCAGCGAGCGGGGGAGCAGAAACCACCGCAGGGCCGGGGGCCATGCGCCGGGCCATCGGGATGGTGGCGGCGACGCTGGGGCTGGTGGGGCGGTCGAAGCGGAACTGTTCGGTGCCGGTGACTTTGTCACCGGCCAGATCAAAAGGGCCGGTGATCCTGGCGCTGGTTTCGTAGCGGGTTCCGGTCACAGCATGGCTTCGTTCCCGCTGCTGATGGGCGGCGCGGGCCGGCGACTGAACGCTGAACTGTTGCCAGGGCTGGGTGTCGAGCGGCTGAGGGAAATCGGCCTCATGGCCTTCGGCGGCACCGCAGGCCTCGTTGAACTGGTCGGCGCCCACGTACGGGGTGCCGGTGACTGGCTCACAGGCACCCTTGGAGGCGCCGGTCATGATGCCGCCGATGCCGGGTTGAAGGCCACTGAGGCGAGGTCCTGGGGTGCCCATGCCGACGGGGACTCTCTGGCGGATCGTGCGGACCGCTTCGGGTGCACACCAGCCGGAAGCCTGCTCAAGGCCGGCATAGGGAGTGCCGGTGACGGCCTTGCAGGTGCCGGGCTCATCGCCAGTGACCTTGGAGGAGCGGCCGGTGTTGGTGCCGGAGACGATCTGCTGCTTGCCGGTGAGGCTGAAGCCCACCTTGGCCGCTTCCGGCTCGGGGCGCGCCCCGCAGAAACCTTCGTACTGCTGGCTGCCGATGTATTCATCACCGGTGACCCGGCGGCAGGTGCCCGGCTCGTTGCCGGTGACCTTTTCGGAGCGGCCCACGAGAGTGCCGGTGATGCCCGTGCCCCTGAGGGTGTGCACCTGGCCCACCTTCGGCGGCGCCTGACCGGGGCTGGCGATCGAGTCGTTGCCGACGTACTGGGTGCCGGTGGTGCGTACCGAGGCGCCGTGCTCATCACCGGTGACCTTCTCGGAGCGACCCACCATCACACCGGAGACCGGGCGGCCACCGAGGGTCTGGCTGAGGCCCACCTTGCGGGGACTGGGGGAACCGGTGGTGCCGCAGTAAGCCGCCGCCTGGTTAGCGGAGATGTATTCGGTGCCAGTGATCGACTTGCAGGTACCGGGCTCGTCGCCGGTGACCTTCTCAGAGCGGCCGACTTCGTTGCCGGTGACGCGGTTGCCATGGGTGGTGGCGGTGACGCGCACCTTGGCTGGCTGCAGGGGGGTGGGTTCGTTCTGGCAGAACAGGCGGAAGACGTCGGCGCCCATGTATTCGGTGCCGGTGACCGGCCGGCAGGTGCTGGCCTCGTTACCGGTGGTCTTCTCGGAACGATTGGCCTGGGTGCCGGTGACCACCTGACCTCGGGTGGTTTCACTGGCGCCCACCTTCCAGGTGGCGTCCTGAGCGCCGACGGGCCGGTTGGCACCACGACGGGGACCGCAGGGCCGCGAGGTGCCACCGCAAGGACCCACGGCGCCGGCACCGTTCTTGCTCTTGAGGTCGCGAAGGCGCTGGGCGAGTTCGCGGCTGCTCATCTCGGGGTTGCCTTGCCGCACGACGGCGGCTGTGCCGTTGGAGCCATTGGTGGCGGCGGATTTTCCGTGCTTGGAGAGGGCTTCGCGGCGGGCCAGGCCCCGGGCACGGCTGGGGTTGTGCTGGGCCACCCGGCGGTTGCCGGAAAGGCGGCGATCGTCGCTGCGGCTGGCAGAGCTAGTGGAACCAAGGCCGGCGGTGCGGCCGCTGCCGAGTGACCACTGGTCTGAAGCCGCAGGGCGTTCAGCCGCAGCAGCGGCGGCGTCTGTCTTGCCCTTGCACTTGCAATCGGCTGGCTTGGCGGCAGCAGAGGTGGAAGGCGCTTCCTTGCGGGTGCGATCGCGGCTTGTGTCGGCGCGCTTTCCCTTCTTGCTGAGGGCTTCGCGGCGGGCCAGCACCAGATCCCGGCTGGGGTTGGCGATGCGCGACGGAATCGAGCGCTGGCTGGATCCACTGGGAGCGGCGCCGAGCTGTTCAAAGCGAGGCGAGCGGCGCTCGGGAGCGGAGACAACGGCAGCAGGTTTGGGCGGGGCCGCTTCCACAGTGCGGGCTGGGCGAGCTTCGGCAGCACCACGCACCCGGTTGGGGCTGGAGGAATAACGCTTCTCAGCAGACTTTCCGGCGGTGGAAAGTGCCAATCGACGTGCCAGTGCCGCTTCGCGACTGGATTGAGTTGCCATATCCGCCCGGTAAGGAAAGTGCCAGTGAACGTTCGTTGCGCGCAGCGTCAGACCGATCGACCGTGCGATGCGGTACTGAACAGAACTGGGAGCGTTTGGAGTGAAAGGAAGGGGAGGAGGTCCCGCCGAAGCGGGACCCACACCGCTTCAGCGCGCTTCGAAAACCACGAAGCAGGAACCCTGGCTCTGGGTGTAGGCGTCGTAGCCCACCAGACGCACGTGGTGATCGGGGTAGGCACGATGGCAGGCCTCGAGCTCACTCACGATCACGCCCAGATCCTTCTCGCCGAAGAAGGGGAGCTTCCAGTACGACCAGTAGGTGGCCATTGAACGGCTGGGGTGGACATGCTCAACGAGCGGGCTCCAACCCTGGGCAATGATGTAAGCGATCTGGTCGTAGATCTCGTCCTGGGACATCGGCGGAAGAAAGCCGAAGGTCTCCAGGGTGGCGACTGTTTGATAGTCACCCACGGTGCTCTTGAAGGGCATGGGGGTCCTTGAAGTGGAGGGGAAGGTTCAGAGGAGCTCCGCAGTGGCGGTGAAACAGGTTCACCGCCAGAACGGACTGGGGAAAATCAGCCGACGTCGAGCTTGTCGACGGTGTCGAACTCGAATTTGATTTCCTTCCAGGTTTCGAGAGCGATGGCCAGCTCAGGGCTGTGCTTGGCGGCTTCCATGAGGATGTCGCGGCTCTCCTTCTCGATTTCGCGACCGGCGTTGCGGGCCTTGACGCAGGCCTCGAGGGCCACACGGTTGGCGGCGGCGCCAGCGGCGGAACCCCAGGGGTGGCCGTGGGTGCCACCACCGAACTGCAGCACGGAATCGTCGCCGAAGATCGCCACCAGTGCGGGCATGTGCCACACGTGGATACCGCCGGAGGCCACGGCGAAGACGCCGGGCATGGAGCCCCAGTCCTGGTCGAAGAAGTTGCCGCGGCTGCGATCTTCAGGAACGAAGGATTCACGCAGCTGGTCGATGAAGCCCAGGGTGGTCTGGCGATCACCTTCAAGCTTGCCCACCACGGTGCCGGTGTGCAGCTGGTCACCACCGGAGAGACGCAGGCACTTCGCCAGCACCCGGAAGTGGATGCCGTGCTTGGGATGGCGGTCGATCACCGCGTGCATGGCGCGGTGAATGTGCAGCAGCATGCCGTTCTTACGGCACCACTTCGACAGACCGGTGTTGGCAGTGAAGCCACCGGTGATGTAGTCGTGCATGATGATCGGCTGACCCAGTTCTTTGGCGAACTCGGCCCGCTCGTACATCTCTTCAGGAGTGGCGGCGGTGCAGTTGAGGTAGTGACCTTTGCGCTCGCCGGTTTCCTGTTCCGCCGATTTCACGGCTTCTGCCACGAACTCGAAACGGTTCTGCCAGCGCTGGAAGGGCTGGGAGTTGATGTTTTCGTCGTCCTTGGTGAAGTCAAGACCGCCGCGGAGGCACTCATAGACCACCCGGCCGTAGTTCTTGCCGGAAAGGCCGAGCTTGGGCTTGATGGTGCAACCGAGCAGGGGACGGCCGTACTTGTTCATCCGGTCGCGCTCGACGCAGATGCCGTTCGGCGGGCCGGGGCAGGTCTTGATGAAGGCCATCGGGAAGCGGATGTCTTCCAGACGCAGGTGGCGCAGGGCCTTGAAGCCGAACACGTTGCCCACCAGGGAGGTGAGCACGTTGGTGATCGAACCTTCCTCGAACAGATCGAGGGGATAGGCAATGAAGGCATAGAAGGATTCCTTGTCGCCAGGAACGTCTTCGATGCGGTAGCAACGGCCCTTGTAGAAGTCGAGATCGGTGAGGAGCTCGGACCACACGGTGGACCAGGTGCCGGTGGAAGATTCAGCGGCCACGGCGGCAGCCACTTCTTCTTTGGGAACGCCTTCCTGGCCGGTGACCTTGAAGCAGGCCAGCAGGTCGGTGTCGAGGGGAACGTAGTCGGGAGTCCAGTACGTATCTCTGTACTCCTTGACCCCGGCGTCGTACTTCTTGCTCATGGGGGAAATCTCGTGGTGGGTCGGGTGGGAAGGGGAAAGCTGGGCAGCCCTCGATTCAGGGGCGGTTCAGCTCTCAGTCCTTGGAGCCCAGACCAAAGCTGCTGTTGAGCGCCGGTTCGACTTCACGGTGCGGGCGGGCAATGATGTGGGCTGCCACGAGGCCGTCGCCGACACGCTCGCAGGCGTCAGCGCCAGCGCGAACAGCAGCGTTGACAGCGCCGGTTTCACCGCGCACCAGCACGGTGACGTAGCCGCCGCCGACGAACTCACGACCGATCAGACGCACTTCTGCGGCTTTGGTCATCGCGTCGGCCGCTTCGATCGCGGGCACCAGGCCGCGGGTCTCGATCATGCCGAGGGCGATGCCCATGGTTTCATTCGCCATTGACGACTCCGGAACAGTGAGGAGGAGGTTCGCTAGGAACACTGCTCTTCGGGGTACCCCTGCGTCAAGCGATTTGGGTGGCCCTTCCCATCACCGTCCATGGTGAACCCGATAAGCGCTGCTCATGGGTTCCAGGTCGTTACGCCCTGTGAAGGAAACCGCTGATGTGGCCAGCTTTCCTCTCTCTTTGACGCCGGACGGATTAACCAGGAAGGGACCAACACCCGTGCCCATGGCCTCGACGCCAACCCTGCCGCCCTTGTTGCGTGAAAGCGGCCAGCGGGAGGTCTTTTGTGGTCTCACCTCGATCGTGTGGCTGCATCGCCGCATGCCGGATGCCTTCTTTCTGGTGGTGGGCTCCCGCACCTGCGCGCACCTGGTGCAGTCGGCGGCAGGGGTGATGATCTTTGCTGAACCCCGCTTCGGCACAGCGATCCTGGGGGAAAGGGATCTGGCTGGCCTGGCCGATGCCAATGAAGAGCTCGACCGGGTGGTGAACGACCTGCTGGAGCGCCGGCCCGAAATCCGCACCCTGTTCCTGGTGGGCTCCTGCCCGTCGGAAGTGATCAAGCTTGACCTGGCCAAGGCGGCAGAGCGGATCAACACCCGCATGCGCGGCCGTGTCCGGGTGGTGAACTACTCAGGCAGCGGCATCGAAACCACCTTCACTCAGGGCGAAGACGGCGCCCTGAGTGCGCTGGTTCCCTTGCTGCCCAGCAGCGATGAAAGCCAGCTGCTGCTGGTGGGAACCCTGGCCGATGGCGTCGAGGACCGCTTCCTCACCCTGTTCGAGCGCCTGGGTGTCGGTCCGGTTCGCAGCCTGCCGCCACGCCAGTCGACAGATCTCCCCGCCGTTGGCCCGGGCACCAAGCTGTTGCTCGCCCAGCCCTTTCTCAGCGACACGGTTCGGGCACTGGAGCGCCGCGGCGCCACCCGCCTCGCCAGCCCTTACCCCCTGGGAGTGGAGGGCAGCCGCGCCTGGATGGCCGCCGCCGCCGCCGCCTTCGGTGTCGACCCCGGCCTCGTGGCGGAGGTGCTTGATCCGCTGGTGGAGCGGGGCCGCCGGGCGCTGGCTCCACTGCGGCAGCAACTCGAAGGCAAGCGTCTCTTCCTGATGCCCGACTCCCAGCTGGAGATCCCGTTGGCCCGCTTCCTCAGCCGCGAATGCGGCATGGAGCTGGTGGAGGTGGGCACCCCCTATCTCGATCGCCCCCTGATGACGGAAGAGCTGGCCCTGCTGCCGGAGGGCACGCAGCTCAGTGAAGGCCAGGACCTGGAGCGGCAGCTGGAGCGGGTGCGCGCCGCCCGTCCCGATCTTGTGGTCTGCGGGCTGGGGATCGCCAATCCGCTGGAAGCGGAGGGCATCGCCACGAAGTGGTCGATCGAGCTCGTCTTCAGCCCCATCCACGGCATCGACCAGGCCGCCGATCTCGCCGAATTGTTTGCCCGTCCGCTGCACCGCCGCCAACTCCTGAAATGGAACTGACCCTCTGGACCTACGAAGGCCCCCCTCATGTGGGCGCGATGCGGATCGCCGCCTCGATGGAAGGGCTGCACTACGTGCTGCATGCGCCCCAGGGCGACACCTACGCCGACCTTCTGTTCACGATGATCGAGCGGCGAGATCGCCGTCCCCCCGTCACGTACACCACCTTCCAGGCCCGCGACCTCGGCGGTGACACAGCTGAACTGGTCAAGCGTTCGATCCAGCAGGCGGTGGATCGCTTCCAGCCCGAAGCCCTGCTGGTGGGCGAGAGCTGCACGGCGGAACTGATCCAGGACCAGCCGGGTGCACTTGCCGGTGGGATGAATCTCGGCGTGCCGGTGGTGAACCTGGAACTGCCCGCCTATTCAAAGAAAGAGAACTGGGGGGCAGCCGAAACCCTCTATCAGCTCTGCCGCAGCCTGCTGCGCGAGCAGGTGCCGGCGCCCGGAACTCCGCGGCCCTCACCCGATCGCTGGCGGGCCGAAGGCCGTCGGCCGCGGGTGAATCTGCTCGGACCGAGCCTGCTGGGGTTCCGCTGCCGCGACGACATCAAGGAGATCCGCGGCCTGCTGAGCGAACACGGCATCGATGTGAACGTCGTGGCACCGATGGGCGCCAGGCCTGCCGATCTGTCGCGCTTGCCGGAAGCTGACGCCAATGTCTGCCTGTATCCGGAAGTGGCCGGGCCACTCTGCAGCTGGCTGGAGCGCCAGTTCGGCACGCCGGTGGTGCGCACCGTGCCCATCGGTGTGGGAGCCACGCGGCGGTTTCTTGACGAACTGAGCACCGTGCTCGATCTGGAAGCGCCCGAAGCCAACGAGGCCGACCTGCGCTCCAGGATGCCGTGGTACTCGCGCTCGGTGGATTCCACTTACCTCACCGGCAAGCGGGTGTTCATCTTTGCCGATGCCACCCACGCGATCGCCGCTGCGCGCATCGCCGCCGATGAGCTCGGCTTCACGGTGGTGGGGCTGGGCACCTACAGCCGCGAGCTGGCCCGCGAGGTGCGGGCCGCAGCCAAGGACCTGGGGCTGGAAGCCCTGATCACCGATGACTACCTCGCCGTGGAGAAAGCGATGGGAGAGGCCGCACCGGAGCTGGTGCTGGGCACCCAGATGGAACGCCACAGCGCCAAACGGCTGGGCATTCCCTGTGCGGTGATCAGCGCTCCGCTGCACGTGCAGGACGTGCCGGCCCGTTACGCCCCGCAGATGGGCTGGGAAGGGGCGAACGTGATCTTTGATTCCTGGGTGCACCCGCTGATGATGGGTCTGGAGGAACACCTGATCGGCATGTTCCGCCACGACTTCGAATTCGTCGAAGGGCATCGCAGTCATCTGGCTGAGGGAGCGCCTCCCCGTCAGGCTGCGGCAGCCGAGCCTGTCCAGGCCGCGCTGGCCGGGCCGTCCCTGGCAGCGGCGGCCAACGGCGCCGCAGCAGCGGGCGCCACGGCCACACTGGCACCTCCCTCAGTGTCCGAAGGCGTCGCGGTCTGGAGCGCCGACGGCGAAGCCGCCCTGCGCAAAATCCCCTTTTTCGTGCGTGGCAAGGTGAAAACCAACACCGAAACCTTCGCCCGTGAACACGGGTTGGTGGCGATCACCGAAGAGGTCCTCTATGACGCCAAGGCGCATTACAGCAAGTGAGGGAATGAGCGCAGAGCAGCCGGGAGATGTTTCGGTTTGCACCATGCGCGAACACGCCTGGCCGTGCTGACCTTGCATGGAACCAAGCCATTGTTCGGCCCCGTTTCAAGGCAAGGATCGCGCTGATGACAGCCACGCTCACGACTCCCACCAATCGCGTTGAAGACGGCGAAGGCAGCCTGCAGGTGCACCAGGACGCCTCGATGAACATCGAGACCGGCGCCCTGGTGATTGCGGTGTACGGCAAGGGGGGGATCGGGAAATCCACCACCTCCTCCAACCTCTCGGCCGCCTTTTCGAAGCTCGGCAAGCGGGTGCTGCAGATCGGCTGCGATCCCAAGCACGACAGCACCTTCACCCTCACCAAGAAGATGGTGCCCACGGTGATCGACATCCTCGAAACCGTGGACTTCCACAGTGAGGAGTTGCGGCCTGAAGATTTCGTCTTCGAGGGCTACAACGGCGTGATGTGCGTGGAGTCGGGTGGGCCGCCGGCTGGCACCGGCTGCGGGGGTTACGTCACCGGCCAGACGGTGAAACTGCTCAAGGAGCACCACCTGCTGGAAGACACCGATGTGGTGATCTTCGACGTACTGGGCGATGTGGTCTGCGGTGGGTTCGCCGCACCCCTTCAGCATGCCCATTACTGCCTGATCGTCACGGCGAACGACTTCGACTCGATCTTCGCCATGAACCGGATCATGCAGGCGATCAATGCCAAAGCCAAGAACTACAAGGTGCGGCTCGGTGGTGTGATTGCCAACCGCTCGGAGGAAACTGACCAGATCGATAAGTTCAACGAGCGCACGGGCCTGCGCACGATGGCCCACTTCAAAACCGTTGATGCCATCAGGAAATCACGCCTGAAGAAGTGCACCATCTTTGAGATGGAACCCAGCCCGGAAGTGGAGGCGGTGCAACAGGAGTACCTGAGCCTTGCTCAGAAGATGCTCAGCGATGTGGAACCGCTGGAGGCCGAATCCCTCAAGGATCGGGACATCTTCGATCTGCTCGGCTTCGACTGAGTACGGATCGCCGGCGGCACACCCCCTGTCGCCGGCATGACACGTTCCCGCAGCGATGACTCCGCCGGTTCAGACCCGGTTCACACTTCGGCAGCCGCCCGTTCCACCAGGCGGCGGGCCACTGCCTGCACACCCGTGTGGGCATAGGTGTCGGTAAAGGCGTCCAGGAACACGGCGAACTGATCCAGTCGCCCCTGCCACGGTCCCAGCGTTGATTCCATCGCCCGCACGGCAGATTGGCCGGTGAGGGCGAGTTCAGCCGTGAATCCGCCGGCCCAGCCCAGCCACTGGTCCACGCCCCGGCGCAGAAAGCTGAGGTGGGCCTGATCGCCGCGCCCCGGAATCAGACCGGCCATCTGCCGGTAGGAGGGCAGCCGCTGCAGATCTTTCTGGCCAGCCGCCCCCAGCAGGCCATCCAGGCGTTGCAAGGCCTGATCACCGAGCGGCAGCAGGGCATCGAAGCAGATCAAGGCAGCCATTCGCACCCTCGCTTCACCGGCATAGTCGGCCAGGGCAGCGCCGAAGGCGCCGAAGCTGTCGCCGGGCAGGCCATTGACCTGGGTGAAGGCCAGGAGCTCCGCCGCCACCTTCAGGCTCAGATCCACCGCCTGCAGGGTGTCGCCAGGCGGGGTCAGATCGGCCAGGCGCTTGAGCAAGGGCAGACCAGCGCTCACGTTGGCGAGCAGCCGCACCCCACCCGCCGCGTGCTGGGAGCGGTTCACGGCGTCGTACAGGCTGAGCGCACGGCCATAGCCCTCGGCGCGGGCACGGCTCAGCAGATCGGCGCGGGAACGGATGCGGGCGATCAGGGCAGGATCGTCGTCGCCGATCACCTCCTTGATCAGATCCTCAGCGCTGCGGAGGTTGGTCCACCCCCCGGGCACCAGGGTGCTGATGCCCTGGAGCGCCAGCACGGTGAGGCCCCGACGGGGCAGACGCTCAAGGCGCTCAAGCACAGTGGGGCGGGCCATCAGCGCACCAGAGCAAGGGATGGGACCGTGGCGGCAGGGCTTGACGAGGGGCCGAGCCGCCTGGGCCGCACAGAAGCGAGGGCCTTGAGGTCAAAGCTCTCCAGCAGCTCATGGCGCTCCTGCGCATCGAGGCCAACGCCCTGGCCGATCACCTTCACCTGAAAGCGGCCACCCACCAGCACGGCGCTGGCCTGGCTGCCCTGCTCCACCAGGGGCCAGCCGGCCAGGGTGTCAGCAGCGGCAGCGAACTTCTCGCGGGCCTCGGGGCCGGTGGTGGTGTCGGAGATCGCCAACAGCGCCACCACTTCGCCACTGCGCTTCAGCCTGGCCTCGCTGAAGCCACGCTTCTCCTGGCTGAACACCAGCTCTTCGCCCGGCGAGGCCGCCGGAAACAGGCGGTTGAAGGCCGTGCCGTTGACCACCTGCTGGGCGGGCACATCGCCCACGGTGCCGCCGGGGAGCCAGTCGGAGAAGGGGAGCAGCACCACAGCGCCCCCCACCAGAGCGGCAGCGAGGCCAAGGGCAAGGATCCAGCGCAGGAAGCGGGGCATCGACAGGCTGGGCGAAGAACAGAGAAGGGAGAATCAGGGAAAGAAAGCGAAGAGGGGCTGGCCGGCGCCGGCTCAGCTCAGGCCCACCAGTTGCAGGGAAAGGTCCCAGGTCTGGGCAGCGATGGCGGGATCGCTGGCTTTCTCCGAGAGCTCCTGCACGAACTGCTTGCCGCCCTGCTTCTGCCGGTTGCCCCAGCTCCAGTGGGCACCGGACACGGCGAAGGCTGGATCGGCCACCACTTGCGCCACCCTGACGCCGGCCAGCTCCTGGCTGACATAGCCGCCGGTGATGTTCTTCTGAAACCAGGGGAAGATCTTCTGAAAAAGGGGATAGCTGTTGCGGAACAGCGGCGTATCCGCCACACACCCCGGATAGAGCGAACTGAACACGATGCCGGTGCGTTCGTGCAAGCGCCGGTGCAGCTCCTGCGTGGTGATCATGTTGCAGAGCTTGCTGTCCTTGTAGGCCTTGCCCGGCTTGAATGGCTTGCCGCTGGCCATGGTGATCGGGGCCTTGAACCCTGCCTTGAAGCCGGAGAGATCGCCCAGATCGGCGGGCGCCGGGATCGGGATCTTGCCGCCCAGCTCCTTGGAGTTCGCCGTGACCGTGCCCAGGATCACCAGGCGGCGCGACGGATGGGTGGAGCGCTGCAGATCCTCGAGCAACAGCTGTATCAGCAGGAAGTGGCCCAGATGGTTGGTGGCCATCGACAGCTCGTAACCCTGGGGCGAACGCAGCGGCTGCTTGAGCAGTGGCAGGTACACCGCCGCATTGCATACCAGCGCATCGAGCGGCCGCCCGGTGGCACGGAACGCCTGCACCAGCCCCCGGACGCTGTCGAGATCGCCGAGGTCCACCTGCAGGTGGGTGACGCTGGCCTCCGGAAGGCCCAGAGCCGTGGCGGCCGCGCGGGCCTTGGCGGTGTCGCGGCAGGCCATCACCACATGCCAGCCGCAGCCCACCAATGCCTTGGCGGCATAAAGACCCACGCCCGACGACGCACCTGTGACCATCACCGTGCCGGGCTGGCCGGTGGTGACTGCGGTGCCGGCCGTTGAAGAGGCGGAGGTCTGCTCTGTCGCCATGGGTTGAAGGGACGCGGTGCGCCTCAACCTAAGGAGGGAGCCTCAGGTCTCCGGGGCTTTACCGGCGAGATTCAACAGAAGGAAACGCGCAACGAGCGCCCCAGGGGAAGGGAGGAAGCAGGGTCAACCGCCTGCTGGAGCGGGCTTCGACGCCGGTGTGGACTGGGCGGCTGATGAATTCTTGAGCTGGGAATCTTCCCAGACGATCCGCAGCCGATTGGGAGCGATCCATTGATCCTGCTCACGAATCAAACGCTGTTCGCCGTCCTTGGAAAAAAGCTGATCGAAGCGTTGCTGAACTTTGCGGAGTTTATTTTTTTCGATATCGAGAATGGCGCTGATTTCGCCGTGGCTGTCAAGCCGCTGCTGGTAAGCCCCAGCCAGGTGCACCAGGCTCACAGAGGCGAGCAGGCCAAAGCCGAGCTTCACGGCCAGGCCGATCACGCTGCAGAGAAGTTCCTGGCGTTCACTCGAGGCCTGCCAGCCGTCGGGGTGCAGGTCTGCGGTGGTGCTGGAGGCGGCGGAGCTCAGGCGGGTGACAACCCCGGCTGGGGCGGCAGATCGTCCGTGGCCAATGCGAGGGAGATCTTTTCCCCCTGCAGGAGGCTTGGCACGGCTGGCCCGGCGCGGGCTATCGGTGGGAGCCTGACGGGAGCGCAGGGCGGAAGCCAATGGGGGCGGCGCAGGGGTTGCCGTCTTGTAGCAGGCGGAACGCCCCCTGCCAAGGCCTGAAGCTTCAGGAGTTGTAGAGGCTGACGCTCAGACGGATGGCCAGCACGCCGGCGTGGGCCGCCACAACCAGCGCGATCAGAACTTCAACCTGGCTCAGAGAGGTGACCATGGCCGACGAAAACAAGCGTTTGACGCCACCATTGTTGGCTCAACCCTGCCATGGGCCCGACCCAACCGTTGGGCTGTCACAGCTCTTGATCTCCTCCGTTCCCTCCCTGCTGCCCATCTCCGCCGATCAGATCCGGGCCCTCGACACCTCACCCCTGATGGCCTGGAGTTCGCTCTCCGCCGCCCAGCTGATCGAGCAGGCGGGCAGCCTGCAGCTCAGTTTCGACTGGCCCCGTCCGCAGGAAGATCCGCGCGAGCTGTCGGAAGTGCCGGAAGTGCGGCTCTGGAACCTGCGGGCCGACGCCCTGCATCCCTGGCTGCCATTCGTGCTCGATCGCGGCAGCGGCCAGCTGTGCCGACACGTGGCCATGCTGTTGCCCCATGGCTTCAGCCGCAACGAGGGGATTCGCTTCGCGCCGGAGAGCCTGGAGCTCTGGATCACCCACCGGCTTTTTCTGCTCGACGACTGGAGCCGCCGGCACGACCTGCACTGTCGCCAGGGCCTGGGGCAGATGGCGGCAGTGCTCGGCTTTGATCTCGATCCCTCCTTCTGGGCCGCACTGCCGGAGCGCTGAAGCCTCAGGCGAGCAGCAACTGCAAGCCGCGCCGTCCGCTGTCCAGTGCCAGCGCCACCGTGATCGTGCGCAGCATCAGCACCAGGCGGGCCTCGCTCACCGTGTCCAGCCGCGCCGCCGACCAGCGGGCGGCCATGGCGGCTGAGCCCCCAAGCAACAGGGCCATCACCGCATCGGCACGCCCACCGGAGAGCAACTCCACCGAGGCGGCCGAGGCGGAGCAGAGCACCGCCAGGGTGCTGAGCCGGATGGCCGCATGCAACGGCATCCTCAGGCCCTTCACCATCAGCGGCACCATCATCAGCCCGCCGCCCACACCGAGCAGGCCCCCGGCAAAGCCAGCCAGCCCTCCCACCGTCACCAGCCCTGGCAGGGGAACGGGTGGCTCCTCTGCGCCGGCTGACGCCCCCCGACGGGGTTCGATCGTGAGGGCCAGCACGGCGTACATCAGCGCCTGCAGGGCCAGCAGGTGCCAGCCCTGCAGCAGCCCGCCCAGGCGGCTGAACGCGACGCCGCTGACGGCCGCCGCCACGCCGATCGCCAGGCAGGGCCGCACGGCGAGGTGGCCCTGCCGCAGATGCGACCAGGTCCCACCCAAGGTGGTGGGCACGATCGCCACGGTGCTGGTGGCCAGGGCCTCATGCGGCGGCAGACCGTTCAGCAGCAGCATCGGAGCGAATACCAGCCCACCACCGATGCCGAGCAGGCCCGACAGCAATCCGGCCACCACCCCCATCAGCAGCAGGGGCAGAAGTGGCAGCAGGTCGATCAGCATGGTGACGCCCTGACGCCCAGCCACTGGCCCCTGCATCTTCCCTGACGCCCACCCTGCCCACGCATTGGCGCTGGATCCCGCCCCTGACCAGCAGCGGTGATCGCCAGATGGCTATCGATGATCTGCTGCTCGACGGCCTGGTGCAGGGTTCTGGCCAGGGGGTGCTGCGTCTGTACCACTGGGACCGGCCGACCTTGTCCTTGGGGCACCACCAGCACCGGCTGGAACCCCACTGGCAGGCGCTGGTGGATGCCGGCCGCCTGTCCATGGTGCGCCGCCCCAGCGGCGGGAGAGCCGTGCTGCATGACGGCTGCCTCACCTACGCGCTGCACTGGCCAGCGGCCAGCGGAAGCCGCGCCCAGACCTACTGCCGCGCCGTCCAGTGGTTGCGGCAGGCACTGGCGGGCTGGGGCCATCCCCTTCACCCTGGGCAGCAGGCCGCCAGCCGTCAGCGCAGCAGCTGTTTCGCCACGAGCACGGCGGCCGACCTGGTGGAGGCGACTGGGGCCAAGCGGGTGGGCAGCGCCCAGCTCTGGCGGCGTGGGCACCTGCTGCAGCACGGCACGCTGCTGCTGCGGCCCTCAAGCACCCGCTGGCAGGAGGTGTTCGGGCAGGAGCCCCCGGCCGCGCTGGCCCCACTGCCGGTGGAGGGTGAGGCGCTGATCGAGGGCCTGCGGCAAGCCGCCCAGCAGGATCTGGGCGGCAGCTGGAGCAGCCGGCCGCTCAGCGGCAGGGAATGGGACGAGGTGGAGCAGCGCCGCGGCAACTTCGCCGTGCGCAGCGACGGCAGCGGTCGGAAGGCGGCTGAAGCGAAGGGGGCGGAGGCGGCCGTGGTAGTGAGGGATGGGCCTCAGCGCGGCACGTCACCGCCGGCCGATTCCAACGCCATGCCGCGGGCCACCTGAGCGATGGCCATACCGAGCGGGTAAGTGCCCTGACGACGGGCCGCCTCAAGCAGCGCCGGAGGCAGGCGTACCCCCAGACGCTTGAGCACGACTTCAGAAAGCTCAGGCCGCTCGATCGTGCCAGTGGGCAGGCCGGAGACCCCCAGCACCAGCAAGCGATCGACGCCGGGCTCATCCAGTTGGACGGCGGCCTGCCAGAGGGGAGCGTCCTCCCGGATCGAGGGGAGCGTGGAGAGGGGCTGCTGGTGGTCGCCCACCCGTTCCTGATCCCAGCGCTGAACAGGCAACGACTGGAGGGGGTCGTCGTTGATCACGCCCTGCCAACGGCCCTGCTCACAGATCAGCACCCAATCGGCCGGTTGGATCGTTTCCTCCTTGCGGCGCAGCTGGCTGAGCTCCCGCAACGAGCAGCTGGACTCGAGCACCCGAAAACGACGCCGGGCGGCTTCACTCACCTTGAGATCGCGCAGGGCCTGCTGCAACGAGAGCAACTGCAGCTGATTGCGGGAGGCACCAAGACCAAACCAGCCCAGCACAATCAACCAGAACGCCCCGAAACCTCCCCCTCGCAGCACCAGCAGGGTGCCCATGCCCACCGCCATCAGGGAGAGGAAGCGGCCGATCGCCGCCGCCACCTGAATGCCGCGCCGCTGGCTGCCGGTGAACTGCCACACCAGCGCCTTGACGATCAGGCCGCCGTCCAGCGGCAGCCCAGGCAGCAGATTGAACAGCGCCAGGATCAGGTTGAGCACCCCGAGCTGGGTGACCATCTCGCCCAGCAGGGGTGACAGATGGGCAGCCGGATGGGCCCCCGCCAGCAGCAGCCCCGCCAGGATCAGACTCACGAACGGTCCGGCAGCCGCCACCTGAAGCGCACCGATCGCGGTGCTGCATTCCCGCTCCACGGTGGCCACCCCACCGAGCAGGAAGAGTGTGATGCTGCGCACCTTGACGCCGTGAGCGATCGCCACCAGCGAATGCCCCAGCTCGTGGAGCAGCACCGATACGAACAGCAGCACGGCCGTTGCAGAGGCCAGCAGCCACAACGCCACTGGGGAGGCGCGCCCCACCAGGGAGACGGAATACTGTTGTTGGAAGCCTGCCGTGGCCAGACCCAGCACGATGAACCAGCTGGGATGGATCCGCAGCGGGATGCCGCGGATCTTGAACAACATCCAACCCTCGCCCACGCCGTTATCCAGTAGTGCCCCAGGGCTGACCCAAGGCCGTCGAAGCCCGATCCTAGAAACCTGGCGGATGGGCAGGCTGCGATGACCCCACTTCTCAAGATCTGCGGACTTCGCAGCCCGGACCAGGCATACGCCGTGGCGGCGTTGGGGGTGGAGGCGATCGGTGTGATCGCGGTGCCAGGGTCACCACGGTGGCTGGAGCCCCAGCAGCGCGCTGCGGTGTTCAGCGCCGCACGCCAGGCCAATCCCGCCTGCCTGGGGGTGCTGGTGGTGGCCGATCCCGAGGACGCGATCCAGGAGCAGCTGGATCCCCTCATCGGTGGGCATCAGTTGCTGCAGCTGCACGGCAACGAGACACCCGAGCGCTGCCGGATGCTCAGCGAAACGCTGGGGTGCCAGGTGTGGAAGGCGCTGCGGATTCGCAGCCCGGAGGATCTGCAGCGGGCCGAGGACTACCGCGAGGTGGTGGCCGCCCTGCTGCTCGATGCCTGGGTGCCGGATCAACTGGGCGGCAGCGGCCGCCGCCTGCCGATTGCCTGGCTGGAAGGGTTTGCCCCCGGCTGCCCCTGGTGGTTAGCGGGGGGGCTGAGTCCGGGCAACGTGGGTGAGGTGCTGGAGCAGCTTCAGCCCGACGGTCTTGATGCGTCCAGTGGGGTGGAACTCGCACCGGGGGACAAGGACCTGGCCCGGGTGGCAGCTCTGGTGGAGGCCGTGAAGGGAAGCGGAAACGCAGCAGGCGGGAGCTGATGCTGGCGGTTGGCCCCAAAGCGGGCGAGCATCACGGGGTAGCCATCCCCCCTTCCCCTTGAGACCCATTCCATCGTTTTCACTGGCCCCGCTGCTGCTGCTGACGGCCCTGACCGGGAGTCAGGCGGCCGTGGCACAGGGCATGATCGCTGGCTGCCGGTTGGTGGGCGCCGACCTGCAGTGCGTGCCTGGGCTGACCACAACACCTGAGCAGCAGATCCGGATCATGCAGGGTCAGATCAGCGCCGACACGGCCATGGAAGGGCTTGTGGATCAGCAGATCACAGGACTCAGCCAGTTGCTGCTGCAGGGGGAAACCGCCATTGGCTCCGTGCTGACTGCCCAGCTGATTGCCACCACCCTGGCCACCCTCAGCACCCCGGAGTTCCACTGGTACGTGAAGCGGCCGGGGGAGAGCACCTGGATCCTGATTCCCGGAGCGCAGGGAGGCGCTTACACCATCAAGCCGGCTGATGCCGGCAGCTTGCTGATGGTGGTAGCTGTAACCACGGAAAACGGGCAGGTGAAGCGCGAAGCGTCGCCCCCACTCGGCCCCTTGGGCCAATGATCTGAGCTCAGCTGGTGAGCATTGACTCCTGCTGCTTCACCAGCTCAAAGAATTCCTGCTTCAAGCTGGGATCATGGCGAAAATCGCCGCGCACCACGGAGTTCACCATGCTGGTCTGGGGCTCCTTGACGCCGCGCCACTTCATGCAGTAGTGCTGTGCCTTCACCAGTATCGCCAGACCCTGGGGCTGGCAGAGACGCTCGATCTCATCGGCCAGGATCATGACGGCCTCCTCCTGGATGTGGGGACGGGAGAACACCCAATCGGCCACACGAGCGAATTTGGAGAGGCCGATCACCCGATCGCCTGGCTTGATGCCGATCCAGCAACTGCCAAGAATCGGAACCAGGTGATGGGAGCAAGCCGAACGCACCGAGATCGGACCGACGGTGTAGATCTCGTCGAGCTTTTTGACGTTGGGGAAGCTGGCAATCTTGGGCTGCTTGTGATAGCGGCCTTTGAACACCTCGTGTAGGTACATGCGAGCGACACGCTCTGCCGTTTCCTCGGTGTTGTGGTCGTTATCGATATCGATAACCAGACTGCGCAACATCTCGCGCACTTTTCCTGCCACCTCGATCTCGAGCTGCTCAAGCTCCCCCTCTTGGAGATGATCGGCCAGGTTGTCATTAGCGAAGAAGGAGACCCCGGCCTGCTGCAGGCGCTCACGAATGCGCAAGCTGACAGGTGCCGGACCCACTTCAGGCGTAAGGGCACGATCCAGCGGGGTGGAGGAAAATGTGGAGGTCATGGAAGACTCAAAGAACACCAGTTGCGGGCATCAGGGTGAGATCCTCCACCAGTTGAGACGGAGGCTGCTGGGCCAGATACAGCAGAGCTTCAGCGGCCTGATCTGCTGAAAGCATGGCACGCCGATCGAAGGAAGCGTGGACGGTTTCCGTCCCCCACAGGGGGGTATCCACGGCACCGAGGGTGAGCGTGCTCACCCGGATGCCATGACTACGTTCCTCTTCGGCGAGGCAGCGGCTGAACGATTCAAGCGCTGCCTTGGTGGCGCAATACGCGCCCCACTCGGGGAAGGCGCGGCGGGCTGCGTGGCTGCTCACGTTGATGATCTGTCCCCCACCGATCTGACGCATGGCGGGAAGCACCGACTGGCAGACCTGGAAGACGCTGGTGAGATTCAACTGCCACAACCATTGCCAGTGCTCCAGTGTCATGGCGGCAAGTTCGCCGGTGTAAGCAGCGCCAGCGTTGTTGATCAACACGTTCGGCGCCGCATGGCTTGCCAGCAGTGCGGCGATGGCCGGCGCGATGGCGCTGGGATCAGCAAAATCCACGGTGGCGATCCCCACCTGCCTTCCCCTTTGCCGGAAGGGTTCAGCCACGGCTTCCAGATCCTGGAGCGTGCGTGCCATCAGCTGCAGATCCCAGCCAGCGCCGGCAAAGGAGCGAGCTGCAGCAGCTCCGATGCCCCTGGAGGCACCCGTGATCAAAACCGACGGCAAACCGAAACCGCTCCTGCTGAAACCTTAAGAACCCACGGTGGAATCCGTGGTACCGGCACCGAGCACCCGTCCCATGCGACGGAACTTGTCGTAGCGCTGCTGCAGAAGCTCCGCCTCGCTGAGCTGGCCCAGTACGGCCAACTGCTCGATCAAGGCGCTGCGGAGTGTGTCCGCCGCCTGCATCGGCCCCCAGTGATTGCCGCCTGAGGGCTCATTGAGCACAACATCGATCAACCCGAGTTGCAGCAGATCCGCTGCCGTGATCTTCAAGGCGGTGGCAGCGACAGGGGCTTTGGCCGCATCACGCCAGAGGATGGACGCGCAGGCCTCAGGGCTAGCCACGGTATAGACGCTGTGCTCGAACATCAGCAGCCGATCGGCCACGCCGATGCCCAACGCACCACCGGAGCCACCTTCACCGATCACGGTGGCGATCACCGGCACCCGCAGCCGGAACATCTCGCGCAGATTGACGGCGATCGCTTCCCCCTGGCCGAGCTCCTCGGCCAGAACCCCTGCATAGGCGCCCGGAGTGTCGATGAAGGTGAGGATCGGCAGCCGGAAACGATCGGCGTGCTCCATCAGCCGCATCGCCTTGCGATAGCCGCCAGGGGAAGCCATCCCGAAGTTGCGGGCCACGTTCTCCTTGGTGTCACGGCCCTTCTGATGGCCGATCAGCACCACGGGCTGATCACCGATGCGGCCGACTCCACCCACCAGAGCCTGGTCGTCGGAGCCTCGGCGATCGCCATGCAGCTCCAGCCACTCATCGGTGATCACCTGGATGTAATCCAGGGTGCTGGGACGCTGCGGGTGGCGGGCCACCTGGATCTTCTGCGCCGGAGTGAGGGCGCTGAAGATGTCCTCGCGGCGTCGGGCGGCAAGGGTTTCCAACTGAAGAAGTTGCTGGCTGACATCCACTTCGGAATCCTTTGCCAGCTGCCGGATCTGCTCGATCTGCTCCTCGAGCTCCACGAGCGGCTTCTCGAAATCAAGCAGGGGGCGTCGGGCCATGGGGTGGGGGGAGGCGGGAGTAGCGAGCCGAAAGGGTCAGGCGACGGCGGCGGCCAGCGGCTGCGGGACCACCGGCTCGAGGCCGAGCGGTTGGAAGCCATGGCGGAGGGACGCGTTGCCAATCTGTTCCATCGACTCGACGCTGATGTTGTTGCGGCCCCAGCTGAAGTTGGTATGCCAGCCTTCGAATTCCAGGAGCATCGCCTCTGCGAAACAGGCAAACATCTGGCGCTTGGGATTCTCCATTTCGGCAACTTCCATCATCTGCCAGTCGATGTCGTTGAAGAACTCCACCACGCCACCTTTTAGCACGTGCACACCATCACCGGCCGCCTTGGTGTCGAGGTTCTTTGGGTAGCCACCATCGATCATTAGGCAGGGGTGCTGCAGACGCTCACGATCGATCGTGAGCGTCTGCGGCAGGCTGGCGACCCAGACCACCACATTCGCCTCTGCCAGGGCGTCTTCAAGCGGAAGAATGCGGCCGCCTCCGAGCTCGCTCTGCAGATCCAGCAGGCGTTGACGCTGCCGGGCCACCAGCAGGAGCTCACCCACGCCGGTGCGCTGGCTCAGCCAGCGGCACACCCCACTGCCGATGTCGCCGGTGGCGCCCACCACCGCCACCTTGGCGGTGGAGAGATCAATGCCGAGATGCGGAGCGTTGGTTTCAACCTGGCGGCAGATCACCCAGGCGGTGTGGGTGTTTCCAGTGGTGAAACGCTCCCACTCCAGGGTGGTGGAGCGAATCTGCTGAAACTTGGAGAGATCAAAGTTCTCGAAGATGATCGAGGTGAAGCCGCCCAGCGCCGTGATCGCAATGCCGCTCTTCTGGGCGAGCTCCATGGCGTTCTGAACTTTGCGCGTGGCCGTCTTGAAGCGGCTCAGCATCTCCGGCACGAAGCAGGAGTCGATGTAGACGCCTTGGATGGTTTTGCCCGTGAGGCTGGTGACACTGACCGTTTCCAGCAGCTGAGGCGGCGCGCTGCACCACACGTCCAGATCGCCGGCGGCGAACTCGTCGTAGCCGAGAGCTCCGGCCTTGCGACGCGCCTCTTCGAAGCTGCTGGAGTGACCGATCAGACCGAACATGGGAGATGCGTACCCTCAGGCTGAGGGGAAGGTGGCGGGGGCCACAGGGTTGCGCACGCTACATCGGCGGTTGCGAACCGAGGCAGCTGCAGGGTCCATGTACAGACGGAGGGCCGAACCCCGGTCCAGCCACCAGACCCCCTCCTTGAATCAGCCGATCAGGGCGGCAGCGGCCATGCGGGCGATCTCGCGGGTGGAGAAGCCGATCTCGGTGAGCGCTTCCTGGTAGGCGATCAGGAAATCTTCGATCAGGCTTTCTTTCTCCATGCCGAGCACGGCTGCATCACCAGCAACCTCTTCGAGCATGCGGCGCACGAGAGGGAGATTGTCGCGGTTGGCTTGCTCAAGCTCAGCGCGGGAGGCTTCAAGGTTGGCTTTCAGCCACTCCTGGCCGTAGTTCAGGTGGGTGTATTCATCACGCACCACACCCTCAGTGATCTTGCGGGCGAAAGGATCAGCGACCGGAATGTAAATGTGATAGGCCGAGATAGCGAAGGCTTCGATCAGCAGGGCCTGAATCAGCAGACAGGTCACCACCTTGCCTTCAGCCAGGGCCGCCTGGAAGTTGCCGTGCAGCGGCAGGAAGAAGCTCTTGGCGAAGGGCATGTCTGCCGTGACGCTCAGATTGCGGGCACAGGCCTGGAAGCCCTTCATGTGCTTCAGCTCCATCCGCGCCAGGCGGGCCAGTTCCTCCGCCTCATCGGGAAGCAGGGTGCCAAGGGAGATGTAGTTGTCGTGGGCTTCCTGCTCACCCTCGATCACAATCGCGTTGATGCGGCTGTAGGCGTCTTTGTAGAGGTCGGTGGTGAAGTCCGGCAGTCCGGCAAGATCGGCCCCGGCCTCCTCGCCGGCTCCAAGGGATGACGTCTGAACGTCAAGGCTGGCCGCCGGAGTGTCGAGCGCATGCATCGAGGACAAATCGTGAAGGCTTCGACTGTAACCACCGCCGGCCATCTCTGGTCTGCCGCCGTTCAATCGCTGCGTAAGCGCCCACGCGGTGGCCACGGGCTGGCCAGCAGGGATTCCAGCCGCTGACACCAGCCCGCCACCAGCCGCTCGAACAGTTGCTCGCCGAGGGCGGCGCTGGCGCCGCGTGCATCGCCCACCACCCCCGTGGCCGACACATCCGCCGTGAGCCAGGCGTACGGCACGGCGCCCTCCAGGCTCCAGCCGCTGGGGGGTGGGGGCTGCAACTGACCGTCGCAGGGGCGCTCGGGCCCCACCCACTGCGGCTGCAGGTGCAGCATGAGGCTGGTTTCAGCCAGGCCGGCGTGCAGACCATCGCTGCGTTCGGGTTCAGGCAGCAGGGCGCCGATCCCTTCCGGACCGCTCCAGAGAAAACAGGGCAGCACCGCCAGTGCCGGATGGGCGGCGCGCAGCTGGCGGGCAGCCACCTGCAGCAGGGCGATCTGGCCGCCGTGGGCGTTGAAGAGCACAAGGCGCTGAAAGCCGGCGGCCGCCAGCTGGGCACCGATCGTCATCACCTGGGCGATCAGCAGCTCAGCCGGCAGGCTGCAGGTGCCGGGGAAGGCAGCGTGTTCAGGTGAGAAGCCGAACCAGGACACCGGCAGCCGCCAGATCGGCAGATCGTCCGCCAGGCGGGCAAGCACGGCATCGGCCACCCGATCGGCGAAGAGAGCATCGGTGCCGAGCGGCAGGTGAGGACCGTGCTGCTCGACGGCGCCGAAGGGCCAGAGCACGGTGCTTCCCGGGCGACTCGCCGCCGCACGCACCTGAGGCCAGCTGAGCCGTTCCAGCGCTCGCTCCATGACCCAACCCTTGTGTTCGGCCCTGATCCTTACAGTGGGCAACTGTCTGCTCCCTTGGACCATGGCCGGCTCCGGCAACCAGCAGCCGCGACAGCCCCGGGAAGGAAGCCGGCGTCCCGTGCCCCCGACGGCGCCGCGGCAACCCGCAGGCGCTCCGGTGCGCAAGCCCCCGCAGGTGTTGCACATCAGCCGCAAGGACGACGAGCCGGTGGTCGACACCAGTGCCCCGATCGCCGCTGATCCGCCCACACCGGTGGCTGCTCCCATGGCCGTGCGGCCGGCGCCCCAGGCCCCGGAAGCCGCCGCCATCTCCGACGACGACCGCTTCGAGACCGCCAGCCTCGAAGGCCTGACGATGGCCGATCTGCTGGGACCCGCCCCGGAAACCGGCCGCAAAGCGGCACGCAAAACAGCACCTGCGGCAGCAGCGGCATCCGGCCAGCCGGCGGCGCCGGCCCGTCAGGTGGACGATTTCGATTTCGACGAAGAAGCCTTCCTTGCCGCGCTTGACGAAAACGAGCCGGTGGGCGTTTCCGGCGAGGTGGTGCCCGGGGTTGTGATCGGCGTCGAAAGCGATGGGGTGTATGTGGACATCGGCGGTAAGGCGCCGGGTTTCATGCCCAAGAGCGAATGCGGCCTCGGTGTGATCACCAACATCAAGGAACGCTTCCCCAAAGGCCTGGCGGTGGAGGTGCTCGTCACCCGCGAGCAGAACGCCGATGGCATGGTCACGATCAGCGCCCGCGCCCTCGCTCTGCGCCAGAGCTGGGAAAAGGTGCGCCAGATGGAGAAGGAGGGCAAGGTCGTGCAGGTCAAGGTGACCGGCTTCAACCGCGGCGGTGTCACCTGCGACCTCGAGGGCCTGCGTGCCTTCATCCCCCGCTCCCAGCTCCAGGACGGCGAAAACCACGAGCAGCTGGTGGGCAAGACCCTCGGCGCCGCCTTCCTGGAGGTGAGTCCCGACAACCGCAAGCTGGTGCTCTCCGAGAAGCGCGCCTCCACAGCGGCCCGCTTCTCCGAAATCGAAGTGGGCCAGCTGGTGGAGGGTCAGGTGGTGGCCGTCAAGCCCTATGGCCTGTTCGTGGATCTCGGCGGGGTGAGCGGCCTGCTGCACCAGTCGTGCATCACCGGCGGCACCCTGCGCGAACTGCGCGAGGTGTTCGATCAGGGCGATCGGGTCCAGGCGATCATCACCTCCGTGGACCCCGGCCGCGGCCGCATAGCCCTCAACACCGCCCTGCTGGAAAACCAGCCGGGTGAACTGCTGATCAACAAGGAACAGGTGCTGCTGGAAGCAGGCGATCGAGCCAACCGGGCCCGCCTCACCCTGCGGCAGCAGGAGCAGGCGCCGGAATGAGCGGTCCTGCCACCGCAGCACCCAGCGCCGACTGGGAACTCGACTACTACTCCAGGCCCGTGCTCGAGGCCGATGGCAAGAAGCGCTGGGAGTTGCTGATCTGCAGCACCCCAGCCTTTGGGAACTCCCGGTCGGCGTTCCGGTGGGTCAAGGTCTGTCCGGCCACCAGCGTGAATTCGATCTGGCTGCAGGAGGCGCTGGCCGAGGCCCTCACCGCCGCCGCCGCCGAGGGCCTGGCAGCGCCGCGCCGGTTGCGGTGCTGGCGCGCCTCGATGCGCACCATGGTGCAGCGTGCCGCCGACGCCATCGGCCTTGAAACCGTGCCGAGCCGGCGTTGCTACGCGCTGATCGAGTGGCTGCAGGAGCGGGAGCAGCAGGTGTATGCCATGGAGGAGGGCTTCATGGCAGGTCCGCTGGCGCCTGCCCCGCTGCCGCCCCAGGCGCCGGCCATGCTGCTGCCGGAAGCGGTGCGCGGCGACAGCTGGAGCTGGGCCACCCTCAGCGTGGCCGACCTGCGCGAAGCCGCCGGCTGGGACGTGGGCTTCGATGGGCTGGTGCCCCTGCCCGCCCAGCTCAGCGACACGGCATCCGTACCTGGCATCCGGGTGTTCAGTGCCCGACGCTCCCTGGCGATCGCCGGCTGGGTGGCCGGGCTTGAGCCCGTGCGCCTGCGTCTCGATGCGGGCGCACTGGTGCTGGAGGCGGGGCTGGAGAACAGCTGGCTGCTGGGTCGCCTGGACCCCGCCGAGGCGGAAGCCGCCCAACAGGCCTTCGTGGCCGCCCGGGACGAGGCCGGTGGGTTGCAGTTCCTCGCCATCCAGAGCGACGAGCGCTCAGAGCGGTTCGAAGGCTTCTGGCTGCTGCGCGATCTCCCTGCCGGCTGAGCGCCACTCCATGGCCGAAGCCACCACGCCCCCCTTTGATCGCACAGACCTGGGCTTCAATGCCCTCGCCGGCTGGACGTGGGTGGGCACCTACGGGGGCTATTACCTTCAGGCCGATCTGCTCTCCGGCTTCGAGCACGGCTTCTTCAGCCGCCAGTGGAGTGGCCGGGGGCCCCACGAATTGGCCGGCTTCATCAGCGCCGGGGTCAGCGTTCACCGCACCCGTCAGATTCACGGCGCAGCGGTGGTGCCTGCCGCGGCGGCCATCGCCGAGCCCTGGCCCGAGGCTGATGGGCTGGTGAGCGATGCGGGCGGCCAGAGCCTGTGGGTGTGCGGCGCCGATTGCACGCCCGTGCTGATCGCCGATCTGGGCAGCGGTCAGGTGGCAGCCTGCCACGCCGGCTGGCGGGGGGTGGCGGGGCGGATCGTGCCGGCGGCGATCGAGCGGCTTGAAGCCGGCGGCAGCCGGTGCCACGACCTGCGGGTGGCCCTGGGCCCGGCCATCAGCGGCCCGGCTTACCAGGTGCACCGCTCCGTCTCCCTGCAGGTGGCCGCAGCGGTCTCTCCTGCTCCCTTGCCCAGCGAGACAGCCCTTGAGCAGCTGGCGCAAGCCGGTGCCCGCCAGGCCGATGCCCACCCCGATCACGACCGCCTCGACATCCGCCGCGCCACCGCTGCCCAGTTGCGTGCGGCCGGACTGCATGACGAGCAGATCAGTGTCTGCCCGCTCTGCACCAGCTCGGAGCCGCTGCTGTTTCACTCCTGGCGCCGGGACCAGGTCAAGGCGGTGCAGTGGAGCGGCATCGTGTCCCAGGGCTACGGCCACAGCTCCAGCTGATCGGGATTGACCCGGCCGCTCGAGCCACGCCGGTGGCGCGACGCAGCCGCCGGGCGCGTGGGGCCCGGCCGCACCCCAGGGCGAAACCAGCTCTCGAGCGCAACCTGCGCTGGTGGGTCGAGTGCGGCGAGCTCCAGCTGTGGCGGGAACAGCTCGGCCCGCTCCTGCTGGGCCCAGGCCACCACCGCCGCAGGGAGGCGGTCGGCCCCGAAGGGCACCGGCTGGCCCGGCATCGCCGCCATCTGTCGGGCGGGGTTCAAGGCCGGATCCGCCGCCTCGCGCCGTGCCGCCAGCTGGCGGATCCGCTCGCGACGGGCCTGCTCGTAGCTCAGGATCGGGGCAGGGTAAGCCGCCATCGGCGGCGGACAGGCCAGCTGGTCATTGGTGAGCTCGGCCAGCTCGGGCAGCCAGCGGCGGATGAAAAGCCCCTGGGGATCGCAGCGCTGCACCGCCACCGCCCCCGGGTGATAGATGCGGGTCCAGGCCTGCGCCTCCCGCTGGGTGACACCGGCCTGCATCGCCCACTGGTAGTGATCGATCGGGCAATCGCCATCGATCAGGTGGCGCATGAAGTGCAGGGCCCCGAAGCGCCAGTCGATGCCGCAGAGATTGGCCAGGAAGCTGGCATAGATCGCCCGGCTGCGGAAGTTCAGCTCCTGCCAGCCGCCTGAACCGCGCAGGCAGCGGGCAGCGGCGTCAACCATGGGAAAACCGGTGCGCCCCTCTTTCCAGGCGGCATAAAGCTCCTCGTTGAACGGCCAGGGTTCCTGATCGAAGCAGCGCCAGAGGGAGCGCAGCTCCAGCTGAGGCAGGTAGCGGAAGCGTTGGGCCATCGATGTGCCCCAGCGCAGGCGGCTGATCAGCTGCCGGGCACTGCGCTGCCGGCGATCGTCAGGGTGATCGACCAGGGGGGCCAGCCGGGCCACCACCTGGCGCGGGCTCAGCACGCCGAACTTGAGATGGGGACTGAGGCCGGTGGTGACCCTGGCCGAGGGCACGCTCAGCTCCCAGTAGTAGGTCTGAGCCGCCGGACCTTCGAGGAAGGTGCGGAGCAGGGACTGGGCCGCCGCGCTGCCGGCCGGCGGCAGCGGTTTGCCATCGGGCTGCAGCCCCAGCGCTTCAAGGCTGGGTACCGGCAGATCCGCGAGCGGATCGGCGGGATCGGTAGGCCGGTCGGGATCGGCTGGAGCCGGCACCATCAACTGCCTGGGCGCCGGTAGGGGCGTGCGGGCCACTGCCTGCTGCCAGAGCTGGCGATAGCGGGGATAGGGAACCAAGGCGTCCACTGCTCCCACCGGCTCGACCCAGCGGATCGGCACAGCGGCGGCGGCCAGCAGGCG
Source organism: Marcopretia estuarina LEGE 06307 (assembly GCF_056633115.1). NCBI lineage: Bacteria > Bacillati > Cyanobacteriota > Cyanophyceae > Synechococcales > Prochlorococcaceae > Marcopretia > Marcopretia estuarina. The sequence continues at coordinate 110,560 of NZ_JBSJOY010000005.1, read as the reverse complement.
ATTGACCCGGGCGTCACGCACACGCCCCACGATCCGCTCGCTGTCGGTGTGGGCCATCACACCAGTGGCTCCGCCCTCCCGAACCAGCCGCAGCAGCTCAGCGGCCGGATCACCGAAACGCACCAGCAAGCGGCCGCCCCGTCGCCGCAGGTCTTGGTCGAAGGCCTGCAGCGTGGCCAGCAGGAAAGCAACGCGGGCCACACCGGTTTCCGGATGAAACAGGAGCTGACGGTCCAGAACGAACAACGGCAGCACCGTGCCGAGGCGGCTGGCCTCCAGCAGCGGCTGGTGATCGCTGCAACGCAGATCACGGCGGAACCAGATGATCGTGCGGGTCAAACTCGAGGGGGAAACGACAAGCCACAGCGTGGGGCATGGGAACCACCAGCCGCGAATCCTCACGGTGCATGGGCGAGATAGCGATGAGCATGACCAGATGAGGTGGTCGATGCGCCCTGAAGGACCGCAAAAACCCTTGCATCAAACAAACGTTTATCAGATAATGAGAAGGTTCTGGGTGAAAGGCCAATGTTGAGTGGCGCCGACCTTCTCGCCAAAGTCAAGGAGATGGGGGATGCAAGCAAATCCGACATCGTGCGGGCCTGCGGCTATGTCTCCACAAAGAAGAACGATAGTGAGCGCCTGAATTTCACAGCCTTCTACGAGGCACTGCTCAATGCCAAGGGGGTGGATTTCGGAGCCAATCCAAAGGTAGGAAAAGGCGGTCGCAAGCTGAGTTTCACCACAAAGGTTCAGTTCAACGGCAACCTGATGGTGGGCAAGGCCTATACCGCCCTGCTCGACCTGAAACCGGGGGATGATTTCGAGATCAAGCTGGGGCGCAAGCAGATCCGACTCATCCCGCTGGGCTCCGACGACGAAGACGAGTGAGCGCAACGGCTTCGGCCACTTTGATGCCGTCGATTGCCGCAGAGAGGATCCCCCCGGCGTAACCAGCCCCTTCCCCTGCCGGGAAGAGCCCCGCAATGTTGAGGCTCTGGAAATCATCCAATCGGGGAATTCGAACCGGCGATGAGGTGCGCGTTTCCACTCCGGTCATGACGGCCTCGGGTGCCGCAAAGCCGGGAATGGAACGCTCGAACGCCGGCAGGGCCTCCATCAGCGCCTGCACGGCGAACGGGGGCAGGCAGGCGCGCAGATCGCCGTAGCGCACCCCCGGCGCGTAGGAGGGCTGGGGGGCCGTCGCCGACAGGCCAGACGCCGGGCCAGGCGGGTGAGAATCCGGGGCAGAAGGAGCAACGGCCAGGTCGATCTCGTCCGCTCCGCTGGCCAGGAAATCGCCCAGGCGCTGGGCGGGGGCGTGGTAGGTGGAGCCCGCCGCGTGGAAGGCCGCCGCCTCCCAGTGGCGCTGAAACGCGACCCCCGCCAGGGGGTCGCCGGGCGCCTTGCCATAGGGCGCCAGGTCTTCGAGGCCTACCGTCACAACGATGGCGCTGTTGGCGTTCCGTTCGTTGCGGGAGTGCTGGCTCATGCCGTTGGTCACCACGTGGCCCGGCTCCGAGGCGGCGGCCACCACGAGCCCGCCGGGGCACATGCAGAAGCTGTAGACGCTGCGGCCGGCGCTGCCGTGATGCACCAGCTTGTATTCGGCTGGTCCAAGACGCCGGTGACCGGCGAAGGGCCCCCAGCGGGCCCGATCGATCAGCTCCTGGGGGTGCTCGATCCGCACGCCGATCGAAAAAGGCTTGGCTTCGATCGCCACCCCCACAGCCTCCAGCATCGCGAAGGTGTCCCGGGCGCTGTGTCCCACCGCCAGCACCACGTGGTGGGCCGGCAGCACGGAACCATCGGCCAGCACCACCCCAGAGATGCGCTGCTGCCTGCCACCCTCACCGTCACAGGGCTCCAGCACGAGGCGATCGACGCGGCTCTGGAAGCGGATCTCACCCCCGAGCGCCTCAATGCGGGCCCGCAGCCCACGCACCACGGTGGCCAGCTTGAAGGTGCCGATATGGGGGCGCTGCAGGGTGAGAATCTCCGCATTCGCTCCGCAGGCCACCAGCTCCTCCAGCACCTTGCGCCCGTGGTGCAGGGGATCACGCACCTGGCTGTAGAGCTTGCCGTCGGAGAAGGTGCCGGCGCCACCCTCGCCGAACTGCACATTGGATTCCGGGTCGAACGGACGCTGATGGCGCCAGAAGCCGAAGGCATCGGCAGTGCGTTCCTTCACCGGTTTGCCGCGCTCCAGCAGCAGCGGCCGAAAGCCCATCTGGGCCAGCAGCAGGGCCGCGAAATAGCCACAGGGACCGGCGCCGATCACGATCGGGCGATCCTGGGGGTCGGCGGCGTCAGCCTTGCCCACGAAGCGGTAGGTGGTGTCCGGGGTGGGCCGCAGGTGCGGATCGTTGCGGAAGCGGCGCAGCAGCGGTTTCTCGTCGGCCAGCTCAAGATCCACGCTGTAGCTGAAGCGGATCTCCGCCTTGCTGCGGGCATCCACGCTGCGCTTCACCACGCGGTGGCCGAGCAGAGCGGCCGCGGGAAGCCCCAGCCGCCGCAGGATCGCCTGGCGCAGATCCTCCTCCCCGTGATCGAGAGGGAGCTTGACTTCGCTAAGCCGCAACACAGGATCTGTCACCGCGCCTGGCGCGGCCTGACGCACCCCCTCATTCCAACAGTCCGTGCCCCGCTCGCACAGGCCGAGTCGCGCCGGCCGGGCCGGCCGGTTGCCGCCGGAAGGGTTGCAAAGCTGTGCGCCCCAACCCATCCACCACCAACCGAGACCAAGCGGTGCCAGGGTGGGGGGACTTCCCGCTTTCGCATGGGACTCACCCACTGCCCCCTCTGCGTCGCTCTGGCGGTGTTCAGCGCGGTGCGCTTCAGCGCCCATGCCGTGCTGCTGTGGCAACTGGTCCGCCCCGCTCCCGCGGCATCTGGTGGGCGCCCCTCGCGCCTGCGCTGGCAAGGCGTCTAGCGTCCGGGGCCAGCCGCTCGCCCGCCTCCATGGCCCTGCATGCCACCTATCTCGGTGCCAATGGCTGGTTGCTCGAGTTCGGTGCCCTGCGCGTGCTGGTGGATCCCTGGCTCACCGGCCCCCTGGAGTTTCCACCTGGCCCCTGGTTTTTCCGTGGCAAGTTGCCACAGGAGCGTCCCGCTCCCTTGCCGGTCGATCTGCTGGTGCTCACCCAGGGGCTGCCCGACCATTGCCATCCCGCCAGCCTGGCGCTGCTCCCGCCGACCACTCCGGTGGTGGGGTCTCCCGCGGCGGTGGCCCGGGCGCGTGCGCTTGGCTTCACCCAGCTCACCGCCCTGGCGCACGGCGAAAGCCACTGCCACGAGCAGCTGCGCCTCACGGCTTCGCAGGGGGCTCCGGTGCCGCAGCCGGAAAACGGCTACCTGTTCGACCATCCAGGCGGCCGTCTCTACCTGGAACCGCATGGGTTCCTTGATCCCAGCCTGCCGGAGCAGCCGCTGGACGCCGTGATCACGCCTGTGGTGGATCTGGGTGTGCCGCTGGTGGGGGCGTTCGTGAAGGGCCAGCAGGTGCTGCCCCAGCTGGTGGAGCGCTTCAAGCCCCTCACCGTGCTGGTGAGCACCACCGGCGGGGATGTGCGCTTTGAGGGTGCCCTCAACCGGCTGCTCTGGCTATGGGGATCGCTGCAGGCCGCGGCGGCGATGCTGCCCGAGGGGTGCCGGCTGATCGATTCAAGGGCCGGCGAGCGCTACCGCCTGGAGCAACGCCAGCCAGCCGCCGCCGTGGCCCATGCTGGTGGCGCCAGTTCAGGCACCGCCGCCAGCTGACGCGACCAGTGAGCTCATCCGGCGGTGCTGAGCAGCATTTCCGCCAGCAGCGCGGTGCAGGCTCCCAGCAGGAGGCAACGAAACCCCTTGCCGAGCAGGCTGTTGAGCAGGATCGCTTGCATCGGGATCATGGTGGGGCCTCGAAGGGAAAGGGGGCGGGCGCGGGGATCAGGCGGCAGCGGCGCGCAGGCTGATCACAGCGGCAATCGGCACAGCGAACGGGGGCGAGCCGCTGCGGGTGAGCGGCCAGCGGCGCACCCAGCAGCGGTCGTCGATGTCATCGACGCTCACCACCTGGAAGCTGGTGCCGGCCTGGCTGGCCAGAAGCACAAATTCACCGGGTTGAACAGACATCAGCAGAAGAGGGGAACGGGAACGAAGGCCTCGCTGGTGAGCGACGGCGTGGGCCAACACAGAAGGGAGAAGGTTGACCCCCGAAATGTATCGGAAGATTGCGAGCAATTGACAGCCAGTCACATCGCAGTCGCATGAGTCGGCAAATGCGGATCATGACTGTCGGCCGATCGCGGCGCTGACACACTGGCGCTTGACCCAGTGCCTGCCCAGCCCAAGCAAGGCCAGCGGCTGCAGATGCGCCTGTCCAGCCTTGCCGGCACCCGGCAGTCAGCGTTCGGGTCAGCTGTCTGGCTCGTCTTCCAGCAGCAGCGAATGGAACTCGCGATACAGCTGCTCGTGCTCCTTTATGGCGGCGGCAGCGGGGGCGCCCGCCAGGGGGGTCCGGGGCGTTCGGGCGGGGCCAAGGCCCCCAGGAACCGCCGGTGCTGCTGCTGCTCCAGCAGGCGCACCCGCCGGCGGCGGCTGGCGCTGACGCTCCCGCCTGGCGGTCTCGAGCGTCGCAAGACGCTCCATCAGATGGGGGGGCACCAAGCCATCGGGGCTCGCTTTGATCAGCTCATGAAACAGCTTGTCCGGGTCCTGCTCGGTTTCCACCGCATGCAGCCGCTGCTGCGGCGCGGCAGCGGGGCGGGCCTGCGGGGCCGGCAAGGGCTGGGGAAGCTGGCGGCCCAGCTCGCGAAGCCGCTCAAGGCTGCGTGGATCAAAGCTCATGGCACGGAAGGAGGACCATCAGACGCAGCCGAGGCTGGCGCGGGTGGAGCGGCCGGTGACGGGGTTGGTGCCGGTGGCATCGAGGCAGAGCTTCTTCAGCACATCGGCCCGGAAGGGAACATTGGTGAAATCAGCGCCATCGATCTTCACCGCGTTGAACTTGGTGTTGAACGCGAAGGCATCTTCCAGTAAGGCGTCGCGCAGGTCGGTGCCATCGAGCACCGCGGAGTCAAGAGTCGCCTCACGCAGGTCGGCACCGTGCAGATCCGCATCCTGCAATTTCGCACCGAACAGGGTGGCCCCCCGCAGATCGGCACCGGAAAGATCGGCCTCGCGCAGGTTGGTGAGGCTGAAGGTGACCCCGCGCAGATCGCTGCCATGAAAATCGGCGCCGATCAGCACCTGCTTGGCATAGTCCATCGCCGCCTGGGCCGGCGCCGCCGGCAATAGCGCCACGCCCAGCGCCAGCACCAGCAGCAGCGAAGCAAGCCAGGAACGGCAAGGAAGTCCGGCGCGGCAGCGCAGCGGGGAGGCCATGGCAGCAAGGGACAGAGAGGGAACCCTAGGAACACACGCCTTGGCCCTTCGTGAAAGGAGCCCGACCGCAACAGAGCGCCGACCGGGCGCGCAGCCGTTGCACCGTGCCCGGCCGCTGGGCGGAGCAGCGGGCGCTGCGGCTGCTGCAGACGCGCGGCTGGCGGCTGCTCTCTCAGCGGTGGCAGTGCCGATGGGGCGAACTCGACCTCGTGCTGCTGAAGCCGGGCCGGTTGCTGCTGGTGGAGGTGAAGGGCCGGCGCCGCAGCGGTGCCGATGGCTGGGGCAGGGCCAGCGTGAATCGACGCAAACGGCAGCGGCTGGCGGCCGCCTGGTCGTGCTGGCTGTGCGAACACCCCTGTTGGAGGCACCTGCCGGTGGAAGCGGTGTGCGCGCTGGTGCCGCTGCCACCGGCCCGGGCACCGGTGTGCTGGCTGCGGCTCGAATGGTGAGCGCGGGTGGTCCGCTCAGGGGCTGGACAGGCCAGCGGGGGCGGGCGTGCTCGTGCCGGGAACCGACGGATCGGGAACGGTGAACTCCACCGTGCAGCGGTAGCGGGTGTTGTCCATTCCCACCGAAAAGTCTTCGCAGCGCGTGCTGGTGACCGTGGCGCCCGCCGGCACCTGCTGCATGGCCCTTTGTTTGGCGTTGTCACGGTCCCAGACGGAATCGGCGGTGGCGCTGCCAGCCAGCGCCGGACCACTCAGCAGGGGCATGGCCAAAGCGCCGATCCAGCCGACCCAGGCCAGTGAATGACGGCCAGGGTGCGCTGTTTGCCGCGCCCGGCTTCGAATGAGCGCTGCAGGGCTCACGGCAGCCGGCGGGACGCCAGCGGACCTTGAGGTCAGCGGAATCACAACGGCCTCAGGGAAGCCAGCCGTGGCCGAAGCCGCCGATGCCACTGGCTCCACCCGCTCTGCGGGCTCAGCGTGTTCAACGGGTGCCATGGGTTCAACGCGTACCAATGCAGCCATCGCCCGGTCCCCGTCACTGCACCTTCTCTAGCCGCACCGGAAGGCAATGTGGGAGATCTCACGCCCAGGGTCATGACCTTCAGCGGCCACCGGGCCCGCAAACGCTTCGGCCAGCACTGGCTCACCGATGCCGGCGTGCTCGATCGCATCGTGCAGGCGGCCGAACTCGACGTCCACGACCGGGTGCTGGAGGTGGGGCCGGGCCGGGGGGCGCTGACCGAACGGCTTCTGCAAACCCCCCTGGCCAGCCTCACGGCAGTGGAACTCGACCGCGACCTGGTGGTCGGCTTGCGCCAGCAGTTTGGCGGCGATCCCCGCTTCTGCCTGCTGGAGGGGGATGTGCTTGAGCTTGAGCTGCCGTTGGCCACCAAGGTGGTGGCCAACATCCCGTACAACATCACCGGTCCGCTGCTGGAGCGGCTGGTGGGCCGGCTCGACCGCCCTGCCACTACGGCGTACTCGCGGCTGGTGCTGCTGGTGCAGCAGGAGGTGGGGGAACGCATCCGCTGCCGTGCAGGCAGCAGCGCCTACAGCGCCCTGAGCGTGCGCATGCAGTTGATGGCCCGCTGCAAGGGCGTGTGCGCCGTGCCCCCTCGCTGCTTTCAGCCGCCGCCCCGGGTGCACTCGGAGGTGATCGTGATCGAGCCCTTGCCACTGGCGGAGCGGCTGCCCGTTTCCGTGGCCGCCACGGTGGAGCGGCTGCTGCGGCGCTGCTTCGCAGCCCGGCGCAAGATGCTGCGCAACACCCTGGCGGGCCTGCTGCCGGCGGAGGCGCTCAGTGCCCTGGCCGCTGGTGCCGGCATCGATCTGCAGCAGCGCCCCCAGGACCTGGAGCCCCAGCGCTGGGTGGCGTTGGCGGAGGGCTTGAATCAGGCCGAAGCCTCGGCGCCAGCCGCCCCTCTCAGCGCAGACAAGGCGAGCCTCCATCCCGATCCGTAGCCCAACGCAACCCATGGCAGCACTGAGCCGCAGCCTCACCGTTCTTGCTCCCGCCAAGATCAACCTGCACCTCGAAGTGCTCGGGTTGCGGCCGGATGGCTTCCACGAGCTGGCGATGCTGATGCAGAGCATCGATCTGGAAGACCGGCTGATCCTGCACGAACGGGACGATGGCCGCCTCCAACTGAGCTGTGACTGCCCGGGACTGCCCACGGACGGCACGAACCTGATCAGCCGCGCCGCCCTGCTGCTGCAGCAGCGGCTGGAGGGGCCGCTGCGGGGCGCCGACATCCACCTGGAAAAACGCATCCCGATCGGAGCCGGGCTGGCGGGAGGGTCGAGCGATGCGGCTGCCGCCCTGGTGGGCCTGCACCAACTCTGGAACATGAATCTCCCCCCGGCGACCCTGCTGGAACTGGCGGCGGAGCTGGGCTCCGATGTGCCGTTCTGCCTCGCCGGGGGGGGCCAGCTGTGTTTCGGGCGGGGAGAGCAGCTGGAGCCGGTGCCGGCGGCAGACGATCCCCTGGCCGTACTGCTGATCAAGGATCCAGCGGTGAGTGTGTCGACGCCGTGGGCCTATGGGCGCTGCCGGGAGTTGCGCGGCGACTTCTACCTCGACTGCGAGGCCGACTTCGAGCAACGCCGGGAGCACCTGCGCGGCGGCCCGCTGCTGGCCGCCCTGCGGGGGGAGCGCGGATTGCCGCCCCTGCGCAACGATCTGCAGGCCGTGGTGGAGCCGGAGCAGGCCAGCGTGCGCGAGGGCCTGGCTCTGCTGCGCGGCCTGGCCGGCACCCTCGGCGTGGCGATGAGCGGATCCGGGCCCAGCCTGTTCGCTCTGTTCAGCAGCGCCGCTGAAGCCGCTGCGGCCCAGCAGCAGCTCGCTCCGGCCCTGCAGGCCGCGGGGTTCGACGCCTGGTGCTGCCGCTTCACGCCGGCAGGTGCCAGGGTCATCAGCGATCAGGCCATGCCCCCGGCCGGCTCCGTCCCCGATCCCGACGCCCCACGATGAGCGACCCCCAGCAGACCGACCCCGGCAGCACCTCCGGCAACAGCTCCAGCAGCGGCATGCCAGCGGCCGCCGCCTCACCCACCGCTCCGCCCCGCAAGGGGCCGCTCAGTTTCCTCTCCGGTGCCGTCACCAGCGGCGCCCTGGCCTGGGTGAGCCTGCTGCTCAGCCAACGGGTGGTGACCTACTTCGCCCTCCATCCGCCGCACTACAGCAAACCGTTCGCCCAGAGCATCGGCACCGCCATGAAGACCCTGATCGTGGGCATGAGCTTCCTGGCCACCTTCAGCTTCGCCTTCGTGGGCCTGGGCCTGTTCCTGGTGTTCATTCGCAGCCTCTTGCCCGCCAGCTCCACCGAGCCTTCCTAAGCTTGCTGCCACCACCGGTTCCCCCACCGCTGCGATGACCCCTCACGATCTCGGCCTGCTGGCCCTGCTGCTCTCGCCGGGGATGATCCTGTCGGTGCTCCTGCTCGCCACCTTCGCGGCCGGCGGCTGAGCGGCACCGGCTTCACCCTGGCAGCCCTCAGACCAGCGAGCCTGCACCTCCCCTCCAACGCAGCGAGGCTGCGACTGGCGGGCCTGAGATAAGTTGGCCCCACTTCCGGCACCTGCGCCGGGTCCGCATCTCCCCTGTGGCAGAAACCCTTCTGTTCAACGCCCTGCGCGACGCCATCGACGAGGAGATGGCAAAAGACCCCACCGTCTGCGTGTTCGGCGAAGACGTGGGTCAGTACGGCGGCTCCTACAAAGTCACCAAGGACCTCTACGAGAAATACGGCGAGCTGCGCGTGCTCGACACCCCGATCGCGGAAAACAGTTTCACGGGCATGGCCGTGGGTGCAGCCATGACCGGCCTGCGGCCGATCGTGGAGGGCATGAACATGGGCTTCCTCCTGCTCGCCTTCAACCAGATCTCCAACAACATGGGGATGCTGCGTTACACCAGCGGCGGCAACTACACGATCCCCACGGTGGTGCGCGGCCCCGGCGGAGTGGGGCGTCAGCTCGGGGCTGAACACAGCCAGCGGCTTGAAGCCTATTTCCATGCCGTGCCCGGCATCAAGATCGTTGCCGTCAGCACCCCCACCAACGCCAAGGGCCTGATGAAGGCCGCTATCCGCGATAACAACCCCGTGCTCTTCTTCGAGCACGTGCTGCTGTACAACCTCAGCGAGGAGATCCCTGAAGGCGATTACATCTGCGCCCTTGATCAGGCCGATGTGGTGCGTGAAGGCAAGGACGTAACCATCCTCACGTATTCCCGCATGCGCCACCACTGCCTCAAGGCAGTGCAGCAACTCGAAGCCGAGGGTGTTGATGTGGAGCTGATCGATCTGATCAGCCTCAAACCCTTCGACATGGAGACGATCAGCCGATCGATCCGCAAGACCCATCGGGTGATCGTGGTGGAGGAGTGCATGAAAACCGGTGGCATCGGCGCCGAGCTGATCGCCCTGATCACCGAACACTGCTTCGACGATCTCGACGCTCGTCCCCTGCGCCTCTCCAGTCAGGACATCCCCACCCCCTACAACGGCGGTCTGGAGAACCTCACGATCATTCAGCCCAGCCAGATCGTGGAGGCCGCCCGGCGCCTCAAAGCAGGCACCCTCTGAGATGGCACGCCAGCAAGGATGGGTGGCCCTGATCCTGGCCCTGGCGATTGCCGCCGGGGTGGTCCTGGTCACATTTCCGCTTCAGCTCGGCCTCGATCTGCGCGGCGGCAGCCAGCTCACCCTCCAGGTGATGCCGGCCGGCGCGATTCGGCAGGTGCAGGCCGAGCAGCTCGAAGCGGTGCAGGAGGTGCTTGATCGCCGCATCAACAGCCTCGGGGTGGCCGAATCCACCCTGCAGCGCGTCGGCGATGACCAACTGCTGCTGCAGCTGCCCGGTGAGCAGGATCCCAGCCGCGCCGCCAGGGTGCTGGGCACCACGGCCCTGCTGGAGTTCCGGGTCCAGAAACCCGGCACAGAGCAGCAAATGCAAGGGTTGCTGCGCCTGAAAACCCAGGCCTCCGCCGTGCTCGGCCGGCTGAAGAACAGGCGCCCGGCTGATCCTTCCACCCCCGGGCTCCCTCCGGGCGCCACGCCCCCGCCAGCCCCCAGCTTCCCCGCTGAGGAAATGGCCAAGGCCTTCAGCGCCCTGGGCCTGGAAGTGCCGGCGGGAGCCAGCGAAGCCGACCAGCTCGAACTGCTCCTGGCCGAAGTGAACAAGCGGATCGTGGCTCTCTATGAACCGGCCGCCTTCACGGGCCGTGATCTCACAGGAGCCGGTCGCCAACAGCAGACCAATGGCCCCGGCTGGGATGTGACGTTGAACTTCAACCGCGCCGGAGGGGAAGCCTTCGCACGCCTCACCCAATCGATCGCGGGCACCAACCGACTGCTCGGCATCGTGCTCGATGGACGCTCGATCAGCGAGGCCAGCGTGGGCGAACAGTTCAAGGCGGCTGGGATCACCGGTGGCGCCGCGAGCATTTCCGGCAACTTCACCGCCGAAGAAGCCCGGGATCTGGAGGTGCAACTGCGCGGTGGCTCCCTGCCCCTGCCGATCAAGATCATCGAAGTGCGCACCGTGGGGCCCACGCTCGGGGCCGAGAACATCCGCTCCAGCCTGGTGGCGGCTCTGGGCGGCCTGGCGCTGGTGGCGGTGTTCATGGTGGTGGTCTATCGCCTGCCCGGCTTCGTCTCGGTGCTGGCCCTGCTCCTCTATGCCCTGTTCAACCTCGCGGCCTACGCCCTGATTCCGGTCACGCTGTCGTTGCCGGGCATCGCCGGCTTCATCCTCAGCGTGGGCATGGCGGTGGATGCCAACGTGCTGATCTTCGAGCGGGTGAAGGAGGAGCTGCGCGGCGGCAACACCCTCATCCGCTCGATCGACACGGGTTTCTCGCTGGCCTTCTCCTCAATCATCGATGGCCACGCCACCGGCCTGATCAGTTGCGTGGCCCTGTTCGCCCTCGGCACGGGCCTGGTGAAAGGCTTCGCCGTCACCCTGGCGATCGGCCTGGTGCTGAGCCTGTTCACCGCACTCACCTGCACCCGCACCCTGCTGCGGCTGCTGATGAGCTACCCCTCGCTGCGACGCCCCACCTACTTCCTCCCGGGCAGCGAGCTTCCCTCCCCTGCCGCCTGAATTCCCATGAGCCCCACAGCCGCGGATTCAGTTCCGGCGATCCGTTACTTCCGCATCAATCGCCATCGCCGTCTCGCCTGGGCCGCCTCAGGAGCGGCTTGCCTGCTGAGCCTGATTGGCTTGCTGCTCAGCTGGCTGAATCCGTCGATCGGCCTGCCGCTGAGGCCAGGCCTCGACTTCACCGGTGGCACCCGCATCCAGCTGGAGAGGGCCTGTGGTTCCAGCTGCACTCCGCTCACGGCGCCGCAGGTGGAAGAGCAGCTTGCCCGGGTGAAGCTGCCCGAGGAGGCCGGGGTGGCCGCACCCCAGCTCGAGCGCGCCCCTCTGCAGGTGCTTGATGGCGGCCGCTCGATCGACCTGCGCATGCCCACCCTCAGTGCCGATCAGAGCACGGCCCTGATCGACCAGCTCAGCAGCCGGATTGGCCCGTTCCTTCCGGGAGACACCTCGGTGGAAACGATCGGTCCCACCCTGGGTGTCCAGCTGCTGAGGAGCAGTCTGGTGTCCCTGCTGGTGAGTTTCGCGGCCATCGCCGTCTACATCAGCTTCCGCTACGACCGCCTGTTCGCCTCCCTGGCCATCCTCTGCCTCGGCCACGATGTTCTGATCACGGCCGGGCTGTTCGCCTGGCTGGGCCTGGTGCTGGGCGTGGAGGTGGACTCGCTGTTCGCGGTTTCGCTGATCACGGTGGCTGGCTATTCCGTCAACGACACCGTGGTGGTGTTCGATCGCATCAGGGAGCAGAAATCCCTGCTCGGCCACCTTCCCATCGAGGATCAGGTGGATGTGGCCGTGGATGCCACGCTCACCCGTTCGCTCTACACCTCGCTCACCACCCTGTTGCCGCTGCTGGGCATGATCTTCTTTGGCGGCAGCAGCCTGTTCTGGTTTGCCGTGGCGCTCGCCACTGGAATCGCCGTCGGGAGTTGGTCGAGCATCGGCGTGGCGCCCACCCTGCTCAGCCTGATCACAGCATCGAACCGGGCGCGCAGCCCGCTGGCATGAGCCGCATTCCCTTTGTGCCGGTGGTGCTCGTGCTGCTGGCGCTGCTTGAACTCAGGACCGAATTCCTGCTGCTCAGTGATCACTTCACCATGGCCGCCGTGATCGCCGCGGTGAGCCGCCATCCCCTGCCGATCGGCGTGCTGGTGCTGGCGCCTGAGCTGTTCAACCGCTTCCGCTGAACGCAGCAAGCGTGTGGATCGCAGCGATCCGTGGGTTGGGCAGCGATCACAGCCACACTTCGCCCCCTGCCTGGGAAACCAGCTAAGGCGCTTCCAGCGTCCAGCGGTCCATCACCTGTTCCACCAGCACCTTCTGGCAGATCACCTGCAGCACCACCACCAGCGGCAGGGCCAGCAGCACCCCGGGCAGGCCCAGCAGGGCGCCCATGCAGAGCTGGGCCATCAGTGCCACTGTGGGCAGCATGTTGACCGTACGGCTGAGCAGCACGGGCGTGAGCACGAAGGCTTCCAGGTTCTGAAGCAGCAGGCGCAGCAGCAGCACCTGCAGCACCTTGGCCGGGGAAATCAGCAGGGCCACCGCCAGTGGCAGCAAGGTGGCGGCCGTGGGACCGATCGTGGGCACAAAGGTGAGCAGGCCACACACCAAGGCGCTGAGCAGGGCCAGCGGCACCCTCAGCAGCGCCAGGCCGGCCCAGGTGAGCAGAAAAACGGTGACGGCGGAGATCGTCATGCCAGCCAGCCAGCCGCCCATGGCCTGACGGCAATCGTGCAGCAGGCTCTCCATGCCGGGGCGGGCAAAGCGCGGGGAAACGGCAAGCAGCAGGCGCTGGTGGCTGCGGGGATCGAGCGCGAGCAGCAAAGCCAGCAGCACCATCAGCAGCACCTGGATGGTGGTATTGGCGGTGCTCCCTGCCACCCCCAGCAACTGGGTGCCGAGCGGTTGCAGCCTGTCCAACGTGGTGAAACTGGCGAACTGCTGCTCGAGGCTCTGGAACCCCTTGATCCCACCGGCCAGTTCCCCCAAGCGCTGCACCAGCTCCGGCACCAGGCGCGTGAATTCACCGGCCTGCTCCACCAGCTCGGGCAACAGCAGCTCCGACACCTTCCAGCCCAGCAGCACCAACACCAAGAGCACCGACAACAGGGCGGTGGGCCGGTTGATCGGCAGCCGCCGGCGCAGCTGGGTGACCGGCACATCGAGCGCTACGGCCAGCACCACGGCTCCGAACAGCACCAACAGCACCCAGCGGAGCTCCCAGAGGAGCAGCCCCAGCACCACGAGGCCCAGGAGTCCGAGCACAGCGCGAGGCTTCATGAAAGCCGACGCTGAAGCTGCCAGGGGTTGAGCACGTCGTGGATCAGTACTTCACGAATGATCACCTGTAGACACACCGCCAACGGCAGCGCCAGCAACAATCCGATCGGTCCGAACATCACCGTGAACAGGAACTGGGCGCACAGGGTGAGGCCGGGCAGCAACTTGAGCTGGTGATGCATCACCGAAGGAGTGATCACATAGCTCTCCAGATGCTGGATGACCAGATAGAGGCCAAGCACCGCCACCGCTTTCCAGGGGGCATCGAGCAGCGCCACCGACATCGGAAAGATGGTGCTCAAGGTGGGTCCCACATTGGGGATCACGTTCAGCAGGCCGGCCAGCAACGCATTGGCCACCACAAGATTCACCCCCAGCAGCCAGAGGCCGATGCCTGAGAGCAGCGCCACGAAGCAGGAGCTGATCAACACCCCCACCATCCAGTCGCTGAGGGCGGTGCCGCAGAGTTCGAGCACGCGGCGGAAGCGGCGACGGTAGAAGGAGGGCACCAGCAATACCGCCACTTCCCTGTAGGCGGTGGGTTGCACCGCCACCATCAGGCTCACGGCCACCACGAACAGCAGCTGCACAGCGCCGCTGCCGAGATTTCCCGCCAGACCCAGGAGCCGCATTGCCCCCTGGCCGATCCCGCCGGCCAGGGCGGCGGTGCTGTCCCCGCCGGCCGGCAACAGGGAGGTCAGCCACCCGAAATCAAGGCGGGTGTCCTGCTGGCCATAGATTATCGTCCCCCCCCAGGAGAGGGTTTCGCGGCCCATCTTCAGCAGCAGCGCGGCGGCGGCGGGCACCTTGGTGAGCAGCAGTCCGAACTGCTCGGCGAAGGGGGGGATGAGCACCGCGATGGCCACGGACAGCACCACCACCAGCCCGAGCACGCTCACCAACAGCGCCAGCGAGCGGTTGCAGCGCAACCGTTGCTGCACGAATCCCACCAGGGTGCAGATCGCCATGGCCAGCACCACGGCGGCAAAGACCTGAATCACCACACCGCGCAGGCTCCAGAGCAGTGCGGCAGCGGCGATGGTGGCGGCGAACCCAAGCCAGTTCCCGAAGTTCAAGCCGGATCCGACTCCGCAGCAGGGTCTCCAGCGTCAGCCTCGTCGTCCTGGCCGGCGAAGCCAAGGCCGTGGCCCGCGGCATAGCGCTCCGCGAAACGCATGAAGCGCTCGAAATCTTCTTCGTTCTTCCAGGTGTAGGTGGCTTCGATGGCGCTGGCGCGGCCGTTCACGAAGCGAGCCTTCACCTCACGGGTCACGAGCTCCCCCTCTTCATCAAGGAGGAACATGCCGGTGATGTCACCAATGCTTTCGGGGGCCAGTGCTTCCGGCTCCTCGAACACGAACATCGCCTGGCCGGTGCGGCCGTCGCGGGAGCGGGTCAGCCGGATGTCGGGAATCACGGGTTCGTCCACCCCGCGGAAGAACTGAATAGCCGTCATCGCAGAGGGGTGGAAAATTCGATCCTAGGCAGAGCCGGATCGGCGCTTCACGGTGCGTCGTCTCCGACCCGTAGGGCTCGGCTGACATAGTGGGCAACACGCTGGCCCTGCTCTGGCTGGCTGAACGCCATGCTTTCCGGACCACCCGCCTCTGCCACGGTCACAGCCGATCAGCTGCTGGAGCGGTTCCTCAGCGCTTCCCCACGGCAGCAGCGCAGCCTGCTGGCCCAGCTGGAGGCACGTCGCACCGAGCTGCGCCCTCTGCTGATCGATCGCTTAGCGGGGCTTGATGCCAGCGGCGACGACTGGGTGCCGGGCGCCTTGATCCACTGGCTGTTGAGCGAGACCGACCCCCTGGCTGCCGATTTCCGCGGCCGGTACCCCCAGGGGTGGCTGGAAACCCCTACCGGCAGCGGCATCGACTACCAGCCTCTGCAGGCGGCCCTGAGCGAGCAGGCCTTCGAGCTGGCCGATCGCTGCACGAGCTCGATCCTGCGCCAGCTGGCCGGGCCCGCCGCCGAGGCCCGCGGGTACGTCTATTTCAGCGAGGTGCCACCGATCAGCGGCATCGATCTGCAGACCCTCGACCGGCTCTGGCTCTGCTATTCGCGCGGACGCTTCGGCTTCTCCGTACAGGGGCGCCTGCTGCAGGCCTGCGGCGGCCGCTGGGAGCGGTTGTGGCCCAAGCTCGGCTGGAAGGAGGAGGGCCTCTGGACCCGCTACCCCAAGGCTTTCACCTGGTCGCTGGAGGCACCGGATGGGCATATGCCCCTGATCAACCAGCTCCGGGGCGTGCGGCTGATGGATGCGCTGCTCAGCCATCCGGCGCTGCAACAGCGCGTGAAGGGTGTCGCTGAGGGCAACGGCGCACGGCGTTAGGGTCAAGCCAGAGCGGAAAGCGGAGTCGATGCCCCGGCCATTGGTCCCATCCCTGCGCTGGACCGATTTCATCACCCCTTCCACCCTGCAACTGGCGCCGCTCCTGGAGCTGCTGTTGGAGCCGATGCGCAGGGCCCACAACCTGGCCCAGCTTCAGCTTGGCTTGCAGGAAGCCCTGGTGAACGCCGTCCGCCATGGCAACGGCGGCGATCCGGGCAAGTGCCTGCGCATCCGTCGCATCCAGACCCCGCGCTGGATGATCTGGCAGATCCAGGACGAAGGCACGGGCGTGCCGACAGCGCGGCGCACCAGCGTTCTGCCGGAGGAACCCGGCTCCTGCTGCGGCCGTGGTTTCTTCCTCATCCACCACTGCTTCGACGACGTGCGCTGGAGCGACCGGGGCAACCGCCTGCAGCTGGCGGTGCAGATCCGGCCCGAACGGGGCTGAGTGCTCAGCAGGGTCCTTGGTTGGTGCCCACGACCTGAGGATCACTGCCTGCGGATCGCTGCCGGATCAACACGACCGGATGATCCCTACCGGGAGCCGTGCCCATGGCTCGGGCAGCCGGGGTCGCTTCGCTCCCCTTTCAGCCAGCCCAGGCCGTGCTCCAGCAAGGCGATCGCCTCCGCATGGGCGACAGGGTCGCGGCGGTGGGCCGGACTGGCCTCGCTGAGCAGATGCACCAGCGCCGAGGCGATCTGCTCGGCCGCGCGCCTTGGCTTCTGGCTCTTGTGCGCATGCCAGTCGCGGCCATCAATCACCAGCAGACGCTGCAGCTGCTCGGCCAGCTCACGGCTGCCCGGCGGCCATCCGGTTGCAGGGCCAGTGCCGGAGGAGGGCTCTGTGCTGGTGGCGGTGCCGGTGGAGGGGCCGGTGGAGAGGGCAGAGCTGCCGGAGTGCATCGGCACTGGACGAAACCAAGGGGAGGGATCCATCCTGGCGGCATGACCAGCGGTTTGACCCCTCGCAGCCGTCCCTCCAGTCGCCAGGCGGGGGGATGGCTGCACAGCCTCTCACGCATGCTGGCAGTGGCCGCCCGGGCCGAGCGGCTCAAGCCGGACGACAACAGCAGCGGCGCCCGGCGCCTGCGCCAGCGGCTTGAACTGGGCCAACGCCTGCTCGACCCGCTGCCCAAGGCCCTGCGCACCTCCAACTGGCAGGAGGAAGTGGTGTGGAAAGCCCTGCGCTGGGGGGGAGCCGGAATGCTGCTGGCACTGTGGTTGAAGCGCTGAGCAGCCGTCTCAGGCCGTCACCGCTGCCTCGCGAGGGCGTGTGGCGCACCAGACCCGGGTCATGAAATGCGTCTGGGCCGTGACCGCCTCGAAACCGGCCTGTTGCAGCCGGGCCTCGATGTCGTCGCCCACGTAATCGCGGTAATAGGGCTCGTGGAACACACGGCGGAAGTTCTCCATCGCTGCAGAGAACTGGGGCGAGTCGGCCAGCTGGATCGAGTCGGCCAGCAGTAGGACCCCTCCCGGCTCGAGCACCTTGAAGCAGGCGTTGATCACGTTCTGCCGCGCCTCGGCGGGAAGTTCATGGAGCAGGAACACGCAGGTGACGGCCTGGAAGGAGCCATCGGCGAACGGAAGGGCCTCAGCATTGCCCTGCACCAGCTGGGGCAGCTCACCCGGCAGCTGGCTCAGGCAGCGGTTGGCTTCACGGAGATAGGCGGCCGAGAGGTCGAGGCCCACCAGCTGCACCCCGGGCAGGGCCCCGCGCAGCTGGCGCAGGGTGCGGCCCGTGCCGGCGGCCACATCAAGCACCCGCAGCTGACCCGGACGACGATCGGCGAAGGCCCGCAGGCCCCGCTGAAGCGGCGCCAGCAGACGGCGACGCATCGGATCGGCGGTGCCGTTGAACAGGATCTCCACCTGCAGGTCGTAGAGCGCGGCGGAGTGGTCGCTCAGGTAGCCGTCGGTCTGGTGGTGGAAGTTCTGCAGGTAATAGCCGGGGTAGTTCTCCGGCTCCACATCCCGCGGCAGGTCGCGGACATTGCGCTGGCTGCGCCGGCTCCAGATGTTGGGCAGGTCGAGCCAGACCAAGGGGTAGCGGGTGGCCCAGTCAAGCCAGGGGGCATCGAACAACAGCGAGGCGGGATACACCCCCCGCTCCGCTTCCTGCCAGTCGAGTTCCAGCAAGCGGTCCATGGAGGCGCGCAGCTGGTTGAGCATCTCCGGTGGCACCGGTACGGTCTTCGGGCCCCCGTCGGCGGCCAGCAGCTGCCCCAGACGGGTGCTCAGCTCCTTGTGCGCCACTCCCACCAAGCTCTTGCCTTGCTGGAGGGTCTGGTACGCGAGCTTGCTCACGGCATCGGGCATGGCGGCGCGGGAACATCCCTTCACATCGGCTTCATTCCAGCGGATCGCCGCGGAGGTCGCGAGCCCCACGCGCCCGAATCTTCCGGCGAAACCGGTCTGATCGCGGGCTCAGACCGACCGGAACGGCTCCCCTTGAGGTGGGGCCAGCGGCAGTCGCCGCCGCTGTCGCTCGATCCAGAAGGCAATCCAGGCACTGCTGAACACGTCACCCTCCAGCAGGAAGGCATGGTCCGTGGCCAGAGCCTCCAGCGCGGCGAGCGGGTGCGTGGGCAGCGGCGGGAACGGGTCTGGCTGGGCCTCCGCCGGCGGATGGGAGGGATCGAGCACCTGGATCCCGCCGGGATCGATCTGGCGGCGGATGCCATCGAGGCCCGCCAGCAGCAGGGCGCTCCAGGAGACGTAGGGATTGGCAGCGGCCTCAATGGCCACGAACGCCAGTCGCTGGCTGGCCGGCGTGGGCCGGGCCACCGGCAGACCTACCACGGTGCTGCCAACCCCTGGCGCGTAGGCCCGGCGCAGTGGCGCAGCGCTGCCTGCGCCCCCCCAACCGCCATCGATCGACGCACCGGTGCCGGTGAGGGCAAGCAGGGCCGGGGCATGCAGCAACAGCCCACCGATGTACCAGCGGGCCGTCTGGGAGAGATCGGCGCGGGTGCCTTCGCCGTAGAACAACGGCAGGCGGGCCTTGCGAAGGCTCTGGCTCACCGGCAGGCAGCCGGCCGCCTCCGCCGGCCGCTCCGCCGCCACCAGGGCCGCTGACAGCCCGCAACAGGCGGCCAGATGATGGGCGGTGTAGCCGAGCCGCATCAGGCCATCGGCAGCGGGAAGCAGCTCCGCGGCCTGCAGGGGGGCAGGCGTGCCCAGCAGCGAGAGCAGTTCGCTGCGGAAGGCCAGCGACCGCTCCGGCAACGCTGCTGCCTGTCCGTGCTCCCCCAGGGGGATGCGGCCGGCGGAGCGTTCACCGGCGCCACGCAGCAGCAGATGCGGAGCCACCTGGAACAGGGCCGTGTCCGCCAGGCCAGAGCTGGCCAGCGCCTCGGTGGCGCGGCTGGCCAGCGAGCGGGCGCAGCCGGGATGGCCATCGGAGCGGCAGCGCATCCAGCCGAACAGGCTGAGCGGTGCGGTGGGGAGGAACGGATCACGCCAGGCACTGGCGGCATCGAGCACCACCGCCGCTTCCTGCAGATCCCCTGCCGCGAGCGACTCCCCGCCGAAGCCAGCGGCGGGCAGGGCTGCAACGGACACACCTTCGCTGAAACTGGACGGCTGGATCAGCTCGGCGGCCACGGTGAGGTGATGCCAGCGGCCGGACAGGTCGCAGAGGCCGAGATCGACCCGTTCAATCGCCTGATCACGTAGCCGGCGCAGGACGTCATCGACGGTCAGAGCCATGGGCGAAAGGGAAGGAAGAGGAGCGCAAGTGGGGACCAGCAGACCAGCATGACCCCGGCCCCCGTAGGGCCGGCGGGGCTGAAACAGGCCGAACGGCCTGCGTAACCGTTTCTGTCAGATTCGGCAGATCCCTCAGCTGGACAGGGTTCTGGGCATTTCACAGTGCTAGCTTCCAGCCCAGGTGCGTCGATTTCAACGTCATGCGCGATGCCATCACCGGTCTGATCGGCCGGTATGACCAGCTGGGGCGCTATTTCGATCGGAACGCGATCGATCGCATCTCCGCCTACCTGGCGGAAGGCGAACAACGGCTCATGGCTGTGGAAATCATCAACCAGGGAGCCACCGACATCGTGCGGGAAGCCAGCCGGCGCCTGTTCGAGCAGGATCCCGAGCTGCTGCTGCCCGGCGGCAATGCCTACACCACCCGGCGCCTGGCGGCCTGCCTGCGGGACATGGACTATTTCCTGCGCTACGCCAGCTACGCCCTGATCGCCGACGACGCCACGATTCTCAACGAGCGGGTGTTGAACGGTCTCGACGACACCTACAAGAGCCTGGGAGTTCCCACGGGCCCCACGGTGCGCAGCATCACGCTGCTGGCCGATGTGGTGATGGAGCGGCTGGCCGAAGCCGGTTTTGATCCGGCTCCGCTCGTGCGGGTCCCCTTCGATCACATGGCCCGTGGCCTGTCTGCGCTCGACGTGCGCTGCCGCTGAATCCGCTCCAAGCCGTGTCTGCCCAGGGCCAGCTCTGGCCTCTGGGTAGGCTGCAACTCACTTCTTCGACGCCCTGCTGGCCTTGGTCACACAGTCTTCCGATCTCCCGGTGAACGATCGTCATCGGCTCCCCCTGGAACCGATCGCCACCCCCGATCGCCTGCTGCTGGGCCCAGGGCCGTCGAATGCCCATCCCACGGTGCTGGCTGCGCTGGCACGCACACCGATCGGTCACCTCGATCCGATCTACATCGAGCTGATGGGCGAGGTGCAGGAACTGCTGCGTTACGCCTGGCAGACCGACAACCGCCTCACCATCCCGATGAGCGGCACCGGCAGTGCCGCCATGGAAGCCACCCTGGCCAACACCATCGAACCGGGTGACAAGGTTCTCGTGGCCGTGAAGGGCTATTTCGGCCTGCGGCTCGTCGACATGGCCCAGCGCTACCGCGCTGAGGTGGTCACGATCGAGCGCCCCTGGGGGGAAGCCTTCAGCCTCGAAGAGCTCGAAGCGGCGATGGCGCTCCACAAGCCGAAGATCCTGGCGCTTGTTCATGCCGAAACCTCCACCGGTGTGTGCCAGCCGATGGAAGGCATCGGCGATCTCTGCCGCCAACACGACTGCCTGCTGCTGCTCGATACGGTCACATCGCTCGGCGCCGTGCCGGTGCATCTCGACGCCTGGGGCGTGGATCTCGCCTACAGCTGCAGCCAGAAAGGGTTGAGCTGCCCTCCCGGCCTTGGTCCCTTCACCATGGGCCCTCGGGCTGAAGCCAAGCTGGCTGCCCGCAGCGGCAAGGTGCCCAACTGGTACCTGGATGTGTCACTGCTCAACCAGTACTGGGGGAGCAACCGGGTGTACCACCACACGGCACCGGTGAACATGAACTTCGGCATGCGCGAAGCGTTGCGCCTGCTGGCGGAGGAAGGCCTGGAGCACGCCTGGGGCCGCCATCGCAGCAACGCCGAGCGCCTCTGGAGCGGCCTGGAGCGGCTCGGCCTTGAGCTGCTTGTGCCACAGCCCCTGCGCCTGCCCACGCTCACCACGGTGCGCATTCCCGAGGGTGTGGATGGAAAGGCCTTCAGCCTCCATCTGCTCAACCGCCACGGCATCGAAGTGGGCGGCGGGCTCGGCGCGCTGGCCGGCTCGGTGTGGCGCATCGGCCTGATGGGCTACAACAGCCGCGCCGAAAACGTCGATCTGCTGCTCAATCTGCTGGAGACGGAGCTGCCGGCGTTCCAGTCGGGCCGCACGGCCGTCGCTGTCGCCGCTGCCTGAACCAATCCGCCAGGAGCAGGGTGGCCTGCACCTCCAGCAAGCCACCCTCCACCTCCATGCGGTGGTGAGCGCTCGGGTGCCGGGCCAGGTCCACGGTGCCACCCAACCCTCCGCGTTTGGCGTCTCCGGCGGCGAACAGCACCCGCCCCATACGGGCCTGCACCAGGGCGCCGGCGCACATCGGGCAGGGTTCGAGCGTCACGATCAAGCTGCAGTCGTTGAAACGCCAGCTGCCACGCATGGCCGCGGCCTGGCTCAACGCCACCAGCTCGGCATGGCCGAGCGGATCCTGATCCAGCTGGCGGCGGTTGCTGCCCCAGCCGAGGCAGCGCCCTTCCCCATCCAGCACCACCGCCGCCACAGGGATTTCTCCCCTATCACCGGCGCGGCGGGCCTGGCGCAGCAACCGCTCCATCCACAGGCGCTGCTGGGCGGCAGGAACGGGCGGAGGGCTCAGCACAGCGCAGCGGTGGCCGGGTCGGGCACCCAGCGTGTCAGTGCCTCCATGCTGAGGGACGGCAAGGGAGAATGAAGCCCCTTCCTGCACCGCCGTTGGCCGTCACGCCACACCTGCACCAGGCGCTTGAGCCGTTGCCGTTCGCAGCGCCAGGGCAGGCCGATCCGCTGCTGGAAGCGTTTCTCAACGGGGCGGTGCAGCAGCTCTGCCAGTGGCTGGGCACAGCCACCAGCCGCCCGCCACTGCCCGGGCTGAGCCTGTTGCCGGAACTGGAGCCCCGCCGCCACGGCCTGGATGGCACCACGCTGCTGGCCGACCTGCAGGTGCTGATGGACGGGGCCTACAACCCCAACCACCCCGGCGCCCTGGCCCACCTCGATCCGCCGCCGCTCACCGCTTCGCTGGTGGGCGACCTCGTCTGCGCCGGCCTGAACAACAACCTGCTCTCCGAAGAGCTGTCCCCCTCACTCAGCCGCCTGGAGCGGGGCCTGTGCGGCTGGCTGGCCCGTCGCCTCGGGCTGGGAGACGCCGCTGGCGGCATCCCTGCCAGCGGCGGCAGCCTCAGCAACCTGATGGCGCTGGTCACGGCGCGCCAGAGCCGCGGCCTGCAGCACCGCCCAGACGTGGTGGTGCTGACCAGCACCGACGCCCATGTATCGCTCGACAAGGCGGTGCTGGTGATGGGACTGGCGCCTGAGGCCTTGCTGCGGCTGCCCACCGATGCAGAGGGACGGCTGGATCCGCAGCGGCTGGAGCAGGCGCTCACTGACCTGCAGCGGGCCGGCCGGCCCGTGCTGGCCGTGGTGGCCACCGCCGGCACCACGGTGCGCGGCGCCGTGGATCCGCTGGAGCCCCTGGCCGAGCTGTGCCAGCGCCATGGCCTCTGGCTGCACGTGGACGGGGCGATCGGTGGCGTGCTCGGCCTCAGCACCGTGCACTGCGGGGGTGTCGCAGGGCTGGGCCGGGCCGATTCGGTCACGTTGAACCCCCAGAAGCTGCTTGGGATCACCAAAACCTCTTCGCTGCTACTGCTGGCCGAGCCCGACGCCCTGCACCAGACCTTCGGCACCGGGCTTCCCTACATGGAACCCAGCTGGGGAGGCGCCCATGGCGGCGAGTGCGGGCTACAGGGAAGCCGCAGCGCTGAGATCCTCAAGCTCTGGCTTGGCCTGCGTCAGCTCGGGCTCGAGGGGATCGACCAGCTGGTGGGCGAGGCGATCGCCCGCCGCCAGCGGCTGGAGCAGCTGCTGCACGCCGCGGCCCCGGCCGGGGCCCTCAGCCTGGTGAGTGGCCCGTTGCACCTGCTGGCCTTCCGGCCCAGCGGCGCCGATGCCCAGGCCTGCGCCCAGTGGTCGCAGCAGTGCCGTGCGGCGCTGCTGGCGGAGGAGTTGATGCTGTCCCGGCCGCTGCATCAGGGCCACCATCACCTCAAAGCGGTGCTGGGCAACCCCCACACCCAGGGCGAACATCTGGAGCGGCTGGCCGCCGTGGTGGCCCGCTCGCTGCCCGTGCCTTCCGCGCTGCTGGTGCCTTCCCATGGCTGATTCCGACAAGCGCGGCCGCTGGGTGGCCATCCTCACCGGGGCGATCTCGATTCTGATCGGGGTGCTCTACCTCGGGCTGATCACGGTGCTCGACGCCCGCGGCCCCCTGCTTCCCCCTCCCCCCGAGGCCCTGGGCGTGGCGGCAGCTGGGGGTCCTTCCGCCGCTGCAACGGCTCCACCACCCGGTTGAAGGCCGCCTGCAGGAAGTCCTTGAGGGCCCCCTCGCGGCGGTTGAGGTCGTAGAGGCGGCGCACCACCTCCTGCATGCCGCCATCACCCCAGTCCTGCCCCTGCTCGAAGTAGGTGAGAAAGCTCTGACCGGCAATGCGGGTGAACCAGGCCGCACTCACCCCCTGCACCGCCTTGCTCACGATCAGCGCCGGCAGGTTGAGGGTGAGGGCGGAGCCGATCAGGGCCAGCCCGCCCTTGATCACGCCAAGACCGGCCAGCGTGCGCCCCACCGACAGGGCCAGATCCTGGCCGGCCTCCCGCGTGAGGGTGACGCCATAGACCTTGCCAAGCTCCACCACCATCTGGGCGTTCACCGCCGCGGTGCCAAGCAGATCCACCACGGGCAGGGGCGTCACCACGAGCACCCCGGCACCGATCCACATGTAGCGATCCACGATGCGTTCGCCGTCGCTGCGGCGCTGGGCGCTGAGCAGGGCCCGGCTGGCCTCGCTCAGCCGGCGGCTCTGCAACAGGATGTTGTCCGCCAGCAGCTCCTCACCGTCCTGATGCAGCACGGTGGCGATCCGTCGCAGCAGGGCATCGATCTCCGGCAGCGGCTGGTGCGGGCGGCCCCCGGGCAGCGGTACCGACTGGGGGGCGGCGCTGGCAGGCAGCACGTCCTCGTCGGCGAGGCGGCCGGAACAGCGGCGGCGCAGCAGCTCAAGCAGGCGGCGCTCCTCCTCCTGGCCGCGCAGATCGCACTTGTTGAGCACCAGCAACAGGCGCTTGCCGAGGCTGGCGAGCGCCTCGAACACCTCCAGTTCAGCGGCGCGCAGGTCGCCGTCGACCACGAAGAGCAGCAGATCGGCGCGGGCGGCCCGTTCCCGCGCCGTGATCTCCCGTTGGCGGCCATCACTGCCTGCTTCCAGAATGCCGGGGGTGTCCACCAGCCGCAGACCGCGGCGCAGTCCCTTGAGCCGCAGGCGGTAGACGCGGCAGTCGCCGGTGGAGCCCATCGCGGCACCCACCTCCCCCACCACTTCATCCAGCAGGGCACGGATCAGGGAGGTCTTGCCGGTGGAGCCGGTGCCGAACACCACCAGCTCGAGATCACCACGGGCCAGCTCCGCCTCCACCCGTTCCCGCTCCTGCCGCAACGCCACGCGCGCCACGTCGTCCCGGACCCGTTCGAGCACCTGATCGATCGCCTGCAGCTGCCGTTCGGCCGCCTCCTGGCGGTTGCCGGGCGCCACGGCCGGCGGTGGCGGCGCTGCCGGCGGGGGGCGGCGGCGCCAGGCCAGCAGCCAGGGGCCGGCAAAGCGGGCCACCAGCAGCACACCACCACCGATCAACAGCAGGGTGACCGGGCCCACCAGCCAGGCCGGCAGCAGGTAGCTGAGTTGCCAGAGCAGATTGTTGACGGCCTGGATCAGCACGGAGGCCGCCACGACGGCGGCCAGCGCCACCGCCAGCCAGATCCAGAGGCGGAAGCGGGGCATCAGCGCCGGGCGACGGCGGCTGGGGTGCCGCTGGGCGCCGCCCGCATGATGTCGCCCCAGAGGGCAGCGGCCTGGGCGCTGGAGCCACCGGTGGGGCGGTTGTCGTCGTTGCCGAGCCAGATGCCCATCACCATGTGCCGGCGCGGTTCGAAGCCCACGAACACCAGGTCACGCGCCTCGTTGGTGGTGCCGGTCTTGCCACCCTCGTTGCCACCCAGGTAGGCGGCAGTGCCGGTGCCGGAACGCACCACCGCGCGCATCATCCCTTGCATGGCCTTGGCCGTCTGGGGTTTGACCACTTGCCGGCCCGGGCTCACGCTTCTGGCAGTACGGGCCCGCTGCTCGCGACAGCGGGCGCTGTCGAGGCCGGCACAGGTTTCGGCATCGGTGAGGCGGCGGATGGTGCTGGGCGCATGCCACACCCCGTCGTTGACCAAAGCCGCGTAAGCGGCGGTGAGCTCGGTCAGCACCACCTCACTCTGGCCAAGGGCCAGCCCGGGAACGGCATGCAGTGGCGAGGTGATACCGAGGTCTCGGGCCGTCTGCTCGACCGCCTCCAGCCCGACGCGGCGGGCCAGCCGCAGCGCGGCGGTGTTGCTGCTCATCGCGAAGGCCTGCCGCTGGCTGATCGCGCCGCGGCAGGTGCTGGCGAAGGATTGCCCCGCCCAGGTGAGCGGGCCGCAGTCGATGCCATCGCCGGGCTTGGCACCACGCTCCAGCGCCGCCACGTAGGTGAACAGCTTGAAGGTGCTGCCGGGCTGCCTGAGGGCCATGCTGGCCCGGTTGAACTGGCTGCGTCGGTAATCGCGGCCGCCGGCGATCGCCAGCATCCCGCCGCTGCGGCTGTCGAGCACCACCACCGCCCCTTCCGAGGCGCCGCCGCGGGCCAGGGCCCGCCGCAGCTGGCGCTCCACCACCTGCTGCAACGCCGGATCAAAGTGGGTCTCCACCAGGAAGTTGCCCTCCACGGCCACCTCCGCACCCACCAGGGTTTCCAGATCAGCGCGCACCTGATCGGTGTAGAAGGGCGCCGGGCGTCCCTGGCCACTGCGGCAGGCCTTGGGGCCGAGCTGAATCGGCCGGCGGCGGGCCTGGCGGGCCTGATCGGCGCTGATCTTTCCCGTGTCGGCCATCTTGGCGAGCACGGCATTGCGCGCGTCCAGCGCCGCCTGGGGATTGGAGCAGGGATCGTGGCCGTTCGGCGAAGGGAGCAGACCCACCAGCAGGGCCGCTTCATCCAGATCGAGCCTGGCGGTGGGTTTGCCGAAGTAGCTGCGGGCGGCATCCTCGAAGCCCCAGCCCACGCCCAGATACACCCGGTTGAGGTAGCTGAGCAGCAGCTCGCTCTTGCTGAATCGGGCTTCCAGCTGCAGCGCCACCAGCAGCTCGCGCCACTTGCGGGCCAGGGTCTCGCCCTGCCCCACCTGGTCGGGGTAGAGGCTGCGGGCCAGCTGCTGGGTGAGTGTGCTGCCCCCCTCCAGCACGCGCCCGCCCAGCAGGTTGGTGACCAGGGCGCGACCGGTGCCGATCGGATCCACCCCCGGATGCCACCAGAAGCGGCTGTCCTCACTGGCCAGCAGCGCATCCCGCAGCACCGGCGGGAAATCGGAGAGGTTCTTGTTCTCGCGGTGTTCGCGCGAATCGGCTGATTGCAGGGGCCGGTTGGCGCGGTCGTAGAGGGCCAGCGGGCCCCGCACCGGCGCCAGGCTGCCGCGCAGCGGCAACTGCAGCGCTGACAGACCCAGCAGCAGCAGGCCGGCCCCGGCAGCGCCAGCCAATGCCAAGGTGCCGGCCCGGGCCAGGCGCAGCAGCCGGGGCATGGGTCGCCGCTGGAACACCAGTTCTGGCAACCCCGGCTCCGAGGGCGGGCCGAGCCGCACCACGTCGCCGTCCCGCAGGAGCAGTGCAGTCACCCGGCTGCCGCGCCAATAGAGGCCGTTGGTGGAGTTGTCATCGCGGATCAGCCAGTCACCGCCCACCTGCTCCAGCAACGCGTGCTGCTTGCTCACCGCCGGATGGTCGATGCCGACCTCCAGGCGGTTATCGCGGCCGATGCGATAGAGGCCGCCGTAGAGGGCCAACCGGCGTGAGGGCTGACCGGGGAGGAACACCTCCAGCACAGCGCCTCCCGCTTCGGGCGGCTGCGCCAGGCGCTGCTTGAGGCGCTCAAGTCCCGCGACCACGGCTCTCCTCCAGCAGGTCGAGCGCCAGGCAGATCACGGCCACGTTGATCGCCACATCCGCCAGGTTGAACACCGGAAAGCGCACCGGCACCAGTTCGAGAAAATCCACCACCCAGCCGAGCCGCCAGCGGTCGAGGCCATTACCGAGCGCACCACCCAACAGCGCCCCCACCCCCAGCCACTGCCAGCGGCGCAGGCTGCTCTGGCGCTGGATCCACACCCCCAGGCCGATCGCTACCACCAGGCTCACCAGCGCCAGCGCCTTGGTGGAGCCGGTGAACAGGCTGAAGGCGGCGCCGGTGTTGAAGACGAGGCGCAGGCGCAGCAGACCGGGCAGCAACGGGCTGCTGGAGGTGCCGGAGAGGGCCGACAGGGCCCAGGCCTTGCTGGCCTGATCGAGCACCAGCACCACCAGGGCGGTGATCCAGGCGGCGCGGCGGCGATGGCCGGCGAGGCTCATGACGGCCCCCCGTTCACGAGCTGACCAGCAGCAGCCGGCGCAGCGGCACGGCCAGCACTGCCACGGCGCAGCAGAGCATCAGCTGGGGCAGCAGCGGACCGAGGCTGTAGGCGAGCAGCAGATCGCCCAGGCCCCCTCCCCAGCGGCCCACCAGTCCACCGAGCAGCAGGTAGGCGAGGCCGCATAGCTGGATCACCCCCAGGCCGAACAGCGCCGCCCCCATCAGGCGCAGCAGTTCGCCCATGCCGGGCTGGCTGGCCAGGCGGCCGCTCAGCCAGGCGGCCGGGATGAAACCGGCCAGAAAGCCGAAGCCCGGATCGAGCAGGTAGGCCATGCCGCCACCGGTGTGGAACACCGGCAGCACCAGCAGGCCAAGGCTCAGGTAGGCCACCGCCGCCAGCAGGGCCGGCCGTGGGCCGCACACCAGGGCAGTGAGCAACAGGGCCGGCACCTGTGCGGTGACCGGCAGTTCGCGCAGGGCGTAACCCCCATCCACGAAGGGCATGGCAACGGCGACACGGATCAGGCCGCCGCTGATGATCAGCAGAAGTCCGACGATGGCGCCGCTGCAGTTGGCTAAGGCCCGCAAGCAAGGGAGATCTGGTTGGCTCCATCCTGCTGTAGTGGGGGGCAGCTGCACAGCCTTGCCAATGGACGAACCGCCATCCCCTGCCTATGCCGTCGGTGCCCTGGTGCAGCTGGGCGAGCGGCCGGCCTATCTCAAGACCGCCGACCCGATGCCGATGCTGCGACCGCCCGATCTGGTGGACAGCGGAGAGGTGGGTCAGGTGGTGAGCCTCAGAGCACTGGGACAGCTGGCCGTGCGCTTTCGGCGTGGCACCTTTCTGCTGGAGCCCGATCAGCTCTGCGCCGCCGCTGACACGGACCCCCCTGCCGAACGCCCCAACGGGTGAGCGGCCCAGGCCCGTTCCGCCATGGCGAGGGCGCCAGCTGGACCGCACAGGCTGAGGCTGGGGGCTGCCAGCAAACTGCGCGCCACTTGCTGCAGGGCGTGGGGGGTGAGCGCTTCGGCGCGGACCACCGCCTCATCGGCGTAGGACCAGGGCAGGCCATGGCCGAGCACCAGCGCCTGGCGATCGGCCACCTGGCCACCCGTCTGGCGGCCAACCGCAGCGGAACCGCGGAACTTCGCGAGGGCGAGCTGCCACTCCGGGAGGGTGAGGGGTTGATCCAGCAGCCGCTGCCATTCGTTCAGCAGCTCGGTGGTGGCCAGCGCCGCCCGCTCGGCTGAACTGGAGAGGTGGCAGACGAACGGGGCGGCCCCGCGGCGAGCCGGCAGGT
This sequence comes from Marcopretia estuarina LEGE 06307, assembly GCF_056633115.1. Classification (NCBI taxonomy): domain Bacteria; kingdom Bacillati; phylum Cyanobacteriota; class Cyanophyceae; order Synechococcales; family Prochlorococcaceae; genus Marcopretia; species Marcopretia estuarina. Next base: position 81,203 of record NZ_JBSJOY010000005.1, on the reverse strand, counting down.
GCACACCCACGTCGTAGGCAAGGCCGTGCTCTTCGCGCAGGGCCACGAACAGCCGGCTGGACATGCCCACACCGAGATGGCACTGCAGCAGGCGCAGAGCCAGGGAGCGGGGATCGGCCAGGGGCACCGTGGCGGCTCCGAGCATCAGCACCAGCTGCTCGGTGTCCTGCTCCACCGTCACCAGCTCAGGGCCGCCGCAGCCTGCGGGGCCGGCGCCGGGCTGCGGCGCAAAGGTGGTCCAGGGAGAGGGTTCCTGACCCTCATCCGCCACCTCCAGCAGATCCCGCACCGCCTCGGGCGGTTGGCCCGCCATCACCAGCACCGCCCCCTGCGAGCCGAGCCCGGCGGCGGCCTGCGCCAACCGGGGCCGCTCCACGGCGGCGAGCTCATCGTCCACACCCAGGGGGTCATGGCCGTAGCCCCCCTGGCCGTAGAGCTGGCGGCGCAACAGATCGTGGGCCTGCTGGAACGGATCTTCCCGCTGGCGGGCGAGGGTCTGCAGGTTGAGCTGCCGCTCAAGGCTGAGCTGATCCGGCGCCAGCCACGGGCTGCGCACCATGGTGTGCAGCAGCGGCAGCACGGCAGAGGCATCGGCCGTGGCGCACTTGAGGCTGATCACCAGGGCGTCTTCGCTGGCTTCGCAGCGCAGTTCATCGCCGAGGCCCTCCACCAGATCGGCAATCGCCTCGCCACTGAGGTTTCCGCAGCCGCGGGTGAGCAGGCCGGCCAGCAGCTGGGCGCGACCCCGCTCACCGGGCGGGTCGGCAGCGCTGCCGCCCCTGATCCAAAGGCGCGCCGACAGGATCGCCGGGCCAGGGCGCCGGCTCACCCAGACCGGACAGCCGCTGCTCAGGGTGAAGGTGTCAGGCGCCGGCAGGGGGGGGATGGGAGGAATGCTCATGCGGGCAGGGCCAGCACACGGCAGGCGCGCTCAGGGGCGAACAGGGGCAGGATCTCAGCGTGCAGCCGTTGCGGCGTCCAGAGCCGCAGCCGTTCGAGCGGCTCCTGCAGGGGCTCCAGCCGCCCCCAGAGGCTCTGGTTGCCGATCAGCCCCGCCACCGGCGAAGCCGCCTCCAGACCAAAGCGATAGCCGTTCGCCACCAGCCGCTGGGCCCGCTCCCACTCGCTGGTGCTGGGGGGCGTGACGCTGAGCTCCTGCCAGACCTTGCCGATCTCCGCCTCCACAGCCTCCGCCTGATCGGGTTCGCAGACGGCTTCGAGCAGGGCCAGACTGCCGGCCTCGAGCACGTTGAGATCGAGGTCAACACTTTCCACCAGGCGCAGATCCTCCCGCAACCGCTGCACCAGACGGCTGCGGCGTCCCTCCGCCAGCAGGGTGGTGAGCAGGTCAGCGCCGGCCGTGGCCTCCAGATCGGCAGCGGCGGGCAGTTGCCACACCATCAGCAGGCGGGCCGCCTCCAGGCGAGGGAGCCGGAGGGTGTGGCGGCCGGGCTGCAGCGCGAGGACTGGGGCAGGAGCGGCCGAGGGCGCAGAAGCAGGGGCCGATGGGGTGGCTGGTGTGGCGGTAGCAGGGGGCTCGCCGGGTCCGGCACTGGCGGAGAGGCCTGCAGGATCAGCCAGGTCGGCCAGGGCGCTGCCCGCCACCATGGCCTCGAGATCCAGGCCATCGAGGGCACCGGCCACCGCCAGGCTGCAGGCGCTGGGCCGGTAGCCGCGCCGGTGGAAGGCAGCCATGCGCTCGGGGTTGTGGCGGGTGAGGGCCTCACGCTCACCGAGAATCGCCAGTCCGTAGGCATGACCTGGGCAGGCCAGCGCCAGCAGCCGCTGGAAGGCCACGTCCTCCGGCTGGTCTTCGCTCTGGGCGAGTTCTTCGAGCACCACCTGGCGCTCCATGTCGAAATCGGAGGCCTCCAGGCGCGGGTGCAGCACCAGATCCAGCAGCAGATCGAGGGCTTCCGCCGCCGCCGCCGGTGGAATCAGCACGTGGTAGTGGACGTCATCGAAGCCGGTGGCGGCATTGCTGCTGCCGCCGAGCGCCTCGATGCGCTGATCGAACGCTCCAGGGGCAAGGGTTTCGCTGCCCTTGAACACCATGTGCTCGAGGAAGTGGGCCAGGCCGGATTCGGCCGCCTGCTCGCTGGCGCTGCCGGCGCGGCACCAGAAATCCAGGCAGACCACCGGCGCCTGCTCCTGCCGCACACTCACCACCGGAACGCCGTTCTGGAGATGGAAGGCCTGGGGCGTCGGCAGGGCCTCATGCAGGGCAGGCAGGGAGCTCAACGGTTCAGATCCTGGCCGTGGGAAGATCAGCATTCTGCTGGCTGAGGCTGCATTGGCGAGCGCCACGATCCCAGCCACCGGCGGGGTGCACCCCTTGGTGGACACGCTGGCGGCAGCGATCCGCAGCAGCTGGCAGGCGCTGCCAGAGCTGGAGCCGCTGGCGATCGCCGACGACCTGGAGGCGATCAGCGGCAGCCTCGATGGCGAGCGGCTGTTCATCCACAACGAGCTGCGCCGCTGCCGCGGCCTGCGCAAGCTGCATCTGGAAACCGCCCGGCTGGGGGCCGGTCTGCAGATCCTTCACTGCGTCTACTTCCCTGATCCCCGCGCCGATCTGCCGGTGTTCGGCGCCGACATCGTGGCCGGGCCGGCGGGGGTGTCCGCCGCGATCGCCGATCTCTCCCCCACCCGCGGTGCGCTGCCGGAGGGCATCGCCGGGGCCCTGGCGGCCCTGCCGGTGCATCCCTTCAGCCAGCCACGGGAGCTGCCGCCCTGGGGCACGATCTTCTCGCCCTACGTGCGGTTCGTGCGCCCGGCAACCGCCCAGGAGGAGGGCTGGTTCATTGAAGAAGTGCAGGGCTTTCTGGCGGTGCTCTCGGCCGCAGCCCAGGCCGCCCACTTTCAATCGTGGGACGATCCAGCTACGGTTGCTCGGTATCACGGTCAGCTGTCGTATTGCCAGCAACAGAAACGAAACGACAAGACGCGGCGGGTGCTGGAGAAGGCCTTCAGCCCAGCGTGGGCCGACCGGTACATCGAGGAGCTTCTGTTCGACGATCCGCCGGAGCTTCCCTGACTCCCGGCCGTCCCCGCGCCCTGCGCATCGCGATCGCGGCGCTCGTGGTGGCGGGCGTGGCTGCGGTGGCCTGGCAGTTCCGCCCGAAGCCGGCCCCCACGCCGGCACCCGTCGCCAGCAGCCGGCCTGCCGTGGTGGATGCCATTTCGGCGCTGGGCCGGCTCGAACCGGCCGGTGACATCCGCAATCTGGCGGCACCGATGTCGGAGATGGGCGGCAGCCCCCGCATCTCCGAGCTGCTGGTGCAGGAGGGAGACAGCGTGGCGGCGGGGCAGTTGCTGGCGCGCTTCGACAATCGCCCTTCGCTGCTGGCCCGGCGCAGCCTGGAGCGCAGCCGCATCGCCAACTTGAACCGCAGGGTCGCTGTGCTGGAGCGTGAAGTGAACCGCTACCGCCAGCTCGCCCGCAATGGCGCCGTCGCCGCCTCCGAACTGGAAACGCGCGAACTCACGCTGCTGGAGCTGCAGGGCAACCTGCGTGAAGCCCTTGATCAGATCGCACGCACCGAAACCGATCTGGTGAACAGTGAGTTGCGTGCTCCGATCAGCGGCACCGTTCTGAACGTCGAAGCCCGGGCGGGCGAGCGGCCCGGCGACAAGGGCATCCTCCAGATCGGTGCCAGCGACCGCATGGAAGTGGTGGCCGAGGTGTACGAGAGCGACATCCGCCGGGTGAAGCTCGGCCAGACCGCCAGCATCAGCAGCGAGAACGGCGGCTTCGATGGCAGCCTGCGCGCCCGCGTGATCCGGATCAGTCCGCAGGTGCAGCAGCGGGAGGTGCTCGCCACCGATCCCACCGGCGATGCCGACGCGCGGGTGGTGGAGGTGCGGCTCGCGCTGGATCCGGCCGATACCGCGAAGGTGCGCAACCTCACCGGAACCAAGACGATCACCCGCTTCGACCCATGAGCCGGAGCCTGCCGTGATGCGCGTCCCCTTGCTCGGGGATCTCTGGGCCGCCCGGCGCATCCCCCTGGCCTGGCTGCTGCTCACCCGTCAGCCCATGCGGCTGCTGGTGGCGCTGGCGGGGATCAGCTTCGCGGGCATCCTGATGTTCATGCAGCTGGGCTTCCGCGACGGCCTGTTCGACGCCAGCATCACAATCCACCGGCTGTTCGACGCCGACCTGGTGCTGATGAGCCCGCGCACGATGAGCTCGATCAGCATGTCGAGCTTTCCGCGCCGCCGGCTCGTGCAGGCCCTCGGTGACCCTGCGGTGCAGGGGATCACCCCGGTGCACTGGAGCTTCCTGCTGTGGCGCAACCCTGAAACGCTCGCCACCCGTCAGATCCTGGCGCTTGGCTTCGAGCCGAACGATCCCCTGTTCACCGACCCGGGCCTGGCAGCCAAGGCGAAGCTGCTCACCCAGCGCGACCGGGTGCTGTTCGATGAGGCCTCAAGGCCGGAGTTCGGGCCGGTGGGTCCGTGGTTCCGCGAAGGGAAGACGGTGGAAACCGAGGTGGATGGCAAACGGGTGCGGGTGGCGGGCCTGGTGGCCCTGGGCCCCTCCTTCGGCGCCGACGGCAACCTGATCACCAGCACCGAAACCCTGCTGCGGCTCAAACCCAACACCCCGCCGGGGGCGATCGAGCTGGGCCTGATCCGCCTTCGGCCCGGCGCTTCCCCAGAGGTGGTGCAACAGCGGTTGCGGGAGCGACTTCCCGCCGACGTGACAGTGTTCACCAAGCAGGAGTTCGAGGAAGCCGAGAAGGACTACTGGCGCACCAGCACCGCGATCGGGTTCATCTTCACGCTCGGTGCCGCCATGGGCTTCGTGGTGGGCTGCGTGATCGTGTACCAGATCCTCTACAGCGACGTCAGCGACCACCTGCCCGAGTACGCCACCTTGATGGCGATGGGCTACCCACTTGTGACCCTGCTGGGGGTGGTGGCCCGGGAGGGCATCCTGCTGGCCGTGCTCGGCTATGTGCCGGCCTACGCCGCCGGCACTGGCCTCTACCACCTGGTGCGCTCCGCCACGCGCTTGCCGGTGGGGATGGAAGCCAACCGCTCCCTGTTGATCTTCGGCCTGATCCTGGTGATGTGCATGGGCTCCGCAGCCCTGGCCATGCGCAAGCTCGGCGATGCCGATCCTGCCGAAATCTTCTGAGCCCTGCGCCGATGTCCCCCGTCACCAGCACCGTCACGAGCCCAGCCGACTACGGCAGAGCCGATGCCGGCGCCAACGCCTCGGCCATGGTGGAGATCAGCGGCCTCTGCCATTCCTATGGCAAGGGAACGATGCGCCGGCAGGTGATCCAGAACGTGGATCTGCGCATCGACCCGGGCGAAGTGGTGCTGCTCACCGGCCCGTCGGGATGCGGGAAAACCACGCTGCTCACGCTGGTGGGGGCGCTGCGCCAGGTGCAGGAGGGCCACGTGCGTGTGCTGGGCCAGGCCTTGGAGAACAGTGGCCGCGGCGAGCGGCAGCGCTTGCGGCGCCGCATCGGCATGATTTTTCAGGGCCACAACCTGTTGCGTTGCCTGACGGCCGAGCAGAACGTGCAGATGGGGGCGGATCTGCTGCCGGGGCTTGGCTACCGCGCCCGCCGCGACCAGGCCCGCGAATGGCTGCGGGCCGTGGGGCTCGGCGATCACCTGGGCAAGTTGCCCCACGACCTCTCGGGCGGTCAGAAGCAGCGGGTGGCGATCGCCCGGGCCCTGGCCACCCATCCACGCCTGCTGCTGGCGGATGAACCCACCGCCGCCCTCGACAGCCAGAGCGGCCGCGAGGTGGTGGAACTGCTGAAGCGCCTGGCGCGCGAGCAACAGTGCGCCGTTTTGATGGTCACCCACGATCCGCGCATCCTTGATGTGGCCGACCGGCTCGTGAAAATGGAAGACGGTCGCCTGTCGTCCGCGCCACTGGCGATCGCTGCGACAGCGCACTGAGGGGGCCCGGAAGCTGCGCTCCAGCGGAGCAGCTGACTACAGCTGTGAGCTGCGGCGGTGATCTGCTGCCATGAGCTTCAGCTGAGCTGCCGCAGTGAAACTGGGCCGTCTGAAACGACGGCGATCCAGGGCCGTGCGAAAGGGCAGTGCTGGCTGGGCGAGCTGAAGCCGCTCGGAACCCATTGGCTAGAGTGAACGATCTCCCGTACCCAGGTCGTCCATGGCGAAACGCCGGAACCTCAAAAAGGAAAAGCAGGAACGTAACCGCTCCTACGCCCGCAAATTCAAGAAGCGCAAGCTCCGCAACGACGGTCGCGGTGAAGGTGCCGGCAACGGTGTCACCGGCACCGCCAACAACGGTGGCGCCGCCGACTGAGCCGTCGCGCCACGCCCCTTGATCAATGGAAAGGGATCCTGCGGGGTCCCTTTTTTTGCCTCTCGATTCGCCCTCCCCTCCGGCTTCCCCCGTCCTCCCTTCGTTTCAGGCGCATGTTTCTCAGCGTCGTCATTCCCACCTACAACCGCCGGCCCATCCTCGAGAAGGCACTCACCGCGCTGGAGCAGCAGCGGCTCGGAGCCCCGATCGAGGCCTACGAAGTGGTGGTGGTCGACGACGGCTCCACCGATGACACCCCCGCCTGGCTGCGCCAGGAGGCCGGCCGCTTCCCCCACGTGCGGCTGGTGGAACAGGACCATGGCGGTCCGGCGGAAGGGCGCAATCGGGGCGTCGCCCATGCCCGCGGCGATGTGATCGTGTTCATCGACAGCGACCTGGTGGTGAATGACGGCTTCCTGCTGGCCCATGCCGAGGCCCTGGTCGCCTACTGGGAGCGGCACGGCCACCGCCGTTGCTTCACCTACGGCGCGGTGATCAACACCTCCAACTTCGAGGACCCGCGCAGCGAACCCCACAAGCTCAGCGATCTCTCGTGGGCCTACTTCGCCACCGGCAATGTGGCGATCGACCGGGCACTGCTGGAGCAGGCCGGCCTGTTCGATACCGGCTTCCGGCTCTACGGCTGGGAAGACCTCGAACTGGGCGAACGGCTAAGGCAGCTCGGGGTGGAGCTGGTGCGCTGCCCTGCAGCGGCGGGGTATCACTGGCATCCGGCCCTGCGCCTGGAACAACTGCCCGATCTGGTGCGCATCGAGCAGGAACGGGCGCGCATGGGCCTGGTGTTCTACCGGAAGCACCCCACCCGCAGGGTGCGCTTCATCATCCAGTTCACCTGGTTGCACCGGCTGCTGTGGGAGGTGCTCACCCTCGGCGGGCTGGTCAACGAACGCACGCTGCGGCCCCTGCTGGCCTGGTTGATCCGCCGCGGCCAGCCGGGGCTGGCGATGGAGCTGCTGCGGCTGCCACTCAACCGGCTTGGCGTGCGGGCTCTTTACCGGGAAGCAAGGGCCGCAGGGCTGCGCTGAAGGCCCGTTTGGTAATTTGAGTGGTCCCCACAAACCGCACACCTGTCCGTTTCGGGTGTTCACACGATCAAGGGCGCCTCTTTCTCGAGTCGCTTCGTGCTGAACCCAGGCAGGTGGAGGCGAACCCGAAACCCTCTCCACCCATGGCTGTCGTAACCCTCTCCGAAATGATGGAGGCGGGTGCCCACTTCGGGCACCAAACCCGCCGCTGGAATCCCAAGATGTCGCGCTACATCTATTGCGCGCGCAACGGGGTCCACATCATCGATCTCGTGCAGACCGCCGTCTGCATGAACAACGCCTACAAATGGACCCGCAGCGCCTCGCGCGCTGGCAAGCGGTTCCTGTTCGTGGGCACCAAGAAACAAGCCTCCGAAGTGATTGCTCAGGAGGCTGCCCGCTGCGGCGCCGCCTACGTGAACCAGCGCTGGCTGGGCGGCATGCTCACCAACTGGAGCACGATGCGCGCCCGCATCGATCGCCTCAAGGATCTGGAGCGGATGGAGTCTTCCGGCGCCATCGCCATGCGGCCGAAGAAGGAAGCGGCCGTGCTGCGGCGCGAGCTGGAGCGGCTGCAGAAGTATCTGGGTGGTCTGAAGAACATGCGCCGCCTGCCGGATGTGGTTGTGCTGGTGGACCAGCGCCGCGAAACCAACGCCGTTCTGGAGTGCCGCAAACTCGACATTCCCCTGGTGTCGATGCTTGACACCAACTGCGACCCCGACCTGGCCGACGTGCCGATCCCCTGCAACGACGACGCCGTGCGTTCCGTGCAGCTGGTGCTGGGCCGCCTGGCCGATGCGATCAACGAAGGTCGCCATGGGGCCCAGGAACCCCGCGACGACGACGAGGGCTGAAGCCCTCCTCCGCCTCCCTCAGCCTCTTCACTCCCTCTCCCTTCTCCCCCTCCGTTTCTGTCATGGCTGAGATTTCAGCAAAGCTCGTCAAGGAACTGCGCGAAAAAACCGGCGCAGGGATGATGAACTGCAAGAAGGCACTGGCCGAAAACGCCGGTGACATGACCAAGGCCGCCGAATGGCTGCGCCAGAAGGGCATTGCCACTGCGGAGAAGAAAGCCGGTCGTACAGCAGCGGAAGGGGCGATCGGCAGCTACATCCACACCGGCGCTCGCGTCGGTGTGCTGCTTGAACTCAACTGCGAAACCGACTTCGTCGCCCGCGGTGATGTGTTCCAGGAGCTGCTGCGCAACGTGGCGATGCAGATCGCCGCCTGCCCCAACGCCGAATACGTGAGCACCGAGGAGATCCCCCCGGAAATCGTCGAGCGCGAGAAAAGCATCGAAATGGGCCGCGATGATCTTGCCGGCAAGCCCGACAAGATGAAGGAGAAGATCGTCGAGGGACGCATCGGCAAGCGGCTCAAAGAGCTCGCGCTGCTGGAGCAACCCTTCATCAAGGACAGCGCGATCACTCTGGCCGAACTGGTGAAGCAGGTGGCCGGTCAGGTCGGTGAAAACATCCAGGTGCGGCGCTTCACCCGTTACACCCTGGGTGAGGGCATCCAAGTCGAAGCCAGCGATTTCGCCGCTGAAGTGGCGGCCATGAGCGGCCCGAGCGCTTGAGCGGCTCCGCCGGAGTCCTCCTCTCCGTGGAGTGTCAGCCTTGGAATCCAGCGCCACGGCACTGACGGAAGCCCAGGCCCACCTGCACCAGCTGCGCCAGCGCATGGAGCAGAGCAATCAGGCCCTGTATCGGGATCTGGCCCTCTACCTCCAGGTGCTGAGGGCCGGCTTGCCGCAGGCAGTCCTGCAGGCCACCTTTCACCTGGCCACCCAGGTGGTGCCGGCGCGCTACACGGCGCTCGACACCGCCGAGCGGCTTGGACTGCAGCAGCGCCTGCAGCAACTGGTGCAGCGCTGCAACGCTCTGCTCACGGTGGAGCAGCTGATCGTGCTGGCACGCCAGGTGCGCTCTGAACAGCAGCGCCTGCGGCGGCGGGAGCAGCGGCGTCTGCTGGCCGCCATGGCTGCTGCCGCTGGGGAAGCTACAGAGTCTTCCCATGGCGATGACACCCCTGGCCCATCCGGCGACGGCTCTGGCCAAGACTCCGGCCAGGCGATGGGCTTGCCCCGCGGTTCCGTGCAGCTGGGCATGGATCTGCCGCTCAGTGCCGATCTGTTCGCCGCCGGCCTGCCGGGCCTGAGCGGGCTGTCCGGCCTGGCCGCGCTCACCAGCGGCAGCGAGGAGGAAGGCGGCCGCGCCGCTGCGTACGGCGGCGGCGACACGGAGGACGAGGATGAGGACGACGCGCACAGCGGCCACCACGATCCAGACGGCGCCGATGCGGACGACGGGCGGAGCTACGACGCCCAGAGCTACGACGACGCAGACGAAGACGACACCGACGATGACGCTCTCATCGACGCCGACCCCGAAGATGACGACGCCGATCCAGACGGTGTAGGCCGAAACGACGACGTCCGAGACGATGGTGGCCGCAGCCACCGCCGGCACAGAAACCGCTCAGGCGGCAGCCAGGGAGATCGTGCCGCCACTCAGGCCGCCAGTGGTTTCGACGCCGGCGGCGAACCCGCCCATGTGTTCCAGGCGCTGTTCGCGATGGCCAGCGAGGCGATGGGGCGCCTGCCTGCTCCGGCCAGGGACACCGACAACGACGGCGATCAGGATCTCGATGACGACAGCGAGGGGAGCGCCGTATCAGCGTCCGCCTCGCCTACCGGCCCAGACGACAGCAGCGAGGCGCCCTATCTGTTGCCGCGCCAGCCGCTGGAGCTGCTGCACTGGTGGGGCGCCTTCGACCTCGCCCTGCAGCGGCGTCTGCGCAATCTCTCGCACGCGATCAACCTCGAATTGCTGCGCCTGGGCCTCACGCGCAGCCTGCTGCCGGCGAGCCTGCTGGATGCGGTGCTGCGCGGGCAGATCGAAGCACTGCCGGCTCCCGCCAACCTGCTGCGCCTGTCTCTGCCCTTCAGCACCGATGGCATGGCCGCGCCGATGGAAGCGTTCGGTCTGCTGCTGCGCGGCCCTGATCTCGAGGCTGAGCAGCCGCGGCTGCGCACCAGCCGGCGCCGGCTGGAAGAGCGGCGCAGCGAACTGCGCACGGTCGCCCGGAACTACCGACACTGGCAGCGGCGCACCCTCGCCCTGGAGGCGGAGCAGCAGTGGTTGCAGGACAGTCGGATGGCAGGTCCGGTTCAGCCCTGACCCCGGGCTCGCCAGCGGGCGATTGGCTGGCCACCCTGCAACAGGCCCTGAGGGTGGAGGCGGAACGCGGTTTCGGCGACCTGCAGGGCCGCCACGAGTGCTTCAGCGCCTTCCTGGCCCGCAGCTGCCGCCAACCACCGGACGGCCTGACCCAGCGACCGGAGGATCAACGCGCCCTGGCCGAGCTGGCTGCCGGCTTTGAGGGCTACAGCGGCCTCAGCCCCGCCCGCCGGCAGACCCTGGTGCGCCAGTGCCGCGAGCGGCTGCATGCCCTGCGCCGCTCCTTCGACCCACCGGCCACCGTGGCGCCGCCGCGGCTGCCGCGGCGCGAGGCGCCCGCGCCTGCGGCAGGCAGCAGAGGTGCAACCAGCGGCGATGCACGCACCAGCGGCGTAAGCAAGGGGCAGGCGGCCATCGAACCCGACACGCCGCTGGGGGCGATCCGTGGCATCGGCGCCAGGACCGCCACCCAGCTCGCCGCCATGGGGTTGCTGCTGGCCCGTGATCTGGTGCGCCACTACCCCCGCGACTACGTCGATTACGCGAACCTGGCGCGGATCGGTGCCCTGCGCGCCGGCGAGACGGCCACCGTGGTCGCCACGGTGAAGCGCTGCCATGCCTTTGCCAGCCCGCGCAATCCCAACCTCTCGATCCTGGAGCTGCAGCTGCAGGACATCACGGGCCGGCTGCGGGTGAGCCGGTTTCTGATCGGCAAGCGCTTCAGCACGCCGGGTTGGCTGAAAGCCCAGCAACGCCAGTTCCCGCCCGGCTGCACGGTGGTGGCCAGCGGCCTGGTCAAGGACTCGCCCTACGGCCCCTGCTTCCAGGATCCGCTGATGGAGGTGCTGGAGCGCCCGGATGCGCCGCTGCGCTCCGATCGCATCGGCCGGCTGCTGCCGGTCTACGCGCTCACCGAAGGCCTGAACGCCGAACGCTTGCGGCAGGCCTTGCGGGTCGTGCTGGAGGCGGCGGTGCGTTGGCCCGATCCCCTGCCGGCCAGTCTGCGCCAGCGGGAAGCTTTGATGGGCCGTGGGGAGGCGCTGCAGGGGTTGCACGATCCCCGCGACCGGGATCATCTGCAGGCCAGCCGTCACCGGCTGGTGTTCGATGAGTTTCTGCTGCTGCAGTTGCGGCTGCTGCAGCGACGCCTGCAGCAGAGCCGCCGGCCCTCCACGCCGCTCTCGGTGAACACGGGCGCCGGCAGCCTGGTGGGCGGCTTCCTGGCGCTGCTGCCCTTCCCCCTCACCGCCGCCCAGCAGCGGGTGCTGGCGGAGATCCGCGCCGACATGGCCCGGGGCCAGCCGATGGCACGCCTGGTGCAGGGGGATGTGGGCAGCGGTAAGACCGTGGTGGCCATTGCCGCCCTGCTCACGGCGATCGAAGCCGGTTGCCAGGGGGCCTTGATGGCTCCCACCGAAGTGCTGGCCGAGCAGCATGCCCGCAAACTCGGCGACTGGCTGCCCCAGCTGCATGTGCGCGCGGCGCTGCTGACCGGCTCCACTCCGCAGCGGCGGCGCCGTGAGCTGCTGCAGGACCTGGCGAACGGCCAGCTGCAGCTGCTGGTGGGCACCCACGCCCTGCTGGAGGATCCGGTGCAGTTCGCCCGGCTCGGTCTGGTGGTGGTCGATGAGCAGCACCGCTTCGGGGTGCGGCAGCGCGACAGGCTGTTGGGGAAGGATGTCCAGCCCCACCTGCTCACCATGACCGCCACCCCGATCCCCCGCACCCTGGCGCTTTCGGTGCACGGAGATCTCGAGGTGAGCCAGATCGATGCGTTGCCCCCCGGCCGCACCCCCATCCGCACGCGGCTGCTGCGCAGCGGGGAGCGCCAGGAGGCCTACAGGCTGATCGCCGAGCAGGTGGCACTGGGGCAGCGGGCCTATGTGGTGCTGCCGCTGGTGGAGGAATCCGAGAAGCTCGACCTGCGCTCGGCGGTGGAGGTGCACCGCCAGCTGAGCGAGGAGGTGTTCCCGCAGCTGCGGGTGGGGCTGCTGCACGGCCGCATGGCCAGCAGTGAGAAGCAGGAGGCGATCACTGCCTTCGCCAGCGGCGCCTGCGATGTGCTGGTGGCCACCACGGTGGTGGAGGTGGGTGTCGACGTGCCGGACGCGAGCGTGATGGTGATCGAGCACGCCGAGCGCTTCGGCCTGGCCCAGCTGCATCAGCTGCGGGGGCGGGTGGGCCGCGGTGCCGCCGCCTCCCACTGCCTGCTGATCAATGACAGCCGCAACGCCGAAGCCCGTCAGCGGCTGGAGGTGCTGGTGCGCAGCAGCGACGGCTTCGAGATCGCCGAAATGGACCTGCAACTGCGGGGCCCCGGGCAGGTGCTCGGCACGCGCCAATCGGGGCTGCCCGATCTGGCCCTGGCCAGCCTCACGGAGGATGGCGCCGTGCTGGAACAGGCACGGGCCGTGGCGCAGGGGCTGCTGGCGGCGGATCCGGAGCTGCAGCGGCACCCGGGCCTGGCCCTGGCCCTGGCCGAACAGCGCCAGCGGCAGGCGGAAGCGGCTCGCTTGAATTGAGCCTGTCCCCTGGTCTGCCGCCGTGCCGCGTCCCTGGAGCTCGGTCCCGATCGAAGACAACGGCGAACCGCTGATCCCACTCCCCCCCGAGCTGCTCCGGCTCGAGCCTCACCCTTATGCGGCTCTCGGGGCCCCCTATGGCCAGGCCGGCTGCCCCTTCCGCCTGCGCCAGGGGGTGGTGGAGCGTCTGCTGCAGGCTCAGGACGCCCTGCAGCAGCAGCAGAATGGCTGGCGGCTGGCCGTGTTTGATGCCTGGCGGCCGCTGGCGGTGCAGGCGTTCATGGTAGAGCACGCACTGCGGGAGGAATGCCGAGCCCGTGGGGTGGATCCCGAGCGGCCGGGGCCGGAGCGCGAGGCCGTGGCCGCAGAGGTGGGCCGCTTCTGGGCCCCGCCCAGTGCCGATCCAGCCACACCGCCGCCGCACAGCACAGGGGCAGCCGTGGATCTCACCCTGGCCGGGCCGGCAGGCGCGCTGCTGGGAATGGGCGGGGACATCGATGCGATCGGCGCGGTCTCAGAGCCTGGGCACTACGCCGACGCTGCCGCAGAGGATCCAACCGGCCCAGCGGCGAGCTGGCACCAGCGACGGCTGCTGCTGCAGGCGGTGATGGCGGCAGCTGGGTTCAGTCAGCACCCCAACGAGTGGTGGCACTTCAGCCATGGTGATCAGCTGTGGGCCTGGCGCAGCGGCGCTGCGCAGGCCTGCTACGGGCGCTGGACAGGCGCTGGGTCTGGAGAGGGCACGGTGGCGGTGGGCAGCGGCATCAGCTGAAACTCGCGCCAGATCTGCTCCGCCTCCGGCCGGCTGAGATGGCCGAGAGCGGCGCAGCGTTTCAAGGTGGCCTCGCCCATCTCCAGTTGCACCTCCCGCAGGCGGGCCAGCACCTTCGGTGGTTGGCTGGCGAACTGGTTGAGCTGGCGCCGGTAGGCGGCCAGCAGGTTGTCGCGCTTGCAGGTGAGGGGATCCGGCTCGAACGTCTGCACCGGGACGGCAGGTGTGCGTCGGTCCTGGCTGAGGGCTGCGGGCCCGGCCATGGACAGGGCGGCGAGCACAAGAGCGAGCCGCAGCGGCCGGATCAACATCCGACCAGGGCCTCACGCACGGCCACATCACCCAGCTGGGCCACGTGCTCACCGAAGCTGCGCCGCCCACCGGCCGCCTTCCAGCCCCGCAGCAGGGGTTCAAGGGTGCTCTCCAGTTCCGCCAGGGGCATCCGCTCCAGGAAGGGACTGGCCAGACGGGTGAGGTTGGGGGTGCCCCCCAGCCAGAGCTGGTACTGCTCCACGCCGCTGCCCACCAGACCGATCTCCGCCATGTACGGGCGGGCGCAACCATTGGGACAGCCGGTCATGCGCACGAGCACGGGTTTCTCGATGTCCAGGCGCCGCAGCAGGGCATCGAGGCGATCGAGCACCTCAGGAAGGATGCGTTCCGATTCGGTGATGGCCAGACCACAGGTGGGCAGGGCCGGGCAGGCGATCGCATGGCGGGCCAGCAGATCGGGAGCTTCGGGGGCCTGGAAGCCGAGCTCCGCCAGGGCGGAGCGCACCGAACTGCGCTGGGGGGTGCCGATGTTGCAGAGCAGCAGGTCCTGGTTGGGAGTGAGCCGCACCTCCAGCTGGTAGGTCTCCACCAGCTTTCGCAGCCCCTGCTTGCGCTCGCCTTCGAGGCGGCCACAGAGCAGGGGCAGGCCCACGAACCAGAGATTGGCGCTCTGGCGATGCCAGCCCAGGTAGTCGGCGAGGCGGGGGGTGGGCTCGTTCTGCAGGCCGCGGATCGGATGGGGGAAATAGCGCTTGAGCTCCTGCTTGAACCAGGCGATGCCCCGGTCGTGGATCAGGTACTTCATGCGGGCGTGACGCCGCACCTGGCGGTCGCCGTGGTCGCGCTGCAGGGCAGCGATCGCCTGGACGAGATCGAGCACATGCTCGGCAGCCACGTAGCCGAGCGGATCGGCAGTGCGCGCAAAGGTTTCGTCCTTGTTATGGGTGCGGCCCATGCCCCCACCCACGTAGGCGTTGCAGCCCCTGAGGCGCCCACTCGGATCGGTGAACACCACCAGGCCGATGTCCTGGGTGAGCAGATCCACGGAGTTGTCGCCCGGCACCGTGACGGCCACCTTGAACTTGCGCGGCAGGTAGGTGCCGCCGTAAAGGGGCTCGGAGGCATCACCGCTGAACAGGGCTCCTTCGCGCTGGCGCTCGCGTGCCTCACGCACCGGCTTGTCGGGCTTGAAGCGGTAGCTGTGATCCCCTTCCACCCAGAGGTCGAGATAGGAGCCCTCGGCGGCCTCCGGCGACAGCAGATCGGCGATCTGATCCGCCAACCGACGCGCGGCGGGGTAACCCCCCTTCTCGAAGGGGGCAGCGGGGGCCATCACGTTGCGGTTGATGTCACCGCAGGCCGCCAGCGTGGAACCCAGCGCGCGCACGATCGTGCCGATCACCTCGCGCAGATCGGCCTTGGCGATGCCGTGCATCTGGAAGGCCTGGCGGGTGGTCACCCGCAGCGTGCCGTTGCCGAGGTTGTTGGACAGGTCGTCCATGGCCAGATAGAGCGGCACCGGGATGCGCCCGGCGGGGCTGCGTAGCCGCAGCATCATTTGCCAGTCCTTTTCACGGCCCTTCTGGCGGTTGTCGCGGTTGTCCTGCTGATAACTGCCGTGAAACTTGAGGATCTGGACGGCGCCGTCCGTGAAGAACGGCTTGTCGTTCTCCAGTTCGGTGGCCAGCGGCTCCTTGAGATGGCCGCTGGCCGCCTTGAGCAGCTCGAACTTGGTGGGTGGCAGGTCGTTGGCAGTCGCTGGTTGCCCAGCCGTTGATTGCCCAGTGGCAGCCAACGGTTGCCCTGCTGCAGGCTTGGTGGATCCACCCTCTGAAGGGCCACCCTCAGCCTCCCGTTCCCCCACGGACTTGCGAACACGGTTGGGGGTCACGGTCACGTTGGTGCTACCAGGTTGTTTGAAGGTAGCGAAGCAGCCGCGTCGTCACTGGCGTTCAATACAGTCGGTGGCTGTTGAGACACTTGCGTGGCCACGTTCCTGCTGGAGATCGGCACCGAGGAACTGCCGGCGGATTTCGCCCGGATGGCCCTCCCTCAATTGGAGCAGCAGGTGCGCCAGGCACTGAGCGCGCACAAGCTGCCGCTGGAGTCGCTGTGGTGCAGCAGCACGCCCCGCCGCCTCGCCGTGTGCGTGAGTGGCCTGCCGGAGCGCCAGGCCGATCAGGAAGAGGAGCGCAAGGGCCCACCGGCGGAGCAGGCCTTCGTGAACGGGGAGCCGGCTCCCGCCGCCATCGGCTTCGCCCGGCGCTGCGGCGTGGACGCCAGCGAACTTGAAGTCCGCCAGACCCCGAAAGGGCCATTCGTCTTCGCCCGCCTGCGGCAGCAGGGGCAGCCCACCTTCGAGCTGCTGAGCGGCCTGATTCCCGGCTGGATCGATGCCCTGCAGGGAAGGCGCTTCATGCGCTGGGGCCAGGGAGACAGTCGCTTCAGCCGGCCGGTGCGCTGGCTGGTGGCCCTGCTTGATGAGCGGGTGATTCCCGTGCAGTTGCCGGCTACCGATCCCTGCATCCAGAGCGGCCGCCTCAGCCGCGGCCACCGACTCGTGCAGTCGGAGGTGTCGATCACGGCGGCGTGCACCTACAGGCATGAGCTGGCCGCCGCCGGGGTACAGGTCGACCGCCAGCTGCGCGCCCAGTGGATCCGTCAGCAGCTGGAGGCGGCAGCCACCGCCGCCGGCGCCCGGCCCGATCTGCCGGAGGCGCTCTTCGAGGAGCTGGTCGATCTGGTGGAGAGCCCCTCGCTGATTGAAGGCAGCATCGATACGCACTTCCTTGCCCTGCCCCCCGAGGTGCTGAGCACGGTGATGCGTTCCCACCAGCGCTATGTGCCACTGGAGCCTGTGGGCGCCCAGGCGGATGTTCTGGCGCTCTCGGCCCGGTCCTTACTGCTGCCCAGGTTTCTCTGCATCGGCAACGGCCTGGAGGCGGCGGCCTCAACAGTGCGCCGGGGGAACGAGCGGGTGCTGCGGGCGCGGCTGGCCGATGCCGCCTTCTTCCTGGACGCAGACCGCCGGGTGAGCAGTCACAGCCGCCTCAGTCAGTTGGAGCGGGTCACGTTTGCTGAAGGCCTGGGCAGCCTGAAACAGCGCGCCGAACGAATCTGCTGGCTCACCGACACCCTGTTGGAGGCACTGGCGTTAGCGGACGACGACGCCGAAACCGCCCGCTGCGCCGCCGAACTCTGCAAGCACGATCTGGTCAGCCAGATGGTGGGCGAATTCCCGGAACTGCAGGGGGTGATCGGGGCGAAGTACGTGCTGGAGGAAGGCAAATCGCGCGGCGTGGCCCTGGCTGTGCTGGAGCACTACCTGCCGCGTGGTGCCGGCGATCGCCTGCCCAGCTCCGCTGCCGGAGCGGTGGTGGCGATGGCGGAGCGCCTGGAGCTGCTGCTCAGCATCTACGCCAAAGGGGAGCGGCCGAGCGGGTCTTCCGATCCCTACGGGCTGCGGCGGGCCGCCAACGGGCTGCTGCAGGTGCTCCACGCCCAGGGTTGGCGCCTTGATCTGAACGCGCTGCTGAAGGGCGCCACGGCGCACTGGCAGGCGCTGCTGCCAGGCCTTGGGGTGGATTCCGTCGCCCTGTCACTGGAGCTGCAGGAGTTTCTGCGCCAGCGGCTGGTGGCCCAGCTGGAGGAGGAAGGCTTCGATGCTGACCTGGTAAGGGCGGTGGCGGGTGCCACGGTCCAAGGGGAACGCCTGCTGCGCCAACCCATCGACGCCTGGGAGCGGACCCAGGTGTTGGCGGACCTTCGGGCGAGCGGCGCCCTCAAGGAGGTTCAGGCCGTGGTGCAGCGTGCGGCGCGGCTGGCGCAGCACAGCGAGCTCAGCGGCCAGGTGCTACGGGCTGATGGCGTGGTGGAGCCAGCCCGCTTCACTGCCAGCAGCGAAGCGCAACTGCTGGCAGTGGTGCAGGACATTGAGCCGCTGGCCTGCGGAGAGGCAGGCAGCATCGACTACAGCGGTCTCGCCGCAGCCCTCGGCCAGGGTGCGGGAGCGCTGGCGGCCTTCTTCGATGGCGAAACGAGCGTGATGGTGATGTGCGACGACATGGCCGTGCGCACCAACCGGCTGAATCTGCTGGCGGTCCTCACCAATCAGTCAGAGGTGCTCGCCGATTTCAGTGCCCTTGATGGGTGATCGGCGCTGCCTGTCAACGACAAAAGACCGCCAAGACTCCCCCTGGATTTGGGCAGAGCCCCAGTGAGGCGCTGAGGAGTCAGTTCAGTGACCCATCAGGGCAGGTTCCCGTTCCTCGGCTTCGGTCACGACGGACCCTGCCGCTGACGGGGTGGGGGCGATGTCGGCGGCCAGCCCCTCAGCCTGACGGGGCTGCAGGGAACCGGTGGCGGCGAAGAGCTCCATCTCTGCCTGGGTGCGGACAGCGCTCTTCACCGGCTGGTAGCCGGCGGGGGCCAGCGCCTGGCCGCGAAGCACGGAGCCGAGGGTGAGCAGGGTGAGCTTGATCTGCTGCCACGGGTTCATCATCACCACCCGCTTGTAGAGGTAGCTGTCGAAGGTGAGACGCTGCACATCTTTGTCATCGCACATTTCAACGAAGGCCTCGCGGGCAGCGTCGTTGCGATAGAAGATGTTTTGCAGAAGCTCAAGAACTTTGTAGGTGGCACCGTATTTGCGGTCCCACTTCTTGATGTAGACCTTGAGATCTTTTTCGGTGGGAATCGTTGCTCCAGAGCTGCTGGCTGCCACGATCTGTTCGGCGCACATGCGGCCACTCTTGGCGGCGAAATAGATTCCTTCACCGGAACTCTTGGTCACGTAGCCGGCGGCATCGCCCACCAAGGCCATGCGACCCACCACCCGACGCGGGCGGGGATGCTCAGGGATCGGGTGAGCTTCCACCTTGATCACCTCACCATTGAGCAGGCGGGCGGAGGCCCGTTCCCGAATGCCCTTCTGGAGCCCCTTGATCAAGGCCTGGTTGACCTGCATGGTGCCGGTTCCAACGGCCACGTGGTCGAACTTGGGGAAGACCCAGGCGTAGAAGTCCGGGGACACATCGGTGCCCACATACATTTCTGCGAGGTCTTCGTAGTAGGACATCTCCTCCTTGGGAAGACGGATGCGCTCCTGAAAGGCAATGGCAACGTTGTAGTCGCCAGCATCCATCGCCTTGGCAACGCGGCTGTTGGCCCCATCGGCGCCGACGATCAGATCCACTTCGAGAGTCTTGATCTCACCGGTAGGGCCACCGGAGGAATAATCGGCATACTTGAGGGTATAAGGGCCCTGGCGGTTCTTGCCGGTGTCGATGCTCTGAACCAGCCCGTTGACGAGGTGGGTGCCCAGCTCGGCGGCCCGATTGCGCAGGAAGCCATCAAGCACTTCGCGGCGGCACATGCCGATGTATTCATCGGCGTTGTCCAGATGGATATCCACCTCACGATTGGAGGGCGAGATCATCTTCATGTTGCGCACCTTGCGGTCGATGATCGACTCCGGCAGGTCGAATTCATCAACCATGCAGAGCGGAATCGCACCACCGCAGGGCTTGGCATTATCAAGCTTTCGCTCAAACAACCAGGTTTCGATGCCCGCCTTGGCGAGGACCTCCGCAGCACAGGAACCGCTTGGGCCGCCACCCACCACTGCGACTCGCAACATCTTGAAACCTGCTCCGCTGGAACGATCCTGGGCTGGAAGCTAACACTCCTGTTCCGGCTTTTGAGGCGCCGAAGGGCCTGGCCCCTACGATTGTTTCAAGCTTGTAGCCCCGTCCTTTGCCCCCGCGAATGTCCGCGCGTCATCAGGGCGACGACATCCCGGTGGCTCAGCGCTCGCTGCGCCCCGGGCCACCCCGGGGACGATCGCTGCGCGCGGTGCTCGGCACCGTGATGGTGCTGGTGGTGGGCGGTGGCGCGCTGGGTTTTCGCTTCCGCGAGCCGCTGGTCCAGTTGCTCACCCCTCCCCCCGTCCCCGGGATCGATGCACGGCTGGGCAGCGATGGGCGGCTGCTGGGCCACTTCCCCTATGCGGAAGCGCCGACGGACCAGCTCACCAACGTGGCGCCGGGCCTGATGCTGCATACAGAGGCTGCCGTCGAGCTGCTCGCCATGCAGCGGGAAGCGGCCGCCGATGGGGTGGATCTGCGCTTGCTGAGCGGTTTCCGCTCAGTGGATCTGCAGCAGCAGATTTTCTTTGGTGTCAAATCGGAGCGCAACCAGAGCGCCGAGGAGCGCGCCCAGGTGAGCGCCCCACCGGGTTTTTCCGAGCACAGCACCGGCTACGCCGTCGATCTCGGCGATGGCGGCCGGCCCGCCGCCAACCTGAGTGTCGACTTCGAGCGCACTCCCGCCTTCCGCTGGCTGCAGGAGAATGCCAACCGCTACCACTTCAAACTCTCGTTTCCGCGCGGCAATGCCCAGGGCGTGACCTACGAGCCATGGCACTGGCGCTTCGAGGGATCAGCGGAGGCGCTGCGGATGTTCGAACCGGCCCGACAGCTGCAGGGATCTGAGCGGAGCGGGCTGGGATAGGGTGAAGGTTCATTGCAACCGGTAGTGGTTGCGTCAGAAAGGATTGAAGGAGAGATCACGCATGAGCGCCGCTTCCCAGAGCGCACCGATTCGCAATATCGCGATCATCGCCCACGTTGACCACGGCAAGACCACGCTCGTGGATGCCCTGCTTCAGCAGTCGGGGATCTTCCGGGACGGCGAGGCTGTGCCCACCTGCGTGATGGACTCGAACGACCTGGAGCGCGAGCGCGGCATCACGATCCTCTCCAAGAACACCGCGGTTGATTACGCCGGCGTACGCATCAACATCGTCGATACCCCCGGACACGCCGATTTCGGCGGCGAGGTGGAGCGGGTGCTCGGCATGGTGGATGGTGCCCTGCTGATCGTGGACGCCAACGAGGGGCCCATGCCCCAGACCCGCTTCGTGCTCAAGAAGGCGCTCGAGCAGGGCCTGCGGCCGATCGTGTTCGTCAACAAGATTGACCGCGCCCGCGTCGACCCGGAACAGGCGGTCGACAAGGTGCTGGATCTGTTCCTCGAGCTCGGCGCCGACGACGACCAGTGCGACTTCACCTACCTGTTCGGCAGCGGCATGGGGGGCTACGCCAAGCCCGACATGGCCACCGAGAGCGAAACGATGAAGCCGCTCTTCGACGCCATCCTGCGCCATGTGCCGCCGCCGGTCGGAGACCCTGAAAAGCCCCTGCAGATGCAGGTCACCACGCTCGACTACTCCGACTTCCTGGGTCGGATCATGATCGGCCGCATCCACAACGGCACTATCAAGGCCGGCCAGAGCGCCGCACTGATCCGCGACGACGGCAGCATCAAGCGCGGCCGGATCAGCAAGCTGCTCGGCTTCCAGGGCCTGCAGCGGGTGGAGATTGAGCAGGCCAGCGCCGGCGATCTGGTGGCCGTGGCGGGCTTCGATGAGGTGAACATCGGCGAAACGATCGCCTGCCCCGATCACCCCGAAGCGCTGCCCTTGATCCGGGTGGATGAACCCACCCTCCAGATGACCTTCGTGGTCAACGATTCCCCCTTTGCCGGCAAGGAAGGCAAGTTCGTCACCAGCCGTCAGCTGCGTGACCGCCTTCAGAAGGAGCTGCTCACCAACGTGGCGCTGCGGGTGGAGGACACCGACTCCCCTGATCGCTTCTCCGTGAGCGGCCGTGGTGAGCTGCACCTGGGCATCCTGATCGAAACCATGCGCCGCGAAGGCTATGAGTTCCAGGTGTCCCAGCCGCAGGTGATTTTCCGCACGATCGACGGCACACCATGCGAGCCGGTGGAAACCCTGGTGATGGACGTTCCCGAAGATGCGGTGGGCTCCTGCATCGAGAAGCTCGGCACCCGCAAGGGCGAGATGCAGAACATGGAAACCGGCAACGACGGCCGCACCCAGCTGGAATTCGTGGTGCCGGCCCGCGGCCTGATCGGTTTCCGTGGTGAGTTCGTGCGCGCCACCCGCGGCGAAGGAATCATGAGCCACTCCTTCTTCGAATACCGCCCCATGCAGGGGGATTTCGATGCCCGCCGGAACGGCGTACTGGTGGCTTTCGAAGAAGGCACCGCCACCTTCTACGCGCTCAAGGGCGCGGAGGATCGGGGCCAGTTCTTCATCACGCCTGGCACCAAGGTCTACAAGGGCATGATCGTGGGCGAACACAACCGGCCGCCCGATCTTGAGCTGAACGTCTGCAAGGCCAAGCAGGTCACCAACATCCGCTCGGCAGGCGCTGAAGTGCTCGACACGCTTCAATCCCCGATCCAGATGACGCTTGAGCGCGCGCTTGAGTACATCGGGCCGGACGAAATGCTGGAAGTGACCCCGGAATCGATCCGGCTGCGCAAGCTGCCGGTGAAGAAGGCCGCCAAGCGATGAGCCAGGGGATGGCGTCCCGCCACCCCGGCCCAGTGCCCCCCGCCGACGACCTGACCGCAGACCCCCGTCTGCAGATGGCCGCAGGGCTGTTCAACGCGGGTGAGTGGTACGCCTGCCACGACGTGTTCGAGGAGATCTGGCACGAAACCCAGGGGCCCGACCGAGCCGCGCTTCAGGGATTTCTGCAGATCGCCGTGGCCCACCTGCATCTGCAGCGCGGCAACCAGCGTGGAGCCACGCTGCTGCTGGGTGAAGGGCTGGGCCGGCTGGCACCGTTTCCGGCCGACGCCCTCGGCTTCAACCTCACCCTGCTGCGCGCCCGGGTGGCTGACCGGCTGCACTGTCTGCAACAGGGGAATGACCCAGGGGCCCTCCCCCTGCCAGTGTTGACGCCAGCTGCCTGACCCGCAGACCCCTGCCGCGAAGCTCGCTCCCTGAGACGGATGCGGGACTCCCACGCCCGCCCCCTTCCTGCCACTGCCGGAACCATGCCTGAGATGCACCGACGCCGTCGCCCCCCCCTCGCTACCGCAGGGGCGGCACTAATGCTCGCGCTCTGGAGCCTCCATTCCCCCCTGGCGCGGGCGCTGCCGCTGGGGTCGCAGGTGCCCGAAGCGCCCCAGTTGCCGCGGCCGGCGGGCGCCGCACCGGGGGCCCCGATGCCCACCTCGACGTCAGCCCCTGAAGGAACGGTGCTCACGCCGCAGGCACCGATCACGCCCACCGGCCTGGTGACGATCGAATCGGACACGCAGCGCGCTGACAACAGCACCGGCATCGTGACCGCCACCGGCAACGTGAGGATTCTTTACCCCGATCGGCGCCTGGCCGCCACCGCCCGCCAGGCCCAGTACTTCACCCGGGAGGGGCGCATCGTGCTCACCGGCGATGTGGACGTGGTGCAGGAAGGCGGCAACCTGCTGCGCGCCGAACGGGTGGTCTACCTGGTGGACACCGAACGGGTGCTGGCCCAACCCACCGATGGCAAGCAGGTGTTCAGCCAGCTAAGGATCCAGCAGAACGCTCAGCCTGCTGGGCCAGCAGTGCCATGAGCCTTGTGTTGGAAGGGGTGGCCCTGAGCATCGGAGGCCGCCCTCTGGTCAAGGGGGTGACCCTCGCCCTGGAGCCCGGCGAAGTGGTCGGCCTGCTGGGCCCCAACGGCGCCGGCAAGACCACCACCTTCAACCTCGTCACCGGCTTGCTCAAACCGGATCGGGGCCGGGTCGTGCTCGATGGGAAGCGGGTGGAGCGGCTGGCCATGCCGGAGCGTGCCCGTCTGGGCATCGGCTACCTGCCCCAGGAGCCGAGCGTTTTCCGGCAGCTGAGCGTGCGCCAGAACCTGCAGCTCGCCCTGCAACAGAGCGGCGCTCCGGTGGCGGGGCGGCGGGAGCGCGTCGAGCAGTTGGTAGAGGAGTTCCACCTGACCAACTTTCAGCACCGCCGTGGCTTCCAGCTGTCTGGAGGAGAGCGGCGCCGCTGCGAAGTGGCGCGCGCCCTGGCGGTGGGCGAAGCGGGCCCGCGCTACCTGCTGCTGGATGAACCCTTCGCCGGCGTCGATCCGCTCGCCGTTGCCGACCTCCAGACCCTGATCGGCACTCTGCGGGATCGCAACATGGGTCTGCTGATCACCGATCACAACGTCCGGGAGACCCTCTCCATCACCGACCGCGCCTACATCCTCACGGAAGGCAGCCTGCTGGCCTCCGGGCCTTCGGCTGAGGTGGCCAGCAACCCGCTTGTGCGCCAGCACTACCTGGGGGAGGGCTTCCAGCTGTGACACTTGCTCATGAACCCGTGCTGGCGCCCAAGCGGCTGCTGCGCCCCGTACTGCTGCTCTGGGAGCGCCTGCCGCTGATGGACCGTTGGCTGAGCGGTGAACTGCTCGGCCCGCTGCTGTTCGGCGTGGCGGCCTTCACCACGGTGTCCCTGTCGGTGGGGGTGGTGTTCGAGCTGGTGCGCCGGGTGGCGGAATCGGGCTTGCCGGTGACGGCGGCGATGCAGGTGCTGGGCCTGCGCCTGCCGGGATTCCTGGTGCTGTCGTTTCCGATGGCCACCTTGATGGCCACACTGCTGGCCTACAGCAGGCTGTCGGGCAACAGTGAGCTCACGGCTCTGCGCAGCATCGGCGTGAGCACCAGCCGCATGGTGATGCCGGCCCTGGGCGTGGCGCTGCTGATGAGCCTGCTCACCTTCACGTTCAACGACCTGATCGTGCCCGCTGCCAACCTCCAGGCGGCCGACACCCTCAATGAGGCCCTGGGCAGGTCGGTGGCCACGGAGAAGGGCAGTAACATCATTTACTCGCGCTTCAGCCTGCGGCCCGCCAAGGATGATTCCGGCGCCGACCGCTACCTCTCTCAGCTCTTCTATGCGCGCAGATTCGAGAAAGGGGAGATGCAGGATGTGACGGTGCTCGATTTCACCCGCGAGAACGGCACCCAGATCCTGCAGGCCAAGCAGGGAATCTGGAACGCGGAGCAGGGCATGTGGGAATTCAGGGACGGCCAGGTGGTGCTGGTGGGAGGGGCTGAGGGCTCCACCACATCCGCCAGGTTCGACCGCTATCTCTATCCGCTCGATCAGGGGCCGCTGAAACTGGCTGCCCTGCCCAAGGACGCCGCCAGCATGTCCGTGGCCGAAGCCCTGCGCGCCGAGCAGTTGCTCAGAGAGGCCGGCGACCAGAAGGAGGCCCGCCGGATGCGGGTGCGCATTCAGGAGAAATTCGCCTTCCCCACCATCTGCCTGGTGTTCGGGCTGATCGGCAGCAGCCTGGGCGTGCGCCCGGATGCCCGCACCAGCCGCAGCCAGGGGTTCGGCATCAGCGTCCTGCTGATTTTCTCCTACTACCTGATGTCCTTCATCTTCAGTTCGCTGGGGGTGAAGGGCACCCTGGCCCCCTTCCTGGCAGCCTGGATGCCGGTGTTCATCGGTCTGGCGGGTGGCCTTGTGCTGCTCCGACAGGCCAGCCGCTGATCTCCCTGCCCGCCAGGCAGACTGACCCAACCGCTTCTGGGAATCGTGCTTTCTGTGACCGATCCGGTTCTGACCCTCGCCCTGATCGCCTTCGGCCTGCTGCTGGTCGCTCTGCCGCTGGCCTTCTGGAGTTTGAGCGGCGGCCGTTCGAGCACGGTGGTGCGCCTGCTGGTGGCCGGCGCCAACGTGAGCCTCACCGCCCAACTCACACTGCGCTGGTGGGAATCGGGACACTTCCCGATCAGCAATCTCTACGAATCGCTCTGCTTCCTGGCCTGGGCCTGCACGCTCACCCAGCTGCTGGTGGAGCGCTCCTGGGCTTCCCCGCTGGTGGCGGCGGCAGCGACACCAATGGGTCTTGGCTGTGTGGCCTTTGCCAGCTTCGCCCTGCCCGACCGCCTGCAGGCGGCCTCCCCACTGGTGCCGGCCCTCCGCTCCAGCTGGTTGGTGATGCATGTGAGCGTGATCATGGTGAGCTACGCCGCCTTGCTGGTGGGTTCACTCCTATCGGTGGCCGTGCTGTTCACCGAGCGGGGCCGCCAGCTGGAGCTGCGCAGCAGTTCGATCGGCAGCGGCGGCTTCCGCCGCGCCCAGCTGGCCGTGGTGCCGGGGGGCGGCGAGGCCAGCAGCGGCCAAGGCCTGGAGCTGAGCAGCGTGGCCATCGGCGTGAGCGAACAGCTCGACAGCCTCAGCTACCGCACGATCACGGTGGGCTTCCTGCTGCTCTCGGTCGGTCTGGTGAGCGGCGCCGTGTGGGCCAATGAGGCCTGGGGCAGCTGGTGGAGCTGGGACCCGAAGGAAACCTGGGCCCTGATCTGCTGGCTCGTCTATGCCGCCTATCTGCACACCCGGCTGAGCCGCGGCTGGCAGGGCAGGCGACCGGCCCTGGTGGCCTCTGCCGGGCTGGTGGTGATCGTCGTCTGCTACATCGGCGTGAATCTGCTGGGCATCGGTTTGCACAGCTACGGCTGGTTCCTGGGCGCCTGAGCCCCACCTCCCTGACCCCGTAGGCCCCGCCACGAAAACGCCGGCTGTGGTGTTCGGGTTCATGGCTCTGATGATTGCTGCGTTCAGTGAGCAATCAGCACGCATTGAGTGCGCAGCCCGACATGGTGTGGTTTCTCGCCAGGTTGTGCATTCCTCAAGCTCACTGGGCCGCTGTTGGGGGGGGTGAGGCTCAGCCATGAAAAAAGGCGCCGGATTCGCTTCCGGCGCCCTCGAAATCAACCGGCTGGGGAATCAGCCGCCCTAGGGGTCAAGCGCGACTGGCCCAGTCATCGAGGCTCAGGGCAGACCAGCCTCGGACCGGGCGCTACGACCGGTCGGTCGCTCACTCAAGACCAGGCACTCCGACCTCGCACTTCAAACGAGGATCGCTTCGGGGCGACGGCTGTGGCGAATACCGTCGATCGCTTCGCGGTAATCAGGCGCGTTGAACACGGCCGAACCGGCCACGATCGCGTTGGCACCGGCTTCCACCACCTGCCAGGTGTTGTTGGCCTTGAGACCGCCATCCACTTCGATCCAGGGATCGAGGCCCCGCTCGTCGCACATACGTCGCAGGCGGCGTACCTTTTCCACGGCTGAGGGGATGAAGCTCTGGCCGCCGAAGCCGGGGTTCACGCTCATGATCAGCACCAGGTCACAGAGCTCGAGGCAGTACTCGAGGGTTTCCAGCGGTGTGCCGGGGTTGAGCACCGCACCGGCCTTCTTGCCCAGATCCTTGATCTGGCCGAGGTTGCGGTGGAGGTGAGGGCAGGCTTCCACCTGTACATAGATGTGATCGGCGCCCGCCTTGGCGAAATCGCCCACATAACGCTCGGGCTCCACGATCATCAGGTGCACATCGAGCGGTTTCTGCGTGACGGGGCGCAGGGCTTCGACGATCAGTGGGCCGATGGTGATGTTGGGGACGAAGCGTCCGTCCATCACATCCACATGGATCCAATCGGCCCCCGCCTCGTCAACGGCCCGCACTTCGTCGCCGAGACGGGCAAAATCTGCAGACAGGATCGACGGGGCGATCACCAGAGGCTTGGTGCTCATGGCTGGGGCCACCGGGGCAAGAGATCCACGCCATTGTAGGAAGAGGCCGGTACCGGCCCCCCAGCCGCTGGCCGCCCCATGGGGCGCTGATACAGTCGCCACGGCCAGAGACCGAAACAAACCTGCTGCAGCTGGTCTGCCGGTTCTTGCTTCGGCACCGCCGCTCCCTCCCCCTGCCGGACTTTTGTGGATCGCACCCTCATTCAGGAACTGCTTGAAGTCGTCGAGCAGGCCGCCATCGCCTCTGCGCACCTGACCGGCCTCGGCAAGAAAGATGAAGCCGACGCTGCTGCCGTGGAGGCCATGCGCCTGCGGATGGGCAGCATCGCCATGCAGGGCCGGATCGTGATCGGCGAAGGGGAGCGCGACGAAGCCCCGATGCTCTACATCGGCGAGGAAGTGGGCAGCGGCACCGGTCCCGGCGTGGATTTCGCCGTCGACCCCTGCGAAGGCACCAACCTCTGCGCCAACGCCCAAGACGGCTCGATGGCCGTGCTGGCCGCTTCCGACCGCGGTGGCCTTTTCAATGCGCCCGACTTCTACATGAAGAAGCTGGCGGCACCGCCGGCCGCCAAAGGCAAGGTGGACATCCGCAAGAGCGCCACGGAAAACATCGCCATCCTCAGCGAGTGCCTCGGCCTGCCCGCCAATGAGCTGGTGATCGTGGTGATGGACCGCGCCCGCCACAAGGATCTGATTGCCGAGATCCGCGCCACCGGCGCCCGGGTGAAGCCGATCAGCGACGGTGACGTGCAGGCGGCCATCGCCTGTGGCTTCTCCGGCACCGGCACCCATTGCCTGATGGGCATCGGCGCTGCTCCGGAAGGGGTGATCTCCGCTGCAGCCCTGCGCTGCCTGGGTGGCCACTTCCAGGGTCAGCTCGTGTATGACCCCGCGGTCGCCCAGACCTCCGAGTGGGCCGATTACACCAAGGAAGGCAACATCGCTCGCCTCAATGAAATGGGCATCACCGACATCGACAAGGTGTACGAGGCCGAGGAGCTGGCCTCCGGCGAGAACGTGGTCTTCGCAGGCAGCGGCATCACCGATGGCCTGCTGTTCAAGGGCGTCAAGTTCGAGCGCGACTGCACCCGCACCAGCAGCCTGATCATTTCCTCGCTCGATTCCAGCGCCCGCTTCACGGACACCATCCACATCAAGCCCGGCGCTCAAAGCGTCGCGCTGCGCTGAGTCCCACCCCATGCACATCGCCGTCGTCGGGCTCAGCCATCGCACGGCTCCAGTCGAAATCCGGGAGCGCCTCAGCATCCCGGAGCAGACGATGGAGGAATCCCTCCAGATCCTGCGCGGCGATGCCCAGGTGCTCGAGGCCTCCATCCTCAGCACCTGCAACCGGCTTGAGATCTACACGCTGCTGCGCCATCCGGAGCAGGGCATCACGGCCGTGGGCTCCTTCCTGAGCCAGCACTCGGGCCTTGATTTCGGCGAACTCACCCCCCACCTCTTCACGTATCACCATGAAGAGGCGGTGGGTCATCTGCTGCGGGTGGCGGCAGGGCTCGACAGCCTGGTGCTTGGGGAAGGGCAGATCCTCTCCCAGGTGAAGAAGATGGTGCGGCTGGGCCAGGAGCATGGCTCGATCGGCCCGATCCTCAACCGGCTGCTCACCCAGGCGGTGAGCACCGGCAAGCGGGTACGTACCGAAACCAATCTCGGCACTGGCGCCGTGTCGATCAGCTCGGCGGCGGTGGAGCTGGCCCAGCTCAAGGTGGGCCAGAGCCGCGGCGTCGACGACCTCGTGTCGCTCGAGGGGGAGCAGGTGGCGGTGGTGGGAGCGGGGCGCATGTCCCGGTTGCTGCTGCAGCACCTGCAGGCCAAGGGCTGCCGCGCTCTTGTGCTGCTCAATCGCACCGTGTCACGGGCGGAGGCCCTGGCGGCTGATTTTCCCGAGCTGCCGGTGCAATGCCGGCCGCTCGAAGACCTGGACCATTGCCTCAGCACCTGCTCGCTGGTGTTCACCAGCACGGCAGCCGATGAGCCGATCATCGACGCCGCCCGGCTGCAGGGTCTCAACCGCCGCTCCTCGCTGAAGCTGATCGACATCGGCGTGCCACGGAACATCAGCTCCGACGTCGCTGCCCTGGGTGGGGTGGAGGCCTTCGATGTGGACGATCTGCAGGAGGTGGTGGCTCGCAATCAGGAGGCCCGCCGTGAGATCGCCGCCGAAGCCGAAGGGCTGCTGCAGGAGGAAGCTCGCCAGTTCCTCGACTGGTGGGACGGCCTGGAAGCCGTGCCCACCCTCAACCGGCTCCGCCAGCAGCTGGAGCTGATCCGCGAACAGGAGCTGCAGAAAGCGCTCAGCCGCATGGGCCCCGACCTTTCAGCGCGGGAGCGCAAGGTGGTGGAAGCCCTCACCAAAGGCATCGTCAACAAGATCCTGCACAGCCCGGTCACCCACCTGCGGGCGCCCCAGCCACGCCAGCAACGCCATCAATCCATGAAAGTGCTCCATGAACTTTTCGCGCTCGATGAGTCCAGCGGTGAGGGCTGAATTCCAGACCACCGACCGGGGGTCACGTGCTCCGGTACGGTGCTCGAATGCTGACAACAGCAGTCCTTGGGGGCAGTGATGAAGCGGGTTCTGGCGATCATCCTCGGCGGCGGAGCGGGCACCCGGCTCTACCCGCTCACAAAGATGCGGGCCAAGCCGGCGGTGCCGCTGGCCGGTAAATACCGGCTCATCGACATCCCGGTGAGCAACTGCATCAACTCCGGGGTCAACAAGATCTACGTGCTGACGCAGTTCAACAGCGCGTCGCTCAACCGCCACCTCACCCAGACCTACAACCTCTCCGCCGGCTTCGGGCAGAGGTTCGTGGAGGTGCTCGCGGCTCAGCAGACCCCTGACAGCCCCAGCTGGTTTGAAGGCACTGCGGACGCCGTGCGCAAATACCAGTGGCTGTTCCACGAATGGGACGTGGACCACTACCTGATTCTCTCCGGCGACCAGCTCTACCGGATGGATTACAGCAGCTTCGTGCGCCACCACATCGACACCGGCTCCGACCTGAGCGTGGCGGCGCTGCCGGTGGATGCAGCCCAGGCGGAGGGCTTCGGCCTGATGCGTACCGATCCCCAGGGGTGGATCCGCGAGTTCAGCGAGAAGCCGAAGGGCGCCGCCCTGGAAGCGATGGCGGTCGACACCTCCCGCCACGGCCTCTCGGCCGACGAGGCCCTCAAGCGCCCCTACCTGGCGTCGATGGGCATCTATGTGTTCAGCCGCGACACCCTGTTCGACCTGCTGGTGAGCAATCCCGAAGCCACCGACTTCGGCAAGGAGATCATCCCCACCTCCCTGGCGCGGGGCGACAAGCTCAGCAGCTTCGTCTTCAACGACTACTGGGAGGACATCGGCACGATCGGGGCGTTCTACGAGGCCAACCTGGCGCTCACCGACCAACCCAGCCCGGCCTTCTCCTTCTACGACGAGAAATTCCCCATCTACACACGGCCCCGTTACCTGCCCCCCAGCAAGTTGCTGGACACCCAGGTCACGCAGTCGATCATCGGTGAAGGCTCCCTGCTGCAGGCCTGCAGCATCCACCACTGCGTGCTCGGCGTGCGCTCGCGCATCGAGGCCGAAGTGGTGCTTCAGGACACCCTGGTGATGGGCGCCGACTACTTCGAATCGGCGGAAGAGCGGGCCGTGCTGCGCGAGCGGGGCGGCATCCCACTGGGCGTGGGCAATGGCACCACCGTGCGGCGCTCGATCCTCGACAAGAACGTGCGCATCGGCCGCAACGTCACGATCGTGAACAAGGACCACATCGAGGAAGCCGACCGGCCGGAGCTGGGCTTTTACATCCGCAACGGCATCGTGGTGGTGGAGAAGAACGCCACCATCGCTGACGGCACCGTGATCTGAGCGGTTGCTGACACAGCCGCGCAGGCGGCGGCGTCGGGCGGGCCGCAGGGGCACACTGGCTCAGAAAGGTTTGCAGCCCAACCCACATGAGCAAAGCGCACTTCGGCCTGATCGGCCTGGGCGTGATGGGCGAAAACCTGGTCCTCAACGCTGAGCGCAACGGCTTCTCCAGCGTCGTCTACAACCGCACCTGGGCCAAGACGGAAGAGTTCCTCAACGGCCGCGGCGCCGGCCTTCAGATCATCGGCGCCCACTCCCTTGAGGAGTTCGTGGCCAGCCTGGAGCGGCCCCGCCGCATCCTGATGATGATCAAGGCGGGCCAGCCGATCGACGACACCATCGCCGCCATCTCCCCGTACCTGGAGGACGGCGATCTGCTGATCGACGGCGGCAACTCTCTCTACACCGACACCGAGCGGCGGGTGAAGGAGCTGGAGAGCAAGAGCTTCGGCTACATCGGCATGGGGGTGTCCGGTGGCGCCAAGGGCGCCCTGGAGGGGCCGAGCATGATGCCCGGCGGCACCAAGGCGGCCTACGACGCCATTGAGAGCCTGGTGACCAAGATGGCCGCCCAGGTGGAGGACGGCCCCTGCGTCACCTACATCGGCCCCGGTGGCGCCGGCCATTTCGTCAAGACGGTGCACAACGGCATCGAGTACGGGATCGAGCAGATCCTGGTGGAGGCCTACGACCTGATGAAGCGCGGCGCCGGCCTCGATGGCATCGCCATGGCCGATGTGTTCGACGGCTGGAACCAGCTGGAGGAGCTCTCCTCCTATCTGGTGGAGATCACCGAGGTGTGCCTGCGCACCCGCGATCCCGAGGATGGCGGCGACCTGGTCGAAAAGATCCTCGA
Organism: Marcopretia estuarina LEGE 06307; assembly: GCF_056633115.1. Classification (NCBI taxonomy): domain Bacteria; kingdom Bacillati; phylum Cyanobacteriota; class Cyanophyceae; order Synechococcales; family Prochlorococcaceae; genus Marcopretia; species Marcopretia estuarina. The sequence goes on along the minus strand of NZ_JBSJOY010000005.1, from coordinate 48,960 downwards.
CGTGGCCGGCCAGAAAGGCACCGGCCTCTGGACCGTGATCAGCGCGCTGGAAATGGGAGTGCCCGTGCCCACCATCTACGCCTCCCTGAACGGGCGGGTGATGAGCTCGATGAAATCCGAGCGGGTGGCCGCTGAATCGGTGCTGCCGGGTCCGGCGCCCCACCCCGTGCAGCTCGGCGAGCCCACCGAAGGCCTGCCGCCGCTGCGCGATGCGGTGATCCTTGCCTGCATCGCCAGCTACGCCCAAGGCATGGCCCTGCTGGTGGAAGCCTCCAAGCTGCACGACTACAACCTCCACCTGTCCGCGATCGCCCAGATCTGGAAGGGGGGCTGCATCATCCGCGCCCGCCTGCTGCAGCGCATCCAGGACGCCTACGACGCCAATCCGGGTCTGGCGAACCTGATGGTGGACCCCTGGTTCGCCGAACAGATCAACCGCCGGCTGCCCGGCCTGCGCCAGGTGGTGGCAGATGCCGCCCAGGCCGGCATTCCCGTGCCCTGCCTGAGCAGCACGCTCGATTACATCGACAGCTACCGCACCGCCCGCCTGCCCCAGAACCTGCTGCAGGCCATGCGCGATTGCTTCGGCGCCCACACCTATCAACGGGTGGACCGCGACGGTGCCTTCCACACCGAGTGGCTCTGATGGAGCACACCCCATCGCCCACCTATCAGCTGAAGGTGGTAGCCGGGGGGCAGGAGCAGCTGGCCGAGTGCGCCGCCACCACGATCGCCTCTGCCATCGACCTGGCGCTGGCGGAGCGGGAGCGGGTCCAGATCGCCCTCGCCGGTGGCACCACCCCGGAGGCCGCCTATCGCCATCTGGGCGCGGCCCATCTGCCCTGGAACCGGGTGGACGTGCTGCTCGGGGATGAGCGCTGGGTGCCGGCCGACGACCCCTCCAGCAATGCGCTGCTGCTGAGCCGCTCCCTGCTGGCCGCCGGCCCGGGCCGGGAGGCCTGCTTTCATCCCATCCCCACCGATCAGGACACGCCGGAAGCCAGCGCCGCCGCCTTCGCGGCCGTGCTGGCTCGCCTCTGCGCCGGCGATCCGCCGGTGCTGGATGTGGTGCTGCTGGGTCTGGGGGAAGACGGCCACACTGCCTCGCTGTTTCCAGGCACGGCGGCCACCACGGTGGTGGATCGCCCGGTGACGATCAGCGAGGGCAAGGGCCTGCCCCGCGTGACCCTCACCGCACCGGTGCTGAGTGCCGCGCGCCAGGTGGTGTTTCTGGTGAGCGGGGCAGGCAAGCGCCAGGCCCTGCAACGCCTGCTTGATCCGAACGAGCCGGCCGTGCGCACCCCGGCCCGGCTGGTGAAGCCCTTCACTCCGGTGCTGATCCTCGCCGATCCCGCCGCTGCGGCAGGCTTGTAGCCTTGATGGAGCCGGCTGGCATGGTGGCACCGCTGGTGGTGGTGAGCGGCGACGGGTTCAGCGGCTGGCTGGCCTTGAACGACACGATCATGGGAGGACGCAGCAGCGGCGTCTGCCGCATCGGCCCGGAGGGGCTGGTGCTGGAGGCCGATGTGGTGGAGCAGGGCGGTGGCTTCGTGAGTTGCCGCTCGCCGCTGTTCTCCCCGCCGCTGAACCTGGGCGACTACCGCGCCCTGCAGCTGGAGTTGCGTGGCGACGGCCGCCGCTACAAGCTGGCCGTGGCCTGCGCCGATGGCGTCGCCGGGCTCACCGAGCTGATCCCCGGCGGGCTGCGCTGGGTGGCGGAGTTCGACACCAGCGTCAGCGCGCCTGACCAGCCGCCCCAACGGGTGGAGATTCCCTTCGCTCAGCTGCGGGCCTCGGTGCGGGCCCGCCCGCTGAACCTGCCACTGCGCCTCGATCCCGGCCGGGTCACGCGGCTGCAGGTGCTGCATTCCAAGTTCGGCGACGACGGCCAGCTGAACGCAGGCTTCCGGGCCGGCCCGCTGCAGTTGTCTCTGGTGGCGGTGCGAGCGGTGCCGTGAGCGCCGCCGATGAGCTCAGCCGGCGGATCGCCGCCGCGGCCGATCTCTGCCTCAAACCGCACCGCCATGCGGTGGTGGGAGCCATGGCCAGCGGGGCCTCCGGCTGTGAAGGCTCCGCCAGCGAAAGCTCGGGCGGGCCTGGCGACTGCTGCCTGCGCCTGCAGCCGCGGGGGATCGACGGGGAGCGGCTGCCGCAGCAGGACATCGAGCTGGAGCTCTACCGCAGCGGCAACGACCTCCACATGATGCTCAGCTGGCCGGAGCAACCGGAGCAACCGATGCTCTGGCACGGCCAGCACCCCGTCTGGATGGATGGGGAGACGGGGCTGCGCACCGAGCGGCCGCCGGCCGGCGCCCCGCTGGAAGCCCTGGCCCGGCGTCTGCGCGCCTTGCTCAGCCTCCCCTCCGATGCACACGGAGGGGACCCTGCAGAGGCTGCAGGCCCTGCGGGCGAGCCCCCCTGGCAGGCCTAGACCGGATCGGTGACGGCGCCCAGACTGCTGCTGCTCACCAGGCGGGCGTACTTGCCCAGCACGCCGGTGCGGTAACGGGGGGCGGGGGCCACCCAGGCAGCGCGCCGGCGCTCCAGCTCGGCCGCGTCAACGTTCAGCTGAATCAGCAGCTGGTGGGCGTCCACAGTGATGCTGTCGCCTTCTTCCACCAGCGCGATGGTGCCGCCCACGGCCGCCTCCGGTGCCACGTGTCCCACGACCATGCCGTAGGAGCCACCACTGAAGCGGCCATCGGTGATCAACGCCACCGATTCGCCCAGCCCCTGGCCCACGATCGCGGCGGTGGGGGAGAGCATCTCGCGCATGCCGGGGCCACCCACGGGACCCTCGTAACGCACCACCACCACATCGCCGGCCCCCACAGCTCCGGCCAGGATCGCCTCCAGGGCACTTTCCTCGCTCTCGAACACGCGGGCCGGGCCGGTGATCACGGGGGTCTTGACGCCGCTGATCTTGGCCACCGCCCCCTCTTCCGCCAGGTTGCCCTTGAGGATGGCCAGGTGCCCCTTGGCATAGAGCGGATTGGAGAGGGGCCGGATCACGTCCTGACCGGCCGGGGGCTCGCTGGGCACATCGGCAAGCACCTCACGCAGGGTGCGCCCCTCGATCGTGCCGCAGTCGCCGTGCAGCAGGCCCGCATCGAGCAGCAGCTTCATCACCTGCGGGATGCCGCCGGCCCGGTGCAGATCCACCGTCACGTAGCGGCCGCTGGGCTTGAGGTCACAGATCACCGGCACCCGCTGGCGGATGGTTTCGAAATCGTCGATGGTGAGCGGCACCTCGGCGGTGCGGGCGATCGCCAGCAGGTGCAGCACCGAGTTGGTGGAGCCGCCGACGGCCATGATCACGCTGATCGCGTTTTCGATCGCCTCGCGGGTGATCAGGTCGCGGGGGCGGATGTTCGCCTCGATGGCACGCACCAGCACCTCCGCCGAACGGGCGGCGCTCTCCGCCTTCTCCGGATCTTCCGCCGCCATGGTGGAACTGCCCGGCAGGCTGAGCCCCATCGCTTCGAAGGCCGAGCTCATCGTGTTGGCGGTGAACATGCCGCCGCAGCTGCCGGCACCGGGGCAGGCGTTCTTCTCGATCGCCAGCAGCTCCGCCTCATCGATGCGCCCCCCCGAAAACTGACCCACCGCCTCGAAGGCGCTCACCACGGTGAGATCACAGGGACCAAGCCGGCCGGGCTTGATCGTGCCGCCATAGACGAAGATCGCCGGGATGTTCATGCGGGCCATGGCGAGCATGGCGCCGGGCATGTTCTTGTCGCAGCCGCCGATCGCCAGCAGGCCGTCCATGCTCTGGGCGTTGCAGGCGGTTTCGATCGAATCGGCGATCACCTCCCGCGACACGAGCGAATACTTCATTCCCTCGGTGCCCATCGAGATGCCGTCGCTGACGGTGATGGTGCCGAACATCTGGGGCATGGCACCGGCGCTGTGGGCGGACTGCTCAGCGCGCCGGGCCAGGTCGTTCAGGCCGATGTTGCAGGGCGTGATCGTGCTGTAGCCGTTGGCGATGCCGATGATCGGCTTGTCGAAGTCGCCGTCGCCGAAGCCCACCGCCCGCAACATGGCGCGGTTGGGGGAACGCTGGACACCTGCGGTGATGGCGGCGGAGCGGAGCATGGAAGGCAGGGGAACACCGGAGATCAACCTACCGATCCGCAGGAAAAGCCTCCGCGTCAGGAGAGTCCGCAGAACACAGCGTGCGGCGGGAAGGGTTCCAAGTCGGAGGAGCCGTGAGGCAGGCCTTTGGCTTGCGCCTGGGCTGAAAGCTGTTGGGCCAGCGGGCGGATCAGTTGTCCGGGGTTAGGCACTCCAGCTGGCGGCGCACATCCTCGATGGCCTGGTTGAGCTCCTGAACCTTGTGCTGCAGCTCCTTTTCGAGCAGCGGGCGACGGATGTAGCCCTCTCCCTCGCTGGGGCCATCCTGAAAGCGCGACAGGGTGAGGCGACGGCGCTGGCGCTCGGCCAGCCGGCGGCGCTCAGCGGCGTCGAGCAGCCACCAGGCCAGCCCGGCCGCTCCCACCACGGCCCCGGCGATAGCGCTGGCCAGGATGGTGCTGCCGCCGCGCGTTGACCCGTTGTGTCCTGCCATCAGGTGGCTCCGATCCAAAAGCCCAGTGACACAGCCTAGAAGGCGTGCATCAAGGCATCCGCCACGCGCAGGGCATTGGCGATCACCGTGAGGCCGGGCGACACCGATGGACAGCTGGGGAAGACGCTGGCATCGGCGATCCAGAGGTTGGCCACTTCATGGCTACGCCCCGCCAGATCCACCACGGAGCTGGCCGGATCACTGCCCATGCGGCAGGTGCCGCAGGCGTAGCCCATCACCGCCAGCGGTGCTTCGCCGCGTGGATGCACCGGCGAGGGACGCACCACCTGGGTGAGGGGGTCCTTTTCGGTGCGCCGCAGGGTGTCGATCCAGCGGTAGACGAGCCGGTCGTGGGCTTCGAGATTGTTGGGCAGGTAGTGGATGCGGATGCGGTCACGCCGCAGGGTGATCGCATTGTCCGGATCGGGCAGCACCGCACTCATCGCCCACCAGCACACCGAGCGGGCCGCCAGCTGCCGCAACGCCGCGTTGGGGAGCAGCCGGGTCACCAGCGAAAGCACCGGCGGGGATTCGGCGAACAGGGCGTCCTGCAGCACGCCGCCGCCGCTCTCGATGTGGCCGAGCGGGAAGCTCACGTTCTTGTCACCCCAGTAGTAGTCGTTGACGCCGAGGCTGCGGGGGTAAGCGCCGGAGTTGGCCCGGGCCGCCAGCTGCAGGATCGCCGTGAGCTGGGGCCGCATCAGGTTGCGGCCCACCTGGCCGGAGCCGTTGGCCAGGCCGGCGGGATGGGGATCTGAGACAGAGCGCAGCAGAATCACCGCCGTGTTCACTGCGCCAGCGGCCAGCACCACCTGATCACCACGAAAGAGCCAGTTCTGGCCCTCGATCTCCGCCTCCACTCCGCGCACCTCCGTGCCGCCGGGATTCACATGCAGGCGGTTGACCCTGGCGTTGGTGCGCAGGCAGGTGCGGGCGCCAGCAAGCGCCGGAGTGACACCGAACAGCTCCGCATCGCCGCTGGGGTCTGCCGGATCCTCCGACCAGCTGAGCGGCAGGTCGTAGGGATGGCACGACTGGCGACGGAGGCCTTCACGCAGCTCCTCCAGCAAGGGATCAAGCGGCCGCGGCAACCTGGCGTAGGCGGCGAAACGGCTGGGCTCGGTGGGATCCACCCCCTGGCGGCCATGCACGCGGTAGAGGGCTTCAGCCCGGTCGTACCAGGGGGCGAAATGGTTGTAGGGGAGACCCCAGGAGGGTGCGGTGGCTTCCTGATAGCGCAACGGGCCGAACTCCTGCTCCCGCATCCGCTCCAGCACCGCCCCCCAGATCTTGGTGTTGCCGCCGAGGGCATACACCGCCTGGGGGGAGAAGGGATCGCCATCGGTGCCGAACCACTGCTCGCCAGGGTGGTAGCGGTCTTTGCGGAACAGGTCCACATCCGCGACGTTCTGGTCTTCTCGGGGCAAGGCGGCGCCCCGCTCCAGCAGCAGCACCGAGCGGCCCTTCGCCGCCAGATCGCTGGCCAGGGTGGCGCCTCCGGCGCCGCTGCCGACGACGATCACGTCGTAGTGGGTGTCATCGATGATCATGCTTGCCAGGCGTAGAGAAGCAGAAAGAGCAGCACCCAGATCACATCCACGAAGTGCCAGAACAGGGAAACAGCGATGACACCCTGTTCACCGTTGTCGTAGTTGCCTGGGTAGAACGAGCGCCCCAGCATCAGGCCCATCAGCAGGATGCCGGTGGCCACATGCAGGCCGTGAAAGCCGGTGAGCAGATAGAACAGACCGCCGAAGGTGCCGCTGGTGAAGCCGAACGAAAGGCCGCTCCATTCACTCGCCTGGCCATAGAGAAAGACGGAGCCCATCGCCATGGTGAGCAGCAGGAAGGCGCGGAACGCCCACAGGCGTTTCTGGCCGAGGAAGTGCTCCGCCACGGCGATCGTGCCGCTGCTCGACACGAGCACCACCGTGAACTGCAACGGGGTGCGCCACTCCAACCCCTCCACACCCGGCGGCAACCAGCTGGTGGCGGTGGATTTCAGCAGCGCATAGGCGGCGAAGAACGCCAGAAAGATGACGCTCTCGGAGCAGAGAAAAATGATGAAGCCGGTGAGTGTGTAGCTGGGGTGGCTGGCGTGGCCTTCGCCATGGGCCGGGCCGGGGCCGGTGGGCGCCGCCGTGGGAAGGGTGGTCATGGTTCAGGCCTCCTGCAGGGCGCGTTCATAGGCCTCCTGGTGCTCCACCAGGGGTTTGCCCGTGCCGTAGCCGTAGGGGCCGCTGATCACGGTGGGAACGTTGTCTTCAAAGTTCTCGGCCGGAGGAGGGGAGGGGAGCAGCCACTCCAGGCCGATGGCTTTCCAGGGATTGGCCGGCGCCTTGGGCCCCCACACCCAGGAGCTCACCAGGTTGAGCAGGAAGGGAATGATCGACACCCCCAGCAGAAAGCCGCCGAGGCTGGCGATCACGTTCCAGAAGGCGAATTCCGGGTCGTACGACGACACGCGCCGGGGCATGCCCATCAACCCGAGCGGATGCATCGGAAAGAAGTTGAGATTGGTGCCTACAAAGGTGAGCAAAAAATGGAGCTTGCCCAGCCCTTCGAAATACATATGGCCAGTGAACTTAGGGAACCAGTGATAGATCGCCGCATACACCCCCATGGTGGCAGCGCCGTAGATCACGTAGTGAAAATGGCCCACCACGAAGTAGGTGTTGTTGACGTGGATGTCCACCGGCACCGTGGCCAGCATGATGCCGGTCACACCGGCGAACACGAAGTTGAACAGGCCACCGAGGGAAAACAGCATCGGTGTGTTCAGCTGGATCTTCCCCCCCCACAGGGTGCCCAACCAGGCGAACACCTTGATGCCGGTGGGTACCGCGATCAGCATCGTGGACACCATGAACAGATCCCGCATCCACTGGGGCACCCCGCTGGGGAACATGTGGTGCACCCACACCACCAGGCTGAGGCCCACGATCACCAGCGAAGCCATCGCCACGAACACGTAGCCGAACAGGGGCTTGCGGGCGTGCACGGGAAACAGTTCGGAGAAGATGCCGAACACCGGCAGGATGATCACATACACCGCCGGGTGGGAATAGAACCAGAAGAAGTGCTGATAGAGCACAGGGTCGCCGCCCCCTTCCGGGCGATAGAAGGACGTGCCCACCACCAGATCGAACAGCAGCATCACAGCGCCGCCGGTGAGAGCGGGCAGGCCGATCAGCTGAATCGTCTGGGCGGAGAGGGCGGTCCAGCAGAAGATCGGCATCCGGAAGAACGTCATGCCGGGAGCGCGCATGCGCAGGATCGTGGTCACGAAGTTCACCGCTCCCATGATCGACGACACGCCGGAAAGGGCCACCGCCGTGATCCACAGCGCTTCGCCATTGATCAGATGGCCCAGGGGGTTCTGCAGGCTCACCGGTGGATACGACCACCAGCCGGAGGCCGCCGGACCACCGGGCACCAGGAAGCTGGCCATCAGGATCACGCCGAACACAGGCACAAGCCAGAAGGCGGCGGCATTGAGGCGCGGAAAGGCCATGTCAGGGGCGCCGATCATGCAGGGGATCAACAGGTTGTTGAGGCCGTTGAGAACCGGAAACATGAACAGAAACAGCATGATCGTGCCGTGCATCGTGTAGAGCGCGTTGTACACGGTGCGATCCACCAGATCCGCCTCAGGCGTGATCAGCTCGCCACGCATGATCATCGCCAGCAGCCCTCCCACCAACAGGAAGAACAGCGAGGTCACGATGTATTGGATGCCGATCACCTTGGCATCGGTGTTGAAGCTGAAAAAGCGCTTCCAGTTGTTCGGTGCCCCCGGCACCGGGTGGGCGGCCTTGAGGATGCCGGGATCAAGAGAGGTGAGGGTCATGGGGGTCAACCTGCGTGGGGAAGGGTGTTCGAGCCGGGCACGTTGACCATTGGGGGGGGAGCCGGGGGCACGGTGGGATAGCCGGAGGCGCGCAGCCGGGATTGCTGCTGGGCGTATTCCCGGGAGGCATCGCTGATGCCGGGCCGCAGGGGCTGGGCCGCCGCCCGGGTGAGCCAGTCCTGGTAGGCCTCCTCGCTCTGCACCACCACATCCACCTGGTTGGCGGCGAACCAGGTGCCGCTGTATTCGGAATCGCGCAGGCGGTAGCGACCCTCGCGAGTGGGGGTGATGAAGAAGGCGATCGAGCGGCCGGGGATCACCTGCTGCTTGAGGCGGAAGGCGGGCACGTAGAAGCCGTGGATCACATCGGCGCTCTCCAGCTGCAGGCTCACGCGACGACCCACCGGCAGGTGCAGCTCGGTGCTCGACGCAGCCGCATCCGGGTAGCGGAACTCCCACGACCACTGACGGGCGATCACCTGGATCTCGGCGGTGGGGGCGCCGGCCATCGCCTCGGCGGTGTCGCCGTGGCTGTGGTCCATGGGGCCGATGGCGCCGATCTCACGGTTGACGCCGATGGTCGTCCAGGCGATCGCCATCACCAGCACCAGGGGAATCACCGTCCAGATGATCTCCAGCACGGTGTTGCCCTCCACCGGAGCGGCATCGTCCATGTCGTATTTCTCGGCCCGGTTGAACAGCAGCACGTACGCCATCACCGACACCACACCGGCGAACACGAAGCAGGCGATCGCGGTTTCGAGGCTGAAGAGGTCGTCGACCAGTGGGGCGGCGCTGGAGGCCTGCACTGGCAGCCAGCGGTAGGCCTGCTGCCCCAGCCAGTGCGACAGCAGCACCAGCAGCCCCACCCAGACGCTGACGGCGGCCACCGCGGCCCGATTGACAGAGGCGGGCGGTGAGCTGGTCATGGCAGAGCCTCACGGAGATCGGCGCCGGCGGCCAGCAACTGGTTGGCGGTGACGTGCACGCCGAATTCGACAGCCAGCTGGGCGCCGATGGTGCCGTGCACCCCCAGCAGGGCGAACATCACGATGCCGAGGGCCAGGTAGCTCCACTGCACCTGCCGCCCCATCTCGCGGCGCCAGGCATAGCGCTGAAAGCCCCGCCACACGGTCATCAGCACGATCACCAGCAGCAGCAGCAGACCACCGGCGCCGTGCCAGAGCATGCTGCCGGTGCTGCTGAGGCCGAAGCTGCTGGTGATGCCGGGCAGAGGCACGGCCAGCTGCATCTCGAAAAAGCCGGCGGTGACGGTGAAGAAGCTCACCACGCTGCAGGCCAGCAGGTTGTACCAGCCCACATCGTGCAGGGCGGAGCGGGTCACCGGCAGCGCCAGAAAGCGGAACACACGCCGCTCCAGCGGGAACAGGGCCCCGGCGATATCAAAGGCGATGGCGATGATGAACAGGCCGATGGTGAGATGCACCAGGTTCGGGTGAATCGGCAGGCTGTAGGGGAGGCCGTTCGGACCGAGGGCCATCACACCAATCCCTCGCGCATCGCTTCCACCACCTTGACGGTGTGAAGGCCGTAGATCCAGACCAGCTCGCTACCCAGCAGCACCTGCACCACCACCAGCACGCTCAGCACCGAGCCGGCGCCGAGGAAGGCCAGCGGCAGGCGGCGCGGATCCTTGCTGCGGATCACGTAACGCCAGGCCGTGAGCACCGAGAGGATGCCGGCCAGCGCCCAGCCGATCGTGCTGTGCAGGTTGAGGATCTCGCGCGATTCGCCATAGGGGTTGGCCAGACCCGCTTCCACCTGGCCGAAGATGATCGCCACGAAGATCGCCGCGGTGGCGAACAGCAGGTTCCAGAAGCTCACCTCATAGAGCTCAGGCTTGCCGGCCAGGCGCCCGATCACGTCGAACAGGAACGCGATCAGGGCCATGGCGATCACGAAGTGGACGACGATCGGATGGATCGTGTCCATCCAGGGAAGGTTGCGATCGTTGAGCTGGGGCAACAGCTCGAGCATGGCCGCAGAGGGGAATGGCTGGCCCCACCTTGAAGCTTGGCTTCGGGCGGGTGCGTCATTATCAAGAAATAAAGCTAGTGCGTTTGTGCAACCCGACACATCGGAGCGTGCGGGTCATGCAGGGGGAGAAGGCCAGTCCCGGTTCTGCCTTTAGCGTTGGCTTTCGCGAGACCGTGCCCGATGTCGATTCCTGAGTCCAAGCCGTTGCGCTGGCTGGCTGCCGCCCTGGTCTTCGCTGCTGCCGGCCTGTCGATCGCCCTGCCGTTCGTGTCAGCCACGCTGCTGACGATCGTGCTGGGCGGGGTGGCGGTGGCAGGCGGGATCTCCCAGCTGCTGCGTCTCACCGGCGGCGGCGACCTCAGCACCAAGCTGTTTCGCGGCCTCAGCGGGCTGCTGTATGTGGGCGGTGGCCTCTGGATTCTGGTGTTTCCGGTGAGCAGTGAGGTGAGCCTCACCCTGTTCGTCGGCCTGCTCATGGCCTTCGAAGGGGTGATGGAACTGGCCGCCGGCGCCGCTGCCGATGGCCAGGCCCGGGGCCTGGTGATCGCCGACGGTCTGGTGACCGCGATCCTGGGCGGTCTGCTGATCGCGGAATGGCCCAGCGACAGTCTCTGGGTGATCGGCACCCTGTTCGGCGTGGCGCTGGCCTTCTCCGGCGTCAACCTGCTCACCGCGCCTGATCCCGGCGCCGTCAGCGGGAACGTTTGACGAACCAGGCGGCCACCAGAAACGCCGCCATCACCAGGGACAGCTCGATCAGCCCGCCACTCCAGAGCCAGTCGCGGAAGGTGAACACCGCGGGAGCAAGCGGAACCAGAAGCAACGGAGCCATGGGGGTTCACCGGCTTCAGCCGGTCAGTGGCGGTCGGGCCTGATTGTGAGGCTTCGGCGCCCGTCCTGCCGTGGCGCAGGGCGCGGGCTCACTCCCCGGCGGCGAGGGCGTCGGGGCGGCGCGGATCGGCGACCCCCAGGCTGCCTCCGCCCGGCAGAGCCTCCACCGACTGGGCCGAGCCCATCGCCCGGGCTGGCCGGAGCCGGTGGCCCATCGCCTCCAGCAGGGCGAGCGTGTCGGAGCTGAAGCCCTGCTCGATCGCCACTTCATCCGGCCAGAGCTGGCTGTGAAAGCGCGGTGCACTCACGGCCGTGGCCAGGTTGAGGCCGTGTTCCAGCCGGTTGAGCAGCACCTGCAGCACGGTGGTGATGATGCGGCTCCCGCCCGGGCTGCCGGTGGCCAGCAGTGGGCCGCCGCTGCGATCAAGCACCAGGGTGGGGCTCATCGAACTGAGCGGCTGCTTGCCCGGAGCGATGGCGTTGGCTTCCCCCTGCACCAACCCGTAGGCATTCGGCACACCAGGCTTGGCGGTGAAATCGTCCATCTCGTTGTTGAGCAGGAAGCCGGCAGCCGGCACGCTCACACCGTTGCCGTAGGCGAAGTTGAGCGTGGTGGTGGTGGCCACCATCAGGCCATCGCGGTCGATCATTGAGAGGTGGGTGGTGTTGGGGCCCTCCGGCCGGCCCGGCGGTGGCGGCGCCAGTTCGGCGGCGGGCGTGTGGCGGTCGGTGCGGAGGCGGCGGCGCTGGGCGGCCGCATAGGCCGGGCTGAGCAGACGCTGCAGCGGCATCGTCACGAAGCGAGGGTCGCCCAGATAGGTGTTCCGATCCCGGTAGGCCAGGTTCATGGCCTCGGTCATCACGTGGATCGTGGCGGCGCTGTTCAGCCCCATGGCCGCCAGCGGGAACCCCTCCAGGATCCCGAGCAGCTGAATCAGCGTGACCCCGCCGGAGCTGGGCGGCGGCATGGTGATCACCGGTTGCCCCCGCCAGCTGCCGATCAATGGCGGCAGCGCCTGGGCGCGGTAGGCGGCCAGGTCTGCAAGGGTGATCAGCCCGCCCTGGCGGCCCATCAGCGCGGCCAGGCTCTCGGCCACCGGCCCCTGGTAGAAGCCCGCCTCGCCGCGCCGGGAGATGCCGGTGAGCGTGGCGGCCAGCTGGGGCTGACGCCAGAGCTCGCCGGGGCGATAGGGATTCCCGTCCGGGCGGAAGAACAGCGCCGCGGAGGTGGGATCGGCGCGCAGCAGGGGGGCGGCGCTCTCCAGGGAGCGGGACAGATCCCGACTCACCGGGAACCCCTCTGCCGCCAGGCGGATCGCCGGCGCCATCACCCGCGCCAGCGGCCAGCGGCCGTAGCGGCGCTGGGCCAGCAGCAGGCCCGCCACCGTGCCGGGCACGCCCGTGCTCTGCAGGCTGCGGGTGGCCCGTTGGCGATCCACCTGCCCGCTGGCATCGAGGAAGAGGTCGGCCCGGGCGGCGGCGGGTGCGGTTTCGCGGAAGTTGATCGTGACCGCCCGGCCTCGGCCCACCCGCCGCTCTCCCTCCAGAAGCGGCGTGCCCGCCCTTGCCGGTTCCGGGCGCCAGAGCACGAGGAAGCCACCACCGCCGAGGTTGCCGGCCTGGGGCAGGGTCACCGCCAGGGCGAAGGAGGCCGCCACCGCCGCATCCACCGCGTTGCCGCCGTCCCGCAACACGTCACGGCCTACCCGGCTGGCGTGCGCCTCCTGGGTGGCCACCATGCCCCCTGCCGACACGACGGGGTGAAAGCGCTGGCCGGCCTCCTGCAACACATTGGCGGGCACCGCCGATGGCGCCGCACCAACCGGCAACCCCTGGGCCCGCCCCGACAACTGCAACGGAAAGGGCAGTGCTAACGACAGCGTCAGCGGCCAGAACGGCACCAGCAACGGCGCGCCGGCCGCCAGCCCCACCAGCAGCCGCAACAGCCGCTGCTCAGCTCTCGCCATAGCCGCCGCCCCCCGGGGTGCAGATCTCCAGCAGGTCACCCTCCTGCACCTGCAACTGCGCGGCCCCCTCCAGCAGCAAGGCAGGCTGGCCCGCCCGCTCCAGGCTGTTGCGACCGAGCGCGCCCGGTCCGCCGCCGGCCAGGCCAAAGGGGGGCACCCGTCGCGATCCCGTCAGCAGCGACACCGTCATCGGTTGCAGAAAGCGAAGGCGCCGCTCCACCCCCTCCCCGCCGCGCCAGCGGCCCGTCCCGCCGCTGCCCTGCCGCACGCGAAAGCTCTCCAGCTGCACCGGAAAGCGCTGCTCCAGCACTTCTGGATCGGTGAGGCGGGAGTTGGTCATGTGGCTCTGCACCGCATCGGCACCCGCGAATCCCAGGCCGGCGCCGCTGCCACCGCAGATCGTTTCGTAGTACTGGCAAGCGGCATCGCCGAAGGTGAGATTGTTCATCGTGCCCTGCGCCGCCGCCATCACCCCGAGGGCCCCGAACAGGGCATTGGCCACCGCCTGGGACGTTTCCACGTTGCCCGCCACCACCGCCGCCGGCGGCCTTGGCCGCAGCAGGCAGCCCTCGGGGACCACCAGCTGCAGCGGCCGGAAACAGCCGGCATTGAGGGGGATCGGCTCCGCCACCAGGCAGCGAAACACATAGAGCACCACGGCCTTGGTGATGGCCAGGGGGGCGTTGAGGTTGCCGGGTTGCTGGGGGGAGGTGCCGCTGAAGTCGATGCAGGCCGTGCGGGCGCGGCGATCGATCGTCACCGCCACGGCGATGCGGGCGCCGCCGTCGAGCTCCACACTCCATTGGCCACCCTTCAGCGTGCCGATCACGCGCCGCACGGCCGCCGCGGCGTTGTCCTGAACATGGGCCATGTAGGCCGTGACCTGCGCCACCCCCTCGCGGCGGCAGAGGCGCTCCAACTCCGCAGCCCCGAGCTGGTTGGCCGCGATCTGCGCCTGCAGGTCGGCGAGAAACTGGTCGGGATTGCGCACCGGCCACGGACCGGCCTGCAGGCGCTGCTGCCAGGCCGTCGCATCGAACACCCCCTCACGCAGCAACGGCACGTTGGTGAGCAGCAGGCCTTCCTCGTCGATCAAGCGGCTGTGGGGCGGCATGGAGCCGGGGGTGAGGCCGCCAACATCGGCGTGGTGGCCGCGGCAGGCCACGAAGAAGCAGGGCCGATCAGCACCGGCGAACACCGGGCTGATCACGGTGATGTCGGGCAGATGGGTGCCGCCGTTGTAAGGATCGTTGGTGGCGATCACATCGCCGGGGCGCAGCGGTGGCCGTTCCCCGCGCCCCACCATCTCCAGAAGGCTGGCAAGGCTTTCACCCATGGAGCCGAGGTGCACCGGGATGTGGGGCGCATTGGCCACCAGGGCGCCATCGGCATCGAAGAGCGCACAGGAAAAATCCAGCCGCTCGCGGATGTTCACGGAGCGGGCGCTTTGGCGCAGCCGTTCCCCCATCTGCTCGGCGATCGCGGCGAAGCGGTGATGGAACAGCTCCAGACGCACCGGGTCGACGGAGGCTGCAGCCGCGGAAGCGGCGCTACTCACAGGGGTGACAGCCACAGCAGCGCCTGAGGTGGCTGTTGTGATGGTGCAGGTGGTGGCAGCTGGGGCAACAGCCGCGAGCTCGCCAGAGGCGGGGCGCTGGAGCAGCAACTCGCCTTGCGGCAGCACCTCGGCCCGCCAACCCGCCGCCAGCACAAGGGTGCCGATCGACTCCAGCACGAGAGCCGGTCCCTGCAGCGTCTGGCCGACCGCCAGCCACTCCCGGCGCACCAGCGGCACGGTGTGCCAGCAGCCCCCAGCATACAACGACACCGTGGGGACAGTGGGGGGCGTGGCTCCATCCGTCAACAGCAATGGCACAGCACCGGCCGCTGCTGCCGGCCAGACCAGTTCCACCTCCAGCCGCTCCACCACGAGAGCTGGGGCGGCCCCGTGCCGTGCCTCCTGCGCGTGGCCGAAGTGGCGGCGATGGCTGGCGTCGAAGGCAGCCTCCATCCCCTCGATCTCTCCGAGAGGCACGATCAGGCTCACCTCGCTCGCGGGGTAACGCAAGGCCACCCGCACCTCCCGCCGCAGGGTTGAGGCCGGGCCAGCAGGTTCCCCTTCGCGAGCAGGTTCCCCTTCGACACCGGCACCGGCACCGGCAGTCCAGCGACCATCGGGCGCAGCGCCGAGGGCCAGCGCGCCGGCGGCGGTGAGCGCCTCAGCCCAGGCCATCAGGCGCGGCAGCAGCGACGCTCTGAGCGGCTCGCGCACCACCTGCTCGCGCAGCAGCCGTTGATCGGCCTGACCCAGGCCGTAGGCGGAGAGCACACCGGCCAGGGGGTGCAGAAGGATGGTGTCGATCTCCAGGGCTTCGGCAAGCGCGCAGGCGTGCTGGCCACCGGCCCCGCCGAAGCACACCAGCGTGGCGCCGCGGATGTCGTGGCCCTGCTGAATCGAGATGCGCCGGATCGCCGCGGCCATATGGTCGATGGCGATCGCCACGGCACCTTCCGCCAGGGCTTCCGGCTGTTGCGGCTGCCCCACGGCGGCGCCGATGCGGGCGGCCAGGGCCTCGAAGCCAGCGCGAACGGGCTCCAGATCGAGCGGCTGGTCGCCGGTGGCACCGAACAGGGCCGGGTAGCCATCGGGTTGCAGCCGGCCCAGCAGCAGGTTGGCATCGGTGATGGTGAGCGGGCCGCCGCGGCCGTAGCAGGCCGGACCCGGCTGGGCACCGGCTGACGCGGGGCCCACCTGCAGCCGCTCGCCGTCAAAATGGAGCACGGAACCACCACCGGCGGCCACGGTGTGGATCGGCAGCATCGCCGCCTCCAGTTGCAACCCGGCGATCACGGCCTGTTCGCTGCGTTCCCAGCGCTCGGCGACCGCGTCGTGCTCCGAGCCCGTGGGGGAAGGTTCGCTTGCCACCACATGGAAGACATCCGTGGAGGTGCCGCCCATGTCGAAGCCCACGATCGCCCTGGCATCGATGGGCCCGGCGCGAGCCGCTGCCGCCGCCTTCAGCGCGCCCACCATGCCACCCGCCGGCCCGGAGAGGATCGTGTCCTTGGCGCGGATCAGCTCGGGAGCCAGCAAGCCGCCGCTCGACTGCATCACCTGCAGCGGCGTGCCGGCACCGAGGGCACGCCGCAACCCCGCCAGATAGGCCTGCAGCGCCGGCCCCACATAGGCCTCCACCACAGCGGTCTGGGCGCGGCTGACCAGCCGCGGCCGCGGAGCCACCGCGTGGGACAGCGCCACCTGCTCGAACCCGAAGCGCTCCAGCCAGGCGCCCAGCTGCTGTTCATGGCGGGGATGGCGTGCGGCATGCAGCAGGGCCACGGCGCAACTGCGCAGGCCATCGGCGCGCGCCTGGGTCAGGGACCGGGCCAGGGCGTCATCCAGCACCAGCGGCTCAAGCTCGCGGCCATCGGCCGCCAGGCGGCCCGGCACCTCCAGCACCCGGGTGTGCAGCGGCTCAGGCCGACGGATCTCGAGCGCAAACAGATCCGGGCGATGCTGATCGCCGATGCGCAGCGCGTCGCCGAAACCGCGGCTGAGCAGCAGCAGGGTGGGAGCACCGCGCCGCTCCAGCAGGGCGTTGGTGGCCACCGTGGTGCCCACCCGCACGTCGGCAATCAGGCCGGCGGGGATCGGTCGATCCGGCGCCACCTCCAGCAGCGCGCGGATGGCGACCATGGCAGGATCTGGGCCGGCGCCGGCGGCGCTCTGCGCCGGGTGTGAGGGCAGCTTGCGCACGCTGCAGACGCCGCTGGGGCTGAGCGCCACCAGGTCGGTGAAGGTGCCGCCGCGGTCGATCCAGAAACGCCAGCCGGAAGGGCCGCTGCGGGGGTTGCCGCTCACCGGCGGCCGCTCCTGTTGCACCGCCCGCTCAGCGGTAATTCTCGAACTGCAGCGGCAGCTCGAGATCTTCAGCGCGGAGCAGCTGGATCACCTGCTGCAGATCGTCCTTGTTCTTGCCCGTGACCCGCAGGCTCTCGCCCTGAATCGCCACGGTGACCTTCTTGACCTGATCGCGCACCGTTTTGCTGAGCCGCTTGGCCAGCTCCTGGCTGAGGCCTTTGCGCAGCTTCACCACCTGCTGCACGCGGTTGCCGCCCACCGGCTCCGCCGGCTGGAAATCGAAGATCTTGAGCGAGAGCTCACGCTTGACGGCCTTCTGGCGCAGCACATCGGCCACGGCTTCCAGGGTCATGTCGCTGGCGGTGGTGATCGTGAGGCTGTTCTCCTCCAGATCGATCTCGGTCTTGGAGTCCTTGAGGTCGTAGCGCTGACCCACCTCACGGCGCACCTGGTCCAGCGCATTCACCAGCTCCTGCCGATCGAAATCCGACACCACGTCGAAAGAAAAGGTGTCGGCCATGGGCAGGTGCTCGGAGCTGAAGACCTGACTTTAGGAAAGTGCTTCCGGGCGTCCCATGGCCAGGGAGAGGATGGACCGGGGAGGAGGGCTGCGCCCCTCCCCGAACCCCCTGAGCTGATGGTGATGTCTACGTCCCGGCGCCGCGTGCTGGATTCCATCGGGGGGGTGGCCCTGGGCTCCACCCTGTCGTTGTTCCTCCAGAGCGGACGCTCCCGGGCTGCAACGGCCCCTGCCCCACCGCGCAGCCTTGACGCTCTGAATCAGACCATTCGTTCCTCCTTCAGCGCCCTGAGAGGAGAGAAGGCGTTCCTGATGCGTTCGCCGACATCGGGAGCCTCGGCATCGGGAGCCCAGACGACGGCTGCCTGGGAACAGGGGCTGAATCCAAGCCAGCCCCTGTTCTGCGGCAGCAGCTTCAAGGTGTACGTGCTGGCTGAATTCCTGCGGCAGCTGGAGAGCGGCAAGGTCAGCCTGCAGGAACAGTTACCGGTGAATGATTCGGTGCGGTTTCTCAGCAGCCTGGTGCTGGAGAACGTCAGCGGCACGATTCCGGCTTCGGTGGCCCTGGAAGCCATGATCATGCACAGCGACAACACCGCCACCGACATGGTGCTCAAGCGGATCGGCGCGGACAGCGTGCGGGGCTTGATCGCCTCTCTCGGCCTGGCTGATACCCGGATCCCCACCAGCACGCGTCAGTTCTTCTCCTATCTGCTGGGAGCCCCCGCCGGCGTGGATCTGGGCTGGCAAGGGGTCAACAAAGCCCTGGAGGCCAGCGGAACGCAGACGCGGCCGATCATCAACGACCAGGAGACGATGGTGGGGTCTCCCGCGGATTTCGTCCGCTTCTATTCCAGGGCCTTGCAGGGAGAGCTGTTCCGCACCAGCAGTTCCCTGAAGGAGTTCAGGCGCATCCTGGGGTTGCCGCCAGCGATCACCGTGCTGGATCTGCCCCGCGCCCATCTGTTCCTCAAGGGCGGAAGCCTGGATTTCGCCCCCGACTATGTGATGTCGCTGGCCGGCGGCATGCGGCTGTGCAACGGCCGCTGGATCACTTTCTCCTTCCAGCAGAACTGGAAGGACACCGATCCTGCGGCCGCCAAGGCCACCCTTCAAACCTTCATCGACACGATCGCGGGCATCTTTCGGGCTGCGGCAGGGTTCTTCTCAGGCTGAGCCGCCCGGTAGAACAGAACCTCCCCCATGCGCCCCTCCCATGGACCTGCCACTGCTGTTCATGGACCTGCCGTTGCTGCTGACGGGCGAACCGAAGGCCCCCCTGGCCTGGTCGCTGGTGCTGTCGGGGGCGGTGGTGATCCTCAGCCTGGTGCCACTGGGGGCCGGGCGGGCCAACGCGGATTTCACCCCCGCCGATCTGGCCGCCCCGCGGGCCATGTTCGAGCGGCTACCGGCCTGGGGTCAAAGGGCCAGCTGGGCCCACCAGAACTGTTTCGAGGCCTTCACGCTGCATGCGCCCGCCTGCCTGCTCTGCCTGCTGGCGGCGCCGGCGATGCTGGCAGCGTCGCCGCTGCTGGCCCTGGCGGCCCTGCTGCACCCGGCGCTGCGGCTGGCGTACATCGGCGCCTACCTGGCCAACCAGCCGCTGCTGCGCAGCCTGAGCTGGGTCGGTGCCCTGCTCTGCACCGCCCTGCTCTACACGGAAGGGCTCAAGGCACTGCTGCACGCCTGAAGTCCGGGATGCTCGCCTGAAGTCCGTCCGGGCTGGTCGCCTGAAGTGCGCGCTGCCAGCCAGGGCCAGCGCTCAGCTGCCGCCCTTCTCCTGCAGCCCCTTGAGCGCGGCCAGCAGGGAGGCGGGGCTCTGGGGATCCACCATCAGCACCGATCCCCCCTTGCTCGCTGCCATCGCCTGGCCCATCGCCATCCAGTCCTTGGCGAGCAGCAGCCTCAGGCTCTCGGCGGCAGCGGGATGGGAGTCGATCACGGCGGCCAGCTGGGCGGCAGATTCGGCCCTGGCCCTGGCCAGCAGCAACTGCTGCTTGGCCTGGGCATCGGCATCAAGCAGCACCGCCTCCTGCTTGGCCTTGGCATCAAGCACCAGCGCTTCGGCCCGCCCCTTGGCGGCATTCACCTGGGCCTCTCGCTCCCCCTCGGAACGAAGAACGGCCGCCCGCTTCTCCCGCTCCGCACTCATCTGCATCTCCATCGCCTGCTGCACCCCCTTGGAGGGCTGAATGTCACGCAGTTCCACGCGGGTCACCTTCACGCCCCAGGGATCGGTGGCCTGATCGAGCTCGCGCAGCAGCACCTCGTTCACCTCGGAGCGGGTGGAGAAGGTCTGGTCGAGGTCGAGCTTGCCCATCTCCGAGCGAATCTGGGTGAGCACCAGGTTCACCATCGCCGACTTGAGGTTGTCGAGGGCGTAGTAGGCCTTGGCATGCTCAAGCAGTTGCCAGTACACCACCGCATCCACCTCGATCGAGACGTTGTCGCGGGTGATGCACTGCTGCGGGGGAATGTCCAGCACCCGCTCCTTCAACGACTCGTTGCTGACGATGCGCTCCACCACCGGCAGCACCAGCGACATGCCGGGGGTGAGCTGGCGGTCGTACTTGCCGAGGCGCTCCACCAGCATCGAGCGGCCGCCATTGGTGATCTTGACGCTGCTCACTCCGAGCACCGCCAGCAGCGCCAGCGCGGGCAAGGAAAACAGGACCTCCATGAAGGCGGCAGAGAACGGGGTGCCATCACAGTACGCAGCCCGCCCGGGCCCAGCCAGCAGACTGGGGCCGATTCGAGACTCCCCGTCATGGCATCCCTGATCTGGCTGGCGGTGGCGGCGGTGCTGTTCCTGGTGGAGGTGAGCGTGCCGGGCTTCGGCGGCTTTCTGATCGCCGCCATGGCGGCGTTGGTGGTCTCGTCGCTCACGGCGCTGCTGGGGCTGGCCCTGCCGCTGCAGCTGGGGCTGTTCGCGCTGCTCACCGTGGCGGGGAGCGCGGCGATCTGGGCCTGGTCGAAGCGGCAACGGCCAGCCCGCGATCGGATCGAAACGAGCGACCGGGCCGTGGTGATCGATGGCTTCGATGCCCAGGGGCGCGGCCGCGTGCGCTGGCAGGGGCAGAGCTGGGCCGCGGAAAGTCTGGAAGGGGAACGGCTGCTGCCGGGCGCCGCGGTGGTGGTGATGCGCCGCGTGGGAACCAAGCTGGAAGTGCTGGCCGATGGGCGCTGAGAGGTGCTCCCCAGCGCTCAGTCGAAGAACAGCAGGGTGACCACCTTGCCCATGTCTTCGGCGGTGCGGCAGCTGGCCAGCAGGGTTTCGCTGTCGTGGAAGGCGAAGCAGATCAGCTGGTCGCAGCGGCCGATGATCTCCTGGTTGCAGAGGGTGCTGGCCATCGGCAGGGTCAGGTCGTCGTGGTCGGGCTTCTCCACTAGGTGCAGCACCTTCTCCAGCTGCTGGCGCGATTCCAGCGGCTGACGCTCGAGGCTCTGGGGCAGCAGCACGGTGAGGCGCGAGGGGTCGACGCCGAGCACACCGCGGATCACGGCGGCGTTGACCCCCTGGGAGCCGGAGGTGACGAGGCTGTGGCCCTCCTGGGCCAGGGAGCGGGCCACCAGCTCCACCAGATGGATCGACACCACCGGCACGTGGCGGCTGCCGAGGATGGCGATGCGTCGCTTGCCCGTGTCCTGCAGCAGGGCCAGTTCCTGAGCCAGGGTGTCAATCCGGTCCAGAGGGGGCAGATCAAGGGACCGGGTCACCGAGCACGTGCAGCCGATGGCACGAAACTAGCAGTGCCCCTGCAGGAGCTTCAGGCGCTGATCGGCAGCCGCAGGCGATCGAACAGGCGGTCGAAGCGGCAGTGTTCCTCCACCAGCCGGATGGCGTAGGTGGCTTTGACGGATTCGTGCAAACGCACGTTGCCGAAGGCCCGCTCGATCACCTCCACGGTGGTGAGTGTGTCGTGCTCCACCTTGAGCAGGGGCACGTCGAGTTCTTCGGCGCGATTGATGAGCTGGGAGAGCGGATCGCCTGCGCCGGTGAGGATCAGGCACTGGGTGGAGGCCTCCAGGGCCGCCAGCTGGATGTCGGTGCGGTCGGCACCGGTGACCACGGCCATGTTGCGCCGGCGACGGAAGAATTCCATCGCGGAATTGACGTTCATCGCCCCGATCGAGAGTGTTTCCACCAGCAGATCGAGCCGCTCGGGGCAACAGAGCACCTTCGCGCCCAGCCGCTCGGCCAGCTCTTCCACGGTGACGCTGCGCAGCAGTGGGCTGCGGGGCAGCACGCCGAAGACCTGCAGCCCCAGACGCTCCATGGCGGGCACTTCCTCCTGCAGGAGGGTCTCGACGGCATCGGGATCCACAGCGTTCAGCACCACGCCGGCCAGGCGCTCGCCGAGCAGGTCGCGGGCCTGCAGCAGGGGATCAATGCTGCAGCTGTCGAGCCAGTGGTGCACCAGGACCACCGGGGCTTCCAGCCCGTGCGCCAGCTGCACCAGGCTCAGCCCATAGAGCAGACCTTCGCTGAGGCTGCCGGAGGCCTCCAGCAGCGTGAGCCCATCATTGGGGGCACTGAGGTGGTCGCGCAGGGCCCCGAATCCATCACCGGCGCCCAGTTCGCCCTGCAGGAGTCGCTGCCGCGCCGTGGCCGGCTCCAGCAGCTGCAGCGAAGGCAGCAGGCAGTCTGGCGCCAGGCCGAGGATGCCGCCGACGAAACGCACGTCGTCATCGATCAGGGGGGCCGATGGACCATCGCCACCGGGTAAGGGCCTGCGATCCAGCCGCAGACTGGTGGCCAGGGGTTTGCCGAAACGCACCGGCACACCCATGCGGGCTGCCTGCCTTGCCAGGCCGAGCACCAGCGCTGATTTTCCGCTGAAGGGGTGGCACGAACCGATCAGCAGAGTGCTGCTCATGGGGATGGGTTCGCCGGGGCCAGGGTCAGGCAGCAGCCTACGAGGAGACCGGTGGCGGGGCCTCGCCGAGGATCAGCCAGCGCCAGAACGATTCGGGAAGGTCGCCACCACCGCTCACGGCGCGGTCTTCCAGCAGATCCATCAACCAGCCCACCAGGTGGTGGGTGGGCACCGTGAAGCTGTAGCGGATGTCCGGTTGGTCAGGGAAGGCGAGCTCACACTGGCTCGGCTGTTGCGGGGCTACACCGGAGGTCCAGCTGAGCTCGAAGCGATGGGCCCCGTTCGGATGCAGCGGGCGCAGCCCACTCACCCGCCGGAGGGCGAGCTGATCGAGACCGCGTTGCAACCAGCCTTCACGGCTCAGTCCACCGCAATAGGGGGCGAACAAGGCCACCTGTGCAGCTTCCTGGGACAGGGTGGATGATCCTTGTGCTGGGCCCTCACTAAACACGTTGGATGTTGCCTGTCCTTAGAACAAAAAGAATGTCCTCACCTGATCGTACCGGCTGTAACAGTGGTTCGCCCACCACCGCGCAGCGATGAATGCCATGAGGTCCGCCTTGCTGCCACTGCAGGGCCGGCATGTGGCGGTCACCGGCGCCGGTGGCGCTTTCGGCAGCGCCCTGCTCCGCCGCCTCCATGGCCAGGGGGCCAGACTGCTGGCGCTCACCTCCCGGCCCACCGCCGTAGAACTCAGCGATGCCAGCGGGCAACCGATTCCGTTGTCCAGTCTCTGCTGGGGCTGCGGCGGAGAGGCGGCGCTGCGTGATCAGCTGCTGGATGTGGACATCCTGGTGATCAACCATGGCGTGAACGTGCATGGGGATCGCAGTCCCGCCGCCGTGGAGCGCAGCCTCGAGGTGAACGCGCTGAGCAGCTGGCGTCTGGTGGAGCTGTTTCTGTCTCTGCCCGAGCCTGCGGCTGATCGCCCCCGCCGCGAGCTGTGGGTGAACACGTCGGAAGCCGAACTGATGCCGGCGGTGAGCCCGCTTTATGAGATCAGCAAGCGCCTGCTGGGTCAGCTGCTCAGCCTGCGCAGCCTCGATCAGCAGGGGCCCCGGGCCTGCCGGATCCGGCGCCTGGTGCTCGGCCCCTTCCGCTCCGCCCTCAATCCGATCGGTGTGATGAGTGCCGACTTCGTGGCCGGTCAGGTGATCGCCCAGGTACGCAGAGGCATGGGGCTGGTGATCGTGACCCCCAACCCACTCACCTATCTGCTGTTCCCGCTGGCGGTGCTGATGCGACGGCTCTACTTCGGGCTCACAAGCCGCAGCATCTGAGTGGCCGGAGCGCACCGCGGCTGCGTGGCCTGGCGCATGGCGATGCCGCTCAGAAGTCGCGGTCGGTGAGGATCTCGCAACCGTCGGAGGTGACGGCGATCGTGTGCTCCCACTGGGCCGAAAGGCTTCCGTCCACCGTCACGACCGTCCAGCGGTCGCGCAGGGTGCGGCAGTGCTTGCTGCCGCCGTTGAGGATCGGCTCCACGGCGAGGGTCATGCCGGGGCGGAGCTTCACGTTGGGCAGATCCTTGGTGCGGAAGTTGAACACCGAGGGCTCTTCGTGCAGGTTGCGGCCCACGCCGTGGCCCGTGTAGTCCTCCACCACGCTGTAGCCATGGGCTTCGACGTGGTCCTGGACGGCGCCGGCGATGTCGAGCAGGGTGTTGCCGGCCTTCACCTTGGCCAGGCCCTGCATCAGCGACTCCTGGGCCACGCGGCTGAGTCGGCAGGCGTCGTCGCTGCTGGCACCCACGCAAAGGGACACACAGCTGTCGCCGTGGTAGCCCTCGAAGTAGGCGCCGGTGTCGATCTTGAGCAAATCGCCCTCGCGGATTACCCGCTTGCTGCTGGGGATGCCGTGCACCACTTCGTTGTTGATGCTCGCGCAGATGCTGGCGGGGAAGCCGTGGTAGCCCTTGAAGCTGGGGGTGGCGCCCAGTTCACGGATGCGCCGTTCGGCGTGGCGATCGAGGTCGGCGGTGGTCATGCCGGGGGCGGCCAGTTCCAGCAGTTCGCGCAGCACGGTGGCCACGATCCGGCTGGAGCGCCGCATGATGCCGATCTCGCGCGCCGACTTGATCTCCACGCCGCGACGGCTTTTCTGAATGCGGGGACCGGCCTGGGTGACCACAGAAGAGGGCGACGCCGCCGCCATTCCCACGGCCGCCCCTCCGCCGCCCTGTGCGCTCGATCCTTGGGTGGCGGCCAGCAGATCGGCGAACAGATTCATCGACGGATCCTTGACATCTCAGACTCCAAGCTACCAATTTCAACCCGGCACCTATGCAGACCCTGGCGGCGTTGCGGCGCTGGCATGCGCAGGCAGCTCCGTTCGTGCTCGCCCCCATGCTTCTCACAGCGACCACCGGCATGGGGTACCGGCTGCTGCGTGACTGGGGCGGCCTGAGCCGCGATCAGGCCCACCTCTTGATGGTGCTGCATGAAGGCGAATGGTTGGGCAGCACCGGCAAGACCTTTTATGTGGCCCTCAACGGCCTGGGATTGCTGTGGATGCTGGTCAGCGGAGGCGCCATGGTGGCCGGCAAATGGCAGCGCGCCACTGCCGCCCGGCGCCCCGCCGGGCCCGCTGCCACCAACCGCACCGGCGGCGACGCTTCCGAGGGGGGCGGATGACCCGGTAAAGTCGCTGTTTGCTCAGGCGTGAAGGAAGCCGGGATGGCAGCGGAACTCATCGAAGACAGCACCAGCGAGACGAGCACTCCCGAAGCGGGCACCGCTGCGGCAGCGCCTGCGGTCCGCACCGGCAAGCTCAGCGCCTACGAGCTGATGCGCACATTCGAGGCGGAGCAGCTCAAGAGCGACCTTCCCGAGATCTACGTGGGCGACACCGTCCGTGTGGGCGTGCGCATCAGCGAGGGCAACAAGGAGCGCATCCAGCCCTACGAGGGTGTGGTGATCGCCAAGCGCCACGGCGGCCTCAACGAAACCATCACCGTGCGCCGGATCTTCCAGGGCATCGGCGTGGAGCGTGTGTTCATGCTGCACAGCCCTCAGGTGGCCACGATCAAGGTGGAACGCCGGGGTAAGGTGCGTCGTGCCAAGCTCTTCTACCTGCGCGATCGGGTGGGCAAGGCCACCAGGGTCAAGCAACGCTTCGACCGCTGATCCCGCGATTCCCATCGTCTATCCAGGTGTCGCCCTGCGGCACCTTCTGAGGGTCATCGCCTTGCGCCGTTAGTTCAGTTGGTAGAACGCAGGTCTCCAAAACCTGATGTCGGGGGTTCAAGTCCTCCACGGCGCGCTCGATGACCCTTCCTGCACTTTTCTGGTTCCGGACATGGAGTTGGATCTACAACCCGGTGATGTGGTCAAGGTTCTTGAGTCGGCCGCACTGGGCTGGGTACGGGCTCGGGTGATCCGGGTCAAATCCGGAGGCCGTGTGGTGGTTCAGAGCGACCAAGGTCGGGAATTCACCGCCCGTGGCAACCAGGTCCGTCTCATTGAACCTGCTGGCTTTCGCCCCTGAGCGCGCGGATCTTTTTCGTTCGCCGCTGATTGCTTCAAGCCGCCGGCCATGCTGATTCTTGCGGCCAGCAATGGCCACAATCTCACTCTCGCTACACGTGTGGCCCAGGAAGCAGAGCTTCAGGGCCACTCTTTTCATGTGATGGATCTGGTCGATCTCGGCCTGCCGCTCTACAGCCCAGCGGCCGAGGTGGCCGGCGGCGGCGCCCACCCTGGGGTAGATGCGCTGGCCCACCAGCTGCGCTCCCTGGGGCGGCTGTGGGTGTGCGCGCCCGAATACAACGGCTCCCTGCCGCCCACGCTCAACAACGCCCTCGCCTGGCTGTCACGCAGCAGCGATGATTTTCGCGAGCTGTTCAACGGCCTTCCTGTGGCTCTGGCCACCCACAGCGGCGGTGGCGGTCAGAAGGTGCTGAGCGCCATGCGCCTGCAGTTCGCCCATCTCGGCTGCTCAGTGCTGGGGCGGGAGCTGCTGAGCACCGGCCAGAAGCCCGCCAACCCTGCCTCCATCAGCGCGATGGTTGCAGAGTTGCACCGTCTGGCGCCTGCCATCGCATCGGCTGGTTGACGACGGGACCGGCGGCAACTGATACTGCCGAGGTCGCCGACGCGACAGCGCACCCCGCACGGGAGCCCGGCCCAGCCGAGCCACCAGTACGGATGAACTGGGACTGTAGTTCAATCGGTTAGAGCACCGCCCTGTCACGGCGGAAGTTGCGGGTTCGAGCCCCGTCAGTCCCGTTTTCAATTCATCCCATCCACCAGGAGTGAACGCATTGACGGTGAGGGTTCGTCTCGCTCCCAGCCCTACCGGCACGCTTCACATCGGCACAGCCCGCACGGCGGTGTTCAACTGGCTCTTCGCGCGCCACCTCGGCGGTGCCTTCCTGCTCCGCATCGAGGACACCGATCGCGAGCGCTCCAGGCCCGAATACACCGCCAACATCCTCGACGGCCTGCGCTGGCTGGGCCTGGACTGGGACGAGGAGCCGGTGATCCAGAGCGAGCGCATCGAGGCGCATCGCGCCGCGATCCAGCAGCTACTCGCCAGTGGGCACGCCTACCGCTGCTACGCCAGCGAGGCGGAGCTGGCGGAGATGCGGGAGGCTCAGGCCGCCGCCAAGGAGGCCCCCCGCTACGACAACCGCCACCGCAACCTCAGCCCGGAGCAGGAGCAGGCCTTCATCGCCGAAGGGCGTGAAGCGGTGGTCCGTTTCCGCATCGATGACGGCGCCACGATCGTCTGGAACGATCTGGTGCGCGGCGAGATGCGCTGGAGCGGCAGCGACCTGGGCGGCGACATGGTGATCGCCCGGCGCGCCCCGGCTGATGCCATCGGCGACCCCCTCTACAACCTGGTGGTGGTCGTCGACGACGCCGCCATGGCGATCAGCCACGTGATCCGCGGCGAAGACCACATCGCCAACACCGCCAAGCAGTTGCTGCTCTACGACGCGCTGGGCCTGGCCGCGCCGGAGTTTGCCCACACGCCCCTGATCCTCAACGGCGAAGGCCGCAAGCTCTCGAAGCGCGATGGGGTCACGTCGCTGAGCGAGTTCCGAGAGCTGGGCTACACCGCCGATGCGCTGGCCAACTACATGACCCTGCTCGGCTGGTCGCCGCCGGAGGGCATGGGGGAGCGCTTCAGCCTGGCCGAGGCGGCACCGGTCTTCGGCTTCGAGCGGGTCAATCGCGCCGGCGCCCGCTTCGACTGGGACAAGCTCAACTGGCTGAACGCCCAGGTGCTGCATGGCCTGCCGGCCGAGCAGCTGCTGGCTATGCTGGCGCCGCGCTGGCGGGCCCAGGGGTGGAGCGCCCCCTCAGGGGAGGCCGGCTGGGAGCTGGAGCTAGCCGCCTTGCTGGGCCCCTCCCTGGTCACGCTGCAGGACGGCGTCGAGCAGGCCCGGCCCTTCTTCGAGCGTCCCAGCCTCAACGACGAAGCCCGCCAGCAGATCGAGAGCGAAGGGGCCAGGGCGGCCCTGGCGGCAGTGCTGCAGGCACTGGAGCCTGCGGATCCCGCCCAGCTGGCCCACCAAGCACTTGATGCCGATCAGGCCAAGACCCTGCTGGGGGAGGCCGCCAAGACAGCCAGCGTGAAGAAGGGCGTGGTGATGAAGAGCCTGCGGGCAGCCCTGCTCGGCAGCCTTCAGGGCCCCGATCTCGTGGCCACCCTGCTGCTGCTCCAGCCCGGCGGCGAGGCCGTCGCTCGACTGCAGCGCAGCCTCTGAAATTGGCCAGCAGCGGCGCTCACGACCAGGCCCGCTCAGACCGAGGGGCCAGCCAGCGCCCTCAGCCTCCGGCTCCACCCGGCTCAGCGGCTACTCAGCCAACGCTTCATCAGAATCAGCCACCCGATCACCTGCCGGCTCCACCAGGCCCAGCCGCCGGGCCAGGGCTGCGGCGGTGAACCCCTGAATCCCCACCGTGAGGAGGATCGTGAGGAACACGAGGCCCTTGAGAGCGCCGCCGCCCGGCACTCCGGCTTCGTCGAGCCGGAGGGCGAACAGGCTGGCCACGGCGGCGGTGACGATGCCGCGCGGGGCGATCCAGCTGAGCATGAGCTTTTCGCGCCAGCCGAGCCCGGGCAACCCCAGGCCAGCCACCTGGATCACCGGCCAGCGGCAGAGCATCAGCACCAGCACGCAGGCCACGCCACCCAGCCCCAGCGGGCTCAACTCCGACCAGGACAGATCGGCGGCCAGCAGCGGGAACAGCACGGTGATGGCCAGCAAGGCGAGTTGCCGGATCAGCTCATCGAGCTGACTGGCCCCACCCTCGAGCCTCAGCCCCACCACCACCCCGGCACTCACGGCAGCCGGTAATCCGGATTCGGGCAACAGGGTTTCGCAGCCTCCCACCAGCAGGAACAGCACGCCGAGGCTGAGCTGCAGCGCCAGGGCATCGAGCACCTCGGAGCCTTGCAGCAGACGGCGCAGCAGCTCAGAGAGCAGCCACCCCGCCAGGCTGCCGATCAGCACACCGCCACCCAGCCGCAGCACCAGCCGACTGGCCACCTCCTGCCAGCTGCCGAGATCACCGATGGCGAGCTGCAGCAGCAGCAGCGCCAGCACGGCGCCCAGCGGTTCGAGCGCGAGCCCTTCGGCTTCGAGCACATTGGCGAGCGAGGGCAACAGGCGCATCTGCTGCACCATCGGTGTGACCACGGTGGGGCCGGTGGCGAGCGCGATCGCCCCGAACACCAGAGCCAGCGGCCAGGACAGACCGGCCAGCAGGTGGGCCAGCAGCACCGCCGCCAGGAAGCCCAGCACGGCCCGCACCAGCACCACCTGCACAACGGTGCGCTGCAGGTCGCGGCCCGCCAGCCTCAGATTGAGGCCGCCATCGAACAGGATCAGGCCCACCAACAGGCTGACCAGTGGCTCCAGCACCGGCCCCAGCGCCTCGGTGTCCACCAGGTCGAAGCCGGCCCTGCCGATCACCAGGCCCACCGCCAGCAGCAGCACCACCGCCGGCAAACGGCTGAGCTGGGCCAGCAACTGGGCCATCGCCCCGGCGAAGAAGGCCTCACCCCAGATCAGCTCCAGCCTGCTCAAGCGGCCCCGGACAGAAGGAGAGCGATGGCCTTGGGCGGCGTGATCACAGTGGCTCTGCGCGGCGTGAGCGCGGTGGCGACTGCAGACCTCCGGTGCGGGAGGCCCCGGGCCTGTTCAGGCGGGCTGGGACGCGCTGCAACCATGGGGATCATCGGGAAGCGAATTCCGGCACGATGCGGATCCCCACCACAGAGCTGGGACGCAGCACCAGGTATTCCCCTTCAAGGTCGTTGATCGGCACATTCACGAAGGCATCGCCGTTGCTGCCGTTGAGCACGCCGCCGTACCACTGCTGGAACGCGTCGAGCGTGGCGAAATGGATGATCTGCTGGTGACCGCCGAGCAGCAGCAGATGAATGGTGTAGCGGCGGGGTTGGCGTTGGGATTGGGAGTCCATGGCGTGCGCGTGCGGGAAGCGACCGGTGGCTCCGCAGGAGACGGCCGTGGGCCACAGCCCCGGGGGCTGGCGGAAATCTAAAGCGCCCGACGAAGCATCACTCCTGGATGCATCGCACGTGCAGACGACGGGTCACCGCAAGCGGTGGGCGATTGGGAGGATCGGGTCCGGCAGGCCGCCCTGTGGTGGTTCCAGATGGCAGGCTGAGGCGCAGCTGAGGGTGGGGCAGGACGTGGCCAAGGCAACGAAGAATTCGGCTGAGAGTGGTCCGGCTGAAGCAGGTTTGCCTGGGAGTGGTTCACCAGAGAATGGTTTGCCTGGGGCCGGCCCAGCCCCCAACGCTCCGGCCGATCACCGGTCGGTGGGGGAGCAGCGGCCCCTGCTGCTGCTCGTGGACGGCCACTCGCTGGCCTTCCGCAGCTTCTATGCCTTCGCCAAAGGCGGTGAAGGGGGCCTGGCCACCCGCGATGGTGTGCCCACCAGCGTCACCTATGGCTTTCTCAAGGCTCTGCTCGACAACGTGAAGGGCCTCACCCCCCAGGGCGTTGTGATCGCCTTCGACACCGCTGAGCCCACCTTCCGCCACAACGCAGACGCCGCCTACAAGGCACACCGCGACGAAGCGCCCGAGCACTTCTTCACCGACCTGGCCAACCTGCAGGAGATCCTTGCCGGCGCCATGGATCTGCCGCTGTGTATGGCGCCCGGCTACGAAGCCGATGATGTCCTCGGCACCCTCGCCAACCGGGCCGCAAACGACGGCTGGCGGGTGAGGATCCTGAGTGGCGATCGCGATCTGTTTCAGCTGGTGGATGACGAGCGGGACATCGCCATCCTTTACATGGGGGGAGGACCTTACGCCCGCAACGCCGGCCCGCAGGTGATCCGCCGGGAGGGGGTGATCAGCAAGCTCGGGGTGACGCCGGAGGAGGTGGTGGATCTCAAAGCGCTCACCGGCGACGCCAGCGACAACATCCCCGGCGTCAAGGGTGTGGGCCCCAAGACAGCCATCGTGTTGCTGCAGGCCCATAACACCCTCGATGGCATCTATGCCGCCCTCGACCAGCAGAAGGGAGCGCTCAGAGCCAAGCTGGAGGCCGACCGGGACAACGCTTTCCGCTCGCGCATGCTGGCCGAGATCCTCGTGGACATCCCGCTGCCGAGCGAACCACGCCTGGCCCTCGGGTCCCTCGACCGGGACGCCCTGGCCCAGCGGCTCGAAGAGCTGGAGCTGCACAGCCTGGCCCGCCAGCTGGAGGCCTTCGAACGGGTGTTCTCCGGAGCTGCAGCCAGCGGCCGCGCGAAGGCTCAGACCACAACACCCAGCAGCAAAGCCAGCGGAACGGCCAGCGCAGAACCCGCCGCGGCCACCCCCTCAGCATTCGCCGGTGAACCAGCGGAAAGAGGCGGCCACGGCCAGGAGCCACGGAGCAGCAGCTCGGCTTCAGGCGACCACCCGCCTGCCGGCGCCGGGGGGCCTGAATCTCTCGCTGGCTCCCTCTTGCCGGTGCTGGAGCCCCAGCTGATCGCCACCACCAGCGCGCTGGCGGCCCTGGTGGAGCGGCTTCTGGCAGCCACAGATCCAACGGCACCGATCGCGCTCGACACCGAAACCACCGCACTCAACCCCTTTCAGGCGGAGCTCGTTGGGGTGGGGCTGTGCTGGGGAGACGGGCCTGCCGATCTGGCCTACATCCCGATCGGACACCAACCCGCAGTGGCCGAACCCGCCGCCGATCTGCTCACGGCAGCGGAACCAGCGACCGACGCCCCTGCCCAGCTGCCGCTGGCGGCGGTGCTCACCGCGCTGGCTCCCTGGCTGGCCAGCACGGCCCATCCCAAGGCCCTGCAGAACGCCAAGTACGACCGGCTGGTGCTGATGCGCCACGGGCTGGAGCTGGGCGGCGTGGTGATGGACACCCTGCTGGCCGATTACCTGCGCGACGCCAACGCCAAACATGGCCTGGAGGCCATGGCCCTGCGGGAGTTCGGCTTCAGCCCCACCGGCTACACCGACCTGGTGGCGAAGGGGCAGACCTTCGCCTCGGTGCCGATCGCCGCAGCCGCGCTCTATTGCGGCATGGACGTGCACCTCACCTGGCGCCTGGGCCGGCTGTTGCGGGAGCAGCTGGAGACCATGGGCCCCCGGCTCCTGCCCCTGCTCGCCCAGGTGGAGCTGCCGCTGGAACCTGTGCTGGCCCAGATGGAGGCCACCGGCATCCGCATCGACACCGCCTACCTGGCCGAACTCAGCGCGGAGCTGGGCGAGCAGTTGCACCGCCTCGATGGTGAGGCCAAGGCGGTGGCCGGCGTTGATTTCAACCTGGCCTCCCCCAAGCAACTGGGGGAACTGCTGTTCGACACGCTCGGACTCGACCGGAAAAAGTCCCGAAAGACCAAGACCGGCTGGAGCACCGATGCCGCCGTGCTCGAGAAGCTCGAAGACGACCATGCGGTGGTGCCGCTGGTGCTGGAGCACCGCACCCTCAGCAAGCTCAAGAGCACCTACGTGGATGCCCTGCCCCTGTTGGTGGAGGCGGAAACGGGCCGTGTGCACACCGATTTCAACCAGGCGGTAACCGCCACCGGCCGCCTGTCGAGCAGCAACCCCAACCTGCAGAACATCCCGATCCGCACCGAATACAGCCGACGGATCCGCAAGGCCTTCCTGCCCCAGGAGGGCTGGCACTTGATCAGCGCCGATTACTCCCAGATCGAGCTGCGCATCCTCACCCACCTCTCCGGTGAGGAGGTGCTGGTGGAGGCCTTCCGCAACGGCGATGACGTGCATGCCCTCACCGCCCGCTTGTTGCTGGACACCACCGAGGTGAGTGCCGCAGAGCGGCGACTGGGCAAGACGATCAACTTCGGCGTGATCTACGGCATGGGTTCCCAGCGGCTGGCCCGGGAGACCGAACTCAGCCCCAGCCAGGCCAAGGAGTTTCTCGGCAAGTACAAGCAGCGCTATCCGAAGGTGTTCGCTTTCCTGGAGCTTCAGGAGCGGCTCGCCCTCAGCCAGGGATACGTGGAAACGATCCTGGGACGGCGGCGGCCCTTCCCGTTCGATCGCAATGGGCTGGGCCGCTTGCTGGGCAAGGATCCCTTCGAGATCGATCTGGAGGTGGCGCGGCGGGGCGGCATGGAGGCCCAGCAGTTGCGAGCCGCGGCCAATGCGCCGATCCAGGGCTCCAGCGCCGACATCATCAAGCTGGCGATGGTGACGCTGCAGCGCACCTTGGAGCAGCTGGCACTGCCGGCCCGGCTGCTGTTGCAGGTGCATGACGAACTGGTGCTCGAAGCGGCCCCTGACGCACGCGAGCAGGTGGTCGCCACCGTGAAGGCCACGATGGAGCAGGCGATTCAACTGAGCGTGCCCCTGGTGGTGGACACCGGCTGGGGTCCGAACTGGATGGAAGCGAAGTAGGCGAGGGCGGGGCGAACAGCTCCACACAGTCGGCGGCCTAGGTTCGCGCACACGGCCCCTGGCCAACCACTGCCTTTCTCCTCCGGCCCCGGGCCGGCATGCCTCTTGACCCTGCGGCTCACCAACACCCTCACCCGCCGCCTCGAGGCCTTCGAGCCCCTGGTGCCGGGTCAGGTGTCGATCTACTGCTGCGGAGTCACGGTCTACGACCTCTGCCACCTGGGGCACGCCCGCAGCTATATCGCCTGGGATGTGCTGCGCCGCTATCTGCAGTGGCGGGGTTATGCGGTCACCTTCGTGCAGAACGTGACCGACATCGACGACAAGATCCTGGCCCGCGCCGCCGCCGAAGGCAGCTCGATGGAGGCGGTGAGCGAGCGCAACATCCGCGAGTTTCAGACGGACATGGCCGCCCTGGGGATCCTGCCGCCCGACCGTCTGCCCCGGGCCACCCGCTGCCTTGACGGCATCCGCCGGATGATCGCGGAGCTGGAGGCCAGCGGCGCGGCCTATTCCGCCGATGGCGACGTGTATTTCTCGGTGCTGAAGAAGGCCGACTACGGCAAGCTCAGCGGCCGCAGCCTCGACGAGCAGCAGGAGGGGGCCAGCGGCCGCATGGGCGAAGCGGAAGAGGCCCGCAAGCAGCACCCCTTTGACTTCGCCCTCTGGAAAGGAGCCAAGCCGGAGGAGCCCAGCTTCCCTTCCCCCTGGGGGCCGGGGCGGCCCGGCTGGCACATCGAATGCTCCGCGATGGTGCGCCAGGAGCTGGGCGACACGATCGACATCCATCTGGGCGGAGCCGATCTGATCTTTCCCCACCACGAAAACGAAATTGCCCAGTCGGAAGTGGCCACCGGCCAGGCGCTGGCGCGCTTCTGGCTGCACAACGGCATGGTGAACGTGGGCGGCGAGAAGATGAGCAAGTCGCTCGGCAACTTCACCACGATCCGGGCCCTGCTGGACGGCGGCACCACACCGATGACCCTGCGCCTGTTCGTGCTGCAGGCCCACTACCGCAAGCCGCTCGATTTCACTGCCGCAGCGCTGGAAGCGGCGGCCACCGGCTGGAAGGGGCTCAATGCGGCCCTGCTGGTGGGGGATCAGCACGCTGCCTCGCTCGGCTGGGCTGCCGCCGCCCCGGCAACCGCTGCCACGGGGATGGCCCCCCAAGCCGACGCCGACCCTGCCGCTCCGCTGGGAGAGGCCCGCCAGCGCTTCATCGACGCGATGGACGACGACCTGAACACGTCCGCCGCCCTGGCGGTGCTGTTCGAGCTGGCGCGGCCCCTGCGCTCGCTCGCCAATCGGCTGGAGCGGGGGGATGCCGCCGCCGCCCCGGACGACCTGCGAGAGCGTTGGCTGCTGCTGCAGGAGCTCAGCACTGTGCTGGGTCTGGTGGCGGAGCGGCCCGCCGCAGGGGCGACAGCACCCGGCGCGGACGGACCCAGCGAAACCGAAATCCAGGCGGTGATCGAGGCCCGCCGGCTGGCCAAGGCCAGCAAGGATTACGCCACCGCCGACGGCCTGCGCGACCAGTTGCGCCGTGCCGGCATCGAGCTGATCGACCGCCCTACCGGCCTCACCGAGTGGATCCGGAAGTAAGCGGCCCCGAACGCCTACGGCATCGGAATCGGCAGGCTTGAAATGGGCCCGCTTGGGATCGGCTGGCCCGGCTCCATGGTCAGCTGGAGCGGCTCAGGAATCAGCTGGCGGTGTGGGCCCTTTGCCCACCATCAGCTTCTCGATCTTGCGGATCCGCCCCAGGGTGGTCTGCCACACCTCCTGACGGAAGGGGTCGTCGGCCGGGCAGGCGGCCACCAGCGCCTCGATGTCCTCCTGGCGCTCGAAGGCGTCCCAGAGCTCCCGCTCCAGGCGGGCCCGCTCGATGAAGTTCCAGCGCTTGAGCCAGAGCACGGAACACCGCGGCAAGTGCGTTCAGTGTGACGCGCTGCAGACCCAGGCCGTCTGCCCTGCAGCTGGCAATGGGAGACTGGCGCCCTGCAGCGTCGGGCCGTTCTGATGAAAGCGATCAGCGTGCTGGGCTCCACCGGCTCGATCGGCACCCAGACCCTCGAGCTGGCCGAGGAATTCCCCGATCGCTTCAAGGTGGTGGGGCTCACCGCCGGACGCAACCTGCCCTTGCTGGTGGAGCAGATCGTGCGCCACAGCCCCGAAGTGGTGGCGTTGGCCGAGGGGGAGCTGCTGGCTGAGCTGAGCGCACGGCTCGATGCCCTGCCGAAGGAGCGGCAACCGCTGCGGCGCCCTGAGCTGCTGGGCGGCAACGAAGGGCTCTGCGCCGTTGCCGCCTGGGCCAGCGCCGATCTGGTGGTGACCGGCATCGTGGGCTGCGCCGGGCTGCTGCCGACCCTGGCGGCGGTGGAGGCAGGCAAGGATCTGGCCCTTGCCAACAAGGAAACCCTGATCGCCGCAGGGCCGGTCGTGCTGCCAGCGCTGAAGCGCAGCGGCAGTCGCCTGCTGCCGGCCGATTCGGAGCATTCCGCCATCTTCCAGTGCCTGCAGGGCACCCCCTGGGCCGACACCGCCCGCCTCTCCACCGGCGTTCCCACCCCGGGGCTGCGCCGCCTCCAGCTCACCGCCTCGGGCGGTGCCTTCCGCGACTGGCCGGCCGCCGATCTGGCCAAGGCCACCGTGGCCGATGCCACCAGCCACCCCAACTGGAGCATGGGGCGGAAGATCACGGTGGATTCCGCCACCTTGATGAACAAGGGGCTGGAGGTGATCGAAGCCCACTACCTCTTCGGCCTCGATTTCGACCACATCGAGATCGTGATCCATCCCCAGAGCATCATCCACTCGATGGTGGAGCTGGTGGATTCGTCGGTGCTGGCGCAGCTGGGCTGGCCCGACATGAAGCTGCCGATTCTCTACTGCCTCAGCTGGCCGGAGCGGCTGGAAACCCCCTGGCGCCGCCTCGATCTCACCGAGGTGGGCACGCTCAGCTTCCGCGCCCCCGACGGCGCCAAGTATCCGTGCATGGCCCTGGCCTACGCGGCCGGCCGCGCCGGCGGCACGATGCCGGCGGTGATGAATGCCGCCAACGAGCAGGCGGTGGCCCTGTTCCTGGAGGAACGGGTGCACTTCCTCGACATTCCGAAACTGATCGAACAGGTCTGCGACCGCCACCGGGCCGACCTCAGCGCCGCCCCCTCGCTCGCTGACGTGCTTGCCGTTGATTCCTGGGCGCGCCAGGCCGTGCGGGAGGCCGCCGCGGCCACCGGCCGCACTCTGCTGACCGCATGAGCAGCGGCATCCTGCCGGCGTCAGCCGGCGTCGAGCGCCACCTGCTGCTCTGCGCCACCCCCACCAAGGCCCTGTGCGGTGATCCAGCGGTGGGAGCCGCCAGTTGGGCCCTGCTCAAGCGCCTGCTGCGCGAGCGCGGCCTGGAGGACCCGGGGCGCCCCCAGGGAGTGGTGCTGCGCTCCAAAGCCGACTGCCTGCGCGTGTGCGAAGGCGGGCCGATCCTGCTGATCTGGCCGGAAGGCCTCTGGTACGGCGGTGTGACGCCGGAGCGGATCGAGCGGATCGTGGACGACCACCTGATCGCCGGCCGTCCCATCGACGACTGGGTGATTCGCCGCACGCCGTTCGCCCCCACCGCCACCGGCGTTCAGGGGCTCCCCTGCACCTGATCCAGCAGCCAGCGCGTCACCAGCAGATCCGACCAGCTGCCCCCCGGGCCGTGGAAGCCGTTGTGGCCGCCCGCCTGACTGAGCACGATCTGCAGCGGTGAGGCCGGCGTGAGCCGCTCCTGCAACGCCACCGCGGGGGCAGCGGGCACCCATGGATCGTCGAGGGCATGCACCAGCAGCAGAGGGGGCAAAGGCCGCGCTGGAGGTTCTCCCGCCAGGCAGCCCTGCAGCAGCCAGAGCGGACTGGCGCCCGCGTAGTAGGCCTCCACCGACTCGAATCCCCAGCGCGGCGCGGTGATCAGGGCGTCGAAGGCGCGGATCGACTCCACCGCCTGCAGCTGGCTGCGCTGCCCGTCCTGCAGGCCACCGGGATCGGCCAGGGTCTGCTGGCGCAGGCGCTGCAGCAGCCAGCGCTCGTACAGGCGGTTGCGGGGCCGACCGATGGCGGCCGAACTGCTGGCCAGATCGATCGGGGAACTCACGACCACCAGGCCGTCCAGCAATCCCGGGGCGGAGGCGTCGAGCAGGCCATTGAGCAGCACGGTGCCGCCGAGCGACAGCCCCACCCCCAGCAGAGGGCGGCCGGCGGCGAGGCTGCGGGCCTGCCGCAGCGCCGGGATCAGATCGCGGTTGCAGCGGGCGGCGTAGGTACCCCGCGCCAGGCTCCGGCCCGCTCCCGCGCCGCGCAGGTTCAGCCGCAGCACGGCAAACCCCGCCTGCCGCAGGACATGCGCCAGCCGCAGCAGGCCGATGCTGCGGCTGGAGCCGCCCAGCCCATGCAGCAGCAGCACGAGGGCGTGGGGGCTGGCGGCGGAACCGTCGGGGCCAGCAGCGGGGGCATCAAGGCAGCCGAGCAGGGCTTCGCCTCCGGGCAGCGCCAGCGGCACCGCCTGGGCCGACTCCGCCGGTAAGCGCTCTGGACGCAGCGTGTCGCGCAGGGTCTGGAGATCGGCGCCCCACCAGGGCGCCCGGGGCTGGAAGGGCGGCACGCCCAGGTGATCCAGCAAAGCCGCAGCAGTCAACGTCAACGGGGCGATCAGGCGCGCGCGGGGCTGGCGCCGGCCGCCCCCTCCAGCCACTGGGCCAGGGAGCTGGGCGGCAGGTCCTGGCTGCTGGTGATTTCGATGAGACGACCGATGGAGGCGGGCGCTTCGACGGCATCGAGGCAGACGCGCGCCACGAGGCGGCGGGGAATGCTGTTGCTCTCCTGCTGATCCGGACCGCTGAAACGCAGCCCTTCGCTCTCGAGACCCTCCTCGCTTTCGCGCAGCCCACCGGGGCGGATCACGGTCCAATCCAGGCCGCTGCTCTCCAGCCAGCGCTCGCCGACGCGCTTCCAGATCAGGATCAGGCCGAACAGGTTGAGCGGGTGAAACAGCCGGCCGCTGCAGAGCGAGCTCACCAGCACCACGCGCTTGACCCCGGCGGCACGGCAGGCGGCGATCTGGCTGCGGATCGCCAGCGCATCCACCTGCAGGGGACCGGTCAGGTCGATCGACGGGCGCGCGCCGGTGGCGATCACCAGCGCCTCCACGCCGGCGAGTGCCTGCTGCAGGGCGCTCTGGTCGGACAGTTCCAGCCGGATCAGCTCCGCCCCTTCCAGTCCTTCAGGGACGTTCGAGCCCGGCCGCAGGATCGCCCGCACCGAATAACCACGGCGGCGCGCTTCCTGTACAACCCGCCAGCCGGTCTTGCCGGAGGCACCAGTGACGGCCAGCAGTGCCGGAGTGGAGGGGAAGGGCATCAGAACAACGGCAGCAATTCCTGTTCCAGGCAGCGGGCCTGCACCACCGAGCCGAGATGGCGCAGCAGACGGACCCGCAGGATCACGGGGTCGATGTCGCACTCCTGCTGGAAACAACCCTCAAGGTGCTCACGGAGGAGGGGTTCCGGCAGACCGGACTCGGGGAACTCTCTCATCGGGGCCTCAACGGCGCGGAGAACAGCGGGGGCTGCAGGTCCTGGGGGGATGGCCTGAACGTAGGGGCGGAAGCGGGAAAAACCCTGGGAACAAACCCCCATTCTTTCCGCTCAGGCAGCCACAGCGAGGGGCGGCACAATGGCGCCACCGCAGGGAACCGTGGCCGCACCCTCCTTCGATCTTGGCAGGCGTGCCCCAGGCACCGCCACAGCCGCATCCGGAGCGGCAGCGGAAGCGGCGTCCGGCCCGGCCACCGGCGGCGGGCTCAGGCCGCGCCAGTGGCAACGCCAGCTGATCGACCTGATGCGGCGGCGGCTGGTGCGCGCCGGGCCGCAGGGCGAAGACGTGCTGGTGCATGCCGGGCCCGGAGCCGGCAAGACCCTGGGGGCGCTGCTGGGGTTCCAGCGCCTGCTGGCGGAAGGGCGGCTGAGCCATTTCCTGGTGTTCTGCCATCGCCAGTCGATCGCCAGCCAATGGCGCTCCTCCGCCGCACGCCTGGGCCTGGAGCTGGGGGAGCTCGATCTCGAATCGAGCGCTGCAGGCGAAGGCAGTGGCAGTAGCGGCTGGAGTGGGATGGTCCCCGGCCAGGGGCTGCTGATCAGCTACCAGAGCGCGGCCCGGCACCGGCTGCAATTGGAGCGCGAGCTGGCGGGCCTTCAGGCCGGCAAGGTGCTGGCGATCGCCGATGAGGTGCACCACCTCGGCCTCGATCCCGACGATCCGGAAGCCACCGCCTGGAGCCATGCCTTCGGCCGCCTCAGCCGGAACTGCGTGATGCGCCTAGGGCTGAGCGGCACTCCGTTCCGCGCCGACAACCTCGGTTTCAGCGCCTCCCGCCGCATCGCCCGGCGGCAGGAGGGCGTGATCGTCGAGGAGATCGCCCCCGACCTGAGCGTGGAACCGCGCCAGTTGATTGATCAGGGGGACGTGCGGCCGCTGGAGTTCCGCTTCCAGGACGGTTGGGTCGACCACGGCCAGGCCAGCGCCGATGGGGCGCTGGCGGCAACTGAACTGGAGCGTTCGCCCCTTTCCGCCGAGCACCGGGAGAGCTGGCGCGCCCGCAACCTGCGTCGGGCGATCCGCCTGGGGGATCCCAGCAGCATTGCCCTGCGGGTGCTGCTTCAGGCGAGGCGCAAGCTCGAAACACTTCGCAACACCGACCATCCCGAGGCCGGCGGCCTGGTGATCGCCCGCGACATCGCCCATGCCCGCGGCCTCTCCGGACTGCTGGAGGAACAGGGCGACCAGGTGCTGCTGGTGCATTCGCAGGATCCGGAGGCGGCCCAGCGGCTGGCGGACTTTCGCGCCGGTGGCGCCGACTGGCTGGTGAGCATCGACATGTGCGCCGAAGGTTTCGATGCCCCTCGCGTGCGGGTGGTGGCCTACCTGACCACCGTGGTCACCCGCAGCCGCTTCGTGCAGGCGATTACGCGGGCCGTCCGCGTCGATGGCCAGCGGGCGGAACAGGAAACGATCCCAAGGCACCCCTCCTATGTGTATGCGCCCGCCGACCCTTTGCTGGTCAGTTATGCGCGCACCTGGTCGGTGGCAGAGCCCTATCTGATCCAGCCGAAGCCCATGCCGGAGGAGCCCGGGGCCGCGGCGGGTGGACGCGCGCCTGGGTTGCCACTGGAGGCCCTGCGCGATGAAGCCGGCGAGGTGATCCGGCTGCGCGGGCCCCAGCTGCCCGGCTTCCTGCACACCCGTCAGCGCGCCTGAAGCGGTGGGCACGCAGGGTGGCGTGTCAGCGCAGGGGTTTCAGCGGCGGCGCGGGCCGCCCGGACGGTTGCCACCCGGGCGCGGGCCCGTGGCACCGGCGTTGCGTTCCCGGTAGGTGATGCGGCCACGGGTGAGGTCATAAGGGCTGATCTCGACCAGCACCTTGTCACCGGCCAGCAGCTTGATGCGGAACTTGGTGAGCTTGCCTGCAGCACGGCACAGGCACTGGTGGCCAGCGGGCTGATCGAGGGTCACCAGGTAGAAACCATTGCCCTGTTCCTTCTCGAT
This sequence comes from Marcopretia estuarina LEGE 06307, assembly GCF_056633115.1. Taxonomy (NCBI): domain Bacteria; kingdom Bacillati; phylum Cyanobacteriota; class Cyanophyceae; order Synechococcales; family Prochlorococcaceae; genus Marcopretia; species Marcopretia estuarina. The sequence continues at coordinate 8,047 of NZ_JBSJOY010000005.1, read as the reverse complement.
CACGCCCGAGGTTTCGATCATGCGGAGCGGGTGCTCAATCTGTAGGAGAAGGCACAGCTTAAATTGGCGCCTCTCCCCCCCCCCTCCAGGCCGGCCCCTCTCCACACCGGTAAGCAGCGCAACTCCTGAACCACAAGCTGAGCATCACGCCTGAGCCAGCAGAGTGCCCGCCCTGCGCCAGCTGAGCAGTGCCCCCGAGCCAGCGGACCACTGGCCCAGTGACGCCCCGAGCAAGCCACACCGGCAACAGGCCCTACCCCCAGCAGCATCAGACCCAAACCTCAGTGGCACGCAGGCCGAAACCCCGCCGACCTGCCACCACAACGCTGTCGCCCCCCAACCCCTAGGGTCTGCGATCGCTCCGGGGCCAAGCCTTGATCGTTCCTTCCCTGTCCCTCGATCTGGGCTTGCTGCTGATTTCCATCGGCGCAGTGAACCTTTGGCGCGCACGCCGCAGCGCCAGCTGAGTGGCGATGAGCCTGCCTGCGCAATCCAGCTTGCTGCCTGGATCTGCCTCAGGCCAATGGCTGGGCTGGTTCCGCATCGGAAGGCTGGCTGAACGGGGTGGAGCCACATGGGACTGGGCTCCTCTGGGTGGATCACAGCCGCCGGGGCCCGGTCAGGGTTTGGCTCGCGGGCCCGATCTGATTGAGTTCCGAAACCAGAAATGAACTCCGGCAGGTTGCGCCAGATGGGGGCCAGTGCCATGGCTTGCCTGGCGGCATCAGCCAGCTGGTTCAAGCCAGCTCAGGAGCCTGTGAGGCACTGCCTACCGGCTTTGAGCTTCCGTCTGCTGCCCGCAAGCCTTGGAGCTGAGGACTGGAAGCTGTCTCCATCAAGCTGTCGCCTTCCTGCAGTGGCCATCAAGCAGTTGTCATCAAGCAGAGGGCTCCAAACTGTCCCCTACCAGCTTTGATCTGCAAGCCATGGCCTTCCTGCGGAGGTCCATGGCAATGGACTCCATGCTGTGGCCGTTCTGCTGTGGCCGATCTGCTGTGGCCTTCGTGCGGTGGGCTCCATGCTGGTGCCTGAGGCCAGAGGGCGACACACACCATTCCACCCCAACCACCGCCACCAACAGCTAACGAGCAACGACCGTGCCCACCCTGCTGTTCCACAAGCCCTACGGCGTGCTCAGCCAGTTCACGGCAGAACCGGGAAGCCCATGGGTGCACCTGGCAGAGTTCATCCCGGTGCGGGAGGTCTACGCCGCCGGACGGCTGGATGCCGACAGTGAGGGACTGCTGCTGCTCACGAGCGTGGGCCGCCTGCAGCAACGGCTCACCGATCCCCGCTGGGGACACTGGCGCCGCTACTGGGTACAGGTGGAAGGGGAGCCCACCCCGGCCGGGCTGGCCGCCCTGCAAGCGGGGGTGACCATCCAGGGCCAGCGCACCCTGCCCGCCCGGGCCCGGCTGCTGGCGGATCCCGGCCTGCCGCCACGGGATCCACCGATCCGTGAGCGGCGCGCCATTCCCACCAGCTGGCTGGAACTGGAGCTGCGCGAGGGGCGCAATCGGCAGGTGCGCCGCATGACCGCGGCAGTGGGATGGCCCACCCTGCGGCTGATCCGCACCGCCATCGACCTGATGGACGGTCAGCCGCCGCTGGATCTGATCGACCTGCCGGCCGGCCAGTGGCGCCCGGTGAGCCAGGCAGAGGAGGAACGCCTGCAGCGGCTGCTCCTGATTGCTTCCGCCCAGAGCGACGGTCCCGTCCGAGGGCGAGGCGGACGGGCCGGTGGCGGGAAATCCGGGCGCAACGGCGGTGGCGGATAGGGAGGCTTGGCATCCATGCCGCTCAGCCGATCACCTGTTGCAGCTCCCGCACCGTTTGCAGTTGGCCGTAGTAGTAGTTCGCTCTGGAGCGCCGATCGGGATCCTCCAGCGCGTCGAGGGCATCAAATCCCAGGCTCTGCCACAGCTCATGGCCGCAGGCACGGTTCAACTCCTGCACCGATTCCTGCTCCAGGTTGGCGAGACGCCGCTGCAGGTTCTTGATCTGAGCAATCGACATGGGGCGAACAGGGCCGGGGGGTGAAAGAGGCAGGAAGCGGGGGAGAGACCCAGCAGGGGCGCCGGAGAGGCGCGGCAGGAACTGAGAAGTGACGAGGGAGAGGCTGGGGGGGAGGTGCCCAGTGGACAGGGAGCAGCCTTGCAGCGGATGGGCAGCAGGGAAGCGACTGGGGGAAAAGAAGCAGGAAGTGAAAGGGGGCGAACTGGAGCCGGCGTCAGCGGACCAGCCCCCTCAGCCAATGTCCGCCCCATCAGCCACTGCGCCGCCTCACTCCACCACTGGCCCACTCACACAACCACTGGGCCGCCTGATTCAGCCACTGGACTTCCTGCTTCAACCACTGGGGCTCCTCCAGCCCTTCAAACGGCCTTCCCCATTCTCCTGCCATAGTACAGATGAACTTACCCCAGCTGTATCACCCAGCCAGGCTTCCGGGTCTGCGATGTGGCCAAAGCCTGGGAACAATTCCAACCGCAGCCATGGACGGCCATGGACAGACAGGACAGACAGAAAGACGCGGCCAGACAGTCAGGTGCGGCCAATCGCCTGAAGCTCAGAAGGGAAGCTTCTTCTTGGCGCTCTTGTCGAGATCGGCCTCCATCTCGCGCAGACGCCGCAGGATCGTGTCGTAATACTCCTTGAGGTAGTCCTCCAGGCGGGTGGTAGCGGCCGGGTCCAGCCCGAAGGCGGCATAGCTCTCCTCCATCGGTGCCTCCAGGCTCTGGCCTCCCCCTGTCACGTCGGCGAAAGCCAGCCGTTCAGCCACCTGCACCCCGGGCTCGAAGAACGACGCCAGACCCTGCATCAGACGGATCAGGAAGGGCCGCACACGGAACACGCGAGCCGATCGCCCGCTGTAGCGCTCGCACAGCTGGGTGACTTCCCCGGTGTTCCAGGCCTTCGGCCCCACCACAGGAAAGGACTGGCGGATCGTTTCGTCATGGCTCAGGGCCGCCACCGAAAATCGGGCTACGTCCTGGGTGTTCATGTAGGCGATCGGCGTGGGCGTTCCGCTCACCCACACCGTCTGGCTTTCGAGCACCGGGATGGCGAACTGACCGATCACCCCCTGCATGAAGGCCACGCAGCGCAGGATCGTGAAATCCAGTTGGGAGGCCGCCAGCAACTGCTCGGTGCAGTATTTGATATCCATCAGCGGCACGTTGCGGTGCTGCGCCGCCTCCAGCAGCGACACGAACACGAAGCGCTTCACGTTGGCCGCTTCGCAGGCCCGCACCAGATTGAGCTTTCCCTGCCAGTCGATCGTGTAGATGCCGGCACTGTCGGTGGGGCGGGCGGTGGCCGCATCGATCACCGCTTCCTGGCCCTCAAGGGCGTAGGCGAGGCTGTCGGGTTCCAGCAGGTCACCACGGGTGAGCTCGCAGCCCCATTCCTGCAGGAACGAGGCCTTGCGAGGGGAGCGCACCATGCAACGCACCTGATGCCCCTGCTCCAGCGCGTGCCGGGCGATCTGGCGGCCGAGAGTTCCTGTGGCGCCGACGACCAGAACCTGCATGAACCACCGGTGGATAGGGCGCTGAGCCTAAAGCTGAGGCAGGGGGCGACGCGCCGCAGGCGGCTCAGTCTTTCTGCAGCTTGAGCAGCAGGGCACCGCCGGCCAGACCCACGGGGATGAGCACCCAGAAGATCGCCGCGATGCCGAAGATTTCAGAGGCCATGGCCCATTGGGAAAACGGCTACCTATTTAGCGCCCCGGCCCGTTCGAGCACCAGTGGCCAGGGGGCATCGGTGCGGAACTGGCCGGGCATCACCCCACTGGCGCAGGCCTCCCATCCCTGGTTGTGCAGGTCTGCGAGCAGTGCCTGCAACCGCGGCGGACCGCCCCCCAGGCGCCGGCCCAGCTCGGCCAGGGGCCAGCAGCGCGCGGGCAGGCCCGCGTCGGCGGCGAGGCTGCCCAACAGGCGGGCGGCAGCACGGCAGAGCGAAGCATCCTCCGCCGCAGTGGCAGCACGGATCGCCGTGAGCGTGGCGGGATCCTGCAGCGGACCGATCCAGAGCGGGCCACTCACCGCCAGCGCGGCCGCAGGCTCGCAGCACACCTGCCACTGGCGCAGGCGCAGCAGGCTCTGCACCTGCTGCTCACCGCAGTGGTGGCAGTGCGCCAGCAGGCCGAGCTGCCTTTCCTCGCCCGCCAAGGGCCGGCGCAGGATCCGCACCGCCGTGCGGAACGTGCGGCCCTCACTGAAGCTGAACACCGGCTGCAGGCCCCGCCCCATGGCCCAGGCCGTGCGGGCGATCACCCCCAGCTGCAGGCGCAGCGCCAGCTCCCAGCTGGCCGGGTGGGCCCGCGCCGCAGCCCCCAGGGTGCGCACGGCGGCAGAACGGTCGTGGCCGGTGGGGGAGCGGCCATCAGTGCTGGCCACGTAGAGCACACCGCCGAAAGCCACCGCCTCCAGCGCCAGCGGCAACAGGGGAGTGGGACAGCCGAAGGCGTCAAGATCAACGAGCTCGAAGCGCTCCTGCCGCTGCAGGCAACCCGCTAGCAGCTGCTGGGCGGTGAGGGCGGAGCAGCGCAACTCCAGCCCCGGGCGATCCGCCAGGGGGGCAAGGTTGGCGTGCAGCAGCGGCTGACGGTCGGGATCGGCGTCGTTGGCCCACACCAGCTGGGCCGGGCTCTCCTGGCCGTAGCGCAACGCCCGGATGCCGCAGCCGGTCATGAGGTCGAGCACCCGCAGGGGGCCCGCCAGGCTGAGCTGGCGCGCCAGCAGCACCCCCAGATCACGGGAGGGCCGGGATTCCGGCCGGAAGAACCCCTGACCCGTGCACAGCGCTGCTGAAGCTTCGCAATAGTGAGAGGTGTCTTGCGTGAACCCGCTCCGTTGGTGACATCCCTGGGCCAGCCTGTCGCAACGGCCGGACCCGACTGGGGCCGCGCGGCGGTGTGGCGATGGCGCGGGCTCGACTGCCACTGGCGCGTGCTGGGCGATCCGGACGGGCCACCACTGCTGCTGCTGCATGGCTTCGCCGCCGGCAGCGGCCACTGGCGGGCCACCGCCGGCCCACTGGCAGCCGCAGGCTGGTGCGTCTATGGCCTCGATCTGATCGGCTTCGGCGCCTCGGCCCAGCCGGCGATGCGCCTCGACAACCGGCTCTGGGCCCGTCAGGCCCAGGGGTTTCTTGAACAGGTGGTGCAACAGCCGGCCGTGCTGATCGGGCACTCGCTGGGAGGGCTGGTGGCACTCAGCTGCGGCGTGTTCTTTCCCGCCTGGGTGCGGGGGGTGGTGGCCGCACCGCTGCCGGATCCCACTTTGCTGATGCCCGTGCCGGCGCGGCGGGCGCCATGGCAGCGCTGGCTGCAACGCCGGGCGGTGGTGTGGCTCTGCCGGCTGCTGCCGCTGGAGCTGCTGGTGCCCCTGATCGCCCGCACGCCGCTGCTGGATCTGGGCATCCAGTCGGCCTACAACTCGCCGGTGATCGGCGACAGCGCCCTGCACCAGCTCATCGCCCGTCCGGCACGTCGCCCCACCGCCGCCTGGGCCCTACGCGGCATGAGCATCGGTATGGCGCTGCGCCCCCGTGGAGCCACCGCAGCGGTGCTGCTGCAGCGCCTGCGCCGGCCGCTGCTGGTGCTGTGGGGGGAAGCCGATCGGTTGGTGCCGATCGAGGTGGCCGCCGAGATGCGGAAGCTCCGGCCCGACCTCGAACTGCACAAGCTGGAGGGGGTGGGCCATTGCCCACACGACGAAGATCCCGCCACGGTCGATCGCCTGCTGCAGGCCTGGCTTCGCCGTCTGCCACCCCGGCCCGAGGATCCCCGCTGAGCACCCGGCCCTGAGGGCCGTGAGGCCAGCGCGTAATTTGGGAAGCTGATCGCCTGCTGTGCCCGCCGGGAATGAAGCACACCCTCTCGGTGCTGGTGGAGGACCAATCCGGTGCCCTCAGCCGGATTTCTGGATTGTTCGCCCGCCGCGGCTTCAACATCGAGAGCCTGGCGGTGGGCCCGGCCGAGCAGCGGGGCGTCTCGCGCCTCACCATGGTGGTGGAGGGCGACGATCGCACGCTCGAGCAGATGACCAAGCACCTCAACAAGCTGGTCAACGTGCTCAACGTGATCGACCTCTCCACGATTCCTGCGGTGGAGCGCGAACTGATGCTGCTCAAGGTGGCGGCGCCGGCCGAGAGCCGAGCCGCCATCCTGGATCTGGTGCAGGTGTTCCGCGCCAACGTGGTGGACGTGGCCGACAACGCCCTGATCCTTGAGGTGGTGGGCGACCCGGGCAAGCTGGTGGCTCTCGAGCAGATCCTCGAGAGCTACGGAATCCTCGAAATCGTGCGCACCGGAAAAGTGGCCCTGGAGCGGGCCTCCGGTGTGAACACCGCCTACCTCAAGACCACCGCCTCAGAGAAACGGGTGCCGGCCTGAGGCGCCTCAGGGCTGACCCTTCACCAGGGTGCCGCCCTCGATCACGCTGGCCTTCACCAGCTTGTCTCCCTGCTGGATGCGGTCCACCACGTCCATGCCCTTCACCACGCGGCCGAACACGGCGTAGCGGCCGTCGAGCTCGGGAAGCGGCCGCAGAGCCACGTAGAACTGCGCACTGGCGGAGTTGGGGTCCTCGGAGCGGGCCATGGCGATGGCACCGCGCTCGTGCACGAGCCGCAGCTGCGCTGCATCCGCCGGATCGGTGAGCTGCTCGCCGTAGCGGGGAGTGGCCTTGCCCTTCATGCCCAGTTCCAGCGGAATGAAGCGGGGCTGACCGGTGCTGGGGTCCACGAAGCTGCCGGTGCCGAACAGCTCGGGACTCACGCCGGGGGTGGCGCTCTGGGGGTCACCGCCCTGCACCACGAACGGTGTGGGCTGGTTCACCACTCGGTGAAAGACAGTGTTGTTGTAGGTACCGCGGCGCACCAGGTCGACGAAATTGCCGGCGGTGAGGGGGGCATCAGCGCCATTGAGCTCCACGACCACATCGCCGCGGCTGGTCTGGAGCGACACCACGGCCTTGCCGCTCAGGCAGGGGCTGGCGGCAGAGGCGCAACCGAGAGCGGCCTGGCTCTGATCGCTGCCGCAAGCGCTGAGGCCGAAGGGTGTGAACAGCAGCAGGCTCACCAGAAGGGTGCGGGTGAGCGAGAACGCCATCGTGTTCATACGCCCTCCAGAGGCACCTTGAGGAAGCGGGCGAGTTCCGCGCCGCTCTGCTCCAGCTCGGCCAGAGGCAGCGGTTCGCCCACCCGGGTGAGGGGCAGGTCGCGGCGCCCCAGCACACGCAGGGCAAGACGACGGCGCGGGTTAAGGCCGTCGCGCACGTCCACCTTGACGGCCTGAATCTCGCGCAGGGGCAGCTCGAAGCTGATCAGGCTGCGGAAGCCGCGGCGGCTGATCGTGGCCGTGCCGCTGCTGCGATCGAAGCGGTTGGCACCGGCGCCCACGTCGATGCTGATCACGCTCCAGAGATAGAGGGAGAGCAACAGGGCTGCCACGCCATAGGCCCCCATCACCAAGCCCTGTGGAACCCAGGCAAGGCTGGCGGGGTGCCCGATCGGCAGCAGATCGATCCCCAGCCGGCTCGAGAGGCTGGTGAGCAGGAAGCCAGCGCCTCCAGCACTCACGGCCGAGGCCACCAGCAGGTTGGAGAGGCGCCGGGATCCCTGCACCGACTGCTCAAGCACATCGGCGGGATCGCTGGCGCGGGGAGCTGGACTGGCGGCCGGGTCGGGGCGCGGCGGAGTGCCGGCGGAGGAAGAAGCCGGGGGCATGGGAGCGGGGGTGGTGGCGGAAGACTTGCCATCCTCGCCTCCATGCCGCGAGGCTGTGGAAAAGCGAAGACGGGACCAGCGAAAAGGTTGCTGGGTTCGGCACCATGCCGCCGCCGCTGGGCAATCAGAAGAATTGCTTAAGAACGCTGGCTGCGGCAAGGGTGTCAGCCCATTTCGGGCTTCCTCGCAGCGGTGGGTTTCGTTGTTACGATCCTGCGGTATCCCTCAGCTTGGCGGGATTTCCGCACTTTTTCTTCCCATGACGATTGCTGTAGGGCGCGCGCCTTCGGCTCGGGGATGGTTCGACGTCCTC
>NZ_JBSJOY010000004.1:0-391500 GCF_056633115.1 Marcopretia estuarina LEGE 06307 | reverse complement strand
GTGGACAGCGAATGCCTGAGGGGGGATATGCGGGCACTGCTGGAGCAACTGCCGGGGTTGCAGCGCGATGTGCTGAAGATGCGTTACGGCATCGATGTGGAAGAACCGATGAGCCTCACCGGCATCGGCCGCATCCTCGGCATGAGCCGCGACCGCGTGCGCAACCTCGAGCGTGATGGCCTCGCCAGCCTGCGCCGCTTCAGCGAAAGCGTGGAGGACTACGTGGCCAGCTGAGGGCCAGCTGCCGGCCCTGCCCTGGGAGCGATGACTTCCGGTGCGCCGCAGGGCACCGGAGCTGTCCTGTTGCTGCATCCGGGCGATCATGCAGCCACCGTCTGCCTCTTGGCCCATGGCCAGCTCCGGACCCCGCTGGCTGGTGGCCGGCGACATCGACGGCCTGATGGGCCTCGGCCTCGACAACCTGATCCAGATCCTGCTGATCCTTGGCCTCTGCCGCGGCGTCCTCGGCTTCCCCGATGCCCTCATCTTTCAGGTGATCCTGCCGGCGGCTGGCCTCAGCCTGGTGGTGGGCAACGGGGCCTACGCCTGGCAGGCCTTCCGCCTGGCCCAGCGCGAGGGCCGTGGCGATCGCACCGCTCTTCCTTACGGCATCAACACGGTCAGCCTGTTCGCCTACGTGTTCCTGGTGATGCTGCCCGTGAAGCTGGCAGCGCTGGGTCAGGGGCTGCCGGAGGCCGAGGCGGTGCGTCTCTCGTGGCAGGCGGGCCTGATGGCCTGCCTGGGTTCGGGCCTGATCGAGGCGGGCGGGGCCTGGCTGGTGGGGGGCCTGCGGCGCTGGCTGCCGCGGGCGGCGCTGCTCTCCACCCTGGCCGGCATTGCCCTGGGCTACATCGCACTGGGGTTCCTGCTGCGCACCTATGCCCAGCCGGTGGTGGGTCTGGCAGTGCTGGCCGTGATTCTTGTCACCTACTACGGCCAGCTGCGCCTGCCTCTGCCCGGCGGCCTGATCGCGGTGCTGCTCGGGATCGTGCTGGCGGCCGCGACGGGCCTGGTGTCGATCGATGCCCTCACCTGGCAGACGAACGCCGCTCAGGTGGGCCTGCATCTGCCGCCCCTGCAACTGGCTGCGCTGTGGCAGGCGCGCGGGCAACTGCTGCCCTGGCTCGGCGTGATCGTGCCGATGGGCTTGTTCAACCTGCTGGGGTCGCTGCAGAACCTGGAGAGCGCCGAAGCCGCCGGTGACCGCTACCCGGTGAAGAGTTCCCTGCTGATCAACGGCGTGGGCACGATCGTGGCCGCTGCCCTTGGCTCCTGCTTCCCCACCACCATCTACATCGGCCATCCCGGCTGGAAGGGCATGGGGGCCCGCATCGGCTACTCGTGGCTGAACGGCGTGGTGATGGGGCTGGGTTGCCTGTTCGGCGTGTTCGGCCTGGTGGGTCAGCTGGTGCCGATTGAAGCCGGCATGGCGATCGTGCTCTACATCGGCCTGGTGATCGCCGCCCAGAGCTTCCAGGCCACCCCCGCCGCCCATGCGCCGGCGGTGGTGCTGGGCCTGCTGCCCGGCCTGGCGGGCTGGGGCGCCCTGCTGCTCAAGGCCGGCCTGCGGGCCGGTGGGGCCGGCAGCGCCGCCGAGCCCTTCGGTCCGGCCCTGCTGGTGCCACTGCAGCAGGCCGATGTGTGGGCCGCCGGTGCCTTCGCTCTGGAACAGGGGCAGATCGTGGCGGCGATGTTGCTGGCGGCCATGGTGGTGTACGTGATCGAGCAGCGGTTCGTGGCCGCGGCGATCGCTGCCGGTCTGGCGGCCCTGGCCTCCTGGTTCGGGCTGATTCACGCCTGGCGTTTCACCGCCAGCGACACCGTGCTGCAGATGGGCTGGGGCACGGGCGGACGCTGGGCGCTCGGGTACCTGCTCATGGCCCTGGTGTTCAGCGCCGCGGCCCTGGCCCGTCAGCGGGGTGCGGCGGATACAGATTGCTGATGCCAGGGCGGCGTGATGCTGGCTGGGCAGAGAGGCAGGAGCACTTACCCCTGCAGCAGCTGCGTGCCGCCCTGCTGGCCTGGGGGGAGCGGCATGGGCGCCACAGCCTGCCGTGGAAGCTGCGGTCCGATGGCCGCCCGCCACTGGATGGGGAACCCCTCGATCCGTTGAAGGTGTGGGTGGCGGAGGTGATGCTCCAGCAGACCCAGCTGGCTGTGGCCCTGCCCTACTGGCAGCGCTGGATGTCGGCCTTCCCGGACCTGCCGGCCCTGGCCGCCGCCGACCCCCAGCAGGTGCTGCTGCTCTGGCAGGGCCTGGGCTACTACGGGCGGGCGCGTCGCCTGCAGCAGGGGGCGCGGCAGTTGCTTGATGCCAGCGCCCCCGGCGCCGACCCCTGGCCCCGTGACCTGGCTGGCTGGCTGGCGCTGAGCGGCGTCGGCCGCAGCACCGCCGGCAGCATTCTGTCCTCGGCCTTCGATCAACCCTTCGCGATCCTTGACGGCAACGCGGCGCGGGTGCTGGCGCGCCTGATCGCCGCTCCCCGCCCGCCGAAACGGGAGCTCGCCGGGTTCTGGCGGCTGAGCGAGCTGCTGCTCGACCGGCAGCGGCCCCGGGCCTTCAACCAGGCTCTGATGGACCTGGGCGCCACGGTCTGCACCCCCCGTTCTCCCGACTGCGGCCGCTGCCCCTGGCGGAACTCATGCGCTGCTTACGCTGCCGGCGACCCCGCCCGCTACCCCGTGAAGGACGCCCCCCGGCCCCTGCCCTTTCAAGTGATCGGCGTGGGGGTGGTGCTCGATGGGCGCGGCAGGGTGCTGATCGATCAGCGCCTGCCGGAGGGGCTGTTGGGGGGGCTGTGGGAATTCCCCGGTGGCAAGCAGGAGCCGGGCGAAGCGATCGAGGCCACCATCGCCCGCGAACTGCGCGAGGAGCTGGCGATCGAGGCGGAGGTGGGCGAGGAGCTGATCACCCTGGAGCACAGCTACAGCCATAAGCGTCTCCGCTTCGTGGTGCATCTCTGCCGCTGGCTGGCGGGAGATCCGCAGCCCCTGGCCAGTCAGCAGGTGCGTTGGGTGGAGCCGGAGGGGCTGGCGGCCTTCCCCTTTCCTGCCGCCAATGCGCGCATCATCGCGGCGCTGCTGGAGCGGCTGGCCGGCGCGGCGCCCGTGGCGGCCTCCGGGCCCACCGGCGAGTGTGGAGAGAACTGAGCGCGAGCCTGCCGTGACGGTGCCTTCCCCTGCCCGGGTGCTCTGCTTCGGCGAAGCACTCGTTGATCGGCTCGGCCCGCCTGGCGGCGATCCGGCCCATGACATTCCGGTCGACGACAGGCTCGGCGGTGCCCCGGCCAATGTGGCCTGCGCCCTGGCGCGGCTCGGCACCGGCGCCGCGCTGATCGGCCGCCTGGGCGACGACCGCATCGGCGCCGCCTTCCGCGCTCTGTTGCTGGAGCGGGGGGTGGATACCAGTGCGCTGCAATGCGATCCGCTGCGCCCGAGCCGCACGGTGCTGGTGCGGCGCGATGCCGCAGGTGAGCGCCACTTCGGCGGCTTCGCCGGCGACCGGGGTGAGGGCTTCGCTGATCAGGCGATCGATGCCACGGCGCTGGCCGGGGCGTTGGCGCCGCTGCTGGCCCAGGCCCGCTGGCTCCTTTGCGGCACGATTCCGCTGGCTTCCGGTGCGGCGGCAGCGGCGCTGCAGGAGCTGCTGCTGGCTGCCGGGGCGCATGGCTTGCCGCTGGCGCTTGACGTCAACTGGCGGCCCACCTTCTGGGGGCTCGGCGCTGAGCAGGGCCCGCCGCCGGCGGTGCGGCAGCGGCTTGAGCCCTTGCTGACGCAGGCGGCCCTGCTCAAGTGCAGCCGTGAGGAGGCCCTCTGGCTGTTCGGCAGCGCCAACGCCACAGTCGTGCGCCGGGCCCTGCCGCAGCGGCCCGCCGTGCTGATCACCGATGGCCCCCAGCCGATCGATTGGGCGGTGGGAGCCTGCGGTGGCCGGCTGCCCTCCGTGGCTGTGGCCACCATCGACACCACCGGTGCTGGTGATGCCTTCCTGGCAGGCCTGCTGCACCAGTTGGTGGGCCGGCCGGGGCTGCTGCAAGAGCCGGTGGTCGTCAGCGCCGTGGAGCAGGTTCTGCGCTTTGCAGCCACCTGCGGTGCATTGGTTTGCCAGGGTGCCGGCGCCATTGATCCCCAGCCGAGCGAGCAGCAGGTTCTGGCCGTTCTGGGTGAGAGTGCAGCGGGCACCGACGCCCTATGAGCACCCCCCGGGTATGTCGAGCCGGTCAATCCCGATCGGCTGCAGCGCATCCTGGACACGGCCCGGGGCGAAGCTGGAGGTCGCCTACGGCCCGGTTGTTCACGGTGTTGAGGCCTTCAGGCGGCTGAGTGCGGCGGTCGCAGCACTGCCCGGCGCCTGTCCCCGTCGTGCTGAAGCTCCAGCCGCCAGGCGCCATCAGGCAGCCACGGCAGCCGCTCGGGCCACTCCACCGCCAGCACCGCCCCCAGGGCGCCGGCTTCCTCCTCCTCCTGGGCGAACAGTTCAGCGGCGGCGGCCGGCTGCTCCAGCCGGTAGAGATCCAGATGGACGAGGGCATGGGGCTCGCCGTCAGCGCCCCGGCCGCTGTAGTGCTGGGCCAGGGCGAAGGTGGGGCTCGTGATCGGTTCGTCGATTCCCAGCGCCAGGGCCAGACCCTGCACCAGGCAGGTCTTGCCGGCCCCCAGTTCCCCCTGCAGCAGCAAAGTGGGAGGGGCTGCGCCGCTGGCAGCACCGCCGCCGTTCAACAGCAGCGACGCCAGCTCCCGCCCGAGCGCCGCCGTGGCTGCCGCATCGGCCAGATGGCACACCCGGATCTCAGCAGACTGTTCCATCCCTGTAGATTCCCGTTAAGCGAGCCCGAAGCCTCGGCGTCTCTGCAGATATTTCCACATCCCCAATCCTTCTCCCTTCGGAGCTTCCCCATGCTGGCCACGCCTTCAGCTGCCACGTCCGCTTCGGCTGCCGCCGCAACCGGACTGCCCACCCCGTCGTCGTATGTGATCGCCGATCTCGGCCTTGCCGCCTGGGGCCGCAAGGAGATCGCGATCGCTGAAACCGAGATGCCCGGTCTGATGGCGCTGCGTGAGAAGTACGGCAGCCAGCAACCGCTCAAGGGTGCCCGCATTGCCGGCAGCCTGCACATGACGATCCAGACAGCCGTTCTGATCGAAACCCTGGTGGCTCTCGGCGCTGAAGTGCGCTGGGCCTCCTGCAACATCTTCTCCACCCAGGATCACGCTGCAGCCGCGATGGCGGAAGCCGGCATCCCGGTGTTCGCCTTCAAGGGCGAAACCCTGGATGAATACTGGGCCTTCACCCACCGGATCCTGGAGTGGGCCGACGGCAGCACGCCCAACATGATCCTTGACGACGGTGGTGATGCCACCGGCCTGGTGGTGCTCGGCACCAAGGCGGAGCAGGACCCCTCGGTGCTGGACAACCCCGGCAGCGAAGAGGAGATCGCCCTGTTCCAGTCGATCCGTCAACGCCTGGCCGCCCAGCCCGGCTTCTATTCGCGCATCCACGCCCAGATCCAGGGCGTCACCGAGGAAACCACCACGGGTGTGGCGCGTCTCTATCAGATGCAGAAGAGCGGTGAACTGCCGTTCCCTGCCATCAACGTGAACGACTCCGTCACCAAGAGCAAGTTCGACAACCTCTACGGCTGCCGCGAATCCCTGGTCGACAGCATCAAGCGCGCCACCGATGTGATGGTGGCCGGCAAGGTGGCCCTGGTGATCGGCTATGGCGATGTGGGCAAGGGTTCCGCCCAGTCGCTGCGCGGCCTCGGTGCCAGCGTGATGATCGCCGAAGTCGATCCGATCTGCGCGCTGCAGGCGGCGATGGAGGGCTACCGGGTCGTCCGTCTCGACGACGTGGTGGGGGATGTGGACATCTTCGTGACGGCCACCGGCAACTTCCGCGTGATCACCCACGACCACCTGATCCAGATGCGGGATCAGGCGATCGTGTGCAACATCGGCCACTTCGACAACGAGATCGACGTGGCTTCCCTGAAGCAGTACCCCTGGGACAACATCAAGCCCCAGGTGGATCACGTGCTGCTGCCCAGCGGCAACAAGATCATCCTGCTGGCGGAAGGCCGGCTGGTGAATCTGGGCTGCGCCACCGGCCACCCCAGCTTCGTGATGAGCAACTCCTTCACCAACCAGGTGCTGGCTCAGATCGAGCTGTTCACCAAAGGCGACCACTACGGCAAGGAGGTGTACGTGCTGCCCAAGCACCTCGACGAGATGGTGGCCCGCCTCCACCTCGACAAGATCGGCGCCCGACTCACCGAGCTCACCCCCGAGCAGGCCGCCTACATCAACGTGCCGCTGGAAGGCCCCTACAAGTCCGACCACTACCGCTACTGATCCCGCGCCCCACAGTTCCGCGCCCAGCGTTGCTGCTTCGCCGGCAGGCCTGATGGCCTCGCCGGCAAGGCGCTTCCCTGAGCATCGGGCAACCTTCACGTCAGCGTGGAAGACTTTCCCGATCACGAGCCCGCCGGCATGGCCATCGAACTGGTTCAGCAACTGCCCGAGCTGATCGGCTCGGCGGTGGAGGCCAACCCGATGGCCGGCTATGCGGCGATCTTTGCGGCGATGTTCCTCGAGAACCTCTTTCCGCCGATCCCCTCCGAGCTGATCATGCCCCTGGGGGGCTTCTATGTGCAGCAGGGGCAGCTCAGCCTGATTCCGGTGGTGCTGGCCGGATTGCTCGGCACCGTGCTCGGCGCCCTGCCCTGGTATGGGGTGGGGCGGCTGGTGAACGAGGAACGCATCGAGCACTGGCTCTCGCGCCATGGGCGCTGGATCGGCATCAGCCCGCAGGAGCTGCACCGCAGCCGCACCTGGTTCAGCCGCCATGGCACCGCCCTGGTGTTCTGGGGCCGGCTGGTGCCCGGCATCCGCACCTTGATCTCCGTGCCCGCCGGCATCGAGATGATGCCGATGGTGCCCTTCCTGATCTGGACCACGGCCGGCAGCCTGATCTGGACCCTGCTGCTGACAGTGGCGGGCATGCTGCTGGGCGAGGGCTACAGCAACGTGGAGCTGTGGATCGAACCGGTGGCCCGGGTGATCAAGGTGGTGCTGGTGCTTGCCGTGCTGGCCGCCGGCGCCTGGCTGGGGCTGCGCATCTGGAAGAAGCGCCAGGACAGCCACTGAGGCTCAGTCCCTGGGGAAGCCACGCAGGCCGCCCAGCCGCCCAAGACCACCTTCCGGCTGAAGGCAACGCCCTTGCAGGCGGCTCAGAACGGAACTTCCTCGCTGCTCGGCTCGCCACCACCGAAGCCGCCGCCATAGCCGCCGCCCCCGAAACCGCCGCCAGCGCCGCCGTCGTCGTAGGCGCCCTGGTCGGCGTCACGTTTGGAGCCCAGCAGTTCGAGTCGGTCGACCCGCACCACCGGCTTGGTGCGCTCCTCACCGGTGGTGCGGTCGGTCCAGCGGTCGAGCTTGAAGCTGCCGATGATCCCCAGCAACGACCCCTTCTTGACGTAGTCGGCGGCCACCTGGGCCTGCTTGCCCCAGATCTCGAGGTTGAACCAGTCCGGTTCGTCGTCGCGGCTGCGGCGGTTGACCGCGAGGGTCAGGTTGGCGACCACGCTGCCGGATTCGAAGTAGCGCACCTCGGGATCACGGCCGGCACGGCCCACCAGCGTCACGGAATTCACACCCATGGATTGTCCTGTCGTTGAAAAAAGTGGAGTTGTTGAATCAATGATGCGCCGCGTTGCCTCAAGGTGCCGCAGGCCGCTTCTCCCTGAAGGTTCCCCCGTTCCACCCGGATGTACCACCGCCACCGTCGGGGGGGGTGCTGCCAGATCCCGCTCCTATGATCGCAACCGCTCAGGTGCTCCTACGTGTTCTTTCGACGTTTCCAGCTCTCACGCGACATCGGCATCGACCTGGGAACGGCCAACACACTGATGTACGTGTCCGGCAAGGGCATCGTGCTGCAGGAGCCTTCCGTGGTGGCGCTCGATCTTGAGCGGGGTGTGCCCCTGGCCGTGGGGGATGAAGCGAAGCTCATGCTCGGCCGCACCCCGGGCAACATCCGCGCCGTGCGCCCCCTGCGCGACGGAGTCATCGCCGACTTCGACGCCGCCGAGCAGATGATCAAGACCTTCATCCAGAAGGGGAACGAGGGCCGCGGCATCGTGGCGCCCCGTCTGGTGATCGGCATTCCCAGCGGCGTCACCGGCGTGGAACGCCGCGCGGTGCGTGAGGCCGGCCTGGCCGGTGCCCGCGAAGTGCACCTGATCGATGAGCCGGTGGCGGCCGCAATCGGCGCCGGCCTGCCGGTCACGGAGCCAGTGGGCACCATGATCGTCGACATCGGGGGCGGCACCACCGAGGTGGCGGTGCTCAGTCTCGGTGGCACCGTGCTCAGCGAGTCGGTGCGGGTGGCCGGCGATGAGATCAGCGAGGCCATCGGGGTGTACCTCAAGAAGGTCCACAACCTGGTGGTGGGCGAGCGCACCGCCGAAGACATCAAGATCCGCATCGGCTCCGCTTTCCCCGACGACGCCCACGACGAGACCTCGATGGACGTGCGCGGGCTGCACCTGCTCTCCGGCCTGCCCCGCACCATCAACGTGCGCTCCGGTGACATCCGTGAAGCGATGGCCGAACCGCTCAACGTGATCGTGGAGGCGGTGAAGCGCACCCTTGAGCGCACCCCGCCCGAGCTCGCCGCCGACATCGTCGATCGCGGCATCATGCTGGCTGGCGGTGGCGCCCTGGTGCGCGGCATCAGCGAGCTGATCAGCCACGAAACCGGGATCCTCACCCACGTGGCCCAGGACCCGCTCCTGTGCGTGGTCAGTGGCTGCGGCCAGGTGCTGGAGGACTACAAGCGCCTGGAGCGCGTGCTCGACACGCCTGACTTCTCCCGTCTGTCCTCCTGAAATCCATGCCGTTCGGGCGCCTGCCGCGCGTCCCCTCGCTGCAACGGGTGATCCAGGCCTGGCCCTGGTGGCTGCTGCTGCTGGCGCTGGTGGGGGTCCGCTTCAGCAAGGGGGCCTTCCTCACGGATGCCTACGCGCTGGTCAGCCGTCCGTTCTGGCCCGGCACGGCCCAGCGCGAGTGGTTGCAGTCAGCCCAGCAGCTCGACCAGCGCAGCCGACTGGCCCAGTTGGAGCAGGACAACCGGCGCCTGCGCACCCTGCTGGGTCTGCAGCGGGCCAACCCCCAGGAGGTCACGGCGGCGGTGATCTCGCGCGAACCCGAGGGCTGGTGGAAGCAGTTGGTGCTCGGCGCCGGTGAGCTTCAGGGGATTCGCCGCGGCGATGCGGTGGTGGGCCCGGGCGGCCTGGTGGGCCGGGTGGCCAGCGTCACCCCCACCACCGCGCGGGTGGCCCTGCTTACCGATTCCTCCAGTCGCATCGGCGTGTGGGTGGGGCGCACCCAGAGCATGGGCCTGCTCACCGGCGTGAACGGCAGCCGGCCCGAGCTGCGTTTTCTGGTGAAGGATCCGCAGGTGCGCCCAGGGGATGTCGTGGTCACCTCGCCGGCCAGCACGCTGGTGCCGCCGGGGATGAGCGTCGGCGTGATCCAGTCGGTGGATGAAAAGGCCGTGCCGGCGCCCACGGCGGTGGTGCAGCTCAGTGCGCCGGTGGAAGCGATCGACTGGGTGCAGGTGCTGGTGCAGCCCCGGCAGGCGGCGCCCTGAATGGTGGGCAAGCTGCACCGCCACCCGTGGTTTGTGGCCAGCGCTCTGCTCGTGCCCTGGCTCACGCTGGCCTCTCCCGCGCTGCTGCGCCTCTCGGGGGCACCACCCAGCTGGGCGGTGCTGTGGCTGCTGCCCTGGGCGATCAGCGATGGGCCGGTCTCCGGTGCCCTGGCTGGGCTTGGGCTGGGGCTGTTGCTCGACGCCCTCACCCTCGATGGCGCCACCCAGATTCCGGCGCTGGTGCTGCTGGGCTGGTGGTGGGGGAGGCTCGGCCGCAAGGGACCGCCGCTCGAGCGCAGCTTCAGCCTCGGGCTGCTGGCCCTGATCGGCACCTTTCTGCTGGGGCTCAGCTTGATCCTGCAGCGGCTGGGCCTACCCCCCCAGCTGCCTCTCGCCGGCAGCCTGCGCACCCTGCTGACCCAGACCCTGCTCACCGGTCTGCTGGCGCCGATGATCTGTTCGCTGCTGCTGTTGCTCTGGCGGCAGCAGAACGCACCATCGAGGGGCTGAAGCGATGCGGGGGCTGACCGAGGGGATCCGGGGGCGCTGGCGGCGGCGTGCCGTGCTGACCCTGCTGGCGGCGGTGCTGGCGGGCTGCGGCGGTCCGCGCAGCCAGGGGCGCCAGCTGAACGTCTGGACGCTCGATCTCTCCCCCAAGTTCGACGCCTATCTCACCGAGGTGATCGCCGCCTGGGAGAAGGAGAACCCGGGCATCACGGTGCGCTGGACCGACATCCCCTGGGGATCAGTGGAGCGCAAGCTGCTGGCGGCGGTCTACGCCCGCACCGCCCCCGACGTGGTGAATCTCAACCCGCTGTTCGCCGCCAACCTGGCCAGCAAGGGGGGGCTGCTCGACCTCGATCCACTGCTGCCGCCTGGGGCCTCAGAGATCTATCTGCAGCGCATCTGGGCAGCCAGCCGCAACGCGGATGGACAGTTCGCGATCCCCTGGTATCTCACGGCGCGCATCACGCTCGCCAACCGCGACCTGCTGAAGCGGGCCAGATACGCCGACCCACCGCGCCGCTGGGAGGAGGTGCCGGCTTTCGCTGAAGCGGTGAAACGGCGCACCGGCCGCCATGCGCTGTTCGTCACGGTGGTGCCGGATGACTCGGCCGAGCTGCTGGAGTCGATGGTGCAGATGGGTGTGACCCTCACCGATGACCGCCAACGGGCCGCCTTCAACAGCCCGGCGGGTCGGCGGGCCTTCGCCTTCTGGACCGATCTCTACCGCCGTGGCCTGCTGCCGCGTGAAGTGGTGAGCCAGGGCTACCGGCGTGCGATCGAGCTCTACCAGGGCGGTGAGCTGGCGATGCTGGCCAGCGGCGCCGAGTTCCTGCGCAGCATCCAGACCAACGCCCCGGGGATCGCTGCCGTCACCGAACCCCACCCGCCGCTCACCGGCCCCGACGGCACTGCCAACGTGGCGGTCATGAACCTGGCGGTGCCGCGCCAGAGCGCCATGCCCAAGGAAGCGGTGAGCTTTGCCCTGTTCCTCACCAACGCCAGCAATCAGGCCCGCTTCGCTGAGCAGGCGCGGGTGCTCCCCTCGGCCCGGCAGGCCCTGACCACGATCGAGCAACAGCTGCGGCGGGACACGCCTGCCGATCCCCAGCAGGCGCTGGTGCATGCGGCACGCCTGGAATCGGCTGAAACGCTGGGGCGGGCACGTGTGCTGGTACCCGCCAACCCCGGCGTGAAGCGGCTGCAGGCGATCATCTACCGCCAGCTCCAGCGCGCCATGCTTGGCCAGATCAGCAGCGATGCGGCCGTGCTGGCGGCGGAGCGGGAATGGAACCTCTACGCGGAAGGTCGCTGGCCCTGAGCCCTGGCCTCGCCGTGCGGCGTGGCGACCGCGCCGCACGGCGAGGCCACCGATGGGCTTGGTGAGAATGGTGCTGACCGGTGGCTGCCGGCACCGCTGCAACTATTGAAAAATCATTAAGTCTTGGCGCTGCTACTCCCTGACGTGCGCCTTCTGCTCTCCATGCGTACAAGCTGACAGGTAGGGTGATTTTTCTTCACGACTGTTCCTGTGATGCCACTGGACACGCAGCCTCGGCAAGCCAAGGCGGAGGCGGTGGTTCAGGACACGCGGACAGCACCCAAGGCCACCCTGCTCGTCGTCGACGACGAGGCAGCCGTGCGCCGCGTGCTGGTGATGCGCCTGCAGCTCGCGGGCTACCGCGTCCTCTGCGCCGAGGACGGGGAGGAGGCCCTCACCCTGTTCCATCAGGAGCAGCCCGACCTCGTCGTGCTCGACGTGATGCTGCCGAAGCTGGACGGCTTTGCGGTATGCCGGCGCCTGCGGGCCGAATCCTGCGTGCCGATCATCTTCCTCTCGGCTCTTGATGCGATCGCCGAGCGGGTGGCCGGCCTTGATCTCGGCGCCGACGACTACCTGCCCAAGCCGTTCAGCCCCAAGGAACTCGAAACCCGCATCTCCACGATCCTGCGGCGGGTGGGGCGTGGATCCGCCAACAGCGAACCCCGCGACATCCCGGCCGGCCAGGGTGTGATGCGCATCGGAGACCTGGTGGTGGACACCAACCGCCGTCAGGTGACCCGCGCCGGTGAGCGCATCGGCCTCACCTACACCGAATTCAGCTTGCTGGAGCTGCTGTTCCGCGAGCCCGGCCGGGTGGTGCCGCGCGCCGAGATCCTTGAGCAGCTGTGGGGCTACCCGCCCCGCCGCGCCGCGGATCTGCGCGTTGTGGATGTGTATGTGGCCCGCCTGCGCGGCAAGCTCGAACCCGACCCCCGCAACCCCGAGCTGATCCTCACCGTGCGCGGCACCGGCTACGCCTCGCAACGGATGATCGACCCCCTGGTCGCCGTCACCGCTTAGGCCCACCGCCTGCGCTCCTGCAGGATGGTTCCTTCCGTCCCCTGTTCGTCGCCTTGCCGGAGCACCCCGTCAACCGCCTGGAGCAGGCCCGCTTCGAGAAGGGCCAGGCCCTGGCGGCCCTCGGTCAGGGCCCCTATGCCCTGCGCTTCGAGCCCAGCCACCGCACCGCTGCCCTGCAGCAGGAGCACGCCGACCTGCCCAACGGCGAGGAGCGTGCCGTGGCCGTGGCCGTGGCCGGCCGGGTGATGACCCGCCGGGTGATGGGCAAGCTCGCCTTCTTCACCCTGGTGGATGAAAGCGGCCCGATTCAGCTGTTCATCGAGAAGGCCCACCTGCTGGCGGCCTTGCCCGAGCAGCCCGAGGCCTTTGCTCAGATCACCTCGCTGGTGGATGCCGGCGACCTGATCGGTGTGCACGGCACGCTGCGCCGCACTGACCGGGGTGAGCTGTCGGTGAAGGTGACGGCCTGGGACATGCTCTGCAAGTCGCTGCAGCCCCTGCCCGATAAATGGCATGGCCTGGCGGATGTGGAGAAGCGCTACCGCCAGCGCTACCTCGATCTGATCGTTTCGCCGCACACCCGCGAAACCTTCCGCCGCCGTGCCCGCCTGGTGAGCGGCATCCGCCGCTGGCTCGATGCCCGCGACTTCCTTGAGATCGAGACGCCGGTGCTGAATCTGGAGGCCGGTGGCGCCGACGCCCGCCCCTTCTGCACCCACCACAACGCCCTCGATCTGCCGCTGTTCCTGCGCATCGCCACCGAGCTGCATCTCAAGCGGCTGGTGGTGGGGGGCTTCGAGCGGGTCTACGAACTGGGCCGCATCTTCCGCAACGAAGGCATCAGCACACGCCACAACCCCGAATTCACTTCGGTGGAGGTGTATCAGGCCTATGCCGATTACACCGACATGATGGCGCTCACCGAGCAGATGATCGCGGACGTCACCGAGCAGGTGTGCGGCACCACCGCCCTCACGTATCAGGGCGTGGCGATCGATCTCACGCCCCCCTGGCGCCGGGCCACCATGCACGAGCTGGTGGAGCAGGCCACCGGGCTCGATTTCAACGGCTTCGCCAGCCGTGAGCAGGCCGCTGCCGCCATGGCCGCCGCTGGGCTGGAGGTGCCCGCCGCCGCTGACAGCGTGGGTCGTCTGCTCAACGAGGCCTTCGAACAGCGGGTGGAAGCCAGCCTGATCCAGCCCACCTTCGTGCTCGATTACCCGGTGGAGATCTCACCGCTGGCGCGCATGCACCGCAGCAAGCCCGGCCTGGTGGAGCGTTTCGAGCTGTTCATCGTGGGCCGTGAAACCGCCAACGCCTTCAGCGAGCTGATCGATCCCGTCGATCAGCGCCGGCGCCTGGAGGCCCAGCAGGAGCGTCGCCTCGCCGGCGACCTGGAGGCGCAGGGGGTGGATGAGGATTTCCTCCAAGCTCTTGAGGTGGGCATGCCCCCCACCGGCGGGCTGGGCATCGGCATCGACCGGTTGGCCATGCTGCTCACCGACAGCCCCAGCATCCGTGATGTGATCGCCTTCCCGCTCTTGCGTCCAGAGGCCGGTTCCACTGGAGCTTGAAGGGCAAAGTGGATAATGGGGTCACGTTGGCACTGACCTTGGCCCATGAGCGGTGAGCGCGTTGGATTCCGCTTCAAGCACGCAGATGCGGTGGTCAAGCGCAACCCTCAGGGCCGCTCCCGTCGCGGTTGGGTGATGGAGCCGGTGGAGCAGACCACCAGCCGCGGCACCAAGATGCCGGCTTACAGGATCCGTTGGCGCGACAGTGAACGTCCCGAGATCGTGCTCCAGCACATGCTGATCGCCGATCCCGATCCCACGCCGCCGCCCGAAGGTGTGAGCCTGGTGCCACCGGCGCCAAAGAAGTAGCTGCCGCCCTGGTTGGCCGCCGCAAGCCCGTCTGCGCCCCATCCCGGCCATCAACTCCAGCCCCGCAGCCGGTACACCAGCAGCCCCAGGTGCTCCTTGAGCGCCTGGGTGGTGAGCTGCAGGGCGCCCGCTTCGGGCAGCAGCTCGATCAGCAGCGAGGCGGCGGTCGGGCTTCCGGTTGCGCTGCGGGCCGGCAGCAGGTAGTCGCAGGCCACCGGCACCACCTGGAGCCCTGAGCGGCGCTGAAACGTGGCCAGCGAGCGGGGCATGTGCATCGCGCTGGTGACCAGCAGCACTGAACGCCAGCCCCGGGCCCGGCCGATCGTACGCAGTGCCAGGGCCTCTTCCGCGGTGGTGCGGGCCTGATCGCTGAGCAGCAGGCGCCCCTCCGGCACGCCGAGCTCCAGTGCCAGCCGCCGCGCCGTTTCAGCCTCCGCCGGCGCCGGGTTGGCGCTGCGGAAGGTCACCCTGCCGCCGCTCAGCAGCAGCAGCGGCGCCTTGCCGGCCTGCAGCAGCCGCACGCCGGTGAGCAGGCGGTCGCCCGCCTCGTTCACCTCCACGCTGGTGCGGGGCGCCAGCTGGGGCTGCAGGCCGCCGCCCAGCACGATCACGGCGTCGGCGGTGGGAAGCGGGCTGGGGGTGAGGGCGGCGCTGCGCTCCTCCAGGCCCCAGACCAGCTGCCGGGCCGTGAACGGCAGGGCACTGATCCACAGCAACGCCAGGCTGCCGCCACTCAGCCAGGGGCTCCAGCGGCGGCGACGCCCCGCCAGGGCGATCGCCTGCAGGCCGATGGCCAGCCCCAGCGGGTAGAGCAGCAGCGGCAGCAGCTTGGAGAGAAGGAATCCCATGGCGGCCGGCTCAGACCGGCGGGGTGCCGTGGCGGCGGCGCAGCTCCTCCAGCTCCTGCTGCGCCTCAAACGCCGACCAGGCGGCTTCCAGCTCGATCGGATCGAGCGGCGTGGCGGGGGAGGAAGCTGCCGCCGCTGCTGCTCCTGCCGCCTCTGCCTGGCTGCCCTGGGTCGCTCCAGCTGGGCCCGGCCCGCGTTCCCCCGACCCAGCTTGCGCAGGCGCGCCTGAGGCTGCGGCGGTAGCCGCCTGTTGCTCCTGCTCCCGTTGCAGGGCCGCCAGGTCGGCGTCCAGGCGGCGGAACTCATCGCCCAGGCTGCTGAGGGCCTGCCAGCGGTCGCGGCCCAGAGCCATCAGCTGCCGCAGCCGGGCTTCGGCCTGGTCGGCCAGCGCGCTGGCGCCGGCGGCCCGGGCCCGCTCCACCCGCCCCTGCCACTGGGTGATCTCGGTGGCCAGCTCCAGCAGGGCGCGCCGCAGCCGTTCCGCCTCCGCCTGCACCTCCAGCTGCCGCCGCTTCAGCCGCTGCTGCCGTTCCCGCTGCTCCTCCTCCACCAGCAGCTGCCGCTGCTCGGGGCGGCTGCTGAGGAACGCCTCCAGTTGTTGCTCCAGCTGCGCCTCCAGCTGCTCGAACCAGCTGCCGCTCATGGCCGCTGCCCCCGCCACCACCCACCCTTCATTCCGGTGCCCGCGTGATCAGCGGCGCCTCGATCTCTTCCTGCAGCGGCGTGATCGCGCCATCGCGGGAGCGCAGCAGCAGCTGGGTGAGGCGGGCGATCGCCCCTTCGCCCAGGTCTTCGCTGCCGATGCGATCGAAGGCCTGGCGGTAGAGCTCCTCGAGCTCGGCGATCAACTGCTCGCGCGTGGTGCGCATCGCCTTGCGCTGGTCTTCCCGGCTCATCGGCTGGCCTCGACTGGTTCAAGTCTGCCTGGCGCCTGCGGAGCGAGCAGGTGCAGGCTGAAGCTCTCGCCGGGATCGGCCCAGCGCGCCTGGGCCCGCCAGCCGGCCGCGGCCGCCAGGGCCGTGAAGGCCGTGGGGTCGTACTTGTGGCTGTGCTCGGTGACCAGCGCCTCGCCGGCGGCGAATGGCCAGCGCCGGCCCGCCACGTCCACCACCTGGTGGCAGGTGCTCACCAGCGCCATCTCGATGCGGCTCTGCTGCGGCTGCCAGCGGGCGCGGTAGCGGAAGCGCTCCGGCACGAAGTTGCCCCCCAGCTCCCGGTTGAGCCGCACCAGCAGGTTGCGGGCAAAGGCGGCCGACCAGCCCGCGGCATCGTCGTAGGCGGCCTCCAGCTGGGCCGCGGCCCGGGGTTGGTCGATGCCGATCAACAGACGACCCTCGGGCCCCAGCAGCCGGGCGAACTGACGCAGCAGGGCCACCGCTTCGCTGGGGGCGAAGTTGCCGAGCGAGCTGCCCGGGTAGAAGCCCAGCAGCCGCTGGCCATCGAGCAGGGGGTGGGCCGGCAGGGTGAGCAGCTGGCTGTAGTCGCAGCAGATGCCGAGCACGGGAATGGCCGGATGGCGGGCCTGCAGTGCCCGGCAGGCACCGGCGAGGTGCTCGGAGCTGATGTCGAGCGCCACATAGGCCGGGGGTGCCAGGGCCTCCAGCAGCGGCGACACCTTGCGGGCGCTGCCGGCGCCGAATTCCACCGGCACGCCGGCGCCGAGCGCCGCCGCCATCGCCGGCGCCTCCCGCTCCAGCAGGGCGGTTTCGGTGGCGGTGAGTGCGTATTCCGGCTGCTCGCAGATGCGGTCGAACAGACGCGAGCCCTCGGCGTCGTAGAGGAACCAGGCGGGCAGCTGGCGGGGGCTGCGCGACAGGCCCTCCACCACCAGCCGCCGCATGTCGGCGGCGACGGGATGGAGGTCGAGCAGGTCGACGGCGGCCGTCCCGCGCTGCAGAGCGGCGGAGGGGGCGCTCATCGGCCGTCCCGGGCGAGGCGCAGGCCGCCGGCCAGCCAGCGGCTCGCGGGCGGAAAGAAGTTGCGGTAGGTGAGGCGGCCGTGGCCCGGCGGTGTGAGGAAACTGCTGCCGCGCAGGATCATCTGGGAACTCATGAATTTGCCGTTGTATTCGCCCACCGCTCCGGCGGCGGGCCGGAAGCCCGGATACGGACGGTAGGGGCTGGACGTCCACTGCCACAGCACCCCCTGCAGGGCTTCCAGCTCGCCGCTGCCGCCCGCCTGGGGTGGCGTGGCGGCGGCCACTTCCCACTCCGCTTCGCTCGGCAGGCGGGCCTCGGCCCAGCGGGCATAGGCGTCGGCTTCGAACCAGCTGAGGTGCCGCACGGGCGCGGCCGGATGCAGGGGGCGCCGCCCCGCCAGCGTGAACTCCCACGACCAGCCCTCGGGGGCGCCGCTGCCGCGCCAGTAGCGGGGCGCCTGCCAGCCGCGCTGCTGACAGACCTGCCAGCCCTCGCTCATCCACAGCTCCGGCCGCCGGTAGCCGCCTGCGGCGATGAAGGCGGCGTACTCCCCGTTCGACACCAGCCGGGGGGCCAGCGCGAAGGGCTCCAGCCACTGGCGGTGACGGGGGCTTTCGTTGTCGAAATGGAAGGCGCCGGACGGGCCCTCGGGGCCGGCGCCAGCCTCGGCGTGACCGATCTCCACCAGCCCTCCCGGCCAGTGCAGCCAGGCGGACGCGGGCGGGTTGGGGGTGCTGGTGGGGGCGGCGTCGGCGGCGGCCACCAGCGTTTCGTAGGTGGCTTCGGCACCCCGGCCCGAAGGCTCCACCGCCGGCTCCAGCGGGTTGCGGCTGAAGCCGTCGAGCAGATCCATCAGCAGCAGCTCCTGGTGCTGCTGCTCGTGCTGCAGACCCAGCTCCAGCAGCTCCCACAGCGGCGCCGCCGCCGTGGCGGGCCCGGCGCTCAGCTGCTCCACCAGGGCCTCCAGCCCCGCATCGACCCGCCGCCGCCAGGCGAGCACCGCCGCCAGAGGTGGCCGGCTCAGCAGTCCCCGCTGCGGCCGGGGGTGGCGCGCCCCGATCGCGTCGTAATAGGAATTGAACAGGAAGCTCCAGCGGCTCTCCGCCGGCTCATGACCCGGCAGGTGGGGCGTGAGCAGGAAGGTGTCGAAGAACCAGGTGGTGTGCCCCAGGTGCCACTTGGGCGGGCTGGCGTCCGCCATGCCCTGCAGGCACAGATCTTCCGGCTCCAGCTCCGCGATCAGCGCCTCGCTGTGGGCGCGCACGGCATGAAGCCGCCGCAGCAGGGCCTCGGTGGGGGCGGCGGAGGCCATGGCCAGAGGGCTGCTCGCCTGAGGCTAGAAGGAATCGGCCGTCAGGGCTGCCGCCCCTACGATCATCGCCAGAGCGATTTCTTCTCCCACAGGCGCGATGGGCAGCACCGCCGGTTCGATCAGCAGCGGCAGGGCCATGGCCGTCGCCCGGGCGGGAACCACCCAGGGCTTCGTCGGTGCGGTGGGCAACACCCCGCTGATCCGGCTGGGGCTGCTCAGCGAGCTCACCGGCTGCGAGATCCTCGGCAAGGCCGAGTTCATGAACCCCGGCGGATCGGTGAAGGACCGCGCTGCCCTGGGCATCCTGCTGGAGGCGGAAGCCAGCGGCGCCCTCGACCCGGGCGGCACCGTGGTGGAGGGCACCGCCGGCAACACCGGCATCGGCCTCACCCACCTCTGCAATGCCCGCGGCTACAAGGCTCTGATCGTCATCCCGGACACCCAGTCGGCCGAGAAGATCGGCCTGCTGCGCAGCCTCGGCGCCGAGGTGCGCACGGTGCCGGCGGTGCCGTACCGCGATCCCAACAACTACGTGAAGCTCTCGGGACGCATCGCCGCCGAAACGCCCGGTGCCGTCTGGGCCAATCAGTTCGACAACCTGGCCAACCGCCGCGCCCACTACGCCAGCACCGGTCCGGAGATCTGGGAGCAGACGGGCGGCCGCATCGACGCCTGGGTGTCGGCCACGGGCACCGGCGGCACCTACGCCGGCGTGGCCCTCTTCCTCAAGGAGCGCTCCTCCCAGGTGCGCTGCGTGCTGGCCGATCCCCACGGCAGTGCCCTCTACAGCTGGGCCACCGCCGGGGCGCTGCAGGCCGAAGGCACCTCCATCACCGAGGGGATCGGCAACAGCCGCGTCACCGCCAATCTGGAGGGTTCCCCGATCGATGACGCCGTGCGCATCGACGACCAGGCCGCGCTCGACACCATCTACCAGCTGCTCTGGCGCGAAGGCCTGTTCATGGGCGGCTCGGTGGGCATCAACGTGGCCGCGGCGGTGGAGACCGCCCGGCGCCTCGGTCCGGGCCACACGATCGTGACCGTGCTCTGCGACGGCGGCGACCGCTACCGCTCCCGCCTCTACGACGCCGACTGGCTGGCCGGCCGCGGCCTGCGCCAGCCCGAACGGGGCTTGCTGGATGGCGTCCCGCAGGACCGGCCCACCCATGGCTGACCAGCCCGGGGCGGCCGCCGGTGCGGTGATCGCCGATCGCTACCGCCTGGAGATGGAGGTGGCCAGCGGTCCTCAGGGGGTGCTGTGGCGCGCCAGTGATCTGCTGGCCGGCGAGGCGCCCGTGGCCCTGCGGCAGCTGGGGCCCGGCTTCGATCAGGCCGGGGCGCGGGCGGGCTGGAGCCGCCTGCAGGCCCTGCTCCACCCCCAGGTGCCCCGCTTCGGGGAAACGATCCAGCGGGACGGCCAGCTCTGGCTGGTGCGCGAGTGGCAGGACGGGCGCACCTACCAGGAGCTGCTGGAGGCGCGGCGGGGTCGCCAGCTGGTGTTCGGCCCCGGTGAGGTGCTGCTGCTGCTGCGCCAGCTGCTGCCGGTGCTGGCGGTGCTGCACGGCCAGGAGATCTGCCACGGCGATCTCACCCCCGCCAACCTGCTGCGCCGCGACCGCGACGGTCTGCCGGTACTGCTCGACATCGGCTGGACCGGCCCCGGCCAGGCCGCCGCCGGCGCCACCCCGGGCTATGCGCCGCCGGAGCAGGTGGCCGGCGCTCCGCTGCTGCCCTGGATGGACCTGCACGGCCTGGGGGTGGTGGCGCTGGTGCTGCTCAGCGGTGAGGATCCCGCCGCCCTGCTCGATCCGGTGAGCCTGGCCTGGCGCTGGCCCGACGGCCTCAGCCTCGACCCACCGTTCCGCGCCGCCCTGGAGCGGCTGATCAGTGCCGATTCCACCGCCCGCTTTGCCAGCACGCCGCAGGCCCTCGTTGCCTTCCAGGCGCTGCCGATGCCGGAAAGCACGGGCCCGGTTGCCCGCGCCGATCGCACCCTGATGCTCGTGCCCCCCGCCGCCGTTTCGCCGGGACTGGCCGGCATCGACGCTGCGGACCCTGCGCCTGCCGAGCAGGCCGCTGCCTCCACCACCAACTCTGCAGCCGCCCCCCTCACGGCCGCGCCGGCCACTGCGGCTGAAGCACCGGCTCCCGAGCCCCGGGTCGTGGAGCGGCGGCCACCGCCACCGCCCATGCCGCCGCTCAGCCGGCAGCAGCAGAAGGAGGAGGCGGTGGAAGGGCGGCTCTGGCCGGTGGTGGTGGCCCTGGTGGTGTCGGCTGTGGTGGGCATCACCGCGGGCTGGTGGCTGCTGGGCCGCGGTGATGCCCCCGCCAATCGCCCGGCTGAACAGCCCCGCGAGCTCACCGCCAGCCTCCCCCCCGGTGAGGTCGATCAGCGCCAGCAGTTGCTGAACCGCCTGCGGGCGCTGCAGATCAACCGCAGCTGGTTCCTGCGGTTGGTGGACGCCAACCTGCTGGCCCAGTTCCCCGAGCGTGGCGGCCGTCTGCCCAACGACTCGATCGAGGACGCCCCCCTGCGCAAGGTGTGGAACGCCCTGGCGGAGGAATGGCTGGCCCGGGTGGAGCAGCTGCCGCCGCCGCTCCGCCGCAGGTTGGGCTCTTTTTCCACCGCCGACTGGGAGGCCCGCCAGCGTCAGCTCGCCGCCCAGGGGGTGAGTTCGCCGGTGCTGCGCCAACTGATTTCCGGCAATGCCCAGGCGTTGCTGCCCGGCCGTGCCGGCGCCGACATCCCGGCCGAGCCCTTCCGCCAGCTCTGGTATGCCGCCGGCGAGCAGACGCTGGAAACCCTGCAGATCGAACCGATTCAGGCCACAGCGGGCGAGGTGAAGGCCCTCTCCGCTTCGCTCGGCGCCGGTGGGGCGCGGTTGTTCCCGATCCGGCTGCCGGCGGGGTACCGGCTGGTGCTCGGTGTCAACGGCTCGCCGTTGATGCAGATGAGCGTCTACAACGCTGCCGGCAGCCTGCTGGAGCCGAAGGGCCCGCTGCGGGTGGTGACCCTGCCGCCGGTGCCGGGCACCGAAGTGCAGCTGCTGGTCACCAACGACGGTGTGGCCCCGGCGATGATCACCCTGTCGTTGCGCGCCGATGCGCCGCCGCCGGAGCCGCCCCAGCCGCCGCCCACCGACCCCGGCGACACCACGGCGCCGCCGCCCGCTGAGCCGGTGACGCCACCCGCCATCCCAACCCAGCCCCCTGTGGCGCCCTCCGCACCCACGACGCCGCCGCCCGTGACGCCTGACACGCCTGCTTCACCGTGAGCGCCGCCGCCCCACCCGTCGCGGTCGCCCTGCTCTCCGGCGGCCTCGATTCGGCCACCGCTGCGGCCCTGGCGATCGAAGCGGGCTACCACGTGATCGGCCTGTCGCTCGACTACGGCCAGCGTCACCGTCAGGAGCTGGCCGCGGCCGCCGCCCTGGCGACCGACCTGGCCCTGGCGGAGCACCACACCCTGGCGGTGAACCTGGCGGCCTGGGGCGGCTCAGCCCTCACCGATGCCGCCATGGCGCTGCCGGTGGCCGGTGTGGAGGAGGGGGTGATTCCCACCACCTACGTGCCAGGCCGCAACACCGTGTTCATCGCCCTCGGCCTGAGCCTGGCTGAAGCGCGCGGGGCCGAGCGGCTGGTGCTGGGGGTGAACGCCATCGACTACTCCGGCTATCCCGATTGCCGCCCCGATTACCTCGCCGCCTTCCAGCAGCTGGCTGATCTGGCCAGCAAGAGCGGCCGCGAAGGCCACGGCGCCCGGCTGTGGGCGCCCCTGGTGACCTGGAGCAAGACCCGGATCGTGCAGGAGGCGCTGCGTCTGGGCGTGCCGATCGCCCGCACCTGGAGTTGCTACGCGGGCGGCGCCCGGCCATGCGGGCGCTGCGACAGCTGCCGCATCCGCGATGCCGCCCTGAGGGAGGCGGGCCGCCCGGACCTGGCCAGCGATGGAGGCGGCAGCTGGGGCGGGCCGTCGGCATGACGCCGGGTTCCGGGGCGCAGCCGCCGCTGCTGCGCCGCTCACTGCCGTGGCGCGACCCCTGGGAGGTGGCCCTCGCCCTGGCCGCCGCGGGCAGCGGCGATGGCCTCGCCTGGCTCGATGGCGATGGCAGTGCGCTGGGGCGTTGGGGCTTCCTGGGCGTGGCTCCTCTGGAGCAGGTGGTGTGCCGGGGGCTGCCGGGTGAGCCGGAAGCCGCCGATCCGTTCGTGGCCCTCGCGCGCCTGCGGGAACGGCCAGGCAGCTGGTTCGGCTGGCTCGCCTACGAGGCCGGGGCGTGGGTGGAGCCGGCCGCCCACTGGCGCTCGCCCGATACGGCCCTGCTCTGGGCAGGCCGCTACGACCCCGTGCTGCGCTTCGATCTGCAGGAGCGTCGACTGGAGCTGGAAGGGTTGGATCCCGCCCGGCTGACGGCAATGGCAGAGCGGCTCGCGGCTCTGGTGCCGGCGGCCGACACGCCTGCTGGCTCAGCTGCTGACCCGGCTGAAGGCCCTGCGCCCGGCAGCGGGGCCGGTGTGGCCGCAGAACACTGGCACTGGCACACCGATCCCGCCACCTTCGCCCGCCAGGTGACGGATCTGCGCCGCTGGATCGCCGCCGGTGATCTGTTCCAGGCCAACCTCACCGCCTGCTGTGAGGCCAGCCTGGCTGCGCCCCCCGACCCGCTGGCCCTGTACGGCCGGCTGCGCCGCTCATGCCCGGCGCCCTTCGCCGGCCTCCTGGTGGCAGGCGACGAGGCAGTGCTCTCGGCGTCCCCGGAACGCTTTCTGCGGGTGAGCGCCACCGGCTGGGTGGAAACCCGGCCGATCAAGGGCACCCGCCCGCGCCATGGCGATCCGGAAGCCGATGCCGCCGCCGCCGCCGAGCTGATCACCAGCCCCAAGGACCGCGCCGAGAACGTGATGATCGTGGATCTGCTCCGCAACGATCTCGGCCGGGTGTGCGTGCCGGGCTCGATTCAGGTGCCCCAGTTGGTGGGGCTGGAAAGCTACCCGCACGTGCACCACCTCACCTCGGTGGTGGAGGGGCAGCTGCGCGCCGACTGCAGCGTGGTGGAGCTGCTGCGCGCCTCCTGGCCGGGTGGCTCGATCAGCGGCGCCCCCAAGGTGCGGGCCTGCCAGCGCCTGAGCGAACGGGAGCCCGTGCCCCGAGGCCCCTACTGCGGCGCCCTGTTCCGCTTCGGCGCCGATGGCAGCTTCGACAGCAACATCCTGATCCGCAGCCTGATGCTGCGGGGGCGGCGCCTGCGCGCCCATGCCGGCTGCGGCATCGTGGCCGACTCCGACCCGGCGGCGGAGGCCGAGGAGCTGCTCTGGAAGCTGGGCCCGCTGCTGGCGGCCGTCGCGCCAGGCCCCGCAGCTGGAGGGTGCTGATGCAGGCGATCGCCTGGATTGAGCCCAGCGGCGCTCCGGGGGTGGCGGGGCTCTGGGGAGCACCGGCCGAGCTGGCCCTGCCCCTGGCCGATCGGGGCCTGCAACTGGCCGACGGCCTGTTCGAAACCCTGCTGGTGGAAGCGGGGCAGCCGCTGCTGCTGAGTGCCCACCTGCAGCGCTGGTCGCAGAGCGCCGCCCTGCTGGGCATGGAGCCACCCCCCGGCGATGAGCGGGTGCGCGCCCTGCTGGCGGAGGCGGTGTCCCGCAGCGGCATCCACACCGGCGCGCTGCGCCTGAACTGGAGCCGCGGC
The DNA here is from genome assembly GCF_056633115.1 of Marcopretia estuarina LEGE 06307. NCBI lineage: Bacteria > Bacillati > Cyanobacteriota > Cyanophyceae > Synechococcales > Prochlorococcaceae > Marcopretia > Marcopretia estuarina. Next base: position 367,357 of record NZ_JBSJOY010000004.1, on the reverse strand, counting down.
GCGCCGGCGGTGGAGGCTGGCGCTGGTGAGGCGACGGGGCCGCGGGGTGTGGAGCTGCCGGCACCCGGTGCCCCATCACTGCAGCCCCGCTTCTGGCTGCAGCTCACGGCCGCGGCGCCGCAGTTCGACCCCGTGCCGGTGATTGTCAGCCGCAGGGAGCGGCGCAATGCCTCCAGCCTGCTGAGCCGCTGCAAAACCTTCGCCTACGGGCCCGCCATCGAGGCGCGGCGTGAGGCCCGGGCCGCCGGCGCCGCCGATGCCCTGCTGGAGAGCACGGCCGGCGGCCTCTGCTGCGCTACCACGGCCAACCTGCTGGTGCGGCGTGACGGCCAGTGGTTCACACCGCCCCTGACCAGCGGCTGCCTGCCGGGGGTGATGCGGGGCCGCGCCCTGGCGCTGGGCCTGGTCCGCGAAGGTCCCTGTCCTCTGGGCCCAGGCAGTGCCGTGCTGCTGATCAACAGCCTCGGCTGCCGTCCGGTCTTGAGTGTGAACGGTTCTCCGCAGCCGCTGGAGCCGGAGCCTGAAGCGTTCTGGCGCCGGCTGCTGGCAGCTGGGTGACCTTCGCCGCCGCCGGCCACCGCCGCCATGGGCGGCGAGCCTATGTTCTGAGGCTTCACGGTGCAGAGCTGGGTGATGGGGTTGGCGTCCGGACGGGCCTGGAGCGCAGCGGCAGCGATGGTGGTGGCGGCTTTGAGCCTGAGTGCCTGCCGCACGGCTCCCGTCGAAACACCCGCTCAGCAGGCCGAGATCGGCGATCTGCTGGTGCGGGCGGGCACCGCCAATGTGACCCTGGCCAAGGCCTTCGTGCCAGGGCTGCCCAACGGCCTGTACAAAGGCGTGGTGCGCGTGCAGACGGAGGGACAGCCAGACAGCAGCGCCAGGCTGTATCAGGTCAATGCGGTCTGCAGCCTCGAGAACGAGCCCAACTGGCCAACGTATGACAATATTTATGGCAATGAACTGAACGATCTCGCCGACGCCGGAAAGTTTTCCACTGCTACGCGTTGGCAGATTCTTTATCATTTCGATGGTGGTGTTGACAGCACGGGAGTGCTCTCGCGTCAAGCCTGGACCGATCGCCTCAAGGACAATCTCTGCCGCCGCGGCACCTTCAACGACAGCACGGCGCGGCCAGCGACATAACGGATCGGCTCGGCAGATCCTGCCGCCGCTGTGTGCTGTGCTGCTGCGGCATGCACGCCTGTGTTGCCGCAGCCAAACTGGGTGGGTCTGGTAGCCGATGACACTTCCGCGAATCCACCTGTGGATTTCGATGGAGATGAAACCACGCCTCGTTTGCGATGCCAAAAACGCTGTTCAAGGTTGATCTCACCAAGCCGATGGATCAACAGGACATGCCGGGCCACAACCGCTGGCATCCCGATATCCCCGCCGTCGTTTCTGTCAACCCCGGTGAGGTTTTCCGGATCGAATGCAAGGACTGGACGGATGGCCAGATCAAGGACAATGACGACCCCCAGGATATCGCTGATGTGAACCTGGAAGTGGTGCACGTGCTCAGCGGCCCGATCTGGGTGAATGGAGCTCAACCTGGCGATATTCTTGTGGTTGACATCCTTGATGTGGGTGCGCTGCAGGGAGATGAGTGGGGCTTCACCGGGATTTTTGCCAAAGAGAATGGCGGCGGCTTCCTCACCGATCACTTCCCCAAGGCAGCCAAAGCGATCTGGGATTTCGAAGGCATCTACACCTCATCGCGCCATATCCCCGGTGTGCGTTTCGCCGGCATCACCCACCCCGGCCTGATCGGTTGTGCGCCCTCCCACGAGCTGCTGCGGGAATGGAACCGCCGCGAAACCGAGCTGGTGAACACGGCCCCGGATCGGCGCACCTATGGCGCCGGCCTCTCCGGCAGCGAGCCCGTGCTGGCGGCCCTGCCCAACCCCAACAGCGCCATCCTCGGCACGCTGCCCAGCGCCGATTTCGAGCGTGTGGCCAACGAAGCGGCCCGCACCGTGCCGCCCCGTGAGCACGGCGGCAACTGCGACATCAAGAACCTCACCAAGGGCACGCGCATTTACTTCCCCGTGTATGTGGAAGGCGCCAAGCTCTCGATGGGCGATATCCACTTCTCCCAGGGCGATGGGGAAATTTCCTTCTGTGGCGCGATTGAAATGTCGGGCTACCTCGATCTGCATGTGGAGATCATCAAAGGTGGCGTCGAAAAGTATGGGATGGTCAATCCCATGTTCAAGACCAGCCCGGTGGAGCCCCACTTCACCGACTATCTGGTGTTCGAAGGCATCTCCGTGGATGAATTCGAAGGCAAGCAGCACTACATGGACGTGCACATCGCCTACCGACGCGCCTGCCTGAACGCCATTGAGTATCTCAAGCGCTTCGGCTACACCGGTGAGCAGGCCTACCTGCTGCTGAGCTGTGCGCCGGTGGAGGGCAGGATCAGCGGCATCGTGGACATTCCCAATGCCTGCTGCACCCTGGCGATTCCCACCTCCATCTTCGACCAGGACATTCTTCCCTGTTGATGGCCCGCAAGGGGCCACCGCCGCCTCTGCCTCGGCAAGGTGGGTGTTCGGTGGCTCCACGCCGGCTCCACGTCATGGCTCCCTCCCCCTCTGCTGGCCGTAGCCGTCGCCAACGTTGTTGGTGACGGCTACGGCCATCCCTGCGGGCCGCCGCCTCCCCTGTCGCTGTCGGCTCCAACTCCCATCAGCGCAGCAGGGTTGTTGCGGGAATCACTCGGTTCTTTGAAAACGACCCGCCAGCTGGTCCTCCCTGTTTTTCTCCTCTTCTCCATGCCTGTCTACGAATTCAGCTGCGCTTCCGGCTGCGACAACTACGAGGTGTGGCGCAGCATCGACGCCCGCCAGAACGATACGGACTGTCCGAGTTGTGGCAATCCCGGTAACAGAGTGTTCAGCCCGCCCATGACACTGTCCGGTGGCTTCCGCCTCAAGCAGGAAGCCAGTGAACCCCGGCTGGTTCGCAAGGAAGTGCGCGAAGAAAGCCCCAAGCCCCGGCTCAGGGAAAGTGCGGCTCGCCCCTGGATGGTCACCCGCGGCTGCTGAGCCGCGGGCAGCAGTCAGGAGGAAGGAGTCACAGGAGTCAGCAGGCAGAAAGGCTGCAGCTCGTGCAGCTCGCACCATGGTCGGTCATGGCCTCCAACTCTGGCGGCTGAGACCACCGCATGCAAGGAGCTGATCGGAAAGAAGCTGGCACGTAAACGGGTTGCACGTAACCGGCTGGCATCCAAACAGCTGCACGGGAGAGTTGACACCTGTGATTACACAGTTGACTGCAAAGATGTGTCATCCATGCTGCATAGCGTTGCATTCGGATGGCCGTATGCAACAGGCCATATGCAACAGCAGTATGCAACGGGCCGGATGCAACAAACAGCCTGTATGCAAAAGGGCGCTCCCTTGGAGAGCCCTCACACGGTGAGGAACTCCTGGACCACATCATCGGAGAGGCTCTCGGTGGGGCCACTTGAAACGATGCCGCCGCGTTGCATGGCGTAGTAGTAGTTGGACTGGCGCACGAAGTGAAGGTGTTGCTCCACCAGCAGCACGCTGATTCCGGTTTCCTTCATGATCCGTTTCACCGCCACTTCGATGTCGTGGATGATGGACGGCTGAATGCCTTCGGTGGGCTCATCCAGCAGCAGCAATTTCGGCTTGCCCAGCAGAGCGCGAGCGATGGCTAGCTGTTGCTGTTGTCCGCCGCTCAGATCACCGCCTTTGCGGGACAAAAACTTCTCGAGAATTGGAAACAGATCAAACACGATAGGGTCGATGTGGCGGTTCTTCGCCATGCCACCCGGGAGCGCTTCCATTCCCAGCAGAAGGTTTTCCTTCACCGTCACCTGCGGAATGATGTCACGCCCCTGGGACACATAGCCGATGCCGGAGCGGGCCCGTTGGTAGGGGGGCTGATCACTCAGAGCCTGGTCGTCGTACTGGACGCTGCCGGAGCGTTGCTTGAGCAGACCGATGATCGTTTTGAGGAACGTGGTTTTGCCCACGCCGTTGCGACCGATCAGGCACACCATCTGCCCTTTAGGGATGGAGAGATCCACATTGCGAAGAATGTGGCTTTCGCCGTAGTAAACGTTGAGGTTAGAGACGGAAAGGAGGTTGTCGGTTGTCATGGCAGCTGTGGGTTGGTGTCAGGCGAGTGGTGGAAACCGCTTATTCCTCGGCTGGGCCCAGGTAGACCTCAATCACGCGGGGATCTTTCTTCACATCCTCCAGCAGGCCCTGGGTGAGCAGTTGCCCTTGGTGCAGCACGGTGACGGGGGCATTGAGGTCCCGGATGAATTCCATGTCGTGTTCGATCACCACAACGGTGTGATCGCCCGCCAGTGACTTGATCAATTCAGCGGTACGAACCGTTTCTTCATCGGTGAGCCCGGCCACGGGCTCGTCGAGCAGTAGCACCTCCGGCGACTGAGCCACGAGGGAAGCAATCGCCAGCCATTGCTTTTGCCCGTGGGAGAGGGAACCCGCCTGAGTGGTGGCGAAGGGGGTGAGGCCCACGTAGCTCATCAGACGATGCACCTCATCCTTGGCGGCCTTCGGCAGCTTGTCGGAGAGAAGGCTGAGGGGGTTCTTGTTCGGCGAGGCGGCCAGTTCCAGGTTGCGCAGCACCGTGAGGTTGTCGAACACCCGTGGGGTCTGGAACTTCCTGCCGATTCCCTGCCTTGAGATCTTCTGCTCGGAGAGCCCCACCAACGACTTTCCTTTGAAGGTGACAGTGCCCTTGGTGGGGCGCACCTTGCCTGTGATCACATCAAGGAAGGTGGTCTTGCCGGCGCCATTGGGCCCGATGATCGACTTCAGTTCGCCTTTCTGCAGGGTGAGTGAAAGATCGGTCAGGGCGAAGAAACCATCAAAGCTGACGCTGACGTCGTGAAGTTCAAGGAGTGTTTCAGACATGATCGCCAGGGTGTTTCAGGGGGTCTGTGGAAGGGGGGCTGGGCAGCGGGTTTGCCTGGTGGACGTGTGAGCTGAAGGGCCCGATGGGATGAGGATGGAGTGGATGGATCTGATGGAGCCGTGAGGGTGGTAGCCCAGGATCATTGACTTTCTGCCTTGATGTCTGGCCTTGACGTCGTCGGGCTTCCTCCGGCCAGCCAGCGGCCTAGGCCTCAGGCCGAGGAATCGGTAGGGGCGGGGCTCTTCATTTCCATGCCAGGGCCCTCCTGGTCGATCTGGGGATAGGTACGAGCTTTGGGAGCGATGCCGAAGGCGGCCAGCAGGGTGCGCAGGCCTCCTTTGGACACCCAGCCGTAGATTCCATCCGGCATCAGCACCACCACGAAGATGAACAGCGCTCCCTGCACGAACAGCCAGAACTCGGGAAGCGCTTCGCTCACCAGGCTGCGCAGATAGTTCACCAGAACGGCGCCGATGATCGGCCCCACCAAGGTGCCGCGGCCCCCCACAGCCACCCAGATCACCATCTCAATCGAAAAGGAGATCGACATGTACTGCGGGGAGACAATACCGCTCTGAACGGTGTAAAGAGCGCCTGAGATACCGCAGAGCGCGCCGGCAACCAGGAAGACGATCGTTTTGAAGGGAACGGGATTGAAGCCAGCGAAACGGAAGCGTTGCTCATCATCTCGGATGGCAATCAAGGCATCGCCGAAGCGGCCGGAGGTGAAATAGCGGCAGATCAGAAAGGCGACAGGAATGAGAACAACCGTGAGGCGGTAGAGCCAGATCTGCATCTCGCTGGAGCCCACCAGCATGCCGAACAGCTCGGTGGTGCTGGTTTTCAGGCCGTTGGTGCCATTGATCAGCTTCTGTTGGCCGTTGAAGAAGTGGAAGAAGACCATCAACGCCGCCTGGGTGATGATCGAGAAGTACACTCCCTTGATTCGGTTTCTGAAGATCAGGTAGCCAACCAGCCCTGCCACGATTGCGGGCAGCACCCAGATGGCGATCAGAGTGAAGGCGGGCGACCAGAAGGGCTGCCAGAAGAAGGGCAGTTGTTCGACGCCGTAGTTCTCAAAGAATTTGGGGATGCCGTTGCCGCCCGCTTCACTGGGGGTGTTGAGGGTGAGGTACATCGCTACCCCATAGCCACCCAGGGCGAAGAAGATCCCTTGCCCAAGGCTCAGAAGCCCCGTGTAGCCCCAGATCAGGTCGATAGCAAGCGCTGTGATCGCCAGTGAGAAATAGCGGCCAAACAAGTTGATGCGGAAATCACTGAGGACCGCTGGAAGGATGAACAGCGCGATGGCGAGGAGAATCCAGGGAACGAGTCGCTTGAGAAGTTTCATGGCTGGGACCTCAGTGGAGACGGAGCAGATGGAAGGAGCTTGGTTGTTGGCAGCGGCGCATCAAGCATCTACCGATCTCCCCTTCTGAGGGAACATGCCGTTGGGGCGGAACTGCAGGAAGGCAATGATGAAGATGAATACAAGCACCAGCGACATGCTTGTTGTGGCGAAGAATTCCACCACCCCTTTGGCCGCAGGCGGCATATCCGGGAACACGATCAACAGCGATCCGGAACCCACCACCGATTGAATGATGCCGAGGATCAGAGAAGCCAGTACCGTGCCCAGCAGGTTGCCCACGCCCCCCAGCACGATCACCATGAAGCAGGACACGATGTAGGCCGCTCCCAGGTTCGGGCCCACGGATCCCAGCAAGGTGATGGCGCAGCCGGCGACTCCTGCCAGACCTGAACCGAGTCCGAACGTGATGCTGTCGACGCTGTCGGTGGGAATCCCCAGACAGTTGCTCATCTGCCGGTTCTGGGTGACAGCCCGGATGCGGAGGCCCCACACGCTCTTGGTGAGGAACCACATCACGAACAGCAGCAGCACTGCCGACAACAGAATGATGAAAATCCTCAGGCCAGGCAGTTCAATTCCGCCGATCTCGCCCCAGCTGCCTTGCAGCCACTTGGGTGCGGTCACGTCAATGTTGCGCGGCCCGAACCAGGGGCTGGCGATGGCCCGCACAGAGGAGAAGGAATTCACCACCACCAGGCCGATGGCCACAGCCACGGCCCAAAGCACCCCGTTGAGATAGGGGAATGCGGGACGATCACCGATTTTTTTGCTGAGAAACTTCCCACCGAAGAAGCCGATGACCACAGCTGCTGCGATGCCGATCACCATGGAGGTGGAGATGCTGCGAATCAGCTGGATCAGGATCAGGCTCACCCCCCAGGTGGCCAGCAGGGTTTCAAGTGGTCTTCCATACAGCTTGCGGATCAGGGTTCGCTCCAGCACCACGCCGAAGATGGCGGTGATGAAGAAAGCGGCCACCAGTGCCACGGGGTAGTAGAGCTCAAACACCACACCGCCCATGGGCCGAAACAGGTTCTGGACCACAAAGGTGATATAGGCACCCAGCATCATGAACTCACCATGAGCCAGGTTGATGACCCCCATGAGGCCAAACACGATGGCGAGACCCGTGGCGGCGAGCAGCAGCACCGAGCCGATGCTCAAGCCATCAAGAATCTGCGAGAAGAAAAGTTCCACTGGGGGGCTGTTCCGTGCGAGTGGGATTAACCTTGGATCAACAGGAGCCTTGCGGCTGTATCAAGTGATATTGCGAACTGTTTTTGTGCGTGAAGCTTGATCGGGGCCTCTCTGCAGAGCGTCAGGAGCGCAGCGACAGATTGGCCTGAGCCCATCAGCCGGTGCATGGACAGACGCCAAGATGGTGCCACCTCCGTGTAGGCCGCTTCAATACCCGAAGCAATGGCTGGAATCGTCTGAAAAATGATAAATCCAGAGAGAACAATCCGTTACTGGCTGATCTCTCTGGTGTTGTCTGCAAGTCTCGTGAACATGATGTCCTGAGGGCTGGGGCGATCGAAGGCGCTATCGAAAGTGATAGGCAGGCTTCAATGCCGAAGATAATCTCAGGCCAGACAGGAAATGGAGAAGTGAAAGGAAAGGGTGGCTTCCGAAGAAGCCACCCAGGCACGATCACATCTTGAACTTGCCGGCATCCGGGCGGTCCTGCGTCCAGTCGCAGGTGTAGCCCTTGGTTTCAGGAACGAACTGGTTCCAGGGGATGGGCGGAATGGCCTTCTCGCTGTCAGAGAGGATCTTGAACTGGCCATCGGGCAGGGCTTCGCCGATCATCACACGCTCAGAGGTGTGATGGTTCGGGAACATCTTGATCTCACCTTGAGGGGCATCAAAGGTGATGCCGATCATGGTCTTCCGAACCTTGTCGAGATCTTCGAAGGTGCCAGCCTTCTCAACGGCGTTCTTCCACAGGTACACCATGTTGTAGGCGGACTCTGCAGGGTCACCCACCACACGGTCAGCCCCATAGGCCGCTTGGAAGTCGGCAACGAACTTCTTCGAAGCCGGTGTATCCAGGCTCATGAAGTAGTTCCACGCGGCGAAGGTGCCGGTGGTGTACTCAGGGCCGATCTGGCGGATTTCCTCTTCTGCGATCGAGAAGGACATGATCGGGTACTTGGCCGGATCGATGCCTGCAGCCTTGAACTGCTTGAACAGGGCGACGTTGGAGTCACCGTTCAAGGTGTTGATGATGATGCCACCATCAGGGAAGGCTTTCTTGATCTTGGCAATGATCGGCGCCACCTCGGTGTTGCCGAGGGGGATGTAATCCTCACCGACGACTTCGCCGCCGAGCGCCTTCATCTGCTCCTTGATGATGGTGTTGGCGGTGCGGGGGTAGACGTAGTCAGAACCGACCAGGTAGACCTTCTTGCCCAGCTTTTCGCCGTACTCCTTCATCAGCCAATCCACCGCAGGCTCGGCCTGCTGGTTGGGAACGGCGCCGGTGTAGAAGATGTTGCGGGAGCACTCCTGACCCTCATATTGAATGGGGTAGAAGAGCATGTGGTTCTTGGACTCATACACCGGCAGCATGGCTTTGCGGCTGGCGGAGGTCCAGCCGCCGAACACCACGGCCACGTTGTCGGAGTCGATCAGCTTCTGCGACTTCTCAGCGAAGGTGGGCCAGTCAGATGCACCGTCTTCAATGACGGGAACGATTTTGTAGGACTTGCCGCCAACTTTGACGCCGCCAGCATTATTGATTTCCTTGATAGCCATTTCTTCGACCTCTTTCAGGGTCGTCTCAGAAATTGCCATCGTTCCACTCAGAGAGTGAAGAATGCCAACCTTCACTTCTCCGTCGAAAGAACCAGCGCTATCCCCACCGCCACCGCCCCCGCAGGCGACGAGGGATACCGTGATCGCAGTTGCAGCAAGACCGGCAACCAGCCGCCTCGAGAAATACGGAACCATTGGGCCTGTTCAAGGTGAAGAAATTGCCGCAGTGCTGACGGCATTGCGGAACATACGGAGCCGGTCTTGTCAGTCCTGTCGCCAAAGGCACAGAAACGGCTGAAGAGCCCCTGTGCACGGGCTTTTTGGGTATTGCTTCCCCCTTTGCCGCCGCCACTGTGTTGATTCCCTGTTCAGCCTCCAGGGGCGGTTCGCCGTCTCATGTCTTTGCACGCCGCAGCCGCTGCCGAGTGCCGGCTCCGATGGCAACGATCAGAGCGAAGACCCGGGAGCGGGAAGTTGCCGGCAAAGAAAACGTTCCACCGCATCAAGGCCTTCGCCACTGCGCAGATTTGTGAAGCACCAGGGGCGATCACCGCGCATGCGGCGGGTGTCCGCCTCCATCACTTCGAGGCTCGCTCCCACCATCGGCGCCAGGTCGATCTTGTTGATCACGAGCAGATCAGAACGGGTGATGCCCGGCCCGCCTTTGCGGGGGATCTTGTCGCCGGCCGCCACATCGATCACATAGATGCAGAGGTCCACCAGTTCAGGGCTGAAGCTGGCCGCCAGATTGTCGCCACCGCTCTCCACCAGCACCAGGTCGAGATCCGGAAACCTCTCCTCCAGGTCTTCCACCGCCGCCCGGTTGATCGAGCAGTCTTCGCGGATGGCGGTGTGGGGGCAGCCACCGGTTTCCACCCCGCGGATCCGTTCCGGCTCCAGCGCACCGGCACGGGTCAGGAACTGGGCGTCTTCCTGGGTATAGATGTCGTTGGTCACCACGGCCAACTGCAGCCGTTCGCGCAGCCGCCGGCACAGGGCTTCCACCAGGGCTGTCTTGCCCGAGCCCACCGGTCCGGCCACGCCGACACGCAGCTTGCTCATGGCGTTGCTTCAGACGAGTGGGCGCAATCCTGCCACCGGTGCCCAGCTACGCCTCGCCTCAACTTCTGAACAGCCGTGAGTAGAGCTCGGCGTGCCCCAGCTGGGCCAGCCCCGCGCCCACACCGCCTGACCACATCGTGTGCGGATCGGTGTGGGCCAGCTCTGCGGCCCGCTGCGCCAGCAGCGGTGCCAGGCGCAGCTGCAGCCCCTGCCCCTGGGTGGGGCCGATGGGCACCAGCCGCACCGCCGCGCTGATCTGACTGGCCACCCAGGCATAGAGGTAGGCCTCCACCAGGTCGGTGCTGGGAACACCCAGGCAGTGGCCGGCCCAGGCCCAGGCCGCCGGCCAGGCCAGCCCCTGCGCGGATGCGGATGCCGCAGAGGTGGTGGCCGCCCCCTGGCCCGCGTCGGCCGGTAGCCGCCAGCCCAGTTCGCCCAGCAACTGGGTGAGGGAACGGCCCATCTGGCGCTGCTGGGCGCGCACCTCCGGGGCTTCCCGCAGGGCCAGCAGCCAGCCGTCGAGATCGTGCACGGCGCTCCATTGCCCTGCCGCCATGGCCTGCAGCAGCGGCGCCAGGGCCGCTGCCTCCACGCCCAGCGTCCCCCGCTGCAGTTCCGCCGCCAGCCAGCCGTGCAGCGCCTCGGCGGAGTTGATCCGGCCTTGCTGCACCAGCACTTCCAGACCCTCCGAATAGCTGAACGCCCCCACCGGCAGGGCCGGACTGATCAGCTGGAACAACAGCAACCGGGTCGGCGCCGCGCCGGCCTGGGCTGGGGGCTCAGTGCGCATGCCCGCCCTTGCCGGCATAGGCGCCCGGTTCCGGCCGGAACGGTGCGTCGAGGTGGAGAACGGCCAAGCCGCGGTGGCGCAGCAGTTCCTCCAGCACCGGATCTTCCAGCAGGCGCAGCTCGCCCGGGTGCAGCTCCAGCGCCACGTGGCGGTTGCCGAGGTGATAAGCGGCCTGCAGCAGCTGGAGGGAGTCGGCGCTGCGGGCCAGCAGCAACGGCTCCGGAGCCGCTTCCACCTGCACCACCACGCCGCTCTCACTGCTGTTCAGCCACTCGCCGGGTTCGAGCGCTTCACCGCGCGGCAACTGCAGCAGCAGATCCTGGCCGCAGGTGGTGCGGCGATGGCCGCGCAGCCCCTCGCGCTGCTGGGCGCTGAGCGGCAGCCGCAGGCTGGAGGGGGCGTCGGGCGGGGCGCTCAGGCGCCGGTCAAGGACGATCATGCGCCCCACCATCGCCACGGGCAGGGGCGAGAAATGTGACGACCGCTACCTGATGACCACCGCTTCGCTCTCAGCATCGCCCCACCGCCCCTTCCCCTCCTGGCCCACGTCATCGTTGCGGATCCGCCCCCATCCACCAGCAGCTGGCGTGGTGAGGCCAGTCTTCGCTTCGCCCTCTCGCCCTCGGCGCCGCTCACCCTGCACCAGGGGGGAGCCACCTCGCCGCTGAAGATCCAACGCGCCTTCAGCCGCGCCGATGGCCGCTGTGAGTTGCCCTTGCTGCACACCGCCGGCGGCCTGGTGGGCGGCGATCAGCTGGCGATCGACACCCGGCTGGAGGCCGGCAGCCGGGCCCTGGTCACCAGCGTGGCGGCGCAGAAGGTCTATGGCTCGATCGGCCGCTCCCGCCTGGCGCCTGAGGGCCAGTGGGCGCGGCAGTTGCTGGCGTTCCGCCTGGAGGACGGTGCCGATCTCGAATGGCTGCCCCAGGAGCTGGTGCTGTACGCCGGCGCGCTCTACGAGCAGGACAGCCGGGTGGAGCTGGCGGCTGGAGCCAGCTGGCTGGGCGCCGAAGTGGTGCGGCTCGGCCGCAGCGCCGATGGTGAATCCCTCGGCGCCGGTCGCTGGCGCTCCTCGTTGGCGATCCGCCGCGAAGGGCGCTGGAGCGTGGTCGATCGGCTGGAGCTGGGCGGCGGGAGCCTCGATCACGCCCACGGGCTGGGCGGTGCTCCGGTCTTCGGCAGCCTTGTGTGGGCGGCGCCGGCGCCGGTGAGCGAGGAACTGCTGCTGCGCTGCCGCGACGACCGCCAGGGTCTGGTGGGGGAGATGGCCTGCGGCCGCCTCGATCAGGGCCTGGTGGCCCGCTACCGGGGCCCTTCCACCCAGGCGGCCCGCTACTGGTTCACGCGCCTCTGGGCGCGCATTCGCGCCGAACGGGGGCTGGCGCCGCCCCAGCTCCCGCGGGTGTGGCCGTTCCAGGAGTCGCCGTTCGGCTGAGCCGGCGGTGTCAGGGCGCTGTGGGGCTGGGCGCTGGCATTGCGGTGCTGGGCTGGGGCTCTGCGGCGCCGGTCTCCAGCTCCAGGCCGGCGCGGCTGAGGTTCCAGCGGTGGATGGACACCGCCAGGGCAGTGCGGGCCAGCTGCAGATCCCGCTGGGTGATCATCACCTCCAGGATCGGGCTGATGCCGGCGCGATAGCGCAACTCGGCATCGCGAACCGCCAGCTCACCGGCACGGGCGGCGGCGGCGGCAGCGGTGATCTGAGCGGCGGTGGCGCGGTGGGTCTGCCACCAGGTTTCCACGTTCTGAATGATTGCCTGCTCGGCGCTGGCGATGGCGATTTGCTGCTGCTCCACCTGCCGTTGCGCCACGGCGGTGGCGGCCCGGGCGCTGCCGCCGTCGAACAGGGGCTGGCGCAGGCTGATCAGGGCGCCCCAGTCGTAGAAGCTGCCCGACTGGCTGGCGCCGGCGCTCTGTTGCGGCAAGGCGGCGCTGGGGCCCGAGGAAAGCCCCACGGTGGTGCTGGTCGACAGCACCGGCAGGTTGATCCGGTTGGCATTGATGCCGCCCCCGAGCAACAGCCCCACCGACGGCAGCCGCGCGGCCCTGGCCAGCTGCACCTGGGCCAGCTGGGCCTGGCGCTGCTGCTCCAGCGCGGCGAGGCTGGGGCGATCCAGCAGTGAGCGGCGGATTGTGCTGGGCAGGTCCTGTCCCCAGGCGGGTCCGGGCTGCAGGCGATCTGTGGCGGCCACGGCCTGATCCGCGGGTAGGGCAAGCAGTCGCGCCAGCCCGCTGCGGCTGATTTCCACCTGGGCTTCGGCCTCTGCCAGGCCGCGCCGGTCGTTCTCGAGCAAGGCCTCGGCCTGGGCGCTGTCGCTGCGGCTGGCCAGGCCGCGGGCCCGGATGGCGTTCACGTCCCGGCGCAGCCGCGTGGACACGTCCAGCGACCGCTGCCACACCGGGATCAATGCATCGGCGAGCTGCAGATGGAGGTAGGCGGCGGTGATGGCGAAGCGACTGATCCGCTGCTGCTCCATTTGCTGCGACCGTGCGGCCGCCAGGTTGGCCCTGGCGGCATCCCTGAGCGGGCCACGGCGAAAATCGATCAGCGGATAACTGAGCGCCAGACCGAGATTGCCGAAGGCGTTCTGCACCACCGCATACCCCTGGCTGCCCAGGTTGAGGTTGAGGTCGCCGATGGTGGAGACATTGCTGATGAAGTTGATGTCGGTGCCCACCTGGGCGTAGGTGCCCAGGCCCAGCAGATCCAGCTTCGGCAGGAAGGCGCTGCTGGCCAGTGCCACGAGCGAGCGGTTCTGCTCGATGGCCACCGCGGCGCTCTGCAGCGGCAGCGAACGCTCCAGCCCCAGGGCCAGCGCCTGCTCGAGGCTGAGGCGCAGCACGGCCGGAGGCGGGCCTGGTGTGGCCGCTGTGGCTGGCATGGCCACGGTGGCCGTCAGCAGCGGCCAGGCGATGGCCCACCAGGCGATCTGGCCTCGGCAGCTGCGGCCAACCAATCGACACCACCGGACGTGGCGCGTACCCTACGTGCTCCTTTCGGTGGTGCCCTTCGGGCCTGTGGCGAATGCCCGAAGCGCCGGCCAGCACCACCACGGCGCCAGCGCCGCTGTTGCCCCGACTGCTGCCGATCGCGGCCGTGAGTGCCCTGGCGCTGACCTGGGCCTTCGCCCCCGGGGTGCCTGTGCTGGTGCATGGCGGCGCCCTGCTGATGGAGCCGGACAGCCGCGCCGGCGTCTATGCCCGCTCCGCCGGCCAGATTCAGCGCCTGGCGGCGGAGGTGGGGGCGCCGCTGCGTCAGGGCCAGCTGCTGGCCACGATCAATCGGGTTGATCAGGCGGCACCGGGGGGCGGCTGGGTGGCGGCCAACCCTGAGGCGATCCGGCGCCAGAACCAGGCGATCGATCTCCAGCAGCAGGCGATGCGCAGCCAGATCGACACCCTGCGCACAAGCAATCAGCCGATCGGCCAACAGCTCGCCGCCCTCGAATCGCTGCGGCGCGACGAGGTGATTCCGCGCTACAGCCCGCTCTGGGTGGGCGCTCAGGACCTCTACCTGCGCAACCGGAGCCAGATCCGTGCCCTGGAAGGTCAGATCGCCCAGCTGGAGGCCGGCCGCGCCGAACTGCAGGCCCAGCTGGTCAGCCAGCAGGTGTTCTCCCCCCGCGCCGGCACGCTGTTGTCGCTGCTGGTGGCCCCGGGGCAGGCGGTGGTTCCGGGCCAGCGGATCGCGGTAGTCGGAGCCCCTCCGCAGGCGGTGTCACGCCACCGCACCGCCATCACCCTGTTCACCGAGGCCGACGCCAGCCGCCTGCGGCCCGGAGCCCGGGTCCAGGTGGAACCCCAGCTTCAGAGCCGTGACCGCTACGGCGGCACCGCGCAGCGCTACGGCGCGCTGACGGGCCGCATCCGTTCGTTGTCACCGATCTCCCTGGATGCCGAAGCGCTCACCCATGTGCTGGGCGACAGCGATCTGGCGGCCAGCCTGGCGGCCCGCAGCCGCCAGGAGGCCTTCGGGGAAGGCGGCGATCCGCTCGCCACCCTGGGCAACAAGGTCACCGCGCCGGTGATGCTGGTGCTGGTGGATCTGGAGCCGGCGGCCACCCCCAGCGGCCTGCGCTGGAGCGGTGGCAACGGCCCCGATCTTGAGCTCGAGAACGGCACGCCGGCCCTGGCCCGGGTTGAACTGGAGCGGCGTCCCCTGGTCAGCTTCGTGCTGCCGTTTCTGCGCTGGCTGGGGGGGACCGAGCGATGAGCAACCCCCGCGTTGAGGCCGTCGCCGCCCGCGCCCGCCGCCGCCCGTTGAGGCAGTCGCTGGTCCCCTGGCTGGCGCCCTGGGCGGCCCCGGCCCCGTGGCTGGCCCTGCTGTTGCTGGCGCTGGCGGCCGCCAGCAGTCCGCCCCGGCTGTGGTTCTGGGTGGCTCTGCTGGGGGTGGTGCTGCTGGTGGGTTGGATCCAGGCCCTCGGCGGCCGGCCTCGGTGACCGGCGCCGCAGCCCCGCTGCCCTCGCGGGGCCTGCGTGCCGCCCTGGTGATCGCCCAGGCCAGCGGCTTCACCGCGGCGCTGGCGGCCGGCCTGGGCCTCGACAGCGGCGCGGCCGCCTACGGGGTGATCGTGGCGGCGCTGGTGGTGCGCCCGGATTTCAGCCGCTGGCCCCTGCCCGTGTACCCGGTGCTGGTGGGGCTGAGCGGCCTTTCGATGGCGATCGGGCTGCTGATCGGTGAGGCCTTCGCCGGAGCGCCGGAGGTGTTCGTGTTCGGCCTGGTGGTCGCGCTCATGCAGGTGCTGATGCTGCTGTTGCCCGGCGCGTTGCGGCCGCTCGGCAACGTGCTCGCCATCACCGGTGTGCTGCCGCTGCTGAACGCCACCAGCAGCTGGCTGAGCCTGGGCAACGAACTGGCCGCCATCGCGCTCGGGCTCGTGGTCGGCAGTGTCGTGCAGGTGGTGTGGAGTCCGGCGGGGCACCAGGCGCCAGCGGAGGAGCCTGAGCCGGCTGCCGCCGACCCGCCGCTGGCCGCGCGCCTGGCGGCGGGTCTGGCCTCGCCGTTCTTCTGGCGCAAGCTGGTGGTGGCCGTACTGGCGTTGCCGATCGGGGAAGGCCTCGGCGCCGTCGCCCCCAAATACCTCTATTTCGGCGTGGTGCTGCTGCTCAACGACAGCCTCGGCGCCACCCTGGCCCGGGTGCGCGATCGCATGGTGGGAGTCAGCCTCGGTGTGCTGATGCCGCTGCTGGTGTTTGACAGCTTTGGCCTCAGCCCGCTCAGCACCGCCGTGGTCATGGGCGGAACCGCGGCGCTGGTGGTGGCGCTGCAGGGCGAGGCGTACCTGCGCACCGCGCTGATCTCCAGCGGGGTGGCCTTTGTCGGTTACGGACCGCTGGTGGCCTGGTACATCCCTCACCGCTGGCTGGATTACCTGCTGGGCTCCGCTTTGGCCGTGGCGGCGGGCCTGCTGTTCCGGCCCACCTCCGCACTGCAGCAATACCGCGCCCTGCTGCGCCGCAGCCCGGTTGCGCAGGACGCTGCCCGTCGGCTGTATCCGGCGGCGCTGGAGGAGGCCCGCTGGACGGGGCAGGTGCCTCCCGCCTTGCCCCCTGTGCCTGGGCCGCCTGCGCAGGCAACGCCGGTGGGGCCATGACCGACGCCGCTGCCGGCGCTGCGAACGTTCCTGCTGAACCTGCTCCAGCCCCGCGCCGCTGCAAGAGTGTGGCCGGCAATTGCGTCCCCCATGCATCTCACCCCCCAGGAGAAGGACAAGCTCCTGATCGTCACCGCGGCCCTGCTGGCGGAACGGCGCCTGGGTCGCGGTCTCAAGCTCAACCACCCCGAAGCCGTGGCCTGGCTCAGCTTTCAGGTGCTGGAAGGCGCCCGCGATGGCAAGAGCGTGGCCGCGCTGATGGAGGAGGGCAGCACCTGGCTCCGGCGTGACCAGGTGATGGAGGGCGTTCCCGAACTCATCCCCGAGGTGCAGATGGAGGCCACCTTCCCCGACGGCACCAAGCTCGTCACCCTCCACGACCCGATCCGCTGATCCCCCCTGATCGCTCCGCCTGCATGTCTCCTCTGATCCCTGGCGAACTGCTGCCGGAGCCCGGCAGCCACGAACTCAACGCCGGCCGGCCCGTCACCACGCTCAATGTGGCCAACCGCGGCGACCGCCCGGTGCAGGTGGGCTCCCACTTTCATTTCTATGAAGCCAACGACGCGCTGGTGTTCGACCGCGACAGTGCCCGCGGCCAGCGGCTCGACATCCCGGCCGGCACGGCGATCCGCTTCGAGCCCGGTGATCAGCGGGAGGTGCAGCTGATCCCCCTGGCCGGCGCGCGCCGGGTCTTCGGCTTCAACGGCCTGGTCAACGGCCCGCTCGACTGAAGCGGCGCCACCAGCGCGCGCTGCCCTTGCCCTGCGACGGCCACCCCGGCCACCCCCCACCGTCCTCCTCGACTTTCCTCAGCCATGCCCTATCGGATGGATCGGCGGGCCTACGCCGAAACCTATGGCCCCACCACCGGCGACCGGCTGCGGCTGGCCGACACCGAGCTGTTCCTCGAGGTGGAGAAGGATTTCACCACCTACGGGGAAGAGGTGAAGTTCGGCGGCGGCAAGGTGATCCGCGACGGCATGGGTCAGGCCCAGACCCCCCGCTCCGGGGGTGCCGTGGACACCGTGATCACCAATGCTCTGATCCTCGACTGGTGGGGGATCGTCAAGGCCGATGTGGGCCTGCGCGACGGCCGGATCTGCGCGATCGGCAAGGCGGGCAACCCCGACATCACCGATGGGGTGACGATCGTCATCGGTCCCGGTACCGAGGCGATCGCCGGCGAGGGCCACATCCTCACCGCCGGCGGCATCGACACCCACATTCATTTCATCTGTCCGCAGCAGGTGGAAACCGCCCTGGCCAGCGGGGTCACCACCCTGCTCGGTGGCGGCACCGGCCCGGCCACGGGCTCCAACGCCACCACCTGCACCCCCGGCGCCTTCCACATGGCCCGCATGCTGCAGGCCGCCGAGGGGCTGCCGGTGAACCTGGGCTTCTTCGGCAAGGGCAACGCCAGCACCCCCGAGGCGCTCGAGGAGCAGATCCGTGCCGGTGCCGTCACCCTCAAGCTCCACGAAGACTGGGGCACCACCCCCGCCGCCATCGACTGCTGCCTGTCCGTGGCGGATCGCTTCGACATCCAGGTGGCGATCCACTCCGACACCCTCAACGAAGCGGGGTTCGTTGAGGACACGATCCGCGCCATCGGCGGCCGCACCATCCACACCTTCCACACCGAAGGCGCCGGCGGCGGCCACGCGCCGGACATCATCCGCATCTGCGGCGAAGCCAACGTGCTGCCCAGCTCCACCAACCCCACGCGCCCCTACACGCGCAACACCCTGGAGGAGCACCTCGACATGCTGATGGTGTGCCACCACCTCGATCCCTCGATCCCGGAGGATGTGGCCTTCGCCGAATCGCGCATCCGCCGCGAAACGATCGCCGCCGAAGACATCCTCCACGACATCGGCGCCTTCTCGCTGATCGCCAGCGATTCCCAGGCCATGGGCCGCGTCGGCGAGGTGATCACGCGCACCTTCCAGACCGCCCACAAGATGAAGGTGCAGCGGGGAGCCCTGCCGGGCGACTCGGAGCGCAACGACAACACCCGCCTCAAGCGCTACATCGCCAAGGTCACGATCAACCCGGCGATCGTGCACGGCCTTGACAGCCAGATCGGTTCGGTGGAGGTGGGCAAGCTGGCGGATCTGGTGCTCTGGAAGCCGGGTTTCTTCGGGGTCAAGCCGGAGATGGTGATCAAGGGCGGCTCGATCGTCTGGGCCCAGATGGGCGATGCCAACGCCTCGATCCCCACCCCCGGCCCGGTGCATGGCCGGCCGATGTTCGCCGCCTTCGGCAAGGCCCTGGCCCCCAGCTGCCTCACCTTCCTCTCCCAGGCCGCCCTCGATGACGACCTGCCCAGAAAGCTGGGCCTCGAGCGGCCCTGCGTGCCGGTGGTGAACACCCGCGGCATCGGCAAGGCCGAGATGCGCAACAACACGGCCCTGCCGAAGGTGGAAGTGGATCCCCAGACCTACGAAGTGTTCGCCGATGGGGAGCTGCTCACCTGCGAACCCGCCGACGTGCTGCCGATGGCGCAGCGTTATTTCCTGCTCTGAGGGTCGGATTCACTGCCAGGGCCGATCAGGGCGGGCCGGAGCCGCGGCCGGCCGGGCCTGATCGGTAGCAACCATGACGGGTCGGCCCCGCGCCGCTGTTCATGATTGAGCCCGATGCGGCTGCCCATGTTCACCGACTACAAGCCCGCAAAGGGCTACGACGAATATTTCAGCGCCTCTTCCCAGCCCCGCTCCGCCCTGCGGCCCCTGCTCTCGTCCCTGGGCCAGCTGGGCATCGAAGAGATCAACCGCAACCACGCGGCCGCCGGCATGCTGCTCAAGCGCCTGGGGGCCACCTTTCGTCTCAATGGCTCCGGTGAGCAGGGCGGCGAGCGGATCCTGCCCTTCGACCCCCTGCCGCGGCTGATCCGCGCGGGCGAATGGCAGCGCCTGGAGAAGGGCCTGATTCAGCGCCTCGAAGCGATCGACTGCTTCCTCGCCGACGTTTACAGCGACCAGAAGATCCTCAACGACGGTGTCATCCCCCGCGCCGACGTGATCAGCTCCCATGGCTGGCGCCCGCAGATGGCGGGGTTCAAGCCGCCGCTGGATCGCTGGTGCCACGTGTCCGGCCTCGATCTGATCCGTGACGGCAAGGGCACCTGGCGCGTGCTGGAAGACAACCTGCGCTGCCCCTCGGGCGTGGCCTACTTCCTGGAAAACCGCCGCGTGATGAAGCGGATGTTCCCCAGCCTGTTCTCCGGGCCCACGGTGCAGCCGATCGACGATTACCCCTCCCATCTGCTCCAGACCCTGCGGGAACTGGCCCCCTGGACCGACACTCCCTCGGTGGTGCTGCTCACCCCGGGCGTGTTCAACAGCGCCTATTTCGAGCACAGCTACCTGGCCCAGCAGATGGGCATCCAGCTGGTGGAGGGCCGCGATCTGGTCTGCGAGGGCAACCGGGTGTGGATGCGCAGCACCGCCGGGCTCGAGCCGGTGGATGTGATCTACCGCCGCATCGACGACGACTTCCTCGATCCGGCCGTGTTCCGCAGCGATTCGATGCTGGGCGTGCGTGGGCTGATGGAGGCCTATGCCGCCGGCCGGGTGGCGATCGCCAACGCGCCGGGCACCGGCGTTGCCGACGACAAGCTGATCTACGCCTACGTACCGGACATGATCCGCTACTACCTGGCGGAGGAGCCGATCGTCGAGAACGTTCCCACCTATATCTGCGCCCGGCCCGAGGACCAGGCCTACGTGCTGGCCCACCTCAAGGACCTGGTGGTGAAAGCGGTGGGAGAAGCCGGGGGCTACGGCATGCTGATCGGCCCGCACGCCGATCCGGCCGAGATCCTCTCCTTCGCCGACAAGATCAAGGCCGATCCCCGCAACTTCATCGCCCAGCCCACCCTGGAGCTCTCCACCGTGCCCTCGCTCAGCGAAGGCGAGCTCTACCCCTGCCACGTCGATCTGCGGCCCTACGTGCTGCGGGGCAAGGGGGCCTGGGTGAGCCCGGGCGGCCTCACCCGGGTGGCGCTGCGCCGCGGCTCGCTGGTGGTCAACTCGTCGCAGGGCGGAGGATGCAAGGACACCTGGATCGTGGATGAGACCTCATGCTGAGCCGCGTCGCCGATTCCCTCTACTGGATCAACCGGTACGTCGAGCGGGCCGAGAACATCTCCCGCTTCCTTGAAGTGAGCGAGGCGATGGCGCTCGACTGCCCGCCGGGCAGCGCCGAACCCTGGCTGCCGTTGATCGATGCCAGCGGCGACCGCGAGCTGTTCGACCGCCTCTACCCCGATGGTGGGCCCACCGATGTGGTTCGCTTCCTGGTGCGCGAGCCGGACAACCCGAGCAGCATCGTCAACTGCATCGCCACCGCCCGCGAGAACGCCCGCCAGATCCGCGAGGTGATCACCACGGAGATGTGGGAGCAGATCAACGACCTCTATCTCACACTCAAGGAAAGCGACAATTTCTGGCGCCTGCCGGCCCAGGAGCAGCTGCACGAGGTGCGCCGGGCCTGCCAGCTGTTCTATGGCGTCACCGATGCCACGCTCAGCCGCGATCTCTCCTGGCAGTTCAGCAAGCTGGGGCGCCTGGTGGAGCGCGCCGACAAGACCAGCCGCATCCTTGATGTGAAGTACTTCCTGCTGCTGCCGAGCCCGGAAGAGGTGGGCGGCGTGCTCGATGAACTGCAATGGATCTCCCTGCTGCGCTCGGCCGGGGCCTATCAGATGTTCCGCCAGTCGCAGCAGCGGGCGATCGAGCCCAAGGCGGTGGCGGCCTTCCTGCTGCTCGATCCGATCTTCCCCCGGTCGGTGCGGTATTGCCTCGAAGGCCTCAGCAAGTCGCTGCGGGTGATCCGCGGCAACCCGGTGCCCGGCCCGCCCGACGACCTGGAATGCCTCTCCGGTCTGATGCTGGCCAACTGGAGCTACGTGCGCATCGACGAGCTGATCGGACGTGGCCTGCATGAAGCGATCGACCAGTTCCAGAGTGATCTCAACCACCTGCATGGTCTGATCAGCGACCGCTACTTCGTCACCGTCACCCACGCCTCCCCTTCGCCAGCCTGCGTGCAGTCGGGCGCTGTCGAGGCCCAGTCGATGGCCTCCTCCAGCGCCTCGGCTGTGCCCCCGCCACCCCTGCCCACCGCCTCCTCCCCGGCATGCGCGCCCGCGTAACCCATACCCTTTCGTATCGCTACAGCGCGCCGGTCCAGCTGGGTCCCCATCGCCTCTGCCTGCGGCCCCGGGCCCACGGGTTCCAGCGTCTGGTGAGTTTCGAGCTGTTCTTCTCGCCCGATCCCCACCGGCTGCATCTGCTGGTGGCCGCCAGCGGTGATGACGTGCTGCGGGCCCGCTTCGCGGGCAGCACGGACAGCTTCGAGATCCGCGCCACCAGTGAGGTGGACACCCAGATGCCGCCCCTGCTGCAGGCCTGCCTGGAGGAGAACGAGCCCCTGCTGCCCTATCCGGTGGGCCTGCTGAACAGCGACCTCAAAGGCTCCCTCGATGGCTGGCTGCCCAATGGCCAGCACGAGCCGGCGGCGGTGGAGCTGGCCCAGGAGGCGTTGATGGGCAGCGACCAGCGGGCGCTGATGTTCCTGCAGCAGCTGGTGGAGATGATCCAGGACCGGGTCAAGTACACCCAGAGGCATGTCGGGCCGGCCTGGCCCGCCGGCCGCACGCTCAAAGAGCGGGTGGGCTCCTGCCGTGATCTGGCCGTGCTGATGATCGAGGCCTGTCGCTGCGTGGGCCTGCCCGCCCGTTTTGTTAGCGGCTATCACCTGGTGGAGCCCAGGCCGCAGCGCTACGACCTGCATGCCTGGGCGGAGGTGTATCTGCCCGGTGCCGGTTGGCGGGGCTTCGATCCCAGCGGCCAGGGGGCCATCGACGACCGCTACATCCCCCTGGCCACCTCCTCCAAGTCCGGCCTTACCGCGGCGGTGTCGGGAAGCTTCTCCGGACCACCCGGCGTGAAAAGCGAACTCAGTTGGGCGATCACCGCCGATGTGCTGAGCGAGGAACACACCGTGCCGAACCTGCTGCAACTCTGATCCCGCCTTGATTCCGGCCGCAGTCACGGCCATGTGTCCCTGGCGCGGCAAACGGAAAATGAACCTGAATTGGTAACCGTTGGCGCAGCATCAGGGCCTCAGTCCGCAGCATGAAGGTCCGATTGCTGATAAGCACCCCATGGCCGCCACCACAGCACCCCCCGCCGACCGCGACTACTTCTCTTCTGCGGATGGTCGGGCGCTGGCGGAGGGCATCCGCCGCCACCTGTTCTCCAGCCTGGCCAAGTCGCCATCGTTGGCCACCCGCCACGACTACTACCGCGCCCTGGCGCTGGCGGTGCGTGACCAGCTGCTGCACAACTGGGTCGACACCGCCGAGGCCTACACCCAGGAAGGGGTGCGTACCGTCAGCTACCTCTCCGCCGAGTATCTGCTTGGCCCACACCTCGACAACAACCTGGTGAACCTGGGGTTGCGCGAGGCGGCCAAGGATGCCTGCGACGAACTTGGTGTCGACCTTGAGGAGCTGATCGCCGAGGAGCCCGAACCGGGTCTGGGCAACGGCGGCCTCGGCCGCCTGGCGGCCTGCTTCCAGGAATCGTTGGCCAGCCTGGAGCTGCCTGCGATCGGTTACGGCATCCGCTACGAGTTCGGCATTTTCCGCCAGCAGATCAGCAACGGCTGGCAGGTGGAGAGCACCGATCCCTGGCTGGCGCAGAGCAACCCCTGGGAGGTGATTCGCCCCGAGTGGACCTACCCGGTGCAGATCGGCCAGCACGTGGTGCTGGGCGTCGCCTACGACACGCCGATCCTTGGCTATGGCGTCAAGACCACCAACACGCTGCGGCTGTGGTCGGCGCAGGCCCCGGAGGCCTTCGATTTCGCTTCCTTCAACGCCGGTGACTACACCCGCGCGGTGCTGCAGAAGGTGGAGTCGGAAACGCTCTCCAAGGTGCTGTATCCCAACGACGAGCTTGAACAGGGCAAGCGCCTGCGGCTCAGCCAGCAGATCTTCTTCGTGAGCTGCTCCCTGCAGGACATGTTCCGCATCCTCAAGGGGCAGGGTCTACCGGTCACCGAGTTCCACCACAAGTTCGCGGTGCAGCTCAACGACACCCACCCGGCCATCGCCGTGGCCGAGCTGATGCGGCTGCTGATCGATGAGCACGGCGCCGACTGGGACACCGCCTGGTCGATCACCACCGCCAGCGTGAACTACACGAACCACACATTGCTGCCTGAGGCGCTCGAGACCTGGGGGCTGGAGCTGTTCGCCCAGCTGCTGCCCCGCCAGCTCGAGATCATCTACGAAATCAACGCCCGCTTCCTGCGCATGGTGCGCATCCGCTACCCGGGCCAGCCCGAGCTGCTGGAGCGGCTGTCGCTGATCCAGGAGGGGCCTCAGCGCAAGGTGCGGATGGCGAACCTGGCGGTGGTGGGCAGCCAGAAGGTGAACGGGGTGGCGGAGCTGCACAGCGACCTGGTGCAGTCGCAGCTGTTCCCCGAGTTCGCCGATCTCTGGCCCGATCGCTTCACCAACGTCACCAACGGCGTCACACCCCGCCGCTGGATCGCGGTGGCCAATCCGTTTCTCTCCGGCCTGCTCGACGAGACGATCGGCCGCGGCTGGCGGCGGGATCTGGCCGAGCTCAAGGGCCTCGAGGCCCATGCCGATGACGGTGCCTTCCTGGAGCGCTGGCGCAGCGTGCGCGATCAGGCCAAGCAGCGGCTGGCCGCCACCATCCACCACGACCTTGGCGTGCTGGTGGACCCCTCGTCGCTGTTCGACGTCCAGGTGAAGCGGATCCACGAGTACAAGCGCCAGCACCTGGCCGCGCTGCAGATCGTGGAGCGCTACCTGCGGCTGCGCAACGGTGAGGACCTGCCGCCCCGCACCTTCATCTTCGGGGGCAAGGCGGCGCCGGGCTACCACATGGCCAAGCTGATCATCCGGCTGATCGGCGGCATCGCCGAGATCGTCAACATGGACCCGGCCATGGACGGCCGCATGCGGGTGGTCTTCCTGCCCAACTTCAGTGTCAGCCTCGGCCAGAAGGTCTATCCCGCTGTGGACCTCTCCGAGCAGATCTCCACCGCCGGCAAGGAGGCCTCCGGCACCGGCAACATGAAGATGGCGCTCAACGGCGCCGTCACGATCGGCACCCTCGATGGCGCCAACGTGGAAATCCGCGAGCTGGTGGGCCACGAAAACTTTTTCCTGTTCGGCCACACCGCCGAGCAGATCGAATCGCTCAACCGCAACGGCTACCACCCGATGCCCTGGCTGGAGAACGATCCGATCGCCCGCGAAGCGATCGAGCTGATCGGCTCGGGCCACTTCAGCGAAGGCGACCGCGACCTGTTCCACCCGCTGCTGGCCAACCTCTGCGGCAGCGATCCATTCCGGGTGATGGCCGACATGGGCGACTACCGCCGCGCCCATAACGCCGTCGATCAGGCCTGGCAGAACCCCGCCAGCTGGAGCCGCATGTCGGTGCTGAACACAGCCCGCTGCGGCTTCTTCTCTTCCGACCGCTCGATCGCCGAGTACGCCGAACGCATCTGGAAGGTGGCGCCGGTGCCGATCAATGCCTGCACCGTGATTCCTGCCAGCCTGCGGACTACCCCTCACTGACCATGCCCGTCACCCCCGCGTCTGCGCCCGCCGACTCCCTGCAACGGCCCGCGCCCCCTCCCCTGACTTCCACCCCCGGCTGGATGGCGGCCACGGCCGTTGAAGCGGAGCACCGGCTGCAGGCCGCGGGCCTCCACCTCACCCTGGGCGGTGAACCCACCTACGTGCCGCTCAAGCCCGAAGGGGCCGAATGGTCGGTCACCGCCGATGGGCCCACCAAGCTGGCCTACGCCCATGGCCTGGCGGCGGAGATTCAGCGCCGCACCTGGCCCGGCAGCACCTTGATGTACTGCCCGGGCAAGCGCTACGACGGCGAGGTGAACCCGCGCTGGGCGCTGCGGTTGATCACCGGCCTCGATGGCCTGCCCCTGGTGCGCTGGCCCCAGGACGCTGCGGCGGGGCGCCCACCGGAGTTCGGTGCGCCCTTCTGCCTGCCTCCCCTGCCGCGCAAACGCGCCAAGGCCTTTCTGGAGGCCGTCGGCTCGGCCCTGGGCTGCGCCTTCAAGCCACTCAAGCTCAAGGATCCCCTCGCCCCCGACAACCGCGTCTGGGCGGTGCCGCTCTGCCACCACGCCGAGGCCAGCGAGGACGGCGAGCCCGCGGGTTGGCAGGCGGCCGAGTGGAGCCTCGCCAAGCGGCTCTGCCGCCTGCTGCCGGCCCCCGGTCCGGCCGGGCTGCGCCTGCCGCTTGTGCATTTCCCCGAGGGGGTGCTGCGTCAGGTGCTGACGCTGGAGATCCGCGATGACAGCTGGAACCTCTTTCTGCCGCCGCTGGCGCGCGAGCCCCTGCTCGAGCTGCTGACGGTGATCGCCGCCGCCAGCGCGGGCTGGAGCCAGCCCGAACTCAGCGGCATGCTGCCTGTTGATGTGGACGGCCAGTGGCAGGTGCTGGGCCTCACCGCCGACCCCGGCGTGCTGGAGGTCAACCTGCCGGTGTGCCACGGCTGGGCCGACTACGCCGGCTGGATGCAGACCCTGGCCGAGGCGGGCGTGGCGGTGGGCCTCTGCAGCTCGAAGGGTGAGGGCCTGGAGCAGCAGGGCACCGGCGGCGGCAACCACCTGCTCTGGGGCGGCGCCAGCCTTGAGGCCAATCCGTTCTTCAGCCGGCCAGCCTGGCTGGTGGGGATCCTGCGCTTCTGGCAGCACCATCCCAGCCTCTCCTATCTCTTCAGCAACAGCTCGGTGGGCCCGTCCTCCCAGGCGCCGCGGCTCGATGAGGGCAGTGCCAGCCCCCTCGATCTCCGACTGGCCCACAGCGCCCTGGAGCAGTTGCCCGAGGGTGATCAGCGGGTGCTGATCAGTGAAACCCTGCGCCACCTCCATGCCGACCGCAGCGGCAACACCCACCGCAGCGAAATCAGCTTCGACAAGTTCTGGAACCCCGCCTGGCCCAGCGGCTGCCAGGGCCTGATCGAATTCCGGGCGATCGAGGCCCTGCCCAGGGCGGAGTGGGCCGCGGCGATCGCCCTGCTCTGGAGCGCGCTGGCGTCGCACCTGCTGGATCCGATCCACCGCCCCACCGAGCTGATCACCTTCAACGAGCGCCTCCACGATGAGGCGCTACTGCCGCATGCGCTCTGGAGCGATCTGCAGGAGGTGCTGCAGCAGCTGGATGCCGACGGTCTCGACATGCAGCCCGAGCCCTACCGGCAGATCTGGAACTGGCGCTTCCCGTTGCTGCTCTCCTGGGAGCAGCAGGGCGCCCGGCTGGAGATCCGCCGTGCCCTGGAGCCCTGGCCGCTGCTGTGCGACACCCCGGCGGAGGGCGGCACCACCAGCCGCTTCGTCGACAGCTCCCTGCAGCGCCTGGAACTGCGGGCGAACGAGGCGTTCCTGGCCGCCTACCGGCTGCGCCTCTGCGGCCGCGACCTGCCGCTCGCGGACGGCTGGCTGGGGATCCGCTACCGCCACAGCAGCCTGTTCCCTTCCCTGCATCCCTGCATCCCGAACCAGTTGCCCCTGCAGCTGGAGATCCTCGCGGCAGGCAGCGGGGAGCGGCTGGTCTGCTTCCGCCGCGATGGCGAGCCGCATCACTTCGTGCCCGATCCTGAGCCCCTCGAGCCGCTGGCGGCGCCGGCCTGGCCATTGCCGGAGCCCGGCCTGCGCACCATCGACCTCCGCCTGGGTTGAAGCGCCCCCGAGGGGCGAGGCGGCTGGCCATCGCTGCCGATCAGTAGTGTCCGAAAGCACACCCAGCCTTTGCAATGGCCGCGCTTCTGATCACCGGTGGGGCAGGCTTCATCGGCAGTCACCTCTGTGTGCTGCTGCTGCAGCTGGGCCATCGCCTGGTGGTGCTCGACGACTTCTCCAACAGCTCCCCGGAAGCCCTGCGCCGGGTCGAGGAACTGGCGGGGGCGCCGCTGCATCTGATTCAGGGCGACATCCGTGATCCGGCCGCCCTGGAACGGGCGTTCGCCGCCGCAGCGATCGAGGCCGTGATCCATCTGGCGGGTTGCAAGGCGGTGGGCGAGTCGGTGGCCGACCCGCTGCGCTACTGGGATGTGAACGTGGGTGGCAGCGTGCGGTTACTGGCGGCCATGCGCCAGGCCGGTTGCCGCACGATCGTGTTCAGCAGCAGCGCCACGCTCTATGGCTTCACCAGCGTGGTGCCGATCCCCGAATCCGCGCCGGTGGCACCGGTGAACCCTTACGGCGAAACCAAGGCCGCGGTGGAGCGCCTGCTGGCCGATGTGGCGGCCAGCGAACCCGGCTGGCGGGTGGCCCTGCTGCGCTACTTCAACCCCTGTGGCGCCCATCCCAGCGGCCGCATCGGCGAAGACCCCGGCGGCCTGCCCAACAACCTCTTCCCCTTCGTGAGCCAGGTGGCGATCGGCCGGCGGCCCTTCCTGCGCGTCTTCGGCGGTGACTGGCCCACGGCCGATGGCACCGGCGTGCGCGACTACATCCACGTCATGGACCTGGCCGACGGCCATCGCGCGGCCCTTGAGGTGCTGCTGGCAGAAGCTCCCCAGCGCCTTACCCTCAACCTCGGCAGCGGCGCTGGGCATTCGGTGCTGGAGGTGGTGCGCGCCTATGAGCGGGCCAGCGGACGGCCGATCGCCTACCGCATCGAAGAGCGTCGGCCTGGGGATGTGGCGGTGTCGGTGGCGGATCCCGCCCTGGCGGCCGAGCGGCTGGGCTGGCGCACCGAGCGTGGCCTGGACGTTATCTGCCGGGACGGCTGGGCCTGGCAGTCGGCCAATCCGGCGGGGTATGGCCCCGGTTAAGCGTCAGCTGGCCGCCTGGGCGATGCCGCGGTGGGGGGCGTCGGTGCGGCCGTAGACGTCATCGAAGCGCACGATGTCGTCTTCGCCGAGATAGGGGCCGCTCTGCACCTCGATCATCTCCACGGCGATCTTGCCGGGGTTCGACAGCCGGTGCTTCGAACCGAGCGGGATGTAGGTGCTCTGGTTCTCGCCCACCATCTCCTGGAGGCCGTCTTTCTCCACCACGGCGGTGCCCTTCACCACCACCCAGTGCTCGGCGCGGTGGTGGTGCATCTGCAGCGACAGCGAAGCGCCCGGTTTCACCAGGATCTTCTTCACCTGCCAGCGCTCTCCCTCCACAACGCCGTCGTAGTGGCCCCATGGGCGGTAGATGCGGCGATGGGCCTTGCCTTCCGAGGCGCCCGCCGCTTCCAGCTGGTTGACGATCATCTTGACGTCCTGGGCCCGGTCGCGGTGGGCCACCAGCACCGCATCGTCGGTTTCGACCACCACCAGATCATCGACGCCGAGGCCCACCACCAGCCGGTGCTCGCTGCGCAGATAGCAGTTGCGCGACCCCTCGCTGATCACCCGGCCGCGCAGCACGTTGCCCGAAGCATCCCGCTCGCCGGTGTCCCACAGAGCGCTCCAGCTACCCACATCGCTCCAGCCCGCCTCCAGCGGCAGCACCGAACCGAGCGCCGTGCGCTCCATCACGGCCACGTCGATGGCCAGGCTGGGGCAGCTGGCAAAGGATTCCTGCTCCAGACGCAGGAAATCCAGGTCGGCGGAATCCTGCTCCAGGGCGGCGCGGCAGGCGCTCACCAGCTCGGGGGTGAGCCGCTCCAGCTCGGCCAGGATGGCGCTGGCCTTGAACAGGAACATGCCGCTGTTCCAGGTGAAGCGTCCCGAGGCGAAGAACTGCTCGGCGGTGGCCCGGTCGGGCTTCTCCACGAAGCGGGCGATCGGCACCGGCTCCAGAGGGCCGGCGGCGGCACCGTTTGTGGGCGCAGCGGCGAAGGGCAGGGCCGCCTCGATGTAGCCGTAGCCGGTTTCAGGCGCGGTGGGCACGATGCCGAAGGTCACCAGGCGGCCGGCCGCGGCGGCGGGACGACCCGCCGTGATCGCCGCGCGGAAGGCGGCGCCGTCGCGGATCACGTGATCGGCGGCCAGCACCAGCAGCAGCGGATCCTCACCGCGGGCGGTGGCCTGCAGGGCGGCCACGGCGATCGCCGGCGCGGTGTTGCGCCCCACCGGCTCCAGCAGGATCGCGGCTGGATCCACGCCGATCTGGCGCATCTGCTCGGCCACGATGAAGCGGTGGTCTTCGTTGCAGACCAGCAAGGGCGGCGCCAGCTGGGGCAGGCCCTCCAGCCGTTGCTGGGTCTGCTGCAGCAGGGTGGTGTCGTCGCTGCCGGCCAGCGCCCAGTACTGCTTCGGGTAGGAGGCGCGCGAGAGCGGCCAGAGACGCGTGCCGGTCCCTCCGCAGAGAATCACCGGCACGAGAAACGCGATCTCTGAGCTCATGGTCGGAGAAGAGACCGGATAGGCACGCAGTTTATGGAGGTGGTCAGGGATCCAGCAAACCCGGCGGCGGTGTGATTTCCAGCCACCCTTCGCTGACCTCCACCCGCGGCACGATCGGTGTCACGAAGGGGATCAGCACCCGCCGCCCCTCGCTCAGCCTCACCTCCAGCAGGTCATTACCGGCGTGGATCAGGTCGACGACGGTGCCGATTGGCGTGCCGCCGGGCGCCAGCCGCACCTCCAGCCCCTGCAGATCGAACAGGTGAAACTCCCCGTCGGCCAGCGGCGGGCGGTCACTCGCCTCCACCAGCAGGTCGTGCTGCACGATCGCCTCCGCCGCTGAGCGGTTGCCGATCCCCTCCAGCCGCACCACGAAAAGCTCCCGCCCCGGCAGCTGACGGCCACTGAGCAGGCGCACAGGCCGGGGAGGCTCCTGCTGCTTCCGCAGCCAGCGGGGCCCCGGGCGGGTGAAGCGCTCCGGGAAATCGGTGCGCGGCAGCACGCGCAGCTCCCCTTCCAGGCCCTGGGCGGCCACGATCCGCCCCACCACCAGCCAGGGATCGGCCGCAGGGGCCTCCTGCGGCGGCAGGTCAGCCCCATCACGGCGCGGTGGTGCCCCTTTTGCCATCCCCGCTCGCCTGCATCAGCCTCGATAATGGCGCCACCCCTTCAGACCACCGATGGCTGTCAGCGCGCTGCCGATCCTGCCCGGGTCCACCGTGGTGGTCCGCGACCCACGCTCGATCTACAACGGCTACCGCGGCTTCGTGCAGCGCCTCAGCGGCAAGCAGGTGGCGGTGCTGTTCGAGGGCGGCAACTGGGACAAGCTGGTGACCCTGCCCCTCAGCAGCCTGGAGCCGGCCTGAGCGCTTCGGCGCCCTGCTCCAGTTCCAGCACCCTGAGTGCCGCGCTGGCCGCCTGCTGTTCGGCCTCGCGGCGCGAACGGCCCCAGCCTTCGCCCAGAGGTGATGCGGCGGCGTAGCTGGCCACCACCACGGCGCTGCGGAAGCGGCGCGGATCGCCATGCCCCTGGCTGCACTCTTCACAGCTGTAGGCGGGCAGACCCAGCCCCCGCGCCTGGGTCCATTCCTGCAGGGCCTGCTTCCAGTTGTGGCGGTGCGGATCGGCCAGCAGCGCCGCGATGCTCTCCGACCAGTGGGGGGAGAGCCAGCGGTGCACCGGCTCCAGGGTTCCCCAGGTTTCGTAGAGCGCGCCGATCAGGGCTTCACAGGCCTCGGCGCGGATCGTGCGCCGCGCTGCGGCATCCCCGGCCGCCATGGCGCCAAGCCGCACCACCGCATCGATCCCGCAGCGATCGCCCAGGTCCGCCAGCCAGCGGTCGCTGACGATCTGGGCCCGCAGCTCCGAACGCGCGCCCACGCTCAGCTGCGGGTGTAGGCGCTGCAGGTGCTCGGAGGCGGCCAGCCGCAGCACCGCATCGCCGAGAAACTCCAGCCGCTCATGGTTGCGCGCCAGGCCGGCGGAGGTGTGGGTGAGGGCCTCATCGATCGAAGCCAGACCCGACAGGCCCGTGCTGGGCTCCTCCAGCCCCAGGCTGGCCAGGTAGGCCAGCAGCTGGCGCTGCCGGCGGGGGCTCAGCGTTGGGCCTGGGGGCGTCATCGTCAGGGGGTGAAAGCAGGACGTAAGCCGGGTTCTGTTCCGTTCCGCCGGAGCGGACCGGGGCGGTCATCTATCTGGGACCGTTGTTACCAACGGCCTCGAGCGGCACACATGAAGCGGGACGGGTGTCATGGCCAACCCTTGTCCCTCGGCCTTGCTCCCGGCCGGGGTTTACCGAGCCAGCACCTCTCGATGCTGCTGGTGCGCTCTTACCGCACCTTTGCACCCTTGCCTGTGCTCGGTGGGCGAACCCCCCTGAGCCATCGGCGGTGTGTTTCTGTGGCACTCTCCTCACGGTCACCCGCACTGGGCGTTACCCAGCAAGCCTGGCCATTCGGGAGCCCGGACTTTCCTCAACCGGGCCCGGCGCCCGGCCCGAAGACCGAAACGCTGCCCCGATTGCGACCACCTCGCCTGCTTTCGTGGTCCATCATGCCCGCGTGGGCGGAGCTCATAATGGGCCGCAAGGGGCTGTAGCTCAGCCGGATAGAGCGACGGTTTCCTAAACCGTAGGTCGTGGGTTCGAGTCCCGCCAGCCCCGTGCCTCCTGAACGCAGCCGAAGCAAGCGCTCGTGTGCTGCCTGCGACCCGGGAAGCGCATGGGCGCCAGGCGTGGCCATCCGATTCCGACCGCCGCCGGTAGTTCCTGAGCGGTTCAGCACGGGCCGGGGGATGGGGCCGCGCTCAACCAACCCATTGCGCAGCAACCTTGTGACGAAGAGAACCAGGCAGCGGGTGCTGGTGGTGTGCACCGGCAATTCGGCGCGCAGCATCATGGCGGAAGCCCTGTTTCAGGCCCTCGGTCAGGGGGCCGTTGAGGTCGCCAGCGCCGGCAGTGCCCCCACCGGGCGGGTCCATCCTCTGGCGCTGGAGCAGATCAGCCGCCTGCCCGTCGACACCGGCCAGTTCACCAGCAAGAGCCTGGCGGCGGTGCTGGAGGCGTCGGCCGACCCGTTCGATCTGGTGATCACCGTGTGCGATCACGCGGCCCGTCACTGTGACCCGCTGCCAGCCGACACCACGCGGCTGCATTGGGGGCTGCCCGACCCTGCAGCGCACACAGAGATCGAAGAAGCCAGATCGGCCTTCTCCGCCTGCTTCGACGTGCTGGCCCAACGGATCGGCGACCTGCTGGGAAGCGATCTGCTCCGAAGGAGCCAGGGGCGTTGATGGGCGCGAGGTGACCTACGGCTCAGCAGAGCGTCAGTGGCGGCGGATTTCTCTTGACCTCAAGCCTCTGATGGGCCCAACGGGATTCGCCCACAGATCCAGGCAGACGCTATCTGAGTGGTTGTCTTGTTTTCCATCGCCAGATCACATCTCCAAGCGCGATAGCACTGCCGCCGATGAGCCACTGCACGCTTTGTCCTTCGGTGGCCTGCTTTGTGACCATCAAAGGTGTTGGGTCTTGATCCGGCAGTGCTGCTGCAGCCAACCTGAAGGAGCTGATCGGGGTGGTGACGAGCGCTGCAGGGAACAGGAGAAATGTGATGGTTCTTGTGGGCGTCGTGTGGCGCTAACGCTTTGAGCGAGAGCTTAAGTGTCGCCGCAGCTCACTTCTCCTGCTCGCTCCATGGCGAGCACACATCGATGAGGCAACCGGCTGGGTCAAGCACCAGGAACCGGCGTTGACCGTAGAACTCGTTTCGCGGTTCCTGGATCACTTTTGCGCCCATCTCCTTTGCCTTCTTGTAGACCTCATCGACATCCGGAACAACGAAGGTCACATACATCCCCGTCGGAGCGGTCTGGTAGGCCTTGGGGACGAGGTCATGCGTCCGCTTGATGATGCCGAACTCAAGCTCCAAGGGTGCCGGTGCTCCCAGCTGCACGTACCAATCACTGTCGTACTTCACCACAAAGCCCAGCAGCTGAACGTAGAAGTCACGGCAAGCGGCGAGATCGTCTGCGCAGATGTTCGTGAGGATTCGGCTGAAGGACATGGCGGTAGAGTGAGGTCTGATTGTGATGCCTAGCGTTCTAGGTCAGAGGTGGGCGGTCCCTTGAGGCCATGATCAAGAATCTCTGTCCCAATCCGTTGAATCTTGATGTTGGGCGCAACCACTTTAAGTGAAAGAAAAGCCCAAAGCCGCGCCAACCTAGAACTCACAAGTGATTACATTGTTATTTTCTGAGATCATCTTACTTGCAAACAGAATGTTAATGATGCGGTCCACGTCTGACTGCGGTATCTTCTTTTGGAACATGGCCGAGATATGCTGAGATAATGTTGTTCGCTTGCGAGGTCTCTTTTTCTTATTCGTCTTGCTGAGTAGTTCAAACACCCGTTTGTAGTTAGGCTCTTCCGTAGATGCACTCTTGGGGTCGAGTTCAAGCAGGCTATTCATTCTTCTGCACTTGAGGCCGCTCCTGTTTAGATGTCGGAGGAGCGGATCAAAGCCCTTGTCCTTGGAAAGGACAATGCATTCCATGCTGGGCGTCGTTTCAATGACTCTTCCAAGCTGGCAAGCAATATAGAAATCTAATGCATTGCTTCCATTCCCGTCTACACGGTGCCATTCGACACGATTGCCTAGCTTCTGTGTGCTGGCGACCATGTCTATTGGCACACTCTTCTGACTTGTTCCAACAAATACCATGACCTGAAATCCCTCATCAAGCCGACCGAAGTCGACCTGCTGGACATTCTCGTAGTCGACGAGCAGAAGCTTGTTGCTCACTTTGAATCCACCTACGCGAGTAAGTGCATACCCCTTTGGTGCGTCCAATCCTCCCACAAGCGGCTGATTTCCGATACAGCAGCTTCAAAACAGGATTCGGAAGTACGCCGCATTGGATTTGCTTTTGGCGAACGCTCCAGATCAGAAGCGGGCCGAAACCTTTGCAATGCCGACATCCGAGGAGCCCGTCTTCTGTATCTTGATGTTAGAAAGTCATGTACTACTGCCTAACCGAAAAATCACTATCACACCGATCCCTAATTCTGGGATATGGTCCTTTCCGGTCCTGAAGAGTTGAGAGCAGAAATCTCTTGTCACTTTCCTGTAGCGCCAGCCTTCCTGACGCCGTGAGAAGCGATTGTGCTTCATGGATAAAAGCCAACGGGAATGCTAAGATTGCATGATCAGCATCAAATGTATAGAGATAGCTGCTATCAGAAGCGTATGCATCAAGCGATGTTCTTATTCCAGTCTGGCATATCTTCATGAAATGCCTAGGCGCTGACGGCTCGCAGAATCTACTATTCCTATAGTTTGCATCCTCTCGTCGAGCCTTTAGCCATTCAAAGGGCCGTACCATATCAATTGTCTGGCTGAGAAGTACATGGGAAGAATGTTGTCCAGCAAATAGCCTAAAAACGGCATCATGCGTTGTGCCATTCAGCTTGATGATCGTGGCTCCTGCTTGACAGGATATGGATTTTGGCTTGGTTCCTCCATAGACAATTCCATGTCCTGATGCGGCAAGAAATGCCCTAGCAGCATAAAAAGTTGCATAATATGCCTTCACTGAGGCCCAAGAAAAGAAACCCTCCTGCAGGCCATGAATGCAGTCGCTAAACGTTATCCACGCAGAAAACAGGTAGTCTTCAGCATCCTGTCTTAGTGCTTTAGAGAGACTTGAAGCTTGCGTCAGATTTAATACAAGAGATGAGTGGCCTGCACTCAGAGATGATCCTGACAAAGCTGCCAAGTGTTCTACATAGGCCTGCGCATTATGCATTAATCTCTGCTAGAAAGCAAAACTGGTGTGATCGGCCTCTTCTGGCTGAAATGCTTCCACAAGGCGATCAAAGACTCGCTTCGGCGCGTCTTTCCCCCCTAGACCCTTAACTTCCTCTTGCATTAGTCTATTGCTTGCAGACAAGGCAAGCGAACTACGGATTAGATCCACTTTAAAACTGCGCTTGCTATTGCAGTAAGGTACAATCTTGGCCCGAAAGAAATCTAGGGCTCCAATGAAGCCAGAAGCATAGAGAAATGCATTTGTCGCATCGTCCCAATGGCCATCTGTCGTTTGCTCAAGTGCTACAAAGAAGTTTTCAAAAATTGTTTTTTGGGTTTCTAGATTGTCAATTCCAATCTGCTCTAGAGCTCCCTTTTCTTCAACCAGCACCTTGATGGCACTAACCGATGTTGACAGGGCAATTCCCCCTTTTCTCCTGGTAGACCCGGGAAACTTAATCTGGCTGTAGTAAGGCGAAGTCTTGGATTCATTCAAATATGTCGCAATATCTCTGGCTCGCACAGCCGCAGGATCAACAAGCTTGTCGCTAGCAATGCCATAAAGATCAAAAACCAAACTTCTTGGCACAGGCTTCTGCTCTGTATTAATGGAGAGGAAGATGTCAGCGCATTCCTTAGTATCTAACTGGTTATAGATGGCGACAGGAAGCTCAAGTTCTCCGATGGCTGGATTTTCGGCTATCGCAGCTCTAATCCCCGCCAAACGATGCTGGCCATCAATCAGTTGTGCACTATGCTTTGCATCAAAAAAGTAGAGCTGGCCTTTCCTTCTGACAAGCGGATTGTCTGCTGATGTCCAGTTTAGGACTAGGGAGCTTGGGAAATCTCCGACTTCTTGTGTAAATTCTTTAATGCTTGATATTCGATCTTGATTTAGGAGTCTTTGCACTGCGCCGGTTTCTTCGTCCACTCCTCGTACGGCAGCATATGCAATCAGGGCTAGCCGCCTAGCAGGAATGCTTGTAAGAAAAAGTTCGTGATTTAACTGCTTTAACTCTAGATATGGAATACCAGTAGCTGCTGGATCGGCCATGAATGGCAGAAGATTTTTTATAGATTAGCATCTTCATGGGCCTTCGGCAACTTTCTGAGAATCTAGGAGCAAAGTGGCACGCACCTAAACAGCAATACGGGAGTGCTTGGCTCGAATCGGAAGCAATGAAAAGTCCAGTTTAACGGCTCTTGTCATTTCATTCTTGCTGTTTGGCTAGCGCCAAGATCAGAGGCGGGCGCCAACTACGGTATAAACAGAGCCCTATGACGCAGGTCTTGTGTGTCTTGATGTTGGCAAGCAACTGTTGCAGCCAGATGCACTTCCGCGGACTATGGTCAATCCTATTGAGAGCCAGGAAAAAAAACTAAAGTGTATTAGGCCATCGAGATCTGAAGGCCATCCCCCTTTTGCTTGGCAGTAATTGTTACGGCGATACAGCCGGCTGCGAAGCCTAGGCTGGCGCCAACAGCAGCTCCTACTTGAGCTCCAGGAGGGCCAGCGACTGCACCCCCGATAAAAGCACCAGCGCCTGCTCAAATAACAGTTGAGAAAAAAATTGTCTCAATGATTTTTCTGAGATCTGGATCCGTAATTTGCTCAAGTGCTTCCTTGGCGAATGCGAATCCCTCTCGCGCTAAGACCAGAAGGAAGCTTTCTGCGTGTGATTTGGACACATATACAGACGGATTTTTGCCATTTGCTGCTCTCTTGGCAAATTCAGTTGCAAAGTCAGCGACAGAAGCCATGGTCAAACCTCATCCTCAAAGTGAATGTCACCTTCTTGAACCCTTTCGCTTGAAGCCCTCTTGAAGTCTCCCTTGGTGCGTTCACCTTCGGAATCGACTTTTCTGCTTAACATTGTTGTGGCACCTGCACCCGCCGCACCTGCTGCTGCAGCTACTACAGCTGTTCCTCCAGCCATCCCCATACCACCTGCAGCCAAGGAACCTCCACCCAAAGCAGCAAGGCCTGCCGAAGACGCGGCAGCGCCAGCAAGGGATCCTCCTGCTACACCTAGACCTGCCGCAGATGCCATCGCCCCAACAACGGGCGCAGCAACGACACCACCAGCGCAAGCAACAGCGCCACCACCAAGGACAACTGCTCCTTTAATAATTGGATGCTGCTCGGCGTACCACTCTTGAAACTCGGTCAACCAGCTCGCCACCAGCTCAAGGTCGATAGGGATTGAAAATTTAGTGCAGCGCCGCAAGTACGTCAAGTCTTATGAGACGCCTGAATGTCCTGTCAACTTGTTCTTCGACAGTTCCGCAAACCACCCCGACTTGCCCCTCTGCAAATCGCAGGGCGAAACGCATCAAGGGGATCCCAGCGTGCAGATGCTGCATGGGCTTTGGTTGGCCAGGGGAGAGCAGCGCAATTGGTTCGCGGGTCAGAGAACCACTGTTCACAACGATACACATCCTCTGGCGGTTTTTGCCACCTGCAAGAGACATTTAGCGCGCGGCCTAATGCTCTTCAACTCATAAGATCTATCGCGTGCGCATGCTTTCTCTCCGCGATCCACTCAACTCCCTGAGCGATTCAGGCTCCAGTCGTAGGGCAGGTGGGTCAGGCGGTAGTCGCCACCCAGCAGCAGCTTCTGATCCTCGGCCGGCCGGTAGCGGGCGATGAAGCGCAGAATCGCGCTTTGCTTCTCGTGGCCGGGCACCGTGGCGGCCTTGGGATCGGCGCGCGGCCAGTCTTCTCCGAACCAGTCAAAGATCTTTGAGATGCCCACGGTTCTGTTGGCCCGGTCGATCTGCAGCCCCACGCTGCTGGCCAGCCAGCGCTTGCTCTGATCCTCCAGCTGTTGGTCGAGCTGTGCACCCGTGAAGGCTTCGCCTCGCAGCGGCGGACAGCTCATGGCGGCGCAGACGAGGGCGGCGTGGATGCGGGGCTCGTTGTACTCGCGCCGCAGGATTTCGTGCTCGATCCCGTCAAGGGTGAGCTGCTGGCCCATCAGGGCGTGGTGGCGGAACTTCCACACGCCGGGGATGTCCTTGATGCTCGGACGGATCGGGTTGTGATCGATGATCGAGCGCAGGGTGAGGGCGTTGTAGGCGTTGATCAGCAGGGCGATCTGATCGGCCTCCGGCCAGGAGCCGAAGCGCTCCGGCGTCAGCGCAGCCAGTTCCTTGAGGTAACGATCCAGCTGGGCCGGATCGCGCTGCAGGGTGTCGTAGTCCACCAGCCCCTGCTCGTCGACCACCGCTTGCAGCACGGCATTGAAGGGGGCTGGATCCAGGCGTGGCTGGGGGGCGGTAGCTGCTTCACTGCCGCTGCTCTGGCGGAGGATCTGCGCGGCCGGTCCGCCGCCGCAGCCTGCGGCGCTGAGCAGCAGTACCCCGCAGAGGACAAGGGACGGGGCTCTGAAACGAAGCGGATCCATGGCGGCGAGGGAGCAGGCCTGGGGTTTACCGCTGAGTGGACGGTTCGGTTCGGTCGTGGTGTTCCCCCCGCCAGCTCAGCAGCAGCCCCAGCAGCAGGGGCAACCACAGCAGCAGCCGTTCCGGGGTCGTGAGCTGCCAGTCGGGCAGCCGTGAGGGCAGCACGAAATACACGAATGCCGACAGGCTCACCAGCCGCGCCCCCCAGTTCTGGCTGGGCACCGCGAAGGGCATCAGCCAGATGAAATACCAGGCGTGCACCACCGGGGAGAGCAGCAGCAGGGCCAGCAGGTAGCGCCAGGCAAACACCCCCAGCCGCGCCCGGCCGGCGAGCAGCACCCCCACCACCAGGAGCAGCAGCCCATGCACGGCATTGGTCTGCAGGGTCCAGGGCCAGAGCCGGCCGATCCAGTGGGGCAGCCACTCGGCGCTGCGTCCGTAGCGGACGAAGCTGGAGCCGGTGGGCACCAGCGGACAGCTGCGCAGGCCGCAGAACAGGGAGGCCCCCAGCAGCAGCGGGGCCATCCCCACCAGGATGGTGGCCAAGGGTGGCCCGGGCCGCCGCGTCTGCCGCCAGCGGCTCCAGGCCCGCTGGATCAGCAGCGGCACGGTGATCCACTTCAACGCCACGCTCAGGCCCAGCAGCAGGTCGACCCCGGCCTGGGCGCGGGCGCCCTGGGGCCCAGGCGTGCGCTCGCTCAGCAGCCAGGCCGCCACCAGCGGCAGCAGGAACCAGCTGTCGTAATGGCCGCCGCCGCTGATGCCGTAGATCACCAGTGGATTCCAGGCGTAGAGCGCCGTGCGTGCCGCCCCGAACCGCGCCGCCAGCAGCCCGCAGATCGCCAGGTCGGCGGCGGTGAAGGAGAGCTTGAACAGCAGCGCCTGCTGGGCCACGGCGGCATGCAGCCGGAACAGCAGCTGCGCCAGTGGCGGATAGATGGCGGTGGTGCCGGGATGGTTGATCTGCGGCCACCAGGGCGTGCGCAGCCCCTCCAGCACCGCGGCATCCGGCGGCAGGTCGTAGGGACTGAAGCCCTGCAGCTGGATCCCCCCCTCCCACAGGTAGCGCCAGATGTCGTCGCCGGGCTCCATGCCCAGCAACGCCAGCCGCGTGAGCACCGCCACCGCCCAGAACAGCGCCCGGGGCAGCGCGGCCAGCGACCAGGACAGGGCAAAGCCCGCCCCCATCACCGCCGCCGCCAGCCAGAACGGCTGCAGGTTGGCGGGGTCAAACAGGTCACCGTGGGGGCGCATCATCAACGCCCCGCCGATCAGCAGCAAGGCGCTGGCGGCTTGGCGCAGCCAGATCTGCCGCAGCCACAGCTGCCTCAGCCCCGCCGGCAGCTGGAGTCTCAACGCCATCGCCGCAGCCACAGCCGGCCGAGGGTGGAGAGGATCACACTTCCCGCCCGCACACTGGCGCGCCAGCGACCGGAGATCTTTGAGTCCCCGGCCAGGCGCGGTCGGTGGGAGATGGGAATCTCGCCGATGCGCAGGCCCAGTTCGATCGCCCGCACCTGCATCTCCAGCGTCCAGCCGTAGCCCCTGTCGCGCATCCCCATCGCCTCGAAGGCGGAACGGCGCACCAGGCGCAGCGGCCCCAGGTCGCGGTAGCGGAAGCCCCAGCCCAGGGCCACCAGCCCCGTCGCCAGCCGGTTGCCCCAGTGCTGCAGGGGGGTGAGTGCCGCCCGCCCCGTGGCCGTGGCGGTGCGATCGCCCAGCAGCAGGTCGTGGTCGTGCAGCAGCGGCAGGAAGCGGGGCAGCTCCTCGATCGGATCGCTGCCGTCGCCATCGCAGAACAGCAGCCAGCGCACCGCGGTGTCGAGCTCGAGGCAGCCGCGCCAGCAGGCCCTGCCGTAGCCGGGGCGCGGCTCGCTCAGCACCTCCGCCCCCTGCGCGGCGGCGATCAGGGCGCTGCCATCGCTGCTGCCGTTGTCCACCACCCGGATGCGACGCAGCCCCTGCTGGTGCAGCTGGCCGATCACATGGGCGATCGTCAGTCGTTCATTGCGCACCGGAATCACCACCTGCAGGCTGTCGAGCAGTTCCCTGGCGAACGGGGGCTGGGGTGAATCGATGGCCATGGCAGGTCTCGAGGTGTGCGCGCAGTCCCAGTGGCAGACAAGCCAGATCGGCAGGTTCGTCGAT
Source organism: Marcopretia estuarina LEGE 06307 (assembly GCF_056633115.1). Classification (NCBI taxonomy): domain Bacteria; kingdom Bacillati; phylum Cyanobacteriota; class Cyanophyceae; order Synechococcales; family Prochlorococcaceae; genus Marcopretia; species Marcopretia estuarina. The sequence continues at coordinate 326,642 of NZ_JBSJOY010000004.1, read as the reverse complement.
ATCGGCCAGGGGGCTCTGCTCTCCCCACGACCACCCGAGTGTGCGCAACCGCTCGCGGGTGATGCCGCACACGGCGTCCGTGCTCCAGGGGATCGCGCGGAACAGGGAGGGCGCGAAGCGGCTGAGCGCCAGCAGCACGTAGCCGCCATCGCGGCTGGGAATCAGCGCGGCCTGGTGGGCGGCCAGCTGGGCCACCGCCACCTGCAGATGCTGCACGCCGAGGCTGGGGCAATCCATGCCCAGCAGCACCAGAGGGGCTCCCGTCGCCTGCACCCGCTCAGCAACGGCGGCCAGGCGCGCACCGAGATCCCCCTCGGCCTGCTCGCTCCAGGCCAGCTCCGCCGGCAGGTTCAGCCGCCGCCAGGCCGGATGGTCGGCAGCAGGCGTCGTGCATAACTCCACCACGCCTAGGCCGCTGGCACAGGCGGTGCGGATGGTCCGGCGCAGGAGCCGTTCGGCCAGCCGCGCGGCGCCGACCGATCCAAGGGCTGGCGCCAGCCGGGTCTTCGCCTGCCCCGGGACGGGCGCTTTGGCGAGGATGACGATTCGAACAGGCGGAAGCAGGGGGGTAGCCCTCCAGGGTGGCCACCAAGGCAATACCCACCAGGGGCCGATCCGGTTTGCTGCTTGCCCCAGCCGGCCAATGCGCTCCACCTTGCAGCCGGCCGATCCACGTCCCGGTGTCGCCGGCCAATCCGCACCACGCTGTTGTCGGTAGGTCTAGGGAAGCGCCTCCTCCATGTCTGCGTCTGGTTCACCGCCATCTGGCCGGCCCCGCTGGCGCCAGCTGCTGCTGATCGCCGCCCTCGCCCTAGCGGTGGTGCTGTTCTTCGCTCTGGGCCTGCACCGCCAGCTCAGCCTTGAGGGCCTGCAGCGCGCCCACGGCGCCCTGCTGGAGCGGCGGGCGCAGGCGCCGCTGCTGGTGGCCGGGGCCTACATGCTCCTCTACGTGCTGGTCACGGCCCTGTCGCTGCCGGGGGCCGCGGTGCTCACCCTGGCCGGCGGGGCGATCTTCGGCCTGGGGCTCGGCACCCTGATGGTGTCGTTCGCCTCCAGCGTTGGCGCCCTGCTGGCCTTCCTGGTGGCCCGCACCCTGCTGCGCGATCTGGTGCGGCGGCGCTTCGGCCGCCAGCTGGCGCCGATCGAGGCGGGTGTGGCGCGCGATGGGGTGTTCTACCTGCTCAGCCTGCGTCTGGCGCCGGTGTTCCCCTTTTTTCTGGTGAACCTGCTGATGGCGCTGACGCCGATGCGGGCCGCCAGCTTCTATCTCACCAGCCAGATCGGCATGCTGCCCGGCACGCTGGTGTACGTGAACGCCGGCACCCAGCTGGCCCAGCTGCGCGGCCTGGGCGGCATCCTCAGCCCGCCGCTGCTGGGCTCGCTGCTGCTGCTGGCCCTGTTCCCCTGGCTGGCGAAGGCGGCCACCCGCCGCTGGCAGATCTGGCAGCTCTACCGCCCCTGGCGGCGCCCCCGCCACTTCGACCGCAACCTGATCGTGATCGGCGCCGGCGCGGCAGGACTGGTCACCTCCTACATCTCCGCCACGGTGAAGGCGCGGGTGACCCTGGTGGAGCGCGCCGAGATGGGCGGCGACTGCCTCAACACCGGCTGCGTGCCCAGCAAGGCATTGATCAGCTCGGCGCGGCTGGCGGCCCGCATGCGCCGCGCCGACCGCTACGGCCTTGAGCCGGTGGAGCCGCGCCTGAGCGTGCGCCAGGTGTTCGCGCGGGTGGCCGCCAAGGTGGAGGCGATTGCGCCCCACGACAGCGTCGAGCGCTACGAGGGCCTGGGGGTGGAGGTGCTGCGCGGCCAGGCTCGCCTGCTTGATCCCTGGACCGTGGCGATCCAGGGGTCCGAGGGGGAAGCGCAGACGCTCACGGCGCGCGCGATCGTGCTGGCCACCGGCGCCGAGCCGGTGCTGCCTCACTGGCCGGGGAGCGATACGGTGCCGCTGCTCACCAGCGAAACGGTGTGGAGCTGGCTCGGCAGCTGCGCCCTGGAGCGGCCGCGGCTGGCGGTGCTGGGGGGCGGGCCGATCGCCTGCGAACTGGCCCAGGCCCTGGCCCAGCTGGGCCTGCCGATCACCCAGATCCAGCGCAGCCAGCGCCTGCTCAGCAAGGAAGACGCGGACGTGGCCGCCGAGGTGCAACGGGCCCTGGAAGCTGACGGCATCACCCTGCTGATGGGCACCACGGTGCTCGGCTTCGAGCGCCAGCCCGGCCCCCAGGGCGCGATCACGGTGCGGCTGCGGCAGGGGGAGGAGGAGCGGGCGATCGTCTGCGATGCCGTGCTCTGCGCCCTCGGCCGCCGCGCCCGGCTCTCGGGCTACGGCCTCCAGGAGCTGGGCATCCCCACCGGCGCCACGGTCACCACCAACGCCTTCCTGCAGACCAACTACCCGAACATCTACGCCGCCGGCGATGTGGCCGGACCGTTCCAGTTCACCCACACCGCCGCCCACCAGGCCTGGTATGCGGCGGTGAACGCCCTGTTCGGCAACCTGCGCGCCTTCAAGGCTGACTACCGGGTGGTCCCCCGTACCACCTTCACCGAACCGGAGGTGGCCACGGTGGGGCTCACCGAAGCCGACGCCGCTCAGCAGGGCATCGCCGTGGACGTGACCCGTTTCCCCCTGCACGAACTCGACCGCGCCATCGTGGAGAGCGCCGAGCAGGGCTTCGTGAAGGTGCTCACCCAGCCAGGCAGCGACCGCATCCTGGGCGCCACGATCGTGGGCGAGCACGCCGGCGAACTGCTGGCCGAGTTTGTGCTGGCGATGACGTGGGGCCTGGGGCTGGGCCGGATCTTTGCCACCATTCACGCCTACCCCACCATGGCGGAGGCCAACAAGTTCGCCGCCGCCAGCTGGAAGAAGCAGCGGGTGCCCCAGCACCTGATGCCCTGGCTGCGCCGCTACCACGCCTGGCGACGGCGCGGCTGAGCCCCCCGAAGCCCTCCTGTTCATCCCCCTGCACCCTTCCATGGCCAGCCCCACCCACACCAGCAGCGCCGACGCCCCTTCCACCGACACCAGCTGCTGCAGCCCGGCGGCCACCAGCACCCCTGACACCAGCACCACCGACGTCAGCCGCGGCGTGCAGGAGTACTACGGCGCCACGCTCAGCAGCAGCGCCGACCTGCGCACTGACGCCTGCTGCGACGCCAGCAGCGTGCCCCAGGCCCTGCGTCCGCTGCTGGCTCGCATCCATCCAGAGGTGCTGTCGCGCTATTACGGCTGCGGCCTGGTGGTGCCGCCGCTGCTGGAGGGCCTGCGGGTGCTGGATCTGGGCTGCGGCAGCGGCCGTGATGTGTACCTGCTGGCCCAGCTGGTGGGGCCCGGCGGCGCAGTGGTGGGGGTGGACATGACGCCCGAGCAGCTGGCGGTGGCCCGGCGGCACCAGCAGCACCACGCCGATCAGTTCGGCTTTGCCAATGTGACGTTCCTGGAGGGCCGCATCGAGCAGCTCGATCAGCTGCACCTGGAGCCCGGCAGCTTCGATCTGGTGATCTCCAACTGCGTGGTGAACCTCTCGGCCGACAAGCTGGCCGTGCTGAACGGGGTGCGGCGGCTGCTCAAGAGCGGCGGTGAGTTCTTCTTCGCCGACGTGTACGCCGACCGGCGCGTGCCCGAGGCGCTGCGTCACGATCCGGTGCTCTACGGCGAATGCCTCAGCGGCGCCCTCTACTGGAATGACTTCCTGCGCCTGGCCCGTCAGGCCGGCTTCGCCGATCCCCGCCTGGTGAGCGACCGGCCGCTGGAGATCACCGATGCCGAGCTGGCCGCCCGCACCGGTGCCATCCGCTTCTTCTCCGCCACCTACCGGCTGTTCCACCTCCCCGAGCTGGAGGATGCCTGCGAAGACCATGGCCAGGCCGTGATCTACCGCGGCACGATCGCCGGGCACCCCCAAGCCCTGCCTTTCGACAAGCACCACAGGATCGAGGCCGGCAAGGTGTTTCCCGTCTGCGGCAACACCTTCCGCATGCTCGAAGGCAGCCGCCTGGCCCCCCACTTCAGCTTCATCGGCGATTTCAGCCGCCACTACGGCCTGTTCGAGGGCTGTGGCACGGCCCTGCCGTTCGACGGACCTGCGGCGGCCACGTCCACAACGAGCGGCGCCTGCTGCTGATCGGCGCTGCCGCTGCGCGGCCTCTGACCGATGCCGACCGCTTCAGTGGGAAACAACCTCTGAGGCCCGCCGGCGCTTGATGGTGTCACCCAGCCGGCGCAGGTTGGCCTGCACGACGCGCCACTGGGCGAGCGTGTGCAGAACGATGAAGGCCAGGAAGGTGTAAGAGAGCCAGAAGTGCAGGCTGCGGCCCAGCTCCACCATCGCCTTGTTTTCAGGAAACAGATCGGGAATCACAAGGCCGAAGAAGGCGACATTGCCCGCCTTGAACGAATTGGACAGCAGCAATCCGGCCAGTGGAACCACCACCATGAAGCCATACAGCAGGGCGTGAAGCAGCATGTTGCGCCACCACTTCGGGCTCAACCGAGGCAGGTGCCGGGTGTACTTCTTCCACCACACCTGTAGCAACACCACGATCCGCCAGAGCAGCAGGGCGATGGTGAGCAGGCCGATCGATTTGTGGATGTCATAGAGAGAGCCACGAAAAGACACCTCGCGACTCAGCTGGGCCATGAAGGCGCCGCCGCTGAACAACAACAGATAGAGCCCTGCCATCCACCAATGCACCGACATCAGCCGCTGAAAGGCCGAGGTGAGCCGTGGTCTTCGGGGTGTGGTGAGGTCTTGGTTCATCGGGTGGATCTCAGCCAGCGGAAGGGCCTGATGGGTGCGGCTGTGCCATCGGCCACCAACCGCGAACTCCGGTGTAGCCAGATTATCTCCACTTGACACACACCGCTGTTCTCCAGGCTTGCTGTTCTCCAGGCTCGCAGTCTGCCGTTGACACTGTCCGTCGGGCTGGCTCTTCCCCATTTACCTTGACTGCAATGTTCACTGCAGCAGAGTCAACAACTGTGGTGCAGTTGCGGTGATGTTGTTCACCTTGCCATGGCTTGCGCTGTGGCGTTCATGGATCGGCGCATCCCTCGAAGGGCGTTGGAATCACGGTGATCTGCGCCGGCCGCCTGGTGCAGCGGTGGCAACATGGTCGCAATCATCCAGCGCTCACATGTTCAACCTTCCTCAGCGCCTGCAGTCGCTGCGCATGGTGGCGGCACTGAGCGGCTTTCTGCGCAACCCCGACCAGCTCGACAGCGTGTTTGCGGTGGCGCGGAGTCTGCAGAACAGTTCGCTGTCCAATCAGATGCACCGCCATCTGCTCGCCAACCCGCAGATGGCGGCGTTGGTGGCAGAAGGCTGGCGACCGCAACCGCTGGATCTTGAGGCGCTCGAAGCCATGCCGGTAGGCAGCCTCGGCCATGCCTATGCCCGGCACCTGAGCGAGCAGGGCCTGTCCCCGGAGGCGCTGCTTGACCCTGCGCCGATCACCTCCGCGTCCGACTACCTGGTGCACCGCCTGCGCGAAACCCACGACATCGTGCATGTGCTCACCGGCTTCGGCACCGATGCGGTGGGCGAGCTCGGTCTGCAGGCCTTCAATCTGGCCCAGGTGCGCTCCCCGCTGGCGGTGATGCTGATCTTCGGCGGCCTGCTGAAAACGCTCCAGGACGATGAACCGATCGCCCCGCTGTTGCAGGCCTTGAGCAACGGTTTTGCCATGGGCCTCTCGGCCGGCTGCCTGGTGATTGCCCAGCGCTTTGAAGACCACTGGGAACGCCCATTGAGCGACTGGCGCCAGGATCTGGGCCTTGCGGCGCTCAACGCCTGAAGCCTGGGCCCGGAACGCCGCCGCCGGCCGTCGGCCGATGCCCGACGTGCGGGAACCGCTGCAACGACACTCACCAGGCCCCGGCCCCGGCACTGCCAGCGGCAGGAAACAGCCGCAGACACGGTTCACCGCCGCACCTCACCACCTCGCTTCGCGGCCATACAGACCTTGCAGAGGGGTAGCAGGCACTACCACTGGTGCCGTGCTTGAACGGGCCACCGCCACTAGTGTAGGGGAGGTCGTTTTCTGAGCATGACCCAGCTCCATGATCTGCGGCTGAGGCTGTTGGTGCAGCAGGAGAGCGAAAGGATCGCCCGGGGCCAGCCCGATGAGCTCGATCTTTCCGTGGTGCAGGCCCGTTGCCTCTGCTGGCTGGCCCTGCTCACCGAAGCGCACGAGGAGCAGGCCGGCGAGGCGGAGCGGCGCGGTGACATGGAGCAGGCGATGAGCTGGTTCGCCGATTCGATGCGGCTGCGCGATGTGATTCAGGTGGTGAGCACGATCGAAATTCCTTTGCCTGCCGCCCAGGTGGAGGATGGCGACCTCTTCGGTGACGATGATTTCACCGGGGATTCCTGTATCGATCTCGCCTGACGGCACAGGTTGGCGTCCAATGGCATGATGGTTTGAGAAGAACCAAGGGAGCGCGGTGCCCGAAGAGCCCTGCCAATGCCCTGATTGTCAGCGTTTCTATCGGGAGCACGACCGACTGATCCGCGAAAATCCCAGCCTGCGCCAACAGCAGGAGCTCAACTGGGCTGCCCTTCAGGCCTTCCGCACCCTGGCGGGCCGCGTGCTGGAAGAGCTGCAGAAAACCCACGGCGACGACGCCACCGATGCCGCGGCTGCCACCGCCGGTTCCGTTGCGCCCGATGCCCAGTCGCCTGACGACGACGCACCGGAGCAGGACAGCCTGCAACAGGCGATCAGCGACCTCGAAAACATCAACGCCCACCTCTTCTCGATTGAGGCGTTGATGGAGCGCATCTTTGATGTGCGGGTGCCGGAGGAGGTGGAGCAGAAGTTCCGGGAAACGGCCGGTGAGCTGGCTCCCGATCCGCTCAATGCCGATCGCCTGCGTCTCAACCGCCTGCTGCACCAGACCCCCGATCTGCCCGATCGCAGCTGAGCGTCAGTGTTCGCCCGGCCCGGTGCCGCCGCTGGCCCGGCGGCAGAGCCGGGCGGCCATGCCCTCCTCATCGGCGGGAACGCGCAGCAGCTGAAACGGTGGCAGCCAGGCCAGGCGCTCCCGCAATTCCTGCTCCAGCACCAGGTCGTTCTGGCCGATGCCGCCGCTGAGCGCGATCGCGTCCACCCCGCCCAGGCTGGCGGCCATGGCACCGATGCCCTGAAGCAGCCGGTGCAGAAACACCTCCAGCGCCAGCTGGGCGCCGGTGTGGCCCGCCGCCGCCGCCTGCCGCAGGGTGCGCATGTCGCCGCTCAGTTCCGAGAGCCCGCGCAGGCCGCTTTCGTGTTGCAGGGCGTGATCAAGCTCAGCAGCGCTCATGCCCTGCCGCAGGCGATCGAGCAGCAGGCCGGGATCCACTGAGCCGCTGCGGCTGGCCATCACCAGCCCCTCCAGCGGCGTGAAGCCCATCGTGGTGTCGATGCTGAGGCCGTTGCGCACCGCCGCCAGGGAGCAGCCCGCCCCCAGATGGCAGCTGATCAGCCGCGGCACCGCCACCACTTCGCTCACGTGCTGGTGGTTGAGCCCATGAAAGCCGAAACGCCGCAACCCCTCAGCGCGCCAGGCGGCGGGGATGGCGTAGGTGAAGGCCGCTGGTGGCAGGGTGCCGTGAAAGGCGGTGTCGAAGCAGGCCCACTGCGGCAGCTGCGGCAGCCAGCGCATCATCCAGCGGATCACCACCAGCGCCGGCCCGTTGTGCAGGGGGGCCAGGGGCACCAGCGCCTCCAGGGCCTCCTCCTGCGCCGGGGTGATCCGGGTGGGCGCCGTGAGAGCGGCGCCGCCGTGCACCACCCGGTGGGCGGTGAGCAGCAGCCGCTGGCGCCACGGGGCCAGTGCCTGCGGCAGGAACGACGCCAGGGCCTCGTCCGCTGCGGCGGGATCCCAGGGGCGCTGGTCCTGCCACAGCCGCGTGCCGGCCGGGTCGATCAGGCAGGCCTTGAGGCTGGAGCTGCCCACGTTGAGCACCAGCACCAGATCGGCGGCCTGCGTTGCGCTGGGCTCCATCGCGGCCTCCGGCTCAGGGGGATTCGGCCCCTTCGATGGCGCAGCTGATCGTGATCGGAAAGGGCTTCACCTTCCAGATGCGTTCGGCGTACTCCCGGATCGAGCGGTCGGAGGAGAAGAAGCCGGTGCGTGCGGTGTTGAGCAGCGACATGCGGTTCCAGTGCTCCCGATCGGCCCAGGCGGCGCTGACCGCATCCTGGGCGCGCAGGTAATCGGTGAAATCAGCGAGCACATAGAAGGGATCGCGGCCGGTGAGGTTCTCCAGCAGCGGCTTGAACAGTTCGGTGTCGCCGTTGCTGAAATGGCCCTGCTCGATCAGCCGCAGCGCTTCGGCCAGCTCCGGCATGCCGTTGATCCATTCCCACGGCCGGTAGCCCTCGCGGCGCAGGGCCTCGATGCCGTCGGTGGTGCGGCCGAACAGGAAGAAGTTCTCCTCGCCCACCTGTTCGCGGATCTCCACGTTGGCGCCATCGAGGGTGCCGATCGTGAGGGCGCCGTTCATGGCGAATTTCATGTTGCCGGTGCCGGAGGCTTCCAGGCCAGCGGTGGAGATCTGCTCGGAAAGATCGGAGGCGGGGTACACCCGCTCGCCCAGCTTCACGTTGTAATCGGCCAGGAAGATCACCCGCAGCCTCCCGTCCATGTCGGGGTCGGCATTGACCGTATCGGCGATGCCATTGAGGAAGCGGATGATCAGCTTGGCCATGTAATAGCCAGGGGCCGCCTTGCCGCCGAAGATCACCGTGCGCGGCGCCTGACCATCGGCCAGTCCGTGCTTGATGCGCAGGTACTGCACGATCACCTGCAGTGCATTGAGGTGCTGGCGTTTGTATTCGTGGATCCGCTTCACCTGCACATCGAACATCGTGGCGGGATCCACCAGCAGGCCGGTGGTCTGGTGCACGTAAGTGGTGAGCCGCCGCTTGACGGCCAGTTTCATCTGGCCCCAGCGCTCGAGGAAGGCGCTGTCGTGCTGGAAGCGTTCCAGTTCCCGCAGGAGATCGAGATCGCGCACCCAGTCGGCGCTGATCGTTTCATCTAGCAGGCTGCGCAGCAGCGGGTTGGACAGGGCGATCCAGCGGCGGGGCGTCACGCCGTTGGTGACGTTGAGGAACTTCTCCGGCCAGATGGCGGCGTAATCGGGGAAGAGCTCGGTGCGCACCAGCTCGCTGTGCAGCGCCGCCACCCCGTTGACGTGATGGGAGCCCACGGTGGCCAGATTGGCCATGCGCACGGCCTTTTCGCCGTCCTCGGCAATGATCGAAACCCGTCTCAGGATCTGAACGTTGCCGGGGTACTTCATGCGCACCGTCTGCAGGAAGCGCCGGTTGATCTCGAAGATCAGCTCCAGATGGCGCGGCAGCAGGCTGCTGAACAGATTGAGGCCCCACTTCTCCAGCGCCTCCGGCAGCAGGGTGTGGTTGGTGTAAGACAGCGAGCGGGTGGTGATGTCCCAGGCCTGATCCCACTCCAGGTGCTTCTCATCGATCAGCAGCCGCATCAGTTCGGCAACGGCGATCGACGGGTGGGTGTCATTGAGCTGCACGGCCCAGTGATCGGGGAACTCGCTGATTGGCAGCTGGCGGGCATCGAGGCTGCGCACCATGTCCTGCAGGGAGCAGCTCACGAAGAAGTGCTGCTGCTTGAGCCGTAGCCGGCGCCCCTCATCGGTGCCGTCGTTGGGGTAAAGCACCTTGGTGAGGTTCTCCGAGCCCACCTTCTCTTCCACGGCGCCGTAGTAATCGCCAATGTTGAAGGCGTAGAAGTCGAAGCTTTCCGAGGCTTCCGCTTTCCACAGCCGCAGCCGGTCGCAGGTGTTCACCTGGTAGCCCAGCACCGGCACGTCGTGGGGGATGCCAATCGCCTGCTGCGCCGGCACCCAGCGCACCCGCAGGCAGTTCTGCGCGTCGCGGTAGGTCTCGGTGTGACCGCCGAAGCCCACGGTGCAGGCCTGATCCGGCCGCGGCAGCTCCCAGGGCCAGCCGGTCTTGAGCCACTTGTCGGTGATCTCCACCTGCCAGCCGTCGCGGACCAGCTGATCGAAGATGCCGAACTCGTAGCGGATGCCGTAGCCGGTGGCCGGAATCTCCAGGCTGGCCAGGGATTCCAGGTAGCAGGCCGCCAGGCGGCCGAGGCCGCCATTGCCCAGCCCCGGCTCCTCCTCCACCTCCAGCACCTCCTCCAGCCTCTCGATGCCGAAGCGACGCATCGCCTCGGCCGCCTCGTCCTGGATGCCGAGCATGACCAGGTTGTTGCCGAGCTGGGGGCCAATCAGGAACTCGGCCGAAAGGTAGGCCACCACCCGCCGTGGCGAGGCCGAGATCGCCTCCACCCCTGCCAGGTAACGCGTCATCAGCCGGTCCCGCACCGCGTAGCTGAGCGCCAGGTAGGCGTCGTGGCGGGTGGCGACCGGTGCCAGCTTGCCGAGTGTGTAGAAGAGGTGACCGGTGACGCTGTCGAACAGATCGTCCGCCGTGAGACCGCTGCGCTGGGGATCGGCATAGCAGCCGGGGGTGGGCAGCTGCAGCTGGCGGGCCTGGGTTTCGGTCATCGAGTGGGGCGGGTAAGGGGCGCGGGAGAGGAGAGAAGGCGTCGGTTCAGGCGCCGGGCGCTACTGACGGGGCCGGAAGGCTCCAGCGCCAGTTGGTCACCTCGGGGGTGTCCATGCCGTGGATGTGGGCGTAGGCGCGGTGCCGCAGGATTTCCTCCTTCATCCTCTCCTTGACGTGGGCGGCCCGTGATCCCAGCGAGGGCACCCGGTCGATCACGTCGATCACCAGATTGAAGCGGTCGATCTGGTTGTTCATCGCCAGTTCCAGCGGCGTGTTGATGTTGCCCTTCTCCTTGTAGCCCCGCACGTGCATGTTGCCGTGGTTGCTGCGGTGATAGGTGAGCCGGTGAATCAGCCAGGGATAGCCGTGGAAGTTGAACAGCACGGGCTTGTCCGTTGTGAACAGGCTGTCGAAGTCGCGGTCGGAGAGCCCGTGCGGGTGCTCGCTGGGCTTGGTGAGGGCGAACAGCTTCACCACGTTGATCACGCGGATCTTGAGAGTGGGAATCTGATGGCGCAGGATCTCCACCGCCGCCAGCGTTTCCTTGCTGGGGATGTCACCGGCGCAGGCCATCACCACATCAGGTTCATCCGGTGCGGTGCCGTCATCGTCGTTGCTGGCCCAGGAGACGATGCCGATCCCCTTGGCCACATGGCGCCGCGCCTGCTCCAGGGTGAAGTACTGCAGGTGCTTCTGTTTGTCGGAGACGATCACGTTGCAGACGTTGGGCTCCAGGAACGCCTCCTCCGCCACCGCCAACAGGCAGTTGGCATCGGCCGGCAGATACACCCGCACCACCTCACCGCTCTTGTTGCCGGCCAGGTCGATGAAGCCGGGATCCTGGTGGGTGAAGCCGTTGTGATCCTGGCGCCACACGGTGGAGGAGATCAGGCAGTTCCAGGGGGCGATCGGCGCCCGCCAGGGGGCGTGGTGAATGCACGATTCCAGCCACTTGGCGTGCTGGTTGAACATCGAGGCGATCACATGGGCGAAGGCCTCGTAGGTGTGGAACAGGCCATTTCGGCCGGTGAGCAGGTAGCCCTCCATCATTCCCACCAGGGTGTGCTCCGAGAGCATCTCCACCACCCGGCCGTTGCGGGCCAGTTCGCTGCCGCCGCTGTCTTCCGGAAGGATGTCCTCCATCCACACCTTCTTGCTCACCTCGTAGATCGCCTGCAGTCGGTTGGAGGCGGTCTCGTCGGGGCCGAACACGCGCATGCTGTCCGGGTTGCGGGCGATGGTGTCGCGCAGCAGCTCGCCCAGCGGCGCCGTGTTCTCATGCTCCCGCTGACCGGGGTGATCCACCGGCACCTCGTAGGCCTCCATCGGCGGCAGGCGCAGCTTGCGGCGCAGCAGACCGCCATTGGCATGGGGGCTGGAGCCCATGCGCCGCTGGCCCGTGGGAGAGAGGGCCCTGAGTTCGGCCATCAAGGTGCCGCTTTCATCGAACAGCTCCTCAGGCCGATAGCTGCGCAGCCAGCTCTCCAGCATCTGCAGCTGCTCGGGGTCCTTGTTGGGGGCCGGCAGGGGCACCTGGTGCGACCGCCAGAAGCCCTCCAGCTTCTTGCCGTTCAGCTCGGTGGGGCCGGTCCAGCCCTTGGGAGAGCGCAGCACGATCATCGGCCAGGCGGGCCGGAACGCTTCGCCGCTCTGGCGCGCCTGGGCGCGGGCGCTGAGGATCTGGTCCACCGCCTCATCCATGGCGGCGGCCATCGCCTGGTGCATGGCCGCCGGCTCATGCCCTTCCACGAACAAGGGCGTCCAGCCGTAGCCGCGCATCAGGCTTTCCAGCTCGTCGCGGCTGATGCGGGCCAGCAGCGTGGGGTTGGCGATCTTGTAGCCGTTGAGGTGCAGCACCGGCAGCACGGCGCCATCGCTGATCGGGTTGAGGAACTTGTTGATGTGCCAGGAGGTGGCCAGCGGGCCGGTTTCGGCCTCGCCATCCCCCACGCAGGCCAGGGCGATCAGCTCGGGGTTGTCGAAGACGGCGCCGCAGGCGTGCGAGAGCACGTAGCCGAGTTCGCCACCCTCATGGATCGAGCCGGGGGTTTCCGGGGTGCAGTGGCTGCCGATGTGGCCGGGAAAGGAGAACTGCTTGAAGAAGCTGCGCAGCCCTTGGGCGTCCTGGGACTTGTCGGGATAGATCTCGCTGTAGCTGCCGTCGAGGTAGGTGGGGCCCAGCACGCCGGGGGCGCCATGGCCTGGCCCCGACAGGTAGATCATCTCCAGATCGTGGGCGCGGATCAGGCGGTTGGCGTGGGCCCAGATGAACGCCTGGCCCGGGCTGGAGCCCCAGTGCCCCAGCAGCCGGTTCTTGATGTGCTCGTGCTTGAGCGGCTCGCGCAGCAGCGGGTTGGCCTGCAGGTAGATCATTCCCACCGCCAGGTAGTTGGCGGCGCGCCACCAGGCATCCAGCCGCTGCAGTTCGACGGCGTCAAGCGGGGCCTGGGTCCCTGTCTCCTGGGTCTGGCCAGCGCTGCTGGCCGAGGTGATCGTCATGGGAGCGGGTGGCGAAGGGCGTAGAGCGGGCTCGGGGAGCACCCGGAACCGTAGGCACGGTGCGGAGCCAGGACGGTCGGCTGCAGCACGCGGGCCGTCCCTGCTCACGGACAGGCTGTTCAAGCACCGCCGTGGCCGCAAGCCCGCTCGCCCCTGGATGGGCGTTCCCTCACCCCCGCGCAGCCGCCGGGGCCGCCGCTGCGCTCGCCCTTCGCTGCTTCGCCCAGGCGCACTACCACCGCCCCCTTGCGGGGCCGAACGCTGCAATCCGTCGGCTCGGTTTTCAGTCAGCTCAGCAGGATTCCCATTAAGGTCCAACGCACTTTGCTGCTCCCCGCTGGGGAACGACCTCCACACCAATGATCTCGTCTGTTCCTCAGTTGTTGCTCCAGATGGGCTCCCATGAGATGGAGGTGGCTTCCACCTTGATCTCGGTGGGGCGGATCCTGCTGATCTTCGTGGCGGCCCGTGCGCTCGCCGAAGTGATGGTGCGCTTGCAGCTCCCCACGATCCTCGGCGAGCTGCTGGCCGGTGTGCTGATCGGCTTCTCCGGCCTCCATTTCATCCTTCCCCCCGAAACCGGAGCGCAGCTGAACGGCACGCTGCTGAATCTGGTCAGCTCACTGTCGGATGTCACTCCCGACGTGGTGCAGTCGATCTACAACTCCACGTTCCCGAACCTGGAATCGCTTGCCACGCTCGGCCTGTTCGCGCTGTTGTTCCTCACCGGCCTCGAGAGTGAACTCGATGAGCTGGTGGCGGTGGGCCTGCAGGCCAGCACCGTGGCCGTGACCGGCGTGGTGGTGCCCTTCGCGCTCGGCACGCTCGGACTCCTCTATTTCTTCCATCTTCCATTGATCCCGGCGGTGTTTGCGGGTGCGGCGATGACCGCCACCAGCATCGGCATCACCGCGAGTGTGTTCGGCGAACTCAAATATCTGCGCACCAAGGAAGGTCAGATCGTGATCGGCGCCGCCGTGCTCGACGACATCCTCGGCATCGTGATCCTGGCGGTGGTGGTGGCCCTGGCCGGTGGCGGCGCTCTCGAGATCGGCCCGATCATCAAGCTGCTGGTGGCCGCGGCAGTGTTCGTGGCGGCATCCCTGTTCCTCAGCCGCACGGCTGCCCCGCTGTTCGACTGGGTGCTGGACCAGCTCAAGGCCCCCGGTGAAGTGGTGGTGGCCTCCTTCGTGGTGCTCTGCCTCTGCTGCTTCGCGGCCCAGGCCATCGGCCTCGAAGCGGCCCTCGGTGCCTTCGCCGCCGGCCTGATCCTGAGCAGCTCGAAGCACACCCATCTGATCCAGGACACGGTGAAGCCGCTGGTGGCCCTGTTCGCCACCATCTTCTTCGTGCTGATCGGCACGAGCATGGACCTGTCGGTGCTCAACCCGATGGACCCCAGCAACCGCGAGGGTCTCGTGGTTGCTGCCTTCCTGCTCACCGTGGCGATCCTCGGCAAGCTGGTGTCCGGCTGGAGCTACCTCAGCAAGGAGAAAACCAACCGGCTGGTGGTGGGTCTGGGGATGATGCCCCGCGGCGAGGTGGGCCTGATCTTCCTTGGCCTCGGCACCCAGGCCAAGCTGCTCAACCCTGCGCTGGAGGCGGCGATCCTGATCATGGTGATCGGCACCACCTTCCTGGCGCCGCTGCTGCTGCGCCTGGTGCTCGGAGGCAAGGAAGCGCCGGCCGAACAGCCGGCCTGACTCACTCGGAATCGCGGCGGCTGGCCAGCCCCCAGAAGGCTCCGGCCAGCACCGCCATCAGCCCGAGGCTGGCCGCCCAGCTCGGGCTGAGAGCCCAGCTCAGGCCCAGCTGGGTGATTCCCCCCACAACCAGGGCCAGCAGCATGCTGCTCACCACCAGGGCCAGCTGGCGCAGTCCTTCGTTCAGCGGCCCGTCGGCCAGTGCTTCCTCGAAGCGCGCCAGCGGCACCGTCAGCGGCAGGTAGAGCGCCAGCGCCCACAGCGCCCCCCCCGACAGCAGGCTGGACCAGTCGCGCACGGAGCGGGCCGCTCAAACTGCTCCCTAGCATCGGCCACCGAGGCAGGCTTCCGGTGATCCCTTCAAGCGCAGCACCCAGCGCAGAGCCCGGCACCGCCGTGGTGCCGGCTACCCCTTCCCCCGCCATTCCCTGCGCGCAGCCCTGGACCTACCTGGGCCATGCCGTGCACGCGGTGCGGGCCGCCCCCGCAGAGCCGGTGGGGCCGGCCTTCCTGCTGGTGCACGGCTTCGGTGCTTCCACCGACCACTGGCGCTACAACATTCCGGCCCTGGCGGCACTGCACGAGGTTCATGCCATCGACCTGCTGGGCTTCGGCCGCAGTGCCAAGCCCGGCGAGCTGCGTTATGGCGGGGCCCTCTGGCGCGACCAGCTGGCCGCCTACGTGCACGAACGCATCGGCCGCCCCACCGTGCTGGTGGGCAACTCCCTCGGCGGCTTTGCCGTGCTGGCCGCCGGTGTGGCGCTGGGCCCCGACGCCGCCGGTGTGGTGCTGATCAATGCGGCCGGCCCCTTCAGCGACGAGCAGGCGCCTCCCCAGGGCTGGGGGGCGATCGCGCGGCGCACGATCGGGGGAGCGCTGCTGCGCAGCCCGGTGCTGCAGCGGCTGCTGTTCGAAAACCTGCGCCGCCGCTCCACGATCCGCCGCACCCTCCATCAGGTGTACATCGATCGCACCAACGTCGATGAGGCGCTGGTGGAATCGATCCTGCGCCCCTCGCGCGACCCGGGCGCTTTCGGGGTGTTCCGCACCGTGTTCGACATCCCGAGCGGTCAGCCGCTCGATGAGCTGTTCGCCGCCCTCACCGCCCCGCTCCTCCTGCTCTGGGGCATCCGCGACCCCTGGATCAATGCCGTGGGCCGCCGCGCCGCCTTTCAGCGCCACGCCCCCTCCGGCACCGCCGAGGTGGTGCTCGACGCCGGCCACTGCCCCCACGATGAGGTGCCCGATCAGGTGAACGCCGCCCTGCTGGAGTGGGTGGCCGGCCTGCCGAGCGCCTGAGCCATGCCCCTCCTGCAACGAACCCTTCCCTATCCCCACTGGGAGTACAGCGCTCCGGGCAGCTCAGGCGCTCCCGGCAGCCCCGACCTGCTGCGCCTGGTGCCTGAGCGGGGCGGCCTGCTCACCGGCTGGCGTTGCAATGGCCGCGAGCTGCTGTATCTCGATGCGGAGCGTTTTGCCGATCCCGCCCTCTCGGTGCGGGGGGGGATGCCGGTGCTGTTTCCGATCTGCGGCAACCTGCCGGGCGATCAGTTGCCGTTGCCGGAGGGCAGCTTCACCCTGCGTCAGCACGGCTTCGCCCGGGATCTGCCCTGGCAGCTGCGCGCCCTGCCCCAGGAGGCGGGGGTCGAACTCGAGCTGCGCGACAGCCCTGCCACCCTGGCGGCCTTTCCGTTCCCTTTCTGCCTGCGGCTGCAGCTGCGCCTTGAGCCTGCTGCCCTGGCGATCACGGCGGTGCTGGAGAACAGCGGCAGCCGGCCGCTGCCCTTCAGCTTCGGCCTGCACCCCTATTTCAATGTGTCGGCGCTGCCGGCGCCAGACGGCGGCAACGCCGCGGTGCACCTGGAAGGGCTGCCGGAGCGCTGCTTCAACCATCAGCTGATGGCGGAGGCGGACACCGCCGCCACACTCGCGCCGCTGGCCGCTGGGGTGGACCTGCTGGCGCGGCCCGAGGGGCCGGTGCGGCTGGTGGATCCGGCTGCCGGGCTGGCGCTGGAGCTGCAACCCTTCGCCCCCTTCGATCTGGCCGTGGTGTGGACCGATCCGCCCCGGCCGATGGTGTGCCTGGAGCCCTGGACCGGCCCACGCGGCGCACTGGTGAGCGGCGACCGGCGGCTGGAGGTGGCAGCCGGCGCGAGCTGCACGCTGCAGAGTCGCTACGTGCTCAGGCCGCTCTGACGCCCGGCAGGCGCCCGCGGGCCAGTTGCTGCCTGGGGTCGAACTGGCGCTTGACCGCCTGGATCATCGCCACGGCAGGGGCGTCCTCCCAGGCGGGCACGGTGCTGCCGCTGGGTTGCTGCAGCACCGTGAGCTGGCCGCCCAGCTCCTGGCAGCGCCGCCGCAGTGCTTCCACCCGGTAGGCCGGCAGGGCCGCCGCCGCCGACCAGGCGTAGCCGAGGCCGCTGCCGGCCCCCAGGGCCAGCGGCAGGCCGGCGACGGAGCGATCCGCCAGCAGCGCCGCGGTGTGGCTGGGCAGCACACCCGGCCGCAGCAGCCAGAGCGACTCGTCTGCGCCGGATACCGGTTGCGGCTGCTGGCCGCCGAGCCCCAGCACGCGCAGGGCCTCCAGCCGTTCGGGATCGAGCGGCAGCCCCTTGAGTGCGTGGCTGTCGGCCTGGGCGCGCAGGGTGACGAGCTGGTCGTCCAGGGCCTCGCTGCTCACACTGGCCAGGGCCAGCAGCAGGGCGGGCTGGGCTTCGGCTCCGGCCTGCTCCGCCAGGGCACTGCTCCACCAGTCGATCAGTTCGGGGGTGAGGCTGGAGCGCAGCAGCCACTGGCGCAGGCGCTCCAGCCCCTCCAGCGGCCCCTGCACCAGCAGCCCACGCCGTTGCGGCGGCAGCGGGAAGGTGCGCAGGGTGAGTTCGGTGATCAGGCCGAGCGCGCCCCAGCTGCCCGTGAACAGGCGCATCAGGTCGTAGCCGGCCACGTTCTTCACCACCCGGCCGCCGGCGTGGGCGGCCACACCATCGGCGCGCAGCAGGCCGATGCCGATCACCTGATCGCGCACACCCAGGTAGCGCTGGCGCAGGCCGCCGCCGAGCCCCCGTGCCACCAGCCCGCCCACGCTGCCGGCCCCTTCGCCGTTGGCGCCTGTGCCCCAGGGCCAGTCGACGGCGAGCCACTGGTTGCGCGCGCGCAGGGCCTCCTGCAGCTCACGCAGCGGCAGCCCTGCTTCCACGGTCACGGTGAAATCCCCGCTGGCGTGGTCGAGCAGGCGGTTCAGGCGCGCCACGCTCAGCACCGTGTCGGTGTGCCGAACCGGCGGGCCCCAGCCCAGGCGGCTGCCCGTGCCGGCAGGCAGCCACGGCGTGCCGGCGGCATGCAGCTGCCGCACGAGGTCGGGCAGCTCGTGGGACGCGGGAGTGATCACGGCACGATGGTGCCATGGCCGCCCCGCCCCCCCCACCCGCGCCCCCGTTCAAGGTGGTCGTTTTCGACGACGATCCCACCGGCTCGCAGACGGTGCATGGCTGCCTGCTGCTGCTCCGCTGGGATCCGGACACCCTGCTGAGCGCCCTGCGCGACCCGTCACCGCTGCTGTTCCTGCTCACCGACACCCGTGCCCTGGAGCCGGAGCCGGCGGCCGATCGGGTGCGCCAGATCTGCCGGGCGCTGCGGCCGGCGCTGGCGGCGGCCGGCATCGATCGCTGGCTGGTGGTGAGCCGTGGCGACTCCACCCTGCGGGGGCACACGCCGCTGGAGGCGGAGCTGATCGCCGCGGAGCTGGGCCCCTTCGACGCCACCCTGCTGGTGCCCGCCTTCCTGGAAGGGGGGCGCACCACGGTGGGGGGCTGCCATCTGCTGCACGGCGAGCCGGTGCATCGCACGCCCTTTGCCCGTGATCGCCGCTTCGGCTACGGCACCAGCGTGCTGCGTGACTGGCTGGCCGAGAAGAGCGGCGGGCGGCTGCTGGCCGCGGCGGTGCAGCAGATCGGCCTGGACGAACTGGTGCCGGCCGGCCGTGAGGTGTTGATCCAGCGGTTGCGCGGGCTGTCGGGTAACCCCTGGGTGGTGGTGGATGCGGAGCGTCCGCAGCAGCTGCAGGTGCTGGGAGAGGCGGTGCGCGCCGTGGTGCAGCCCCCGGCGGGCCAACGGCCGCTGCGGCTGCTGTTCCAGTCGGCCGCCAGCCTGCTGAACGCCCTGGTGGACTTGCCGCCGCAGCCCCTGAACCCGGCGGCCCTGGCCGGCCTGCGCCGGCGCGCGGCCTCGGGCCCCCTGCCGGGGCTGGTGCTGGTGGGATCGCACGTGCCGCTGGCCGATGCCCAGTTGGAGCGGTTGCTGGCGGCGCCGGGTTGCGTAGGCGTGGAGATCCCGGTGGCCCGTGTGGCCCGGGTGCTGGAAGGCCCCCTGCCCGACCATTTGCTGCCCTCACTGGAAGCGGCCTGGCTGGCACAGCTGCGCGCCGTGCTGGCCAGCGGCCGCACCCCGGTGCTGTTCACCAGCCGGGGGGAGCTGGTCTGCCGCCATGCCGAGGAGCGGCGGCGGCTGGGCCTGGCCCTGGCAGTGGCGATGGCCCGGCTGGGGGGCGCGCTGGCGCCGCAGCTGGGGTACCTGATCAGCAAGGGGGGCATCACCAGCCAGACCCTGATGGCCGAAGGGCTGGGCCTCAGCCAGGTGCGGCTGGAGGGTCAGCTGCTGCCTGGGCTGTCGATGCTGCGCACGGGCGCGGAGCACGAAACCGCGCCGCTGCTGCCGGTGCTCACCTTTCCCGGGAATCTGGGCCAGGCGGACACGCTGCTGCAGGCCTGGGAGCAGATGGAGCAGTGATCGCCTGCATCACCAGCTGCCGCCTGCCGCGCATCGGCGGCCACCTCCGCTGACGCCAGGTTCAGCAGGGCGTTGGCGACGGCCAGCAGACGGGCAGCAGGGGGTACTGGCTTGGGGAGCGGGCTCCCTGGCCATGTTGTGCCAGGAACCAGGAACCAGGAAGCCTGAAGGTTGCTGTTTGGAACCCCGGTGTGGTGTTTGGCGCTGAGGTGCTGAGGTGAGGCTGAGTTCAGACCGATGGCGCCGGCAGCCGGTAGAAGGAGGCCGCATTGCTCCACAGGACCTTCTGTGCTGCCGGCTCGCCCAGGGTGTCGATCAGCAGGGTGAGGTCGCTGGGGTGGAACGGCCGCGGCGCCCGCGTGGACGGCAGGTCGGTGCCGAACATCAGGGCCTGGGGATTGGCGGCGTGCAGGGCGCGCAGGGCCTCGGCCACAGGCAGCTCCACCCGGGAGAAGCCGCTGGCTTTCACGCGCACGCCCTGCTCGGCGAGCTGCAGCAGCGTGGCAAAGCCGTCGCGCGAGAGGCCGAGGTGATCGATGCTCACCGCCGGCAGCCGCCGCAGCAACGGCTGCAGGGCCGCCAGCTCACGCGACTCCACATACAGCTCCACAGGCCAGCCCACCAGCGCATGCAGGCGCAGCGCCAGTGCCTCCAGGTGCTGCACGCGTTCTGAGCCCCCACGCCGCAGGTTGAAGCGCACGGCCCGCACGCCCCTGGCGTTGAGCGCGAGGATCTCCGCATCGGTGGCCTGGGCCGACAGCTGGATCACACCCACGAAGCCAGGGCCCAGTTGCTGCAGGGCACTGAGCAGATGGCGTTGGCCGAAACCCTGGAAGGAGCCTGATACCACCGCCCCTGCCGTGATTCCCAGGACCTCGGTGCTGCGGCGGTAGTCGGCGACGGTGAAGGGCTCGGGCAGAAAGCCGTGGTTCGGCAGCAGCGGAAAGGCTGGATCGATGATGTGGAAGTGAGCATCGAAGCGGTGGTGCATCACGCTCCGCGTCGTGTTGGTGCCTGGCGCTCCGCTGCGCCGTTCCCTGCTTCTGGCCGCTCAAGCCGGCCGGTCGGATCCGCCATCCAGGCTCATGGCCAGCAGCTGCACCGGATGCAGCACCGCCAGCGGCCGCGGCGCGCTCTCCATATGCTGCCGGATCTGCAGCGTGCAGCCGATGTTGGCGCTCACCGCCAGGTCGGCGCCGGTGCTGCTCAGGTCGGTGGCTTTGAGGCGGCCCAGCTCGGCGGCTTCCACGGGTTGCACCAGGTTGTAGATACCGGCGCTGCCGCAGCACACACCCGCTTCTGTGGCCTCCAGCAGCCGCAGGTGAGGGATCTGGCGCAGCAGCGCCCGGGGCTGTTCGCGCAGCCCCTGGCCGTGCAGCATGTGGCAGGCATCGTGATAAGCGAGCCGCAGCGGACGCTCGGCGCTGGCGCGGCTGCCGTCGCTGTGGCGCAGCGGCTGCAACCGCTGGCGCACCGCTTCGCTCAACCCCACCCGCTGCAGGAATTCCTGGATGTCCGCCACACGGCCGCCGAAGGCGCTGCCCCGCGCGGCCCAGGCCGGATCACCGGCCAGCAGGCGGCCGTAGGCCTTGAGCGTGTGGCCACAGCCGGAGGCCGCCACCAGCACCGCATCGAGCGGTTCGGCGCCCGCCGGCTTGCCCGGGCCGATCACGGCGTCGAAGGCGTCGATCAAGGCTGCGGCCAGGGCATGGGTCTGGGCCTCTTCCCCCTGGTGGTGGGTGACGGCGCCGCAGCAGCCCTGGGCCGGCGGGATCACCACCTCGATGCCGTTGGCGCTCAGCACCTGCACCGCCGCCCGGTTCACGGCCGGCTCGAACAACCGCTGCACGCAGCCCAGCACGAGGCCCACGCGGTAGCGCCGCTCGCCCTGGGCCGGGGTTACCAGCGGCAGCGGATCGGTGAACGACTCCTCGGCCAGCGGCGGCAGCAGCCGCTCCATCGCCGCCAGCCCGGGCCCGAACAGGCGGGTGAGGCCGCTGCGCCGGGCCAGCCGTTGCAGCGGTGTGCCGGCATAGAGCCGCAGCGGCTGCAGCACGGCCCGCAGCCGCTGGGGATAGGGCAGCAACTGAAACAGCAGCCTGCGGAAGGCCCACTGGCCGCCGCTGCGCAGCTCCGGTGCGTTGAGTTTCGGGCGGGTGGCCTCGATCAGTTCGTCGTAGCGGACACCGGCCGGGCAGGCGCTCACGCAGGCGAGGCAGCCCAGGCAGGAATCGAAGTGGCTCGCCACGGTGGCATCCAGCGCCAGCTCACCGGCATTGATCGCCTTGAGCATGTGGATACGCCCCCGCGGTGAATCCATCTCCGTGCCCAGCACCCGGTAGCTGGCGCAGGTGGGCAGGCAGAAACCGCAGTGGATGCAGGGATCGGTGACTGGAGAAGGCATGGCACTCAGTCTGCCCGGCTCAGGGCTTCCAGGACCGGCTGCTTCAGCCGCCGAACCGACGCGGCGGTGAGATGGTCGTCGTCGGCCAGCTGCCACTTCAGATCGTCGAGGGAGCAGCCCTTCGGGCAGATCCACGGCATCGGATCGATGAAGCGCACGCGGTCAGGGAGATTCCGGCTCAGTTGAACGTTGATCGTCCTGGTGGAGGTGGCATCCTCTCGCAGGGTGTTCAGGCAGGGCTCGCTCCATCGAGCGGGGCGGAACCACTCCGGCAGACAGAGCTCCCGTCCGATCAGCCTCGGACCGGCCCCGATCAGGGCGACCTGCAGCCCCTTGGCACCAGCCCTGTCTGAAAAGGCATCCAGCGCCTTCATGTAAAGCGCCGTCTTCGCTTCGGTGCCCCGCACCGGCTGTCCGGTTCGATCCAGGAAATGGTCACGGGTGGCCCGCAGGCCGCTGCCCAGGTGACTGAGCTGATAGCCCGCGATCAGAACGCCATCTCCGGGTCGGCTGGTGGCGAGGATCCGGGAAGCAATCTCATCCTGGAAGCGCTCACAGCCAGGATCCAGATGGCCGAATGCGGTGGCCGGGAACGGGCAGCCGGCTTTGGTGAGCAGTGTGATTCCGGCGCCCTCCCGGTGGAGCTCGGCGGCCAGGGGAATCAAGGCAGTGGCATGGCTGTCACCGACCACGAAGATGGTCCGACCTTGGGCTGCGCCCTGGGGCGCGGACTCGACCGAGCAGGTCCTGGCCTTGGCCTCGATCTGAGGGCGATCGAGCACATCGTTTCGATCGATCAGACAGGCCGTTGAGGTGATGGTCGTGCCGGCAATGCGCTGGTTCCGCCGTTCCTCGGACAACGTGGCCGGCCGCTGGCCGAGATAAAGATGGGGTCCGAGCCCTCCGCCGATCAGCAACAGCAGCATGGTTGCGGCGGCGGCGTTGATTCCGACTCCGATCAGGATGGTCTGTTGGTTGGTGGGGGCCCACGGCTTCGAACCGAAGGGGGTTTCAAGCGTCCGGTAGGACAGTTCTGCCAGCCCCAGGATCAGCAGCAACTGAAACGGCACACTCCAGGCGTGGATGCCGATCGTCCAGCGGCTGAGCACGATGACGCTCCAGTGCCACAGGTAGAGCGAGTACGAAATCTGGCCGATGCGGAGCACCGGGGGGCACGTGAGGAGCCGGCCGAGCAAGGAACGTCCCCGCAGGGTTCGGATCAGCGCGCAGGTTGCCGCCACGCTGACCAGCATCGGGATCGAACTGGAGCCCTGGGGCGCCAGGGTCACGCCGACCAGAGCCAGGAAGGCCCCCCAAGCCAGCCCGTCGCGAAGGGGGGCCTGTACGGGTTCCCCCTGCGGATCCTCCCCGTTCGCAGTCAGCAGACAACCGACCGCCAACTCCCAGACCCTCGGCCCCGTGAGGAAGTAGGCGGCGGATGAATCGACCTGCCGCATCTGCAGAAACAGGATCAGCGACAGCACGGCCACCAGGGCCATCCCCAGGCGAAACCGCCTTCGCCCCGCTCCCCCGGCTCTGCCCAGTCCGAGCTGCCAGGCAGCCAGCGGAAACACCAGATAAAACTGATAATCCACACCCAGGAACCAGGTCTGGGTGAAGCTGTTGAGCTGGGCGCTGGTGCCGAAGTAATCGGTGGCCTGCTGGTGCAGGAACACGTTCGAGGCCCCCGCCAGCGCAAGAAGCCCTGTCCACAGGGAGGCCGCCGGATCAGGAACCACCAGGCAGGTCAGCAAGGCGGTGACGACGACACAAGCGCTCAGAGCCGGGACCAGTCGCTGGATGCGTCGGCGGTAGAACCCGGCCAGGAAGGCTCCGCGGCTGTCGGCCGTTGGCCTGTGCTCCAGCGATCGGGTGATCACGTAGCCGGAGATCACAAAAAAAACGTCAACCCCGACATAGCCGCTCGGCAGCAGGGACTTGTTCAGGTGGTTGACGATGACGGCAACGATGGCGACGGCTCTGAGGCCGTCGATCTCGGCTCTGCGAGCGATCTGATGGGGGGGGGCACGCATCCCCCCGATTGTCCTCGGCCGCACCCCTGCCCGGAATCTCCGGGCTTCAGCCGCCGAAGTGGCGCACCACGGCCTCGGCGAAGCCGGAGCAGCTCACCGGATCCACCCGCGGTTCCATCAGCCGGGCCAGGTCGTAGGTGACCTCCCCATTGGCGATCGCGGCGCTGATCCCCGCAGTGATCAGATCTGCCGCTTCCTGCCAGCCCATGTACTCGAGCATCATCACGCCGCTGAGGATCACCGAGCCCGGGTTGATCCGATCCAGCCCCGCATGCTTGGGCGCGGTGCCGTGGGTGGCTTCGAAGATGGCGGCGTTGTCGCCGATGTTCGCCCCCGGCGCCATGCCCAGGCCGCCCACCACCGCCGCCGCCGCATCGGAGATGTAATCGCCGTTGAGGTTGAGGGTGCAGAGCACCGAATACTCCTGGGGCCGGGTCTGGATCTGCTGGAAGATGCTGTCGGCGATGCGGTCGTCGACGAGCACCATGCTCTTCCACTTGCCGTAGCCGTGGCTCTCACCGATGCTGTCGAGCACCCCTTTCACTTCCGCGTCCACCGCCGCTTTCTTCTCGGGGGTGAGGCTGTCGTAGCCGGGTTCGATCAGGCGGGCGTTGTCTTCGACGCTGAGGCCGTGGTTGCGCTCCAGGTTGCCGAGGATCCAGCTTTCCCGCTCGGTCACGCACTGGTCGCGGAATTCGCTGGTGGCCAGCTCGTAGCCCCAGTCACGGAAGGCCCCTTCCGTGAACTTCATGATGTTGCCCTTGTGCACCAGGGTGACGTGGCGTTTGGCGCCCTCCAGCCCCAGGGCGTGCTGGATCGCCTTGCGCACGTGGCGCTGGGTGCCCGCCTTGCTCACCGGCTTGATGCCGATGCCGGCCCCCTCCGGGATGCGGCGTTTGCCGAGCTTGCCGTTGGCCGGAATCACCGTGTCGTTGAGGTGGGCGATCAGCTCCACGCACACCGGATCGGTGGCTTCCCACTCGATCCCCATGTAGATGTCTTCGGTGTTCTCCCGGTACACCACCACATCGAGGTCCTGGGGCCGCTTGTGGGGGCTGGGGGTGCCTTCGTAGTAGCGGCAGGGGCGCACACAGCAGTAGAGGTCGAAGATCTGGCGCAGGGCCACGTTCAGCGAACGGATGCCACCGCCGATCGGCGTGGTGAGCGGGCCCTTGATCGCCACGCCGAACTGCTCGATCGCGGTGAGCGTGTCCTGCGGCAGGTATTGATAGGTGCCGTAGAGCTCGCAGGCCTCGTCGCCGGCGTACACCTTGAACCACTCGATGCGCCGCTCGCCGCCGTAGGCCTTGGCCACGGCCGCATCCAGCACCCGCTGGGTGGCGGGCCAGATGTCCACGCCGGTGCCGTCGCCGCGGATGAAGGGGATGATCGGGTCGGACGGCACCACCGGAAGGCCGTTCTCGAAGCGGATCGCCGTGCCGTTTTCGGGTGGGGTGAGCTTTTCGTAGGACGGAGCGGACAGGGTCACCATCGGCGGCAGGAGGGGGGAAACGGCGCGACCGACGGCGGTCCGTGGTCGTGGTGCCGGCCCGCTGGCGCAGCCTCCCTCGGGAAACTCCAGCATGGGTCGGCTCGCGGAGCCTAGGTTCCGTTCCATCCGCTGTTCTGCTCAGGGGAAACGCCATGAATGCGGCAGACCTGGCCCGAAGTCCGGAGATGGCCCACGCCATCGCCTCCGCCGCCGCCCTGTTCCGGCGCCATTTCCCTGATGCCCGCGCCAATCTCACCCCCTGGCGCGACGATCCCGACACCCGCCGCTTCGAGGAGCAGGCCTCGGTGGACCTGGCCTTCCACTTCCCCGGCTGGAGCCCCCGCCTGCAGTGCCGCAGCCTGCTGATGCAGCTGCGCCTCGCCGAGGCTCCGGTCGCCGGTGGCGGCGGCACCCCGCGGCTGCTGGGGGTGCTGCTCAGCGGCATGACCTTCCAGGGCGAGCAGTGGCGGCTCGCCACCGTGGGCGACTGGGAAGCGAGTGGGGTGAACCTGCCCCAGCCCGAGGTGGCGGAGAAGCTGCGGCTCGTCTGCCGTGACCTGTTCGCCCTGCTGGGCGAGGGGCCAGCCGCCGCCGCCAGCGACGAGGCCGCTTAACCCTTCGCAACCTGAGCCGCCCGTGCCGGCAGCACGGCCCTAACTTGTTGGCCACGACCTACGGCACACCGGCTTCTATGGCTGTCGCCCTTGCTTCACAGTTGCGCGAAGGCACCAAAAAGGCGCACACGATGGCCGAGAACACCGGCTTCGTCACCTGCTTCCTCAAAGGGGTGGTCGACAAGATCAGCTACCGCAAGCTGGTCGCCGACCTCTACTTCGTGTACAGCGCGATGGAGGAAGAGATCGGCGCCCTCAAGTCTCACCCGGTGGTGGGGCCTATCGCCCACGACGCCCTCAACCGCCGCAGCGCTCTTGAGGCTGATCTTGCCTTCTACTTCGGCGCCGGCTGGCGTCAGCAGGTGCAGCCCACTCCGGGCGCCCAGAAGTACGTGGAACGCCTTCATCAGGTGGCCAAAGAATCCCCCGAGCTGCTGGTGGGTCACCACTACACCCGCTACATCGGCGACCTTTCCGGCGGCCAGATCCTCAAGAACATCGCTCAGAAAGCGATGAACCTGGGCGAACACGATGGCCTGCGGTTCTACGAATTCGATGCCATTCCCGATGAGAAGGCCTTCAAGGCCAGCTATCGCGAAAGCCTCGATCAGTTGCCGATTGATCAAGCCACGGCCGATCGCATCGTGGAGGAGGCCAACCACGCCTTCCACCTCAACATGGTGATGTTCCAGGAGTTGGAAGGCAACCTGGTGGCCGCCATCGGCAAGGTGCTGTTCGGCTTCCTCACCCGGCGCCAGCGCACCGGCAGCACCGAGGCCGTCGCCGCCTGAGCCGGCACCGGCCCTCCCCTGCGCCAGAGTCAGCGGCGGCTGCCAGATCGCCTTTGCGCCCCCTTCGCTTCCTTGTGCCCGGCACCAGCGGTCGCTTCCGCTGTGGTGGTCTTCAGGTTGAACTGCAAACGGCCCGCCTCACCGCTTCAATCGTGCCCACGGAGGTGGTCACCTATCGGCGAAAGGAACCCGGGAGGCCTTATCTGGCCGATCTGCTTCGCCAGGAGCGAGCACCCGGTTCGGCGCTTTGGATCGTGAGCTGGGGGTTTGACGTGCCCAGGCAGCTGCGTCTGCTACGGGGTCGGGCGGTGGCGTATCACGCCCATAGCACTGGGTATGGCTTTGATTTGCCCGCTGGCGTGCCGGTGTTGGCGGTGAGCCGCAACACGCTCGGGTACTGGGGAAATCGGGCGCCACGCAACCCGTTGTTTCTGGTGCCAAATGCCATGGATGCAAGCTGGGGGGACGACGACAGAGTCGCCGATCCGGCCCTGGTGGCCCGGCGCCCTATTGATGTGCTGGTGCAGGCTCGCAAGAGCAGCGCCTACGTGCTGCAGCAACTGGTGCCGGCCTTGCGGGGCCAAGGCCTCCGGGTTGAGGTGCAGAGCGGCTGGGTCGACGACCTGGTGGGCTTGTTCCGCTCCGCCAAGGTGTATCTCTACGACTCGGCCGATTACTGGCGCAGCGAAGGGCTCAGCGAGGGCTTCGGACTTCCACCACTGGAGGCACTTGCCAGTGGCTGTGTGGTGTTCAGCAGTGTCAACCATGCCCTGGCTGACTTCCTTGACCCGGGGGCGGTTGGCCACCAGATCGGCTTTGGCACACTCCAGGCCGACCTAGAGCGAATCATTGCTGCGGCTGCTGATCCGGGCCGTTGGCAGGCAGACCCCGCCCAATGCAACAGGCTGTTGTCCATGTTCTCGGAGCAGGAACTGAGGTACCGCTGGGCAGAGGCCCTCAAGTCCATCGACCAGCATTGGGACCGGCTGTCATCCCTCACTCCGCCGCTGCGGAATCCCTCGCCCGCGAGCCTGGAAGCCATGAGGATCCTCTCCAAGCTGCGCAGCCTCACAAGCCGCTGGCGTGGACGATCGGTTCTGTGACTGGCTTGGACGCAGGCACCCTGTCGGATGTGACCGATAAGGTTATCGGGCCATTGAGCAGAGTCTTCGATTTCAGTGAAGTTGAGCCTCCCTGCCGGGCTGCAAAGCCAGACGCTGGCCCAACTGGGCCGATTATTGTCATTTTTGCCAAAAAAGCGTCTGCAGGGTCTGATCGCTTTGCTGGTAATTTCTTTATTGGTTGGCCTGCTGGATCTGGTTTTCGTTGGGCTTCTGGCTCGGCTTGTGGGTGCCTTGAGCGGGGTCAAGCTGCCCGACAGAATTCCACAGATCTGGTTCTTTGGCGGCGGTAGAGCCTCTCAATCACTTTGGATGGTGAGCATCCTAATTGGATTGATTTGGTTGTCAACAGGCTTAAAGTTTCTCACTGCTGCACTGCAGAGTTTCCTCAGCGCGCAGATTTGGTCGGATTACGGCAATCGGATCTATGCAAATATTCTGATGCAAGATTACGAGTACTTCCAGGCTCAAAAGTCTGCCCACCTTCTTGCACGTCTCAACCGTATCCTCAGCAAGATATCTGATGACATCATTCTGCCTATGCTGTCAGTGATTTCCAGCGCATTATCTGTTGGTGTCCTTACGATTGGTGTCGCAGTTGTCCTGGGCCCTGTTGCGATCATTCTCTTTGTCACTCTCGTTGCTGCCTACGCCTCGGTGTCGGCACTGCTGATTGCACCCTTAAGGCTTGCCTCCAAGCAGAAGCTGCGGTTTGCGTTGAGAATCAACTCGTTGCTGGTTGAATCTATTCGTTCAATCCGTGATGTTCAGCTCTATGCGGCCGAGCAGCGATTCATCGACAAGTTCTGGTCCATTGGAATCACAGGAAAACGTTACGACAGAATTTCAAAGCTTCTGCCTGATATCCCTCGCTACATCATTGAGCCGGCCGGAATCACGATGCTCTTTGCGATTGGCCTTATTCCCATCTTGTTGGATCCAGATAGAAAGCTGCAGCAAGCCTTGCCTGCATTGGCAGCTGTCATGTTTGCAGCCTTGAGAATCTCAGCACCAATCCAGTCGATTTTTCGATCTGTCAACCGGTTTCGAGGCAGCCTTCCAGATATCTCGGATGCCTTACAGCTGCTGGATCTGAAGGCGTCGCGGGCCACTCTTCTAAGCCCGGGTACCCCCTCTCCTGCTGGGGTGATGCCTAAGCACACAATCAGACTGAATGATGTTTGGTTCCGTTATGCCAGTTCGGAAGACTGGGTGATCAAAGGAGTCAACATCACGATCCCCATTGGCTCAAGGGTTGCTTTGGTCGGCAAAACTGGTGGAGGTAAATCCACCACCGCCCACCTCCTGCTTGCCCTCTATAAGCCGCAAAGGGGATGCATCGAGCTGGATGGGATCGAGTTGGCTTATGAAGAAACGCCAGCTTGGCAAGCTTGCTGCGCGATGGTCCCTCAATCGATTGTTCTGCTCGATACGAGCATCCGTGAAAATGTTGCTTTTGGAGTGGATGAGGAAGAGATCAATGATTATGCCGTTTGGGAGGCTTTGGAAGCTGCTCAGTTAAATGAGTTTGTCTCTGAGTTGCCATATGGACTCTATACAATGATCGGGGAAAATGGTTTGCGACTCTCCGGTGGACAGCGTCAGCGCCTCGCCCTTGCAAGGGCTTTTTACAAGAAGGCCAAGGTACTCGTTCTGGATGAGGCGACAAGCTCTTTGGACAATAAAACTGAGAGCAGCGTTTTAGACTCGCTTGAGCTGATCGGTCGTAGATGCACCACAATTGTGATTGCACATCGCTTAAGCACTGTTAAGAACTGCGATCGAATCTATGAATTTGCGGATGGGATGATTAGAGCCTACGGAGATTATCAACAGCTTCAGGCCAGGTCGGAAACCTTCAGGGAGCTTGTTTCGCTGGACAATGGCTGACATCACCCTTCTGGCCACTGCAGATTGGGATCAACTACTTTGGACCAATAAGCAACACGTAGCTTCCGAGTTGGCTGATCTTGGTCATCGAGTTCTTTATGTCGAGTCACTGGGTTTACGTGCACCGCGCCGTCAGGCTCAAGATTTTGGCAGAATTTTCCGTCGTTTAGTCAAGGGCTTGATGCCGCCACGGCAGCAGAAGACCAACCTCTGGGTTTGGTCACCATTGGTTTTGCCTGGGGTTCGTGGTCAACTTGCCACTCGGATCAACCGATTGATCTTGCTTGGCGGTCTGGCTCTGGCTCGGCGCTGGCTGGGGATGCGAGCGGAATTGTTATGGACTTACAATCCAAAGACCCTTGCTTATGGGATGCCCGGTCCGTATGCAACTCTGGTTTACCATTGCGTAGATGACATCCAGGCTCAACCGGACATGGATGATCTGGATCTCTCCGCGTGGGAGGAGCGTCTGTGTCGGGCTGCTGATCTTGTCTTTGTAACCTCTCCTGCCCTTCAGGAGAGTCGTCGTAAGTATAATCCTAATACGTACTACTTCTCAAACGTTGCTGACTACAATCACTTCGCGCAGGCACTTGAGCCTGATCTTGAGATTCCTCGCGATATTGCCATCATCCCCCAACCAAGAATCGGCTTTGTGGGGGCCATAAGTGCGTACAAGCTTGACCTTGACTTGCTTGCCAAGCTTGCAGAGGCGTCGCCAAGCTGGTCCTATGTGATGATCGGTCCCGTTGGTGAGGGTGACCCCAGTACCCAGCTTTCCGGCTTGCTGGATTGTTCTAATGTTTACTGGCTTGGCGTCAAGTCCTATCATGATTTACCTGCCTATATGAAGGGTCTTGATGTGGGCCTTCTGCCTCTTCGATTCAACAGATACACCCGCTCCATGTTTCCCATGAAGTTCTTTGAGTATCTGGCCGCCGGGCTGCCGGTTGTGGCTTCGGCCATTGATGCTTTGGAGAGTTATCGCCCGTTTGCTGCTCTTTGCGAGCCAACAGTGGATTCATTCCTCGCCGCTCTGAATAACACTCTCAAGGGCCTGGGATGCCCGCTTGAGGCGCGTATCGAATGTGCCGCTCAGCATACCTATCATCGCCGTACCCAAGCCATGCTTCGTTATCTTCCTAACATTGCCTCGGTGGAATGATCGAACGCAATCAAGTTTGGAATTTGCTTGTTTGCCTACCCAATCTGCTCCTGTCGCGTCTTTGGGCCATTCAGGCCTATGACGGCATTCTTCCCATTGTGATCACACTTCATTCCTTCACTGAAGGACGCAAGCCCGCGCTGGGTTTGCTGGTGATCTGGATGGCTATCCGCTTGACCAATCAGATGGTTGCCAAGTTTAGGACACACTCCTTGCAGCCTCCGCTGGAAGCCATTCTGTTGGCTCTTCTGCTCGTGAACACTCGCTTGATTGTTCTCCGTGAGGATATTGATGGGCCTACGACCTTCCTGTTGATTGCCATCGGCTTCATGATCGGTGCCGGCCAAAGCTTGCGCGAATGGAGGTTTTCATTCGGATGGTTGGCGCTCACCCCCTTGCTGCTTATGGCCTACTTTTTGCAGCATCATTCTGCCGCAAGCTTTTGGAGCACATCATACGTTAGAGATATGTACGAGGCGACCATGGATGGCCATGGAGGCATCAATCGTTTTGCCACGATCCTGATGCTTCTTACGCTCAGTTCGGCCAGTTACTCATTGCTCTCTCGATCGTTGCTCGAGCGTCTGATCGGCACCACGGCAGCAGTTGTTGGTTATGCTCTCTGCGTGAGCACGGATTCCCGCCTTGCCCAGATAGCTCCGCCAGTGGCTCTTTTGATTGGTTGGGTCGCTGCACGCTGGAGGAGGGGCTCCACAAAGTTTCTTTCCGTTGTGTTTGCCACCGCTGCCATGGCTGTCATGGTCATTGGGTCGTGGTGGTTTTTCTTGGCCCCTGATGCGAACATCAATCAGTCTTCGGATATGGGTAGGCTGAGAGCGGGGGCATGTTGGCTGTCGTTGATGTTTACTGGGGCGAATCGGTTTCTTTATGGTGTGGGCTATGGCCCACAGGCAAACGATATGTGCAGCCACCTGAGGGAAGGAGGTGGATTCGGCCATGCTCACAACACGATCGCTCAGATCGGTGGCCAGCTTGGTGTGCTTGGCATATTGGCATTTCTGATTGTGGTGATTCTCGTCTCCATGGGTCTCAGGCGACAGTTCCAGAGCATTGCGTCCCGATGTGACACAACGCCCTCACACCTTGTGTTTTTTCAAGTAGCTGTTTCCCTCAACGTGTTGCTCCTGCTCAACACCCTCGCCACTACCATCTATCGCACCAATCAAGTCACCCAGTGTTTGATCGGTTTCCTGGCGGCCACGTCGCTGTGCCTGTTCAGTGCTCCCGCGGACGCCACCCTTACCTCTGAGCCGTCAGTAGACAGTTCACTGACAGCCGACCCAATCCCGTGAGGCACTCAAGCCATCAATGATCCAGCCCAGTAGGCGGCGAATCCGCACTTACCTTCCTGAGTGGGTTCTGGCTTGGGTGACTGTAGCGATAGCTGCCGGCTTACGTTGCTTCGGCAGGCGGCTTGCTGCCTATCAGCTCTTGATGCGGTTTCTGGAGCGGTGGCCCCGCAATCCTGCGGTGCTTGCCGCGATTATCCCTCAGGCAATGGCTCGGAATGATTATTCCTTTGCCGTGTGCAAGATTGAGGATCTATGGCTTAACTCAGGCCATACGCATTATCTTCATCGCCTTCTCTTTCGCCGGTCAATGCGGCCTGGTGATCTGAAGCAGCGACTGGCTCTGTTTCAGTTGATCGCTGCCAGCAGCAAGCTTCCTGAGCACTATCGCTGGTATTCCTTGATCATCATTGCTTACCAGGCGATTGCAACTGATGATTTCCCACTGATGGAGCATACGGCTGCTGATCTGGAGCGGCTGGTCCAGCAGCTGTTGAGCGATCCAGGCGTGTTTGTCTGCCAGCGCGCCAACCGGGAAAACCGAGCAAAGCTGCTGGTTTCGGTTTTCACAGCACTTTCTAGATTGTATCTATCTCTGGGGGGTATTGATTCCTTCGAGTCTGTGGGGATTCGAGTCTCTGCCATCATCGACAGCGTTGACCTCACGGCCATTGATCCCGATAGCGCCTACAGATCTACCCGTAATCTGATGCGATGCCTGGCCATTGAAGCCCTTCAGGCTTGGCACCAACAGGATGCTGAGCGGTGGCGGCTCGCCTGTCATCGATTGCGCCGAGTCCACGACCATTGCCACAGGCCTTGCTTTGATGCCAGCAGTGCTCAGGAAGATCACCGTGGCTTCGCCAGGGAGATGCTTGGGGCAGTTGCAACAACAGATGGCACGGGCTGGTTGGTTGCGAAGGAAGATGAGCAGATCCATCACTTGATCACTCTCATCATCAAGACCACGTTTGAGCCACGTTTCCTCCCCAAGATCAGAGTTATGTTTGCTTCCTACCTGGCTCCGTCGCAATGACAGTGCGTGTGGCGTTCTACATCGACTCTCTCAAGACTGGTGGTGCTGAACGCGTGACGCTGCGGATGGCGCAATGGTGTCGCGAGGCTGGCTATCTTCCTGTTGTCCTCACGCGGCGGCAGGCCCGTCACGACTTCTACCCCCTCCCTGAGGGTGTTTTACGTGAGGTTGAAGCCCCTGATCCAGCCTGGGTGGCTGCCTTGGGCTGGCTGGGATTCCCATGGAGGGTGCTGACGTTACGGCATTGGCTACGCCGCAACCGAATCGAGATCGCCATTGGGATGACTACCCTTCCAGCGATCAAACTGATCCTGGCGGTATGGGGTCTGCCGCTGAAGTGCTGGATCTCTGAGCGCAACTATCCACCCGCCAAGCCCCCGTCTCTGCCATGGCGCCTGCTGCGATGGCTCACCTACCGCAGGGCTAACCTTCATCTCGTGCAGACCCATCAGACCGGTGATTGGCTCAGGCGGCATCTGGGCGCCACGCCACAGCTGTTGCTGCCGAATTCGGTGAGCTGGCCGTTGCCTTCATTTGCGCCTCATGTGGATCCAGTCACTGTTCTTGGTCCTTGTCTCCGACATGACGATTCAGGCACTGCTGGGCCTCCACCCGCCCTGCTTCTTGCAGTTGGAACCAAAGCGTTTCAGAAAGGCTTCGATCGCTTGGTGAGGGCGTTTGCGTTGATCGCTGACGACTGCCCAGGGCTCCACCTTGTGATAGCTGGACTCACCATCAAGCCCTACCGCGGTAGGGATCAGGTGGCCGACCTACAGTCCTCGCTGCCCCCCTCCTCGGCAGCCATGGGGCGCGTCCACTTTCCAGGGGTGGTGGGAAACATTGGCGACTGGTATTCGGCTTGCGAGATGTTCATCCTGCCCTCCCGTTTCGAAGGCTTCCCCAATGTTCTTCTGGAGGCCATGGCCTCGGGCTGCGCCTGCGTGGCCTGCGACTGTCCGACCGGCCCAGCCGACCTGATCCGGGATGGGGAGAACGGACTGCTGTTGCCCGAAGCAGCCTCGGATCTGGAGTTGGCGAACACCATCACCACCCTGCACCGGGATGCCCGCTTGCGGCGCCGCCTGGGCCAGGCAGCTCAGCACGTGCGTGAACAGTTCAGCGACGCACAGCTCGCACAACGCTTCATCGAGGCCCTCAATGGCTGACGACCTCTGGATCGTGCTGCCCCATCTGGGCCCTGGGGGCGCCCAGAAGGTCGCCATGCTGGCCGCTGCCCACTTCGCCGGGCAGGGCTACCAGATCACGGTTGTCTCCCTGCTGCCGGATCCGACCCCGGTGCACGCGGTGCCGGCGGGGGTACGGCTGCTCGACCTTGGCGCCGCCGTTGCGGCGGCCCGACGCGGCGATTGGTGGAACCGCTCCCTGCTCGCCCGCGGTCGCCGATTCCTCAAGCTGTGGCTGCCGCGCCTGGCGTCCTGGTTCCTGCTCATCACCCTCTGGCCCTGGCTCCGGGGGTTGCGCCCTCCCCAGGGCGCCGGCCTGCTGCGTTGGCTGGTGCGCGGGGTGGGCGGGCCCCAGGCCTCCTTGCTGCGGGAACGGGTGCTGGCGGAGCGACCACCCCGGCTGCTGGCCCTGCTCACCAAGACCAACATGCTCGCCTGCCAGGCCTGCTGGGATCTGCCCCTCCACCTGGCCGTGTCGGAACGCAACGATCCCCGCCGGCAGACCCTTGGCTTCCCGTGGCAGCGGCTGCGGCGTCTGCTTTACCGACGCGCCGATGCGCTCACCGCCAACACGCTCGGGGTGCTGGCGACCCTGGAAACCGATCTGGGCCTCACCCAGGCTCGCCTGTTGCCCAACCCCCTGCCGCCCGGGATATCCCTGGCCGGTGCAGGACGGCCGGACCTCCAACCGTCGAAGGTTTGTCTCGCCGTGGCTCGGCTGGTGCCCCAGAAAGGACTCGATCTGTTGCTGGAAGCCATGGCCCGAGTGTCACCAGCCTCGGGGGAGTGGCGGTTGGTGGTCGTGGGGGATGGTCCGGAGCGTGGGGCCCTGGAGGAGCAGGCCCGGTCCCTGGGGATCGCAGCCAAGGTTCGCTTCGAGGGCTTCCAGAGCACCGTTCTTCCCTATCTCCACCAGGCCAGGATCTTCGTGTTGCCCTCCCGGTTCGAAGGGATGCCCAATGCCTTGCTGGAGGCGATGGCCACCGGTCTGCCGGTGATCGTGACGGATTCCTCCCCGGGGCCGCTTGAGCTGGTGGAGCACGACCGCACCGGTCTCGTGGTGCCGGCCGAGAACCCCGGGTGCCTGGCCGAAGCGATCGAAGCCCTGCTGTCCGATGAGCGGCGTTGTGCACGGCTCGGGTCAGCAGGCCGTCAGCGGCTGGCATCGCAGGAGTGGACGGAAATCGAGCCCCTGTGGCGGTGGGCTCTGAACCTGCCCGTCGCAGCGCCGGAGCCCGATGGCTGAGCGGTTGCTGCTCCTGGTGCCAAGCCTCAGGGCACCCTCGGAAACCTTCATCAGGGCCAACGCCACCGGGCTGCCCTTCGACACGGTCGTGGTCTGCGCCGACGAGATTCCCTGGTCAGGCCCGCCGCTGCGGACGGCCTACGGCCTTTCGATTGTGGTCAGCAAGGCGCTCCATCGGCTGGCACCGGCTCTGCCCAGATGTCTGGCGCAAGCGGTGAGGCGGTTCGGCACCTGGCTGCCCTCCCGGCTGGTGAGCAGGATCTGCCGAACAGAGCAACCCGTTGTGGTGCTGGCGGAGTTCGGCTTCCATGCGGTGCAGATCATGGAACTGGTTCCGGCCACCGGCCTTCCCCTGATCGTGCATTTCCGGGGGGCCGATGCATCCGCCCACCGCTACCTGTTCCACCTGAAGGAGCGCTACGAGCGGTTGCTGGAGCTCTCGAGCGCAGCTGTGGTGAAGTCGGAGATCATGCGCAAGACGGTGTTGGGTCTGGCCCACAGACGAACAAGTCCCCTGCCCGTGCTGGTGAGTCCGTCCGGGGCGAATCCAGCCGTGTTCCACGGAGCCGATCCTGCCGCGGCCCCCCCCCTGTTCCTCAGTGTCGGTCGGTTCGTGGCCAAGAAGGGTCCGCTGCTCACCCTGGCCGCCTTCGCCCTGGCTGCCAGGGACTTGCCAGAGCTCCAGCTGGTGATGGTCGGGGAGGGGCCCCTGCTCGCTCAGGCACACCAGCGGGCCATCCAGCTGGGCATCGCCGAACGGGTGAGGTTTGCCGGCCTGCGGACGCCTGCCGAGGTGGCGGAGTTGATGCGCCACAGCAGAGGCTTCCTCCAACACTCGCTCACCGCCCCCGATGGCGACCAGGAAGGCTCACCCGTAGCGGTGATGGAGGCCCAGCTGAGCGGTTTGCCCGTCGTGGCCACATGGCATGCGGGGATCCCGGACGTGGTGATCGACGGCGAGACAGGGATCCTGGTGCCCGAGGGGGACTGGAAGGCGATGGGGAAAGCGATCAGCCGCCTGGCTGCTGACCCCTCCTTTGCCGAAAGGCTCGGCAATCGAGGCCGCCATCGATGCCTGACCAGGTTCACGACGGGCCATCACCACGACCAGTTGGCCACCCTTCTCAGCCAATGCGCAGAGAGGTCGGGCCAAAAGGAATAGGAAGGTTTGGGCAGGTCCACAAAGGAGGGAGCGTGAGTTGGCTGTCAACCGGAAGCCCAACCGGGTCAGGGGGGTTCATCGCCCGCTCTGATCGCTCCAAGCGTCGTGGAATGGCTCCGCATCCGCTGAGGAAGGAGGATTCCCTGTCCCCAGCCCGTTCGCTGCCAGGTTCTGGCTCCGCCAACTTGATTGGCCAACCCTGTGAGCTGAATCAGGCATGGAAACGACTTAGATGTTGCGTTTGTCGATCATGTCGGCCAACATGGCAAACATCAGGATGTTGAGAGCTGCAAAGCCAATGAGGATCGTCTTATCTGTGAGATTACGCAACACAAAGGCATCATAGAACAGGCTGAGAATGAAGCAGATGCTCAGCGCCACCACGAGCGGCAAGAGAAGCCGAAGTGGAGCAAAGTACATGCCAGTGCGGCTAATCAAATGAACGAAATTAATGGTGTCCTTGATTGGCTGAATATGGCTATTCCCGATTCGACGCCGATAGCTGATCGGAATGTAGGCAACATCGAAGTTGTTTCGCAGCATGCAGATCGTTATGGTGGTTGTAAAGCTGAATCCGTTCGGCAGTAATTCCAGGAAGCGCAAGGCAACATTATTCCTGCGGAAAAAGCGAAAGCCAGAATTTATATCTGGCACATCCTGGCCAGAAAGAAAGGAAACCCAAGGAACCAGGAAGAGTTTAGGAATCGTGCGCAGCTTCGAATACTCGACATCTTCGGCAATGCGTGCACCCACGAGCATGTCGTGGTCCGCGGCTTCATCGACCAATTCAGGAATCAGCTCATTCGGGTAAGTGCCGTCGGCATCGGTGATGCAGATCAGTTCGGAATGGGATCGGCGGATGCCGGTTTTCAGAGCAGCCCCGTAGCCACGGTTTCGACTATGGCCAATCACTCGCATTCGCCGGCTGCCATACAGATTCTCCAGCTCACTAAGAATCTCAGCGCTGCCGTCGTTGGAGCCGTCGTCGACCACCATCACCTCCACGGCCTTGAGTCCGCTGGTGTCAATGGCAGCCAGGATTTCCTCCACCGTGCGGCGAATCGCACCGGCTTCGTTGAAACAGGGAATGATCACCGATACCGAGGGTGACTCCATGGTGATGCCATCATTCCGATCCCGCTCCGGCGACCGATCTTCCTGGCCTGCATTAAGGATTCGGCTCGTTTCCGCTTGGTTCAAGGATCTCCATCCAACGTTGAAGGGATGCGACGATGGGGCAGAGTTTTCGCTGAACATGCGATTGCCCTGGCTCACCAAGGTTACGGGTCTGCGTTGGGCATCGGTTCTGGCGGCTGTGGTGGGGGTCCTGATCTGCTGGTTGCTTCTGGAGGCCGGCCAAGAGATTCGGCTGGAGCCGGTGGGAGGCGATGCGCGACAGAACCTGCATGCTGCCTACAACTTGGTGGTTGGCGGCACCTATGGCTTTGAAGAGAATCCAGCCATCCCAGGGTACAGGCGTGAACCCCTTCCAAACCTGATCCTCGCATCCGTGCTGTCACTCTCCAAAGGCCCTGGTCTGCCTCAGCCATTCTCCCGTTTCCTTACAGACCCTGGTCTCCTGGAGCAGGCGTTGAAGGTGAATCTCCTGTACGCACTCATGCTGTTCGCGGGGCTCTGGTGGCTCTGCTGGTTGTTGTTTCGACCGCCCTGGCTGGCCCACATCGTTGCTATGGGTGTGCTGCTGGGTAGCTGGTCCTTTTTGGTTTCATCCGAGCTTGAGAACTTCAAGACGGAGTTACCGGCAGCTGCCTTCTTCGTCCTGAGTGCAGTGCTGTTGGTGTTGGCCCGACGTCGACCTGGCGCCCCCCTTGCATTGCTCGCTGGCGCTGGGATTTCGCTGGTGTTGCTCACCAAGGCTTCCGGCCAGTACGTCTGCATGATTGCCGTCCCGGTGATCCTCGTGCTGATCATGCGAGAAGCGCAGCGGAGGCATCAGAGGCCCTTCGTATGCGCCACTGCTCTGTTACTGGGAATCTGTCTGTTCACTGTGCCGTGGATGACTCGCAACTTTCTTCTCTTCAATGATTTCGCCCTGGCACGCGGAGGTGCCGATGTGCTGCTCATCCGTGCCAGTTACAATAAGATGACTGCCGATGAGCTTCGAGGCGCCTTCTATGCATTCTCGCCAGAGCGTCTGCGCGAGGACCTGTTTGAACCCTTTCTCGGCTTCGCCCCGAGTCAGCTGGAATGCGATGGCTCACTACAACGATTCACACGCAATCTCCCCTGTGACCAGCGTGCAATCACCGCTGGCCGCTTGGATGAGGTCGTGAGTTTCTATCAGGTTGGGAAGCGCGTGGTGCCCGCAAAGCTCAAAGCAAACCTTCCTGTCGACCAACTGTCTGATCAGGAAAATGCTCTCAAGAAGATCGCTGTTCGCAACATTCAGGCCAACAGCCTTCGTCATCTGCTTGTTACCCCAGCTTTCCTTTGGAAGGGTATCTGGTCCTTCGCTCACGCTTACAGCTGGAGCACCACGATCCTGAATGGGGTGGCAATGCTCTCCCTGGTGTTCATGCCTTTGCTTGGGCTCTGGCTGCGGAAGCCTGACTGGATCCTGATCTCACTGTTGCCCGCTGGCTACTTTTTGTTCTACGGACTTTCAACCCATTTTTTGATTCGTTATTCCGCTCCTCTGATCCCCCTCA
Organism: Marcopretia estuarina LEGE 06307; assembly: GCF_056633115.1. NCBI lineage: Bacteria > Bacillati > Cyanobacteriota > Cyanophyceae > Synechococcales > Prochlorococcaceae > Marcopretia > Marcopretia estuarina. The sequence continues at coordinate 286,993 of NZ_JBSJOY010000004.1, read as the reverse complement.
GCCTGGTTGCCTTGGCACTGTTGCTCCATCATCCCTTTGCGTCGCAGCTGGATCGTCGGACGATGGCTTTCGGTGATGGCATGGCCCCCTAGGCTCAATCCGTGAGCTTCCTAGCCGGCCTCAACGACGCCCAGCGCCGGGCGGTGGACCACCACAACGGCCCGCTGCTGGTGGTGGCCGGTGCCGGCAGCGGCAAGACGCGCGCGCTCACGCACCGCATTGCCCACCTGATCGGCCATCACGGCGTCGATCCGCACCAGCTCCTGGCCGTCACCTTCACCAACAAGGCGGCGCGGGAGATGAAGGAGCGGCTGGAGCTGCTGCTGGCCCAGCGGCTCGCCACCAGCCAGTTCGGCCAGCCGCTGAGCACCCTCTCGCCGGTGCAGCAGCGTCAGCTGCGCACCCGCATCTACCGGGAGATCACCAAGGAACTGTGGATCGGCACCTTCCACGCCCTGTTCGCGCGGCTGCTGCGCTTCGACATCGACAAGTACCGGGATCCCGAAGGGCTCACCTGGACCCGCCAGTTCTCCATCTACGACGAGGGCGACGCCCAGACCCTGGTGAAGGAGATCGTCACCCAGGAGCTGGGGCTTGATCCCAAGCGCTTCGAGCCCAAGAAGGTGCGCTGGGCGATCAGCAACGCCAAGAACCAGGGCTGGCTGCCCGAGCAGCTGGAGCAGGAGCAGCAGGGGCAGCGGGGAAAGATGGTGGCGGATGTGTACCGTCGCTACCGCCGCGCCCTGGCGGCCAACAACGCCCTCGACTTCGACGACCTGCTGCTGCTGCCGGTGCAGCTGCTGCAGACCAACGAGCAGGTGCGGCACTACTGGCACGGTCGTTTCCGTCACGTGCTGGTGGATGAATACCAGGACACCAACCGCACCCAGTACGACCTGATCAAGCTGCTGGTCACGGGCGGCCGCGACCCCGAGCAGTTCGACGACTGGGGCCAGCGCTCGGTGTTCGTGGTGGGGGATGCAGATCAGAGCATCTACAGCTTCCGCGCCGCCGATTTCACGATCCTGATGGGCTTCCAGGACGACTTCGGCGACAAGGCCAGCGACGAGGCCACCCGCACGATGGTGAAGCTGGAGGAGAACTACCGCTCCACCGCCACGATCCTGGAGGCGGCCAACGCCCTGATCGCCCACAACAGCGAGCGCATCGACAAGGTGCTGCGCCCCACCCGCGGCGAGGGGGAGCCGATCGTGGTCACCCGCTGCGACGACGAGATCGCCGAGGCTGAGGCGGTGGTGCACCGCCTGCGCATGCTCGAGGCGGCCCACCCGGAGCTGCGCTGGGGCGACATGGCGGTGCTGTATCGCACCAACGCCCAGAGCCGGGCGATGGAGGAATCCCTGGTGCGCTGGGGCCTCCCTTACATCGTGGTGGGGGGTCTGCGCTTCTACGACCGGCGTGAGATCAAGGATGTGCTCGCCTACCTGCGGCTGCTGGTCAACCCGGCGGACAGCGTCAGCCTGCTGCGGGTGATGAATGTGCCGCGCCGCGGCATCGGCAAGACCACCGTGCAGCGGCTCAGCGATGCCGCCAGCCAGCTGGGTCTGCCGCTGTGGGAGGTGGTGAACGACCCCGAGGCGGTGCGCTCGCTGGCGGGCCGCTCGGCGAAGGGGCTGCTGCAGTTCGCCGAGCTGATCGGCGACCTGAGCCGCCGCGTGCAGGACGCGCCCCCCTCGGAGCTGGTGCAGCGGGTGATGGAGCAGAGCGGCTATGTGGCCGAACTGATCAGCGAGGGCACCGATGAGGCGGAGGAGCGGCGGCGCAACCTGCAGGAACTGGTGAACGCGGCCCTGCAATACCAGGAGGAGAACGAGGAGGGTTCGCTGGAGGGTTTCCTGGCCTCCGCCGCCCTGGCCAGCGACGCCGACAGCAAGGACACCGAGTCCGATCGCGTCACTCTGATGACCCTGCACGCCAGCAAGGGGCTGGAGTTTCCGGTGGTGTGCCTGGTGGGGCTGGAGCAGGGGCTGTTCCCCAGCTACCGCTCCCTGGAGGATCCCGCTGCCCTGGAGGAGGAGCGGCGCCTCTGTTATGTGGGCATCACCCGTGCCAAGGAGCGGCTGTTCCTGTCCCACGCCAGCGAGCGGCGGCTGTGGGGCGGCATGCGCGAGCCGGCGGTGCCGTCGGTGTTTCTCTCGGAGCTGCCGCCGGAGCTGGTGCAGGGCGATGTGCCCCGCAGCGGCGGTGCGGCGCTGCGCCGTGAGCAGCGGCTCGACCGGCTCACCCGTGTCGACCGGGACGACAACCCGCGCAGCGCACAACGGGCCGGGGGCGGCGCTGCTGACGGCGGTGGTTCTGTTGAGCCGGTCAATGCCGTGCGCCACCGCGCCCCGGCGCGGCTCTGGGCGGTAGGTGACACCCTGCACCATGCCAGCTTCGGCGACGGGATCATCACCCACCTGTTCGGCAGCGGTGAGAAGATCTCGATCGCGGTGAAGTTCGAGGGAATGAGCGCCAAGATCCTCGATCCCCGGCTGGCGCCGATCAAGCCGCGGTGAAGGAGAGCCGCTATCCAACGGAGATCAAGCAACAACGCCGGATCTTGCTGGTCGTTCTGCTTTTACTGATACTCCTCTGCTCGAGGGGCGTGTTTCAAGCGTACTCTTACTGGCACGATGAATTGTTCTCCATTGGGGCTGCCAATGCTTCCTCGTGGCATGTCTTGTTCAAGGAATGGATTCTTCCTGATACCCATCCCCCCCTTCATCTGACCCTGCTGCGGCTGTGGGTCGGCATGTTTGGATCTGGTGAGATCCCGACCCGCTTTCTGAGCCTGATTCCTGCCTGGCTGAGCCTGATCGCCATTGCATGGACCACGCAAAACGGCGGTTTCGCCCGCCAGATCATCGCGATCCTGTTCCTCGGAACAAGCCCCCTCTTCAGTCTTTATGCCCAGGAAGTTCGACCTTATTCCTGGACTCTGCTTTTTGCCACAGTATCAGTGGGGGTCATGACCATACTCTGGCGGTCTCAGCAGCAAGGGCCTTCGGTTCACCTGCCAAGAGTTAACGCTCTGCGCCTTTGTTTTATCGTTTCCCTGCTGCTGCTTTCTCTTAGTCATTACTTCGGTTTTTTCTACGCCCTCACGCTCCTGGTGCTGGATGTCCTGAGAGGGGCGCCATGTCTTGGTCGTCGTCGCTGGGGCCTAGCTCTCCTGCCGGCACTCTTTGCTTGGCCGTTGCTTCATGTCTTGGTCGGTGGCGCAGGTGGTGGAAGAACCAGTTGGATTGTGTCTCAGCCGGTCATCGGTGTGTTCAGCACCGCGATGAATGGAGCCTTTCCAGCCTTTCCTGCTGCAGTGGTCGTGATCGTGCTCGCCATGCTGATTTCAGCGGTTGGAAGCCAGCGGCGATCAAGAGATAAAGACAGAGGGCTTCAGCTAAGGGATAGTGTTCGTGGTTCCAGTGAAGCCTGTTGGTTGTTGTCTGGAGCGGCGGCATTTTTAGGGCTCATCAGTTTGATCGATCTGGTTAAGCCACTCGCTGTTGAGCGATATTTTATTGTGCTTCTCCCTTGCTTCGCCCTCGCTTTGGGGGATGTGGGGCAACGTCTGATTGCCTCAGGTAGTCCTTATGTAAGACGAGCAACAGTGTGTGTCTTGGCCGTTATTATTAGCATGCATTTCTGGCACTCCCAGGAAGTGCTTTCTGCCAAGATTTATCCCCTTCAGAACTACAAGTATTTGGCTCGCTTTATTGGTGAAACAGGGGTTTGTCGGCAAGGTTGCACAAGCGTTTCTGCTAAAAAGCATAGGCTGGTGCCCTATTTTGATTCCATTCCTTTGCAGCGTGTTGATCCCCAGGGAGTGAATGGTTTTTCTGCTGTCATGCTGCCTTTTGTTGGTCTGCACGGGGATAAAGAGTTGATTCAGCCACTGCTTGCGGCCCATTCAGGAGCATCGTGTTGGGAGCCTCGCCAATTCACAGCATTAAGTACCTTCATTGTGATACCAGAAAGTGCACATGTGCGGCCGCAGTCTTTTGGGCTTCGGCAATGTGTCCAGTCCAAACACCGCGATGCATGATTTCAGATGCCTGGCGTCTATAGGTATGCGTGTGGATAAACTTTGATCCCAGCATCGACACGGGATCGATTGTTCCACTCCCCACAGCGTGTTTCCCGAACGCTACGCATTTCCCAGTGATGACGACTCGCCCGAAGCTGCTGCTCATCCGCGGATTGGGCCACAGCGGTACCACCCTTCTTGATTTGGCGCTCGGTGCCCATCCCCAGGTGCAGGGCTTCGGCGAGGCGGTGCGCCTGTTGCGTAGGCCCGCGCCCGGTGAGGAAGGCGGTGGTCCGGCCAGGCTGCGGCGCGAACTGCGTAACGAACGTCTCTGCACCTGCGGTTGTATCGCGGCGCAATGCCCGGTCTGGGGGCCGCTTCTGGAGTGGCTACCGGCTCACGATCACCTGCCGCTGGCTCAAAAGTGGCAGCGTTTGGTGGCGCATGCTCAAGAGCAAGCCCTCGCCGAGCCACTGCGCTGGATGGTCGACTCGTTTCAGTCGGATCTGGAGTTGCTGACCCTGCCTGATGCGGCGCTTGGCATGGAAATCCGGGTGCTGTTTCTGGTCCGCGATGTGCGCTCCTGGGTTCACGCGATCGCACGCCGCCCCCGGCGCCAGGTGGCCAGTGGCTGGCGGTCGCTGGTCCGCTGGCGCCGTGTCAATGGCCAGCTCGAGCGGCGCCTGCAAACGGCGGGCAAGCCTGTGTTTCTCCTGGGCTATGAGGAGCTGGCTCTGGCCCCCGAAGCTGCGCTCACCCGCTTGTGCCACTGGCTTGATCTGAGCTTTGAGCCGGCGATGCTCATGCCGGGCCCTTCCACCGGCAGCCACATCCTCAGCGGCAATCACATGCGATTTGATCCAGTGAAAAGTGCCCGCATCCGCTACGACGCCGCTTGGCTCAACAGCCCCTTTCTGCCTGTCCATCTGGCCTTGCTGCTGCCGGGATGGCAGGGCATGAACCGGCGGCTCGTTTATTCCAATGATCTGGTCGATCCCGGTGGCTTGATGTGATCACAGGAGGCGTTCGCGCCTTCGTGGTGCAGTGAAGTGCTGATGGACAAGGCTGGCGTCGCTTCACTCAGAACAATCGCTTTCCCCCCATGCCCGGCCTTTCGCTGCTCGACGCGCTCGATCCCCCCGTGCAGCGGGTGCTGGCCACGGTGGTGCGCGCCGCAGCGCCGCTGCGGGTGGCTCTGGTGGGCGGTGCGGTGCGGGATCTGCTGCTGCACCGCGTCCACAACGACCCCTGGCGTGGCCTGCCCGATCTCGATCTGGTGGTGGAAGAAGGCAGTGAAGCGGCGGGACCGCCGGCGGCCCACCGGGTGGTGGAGCGCCTGCGGGGCACACCGGGAGCGGGGCTGGGCTTCTGTCAGCTGCATCCGGCCTACGGCACCGCCGAGCTTGAGATCGATGGGGTGGTGCTGGATCTGGCCACGGCACGCGGCGAGCGCTACGCCCATCCAGGGGCCAACCCCACGGTGTTTTTCGGCTCCCTCGACGACGACCTGGCCCGCCGCGACCTGAGCATCAACGCCATGGCGCTGGTGCTCGCCGATGGCGCCCTGCTCGATCCCCACGACGGTCTGGCGGATCTGGCCGCGCGGCGGCTGCGTTTCCTCCATGCCGGCAGCCTCAGCGACGACCCGACCCGGCTGGTGCGGGCGGCCCGTTATGGCGCCCGCCTGGGCATGGACCTGGCGCCCGGCAGCCTGCGGCAGTGGACCGACACCCTGGCCCGCTGGCCCTGGCCGGCGGCGGGCACGGTGCCCTCGCTGGGCACGCGCCTGCGGCGGGAACTGGAGCTGCTGCTGGGCCGCGAACCCTGGCCGCAGGCCCTGCAGCTGCTGCAGGGCTGGCAGGGGCTGGCGCTGCTGGCGCCGGGTCTGCAGGGCGACAGCAGCTGGCGGCGGCGGCTGCGCTGGGCCGACCGGCTGCGGGAGGCAGCGGATTTACCAGGCTGGTCGCCGGGCCCGTGGCGGCTGCTGGCCCTGCTGGCTGCGCTCCAGGATCCGCTGCCGCCCGCGCAGCGCCTGCAACTGCCAGAACGCAGCCTGCAGGCACTGCGGGGCCTGCAACGCCTGCCCAGCGGCTCCCTGCCGTGCTCGCCGGCGGCGCTGAGCCAGCGGCTGGAGCGCAAGGGCCTGCCGCTCGACTCCGTGGTGCTGGCCCTGGCCTGCGGCGCGGGGCCGGCCGCTCCCGCCCCTGGGCTGGCGTTGCGCCGCGGACTGCTGCGTTGGCTGCTGCGCTGGCGCCAGCTGCCGCCCCCCTGCACGGCGGCGGAGCTGCTGGCCACGGGCCTGACCCAGGGGCCAGCGCTGGGCGAGCGCCTGCGTGCCCTCAGGGCCGAGCGGCTCGACCGGGAGCGGTGGTGAGCGGCGCTGCGGGCCCGTCGTTGCGATCGAGCCAGCCGGCGCCGGCCAGTGCCCGCCAGAGCCCCTGCGCCTGCAGGATCGCCTCCGCCACTAGGCGCACGGCCCCGTCCCCGCCGCGCCGCGGCAGCACCCAGTCGCAGTGGCGTCGCAGGGGGGCCGCCGCGTCGGCGGGGCACAGCAGCAGCGCCACCACCGGGCGCACCGGCAGGTCGTTGAGGTCGTCGCCCACGAAGGCCGTGGCGGCGGGGGTCAGCCCCAGTTGCCGCTGCAGGGCCGCCAGGGCGGCGGGTTTGTCCTTCACGCCGGTGAGGCAGTGCTGCACGCCCAGGTAGCGGGCCCGCTGCTCGGTGGCCCCGCTCTTGCCGCCGCTGAGCAGGGCCACCTCCAGCCCGGCCTGCTGCAGCAGGCGGATGCCCAGCCCGTCGCGCACATCGAAGCGTTTGATCACCTCACCGCTCTCGGTGGTCCAGAGGCCGCCATCGGTGAGCACCCCATCCACATCCAGCACCAGCAGCTTCAGCTGCCGCAGCCGATCGCGGCAGCGCCGCGCCGCCAGCCGGCTGCGGCCGCGGGCCAGCCAGCCGCCATTCACAGCGTGCTGACCGCTTCAGGGCGCTGCTGCAGCGGGGCGCGGATCGCCAGCAACTGCTCCAGCAGGGGTTCGAGCCGATGCAGCGGCACCATGTTGGGCCCGTCGCTGAGGGCATTCTCCGGGTCGGGATGCACCTCCATGAACAGGCCGTCCACCCCCACGGCCACGGCGGCGCGCGCCAGCGGCGCCACGTATTCACGCTGGCCGCCGCTGCTGCTGCCACGACCACCGGGCTGCTGCACCGAGTGGGTGGCATCGAAGATCACCGGGCAGCCGAGCGCCCGCAGCTGGGGCAGGCCGCGGTAGTCCACCACCAGGGTGTTGTATCCGAAGCTGGAGCCCCGCTCGGTGAGCCAGAGCTTCTCCACGCCGGCCTCGCGCAGTTTGGTCACCACCTGCGCCATGTCCCAGGGGGCGAGGAACTGGCCTTTCTTCACGTTGATCGTCTTGCCGGTGCCGCGAACGGCGTCAGCGGCGGCCAGCAGCAGATCGGTCTGACGGCAGAGGAAGGCGGGAATCTGCAGCACGTCCACCACGGCGGCCACTGGAGCGGCCTGCTGGCTTTCGTGAATGTCGGTGAGCAGAGGCAGCCCGGTGCGGCGCTTCACTTCCGCCAGCACCTCCAGGCCCTCGGCCACGCCGGGGCCGCGGAAGGAGCCGCCGGAGCTGCGGTTGGCCTTGTCGAAGCTGGCCTTGAACACATAGGTGATGCCGAGCCGCTCGGTGATGGCCTTGACCCGCTCGGCCACCTCGAACACAAGTTCCGGGCTTTCGATCACACAGGGGCCGGCGATCAGGATGAAACTCACGGTCCACCGCGTGCAGGTGCCCTCAGCATGGCTCACGGGAGCCGGGACATATGCTCACCCCAATGAGTAGGCCCATCCCCATTTTCATCGGTGTCGATCCGCGCGAGCGGGCGGCCACCAATGTGTTGATCGACAGTCTGTATCAGAACAGCACACAAACGCTGGCGATCACACCACTCGAGACGCCGCAGCTGGAGTGCCAGGGGTTGTACTGGCGCCAGCGGGATCCCAGGCAAAGCACGGCCTTTTCGTTCACCCGCTTCCTCGTGCCGCAGCTGTGCGGCTATCAGGGCTGGGCGATTTTCATGGACTGCGACATGTTGTGTCTCAGTGACATCACTGAACTCTGGGCCCTGCGGGATGATCGCTTCGCGGTGATGTGCGTGCAGCACGATCACGTTCCTGGCGAAACCGTGAAGTTTCTCGGTGAGCGGCAATCGGCCTATCCGAAGAAAAACTGGAGTTCGTTGATGCTGTTCAACACCAGCCGCTGCACCGCGCTCACCCCCGAGTACGTCAACACCGCCTCCGGCCTCGATCTGCACCGCTTCCACTGGTTGGCGGGGGATCACGAGATCGGCGCTCTGCCCGACCGCTGGAACCATCTCGTCGATGTGCAGGCGCCGCCGCCGCTGGCACCGGAGCCGGGCGGTGCCGCCCTGCTGCACTGGACGCTGGGCGGCCCCTGGTTCCGTGAATGCCGCACGATGGGCGGGCCCCTGGCCGCCCGCTGGTATGCCGCCCGCGACGACGCCATGCGTCTGTGGGATTGAGCGAAGCGGCCGCCGGTTGTGGCGTCTGCCGTCTGCACGCCGAGCCGGAGGCGATCGCCCGGTACGAGATCCTGCGCCAGCCCCTGTGGCTGCTGCGGCACCACCCCACACCGGCGCCGCTGCCGGGCTGGCTGCTGCTCGATGCGGTCCGCCACCTCGATGGCCCGGCCGCCTTCACGGCCGCGGAGGCGGCGGGCTTCGGGCCGATGTTGCAGCGCTGCAGTGCCCTGGTGCGCCAGCTCACCGGCTGCGAGCGCGTCTATGTGATCGCTTTCGGGGAGGGGGCCCGGCACCTGCACGCCCACCTGATCCCCCGCCATGCCGCCGACCCCGACACCGCCGCCTGGCGGGTGGCGGATGTGTACCGGCAGATGGAGGCCGGCGCCCGGCCAGCGGCGGCGCCGGAGCGGGTGGAAGCGCTGGTGCGGCAGGCCCGCAGCCTCACGGCGCTGTGGGAATAGGCTCCCGCCACCAGGGTCTTGGCAGCAGATGACGGGCAGTGGCTTGAGCGATCGGCAGCACGGTGGTGGCGCCTCGGCGCCGGAGCCTGCCGCCCTCGCCAGCCCACCGGCGCTGGCCTGCGTGGTGGCCGTGCCGGCGCGGCTGGAGTCGTCCCGCCTGCCCAACAAGGTGATGGCCGACATCGGCGGCCAGCCGATGCTGCAGCGGGTGCTGCTGCGTTGCCGCCTGGCGCAGCGGCCTGCTGCGGTGGTGCTCTGCACCGACAGCGAGGTGCTGCGGGCGGCGGCCGAGGGCTGGGGATTTCCGGTGCTGATGACCAGCGCCAGCTGCAGCTCCGGCAGCGAGCGGCTCGCCTCGGTGGTGGAGGCCCTGATTGCCCGGGCGGGGGCCACGGGCGGCGCCTTGGCCGCGGCCCGCAGCGTGATCATCAATGTGCAGGGGGATCAGCCGTTCATTGATCCGGCCGTGATCGATGCGATGGCACTGGAGTTTGAGCGGCGCACGCCCACGCCGGAGGTGCTCACCCCGATCTACCGAATGCCGCCGGAGAAGATCCACGACCCCAATGTGGTCAAGACGCTGCTGGCTGCCGACGGCCGCGCGCTCTACTTCTCCCGCTCCGCCATCCCGCACGTACGCGGTGAGGATCCGCAGCACTGGCACGCTCATGCGCCCTACTGGGGCCATGTAGGCATCTACGGCTACCGCGCCGACGTGCTGGCCCGCTGGAATGCCTTGCCCCACTCACCGCTGGAGCACACCGAGAAGCTGGAGCAGCTGCGGCTGATCGAGGCGGGCCTCACGGTGGGCACCTTCCCGGTGGAGGGTGATTTCCTCTCGGTCGACACCGCCGCCCAGCTGGAGCAGGCCCGCCGCCTGGCTGCCGCCTGAGCGGGTCCCGCCCACTCTGCAGGACGCCATGCGGCCACACCTTCAGCTCAAGCTGGGGCTCAGCCCCGCCTGGATCAGGTCGTGGAGTCGCAGCAGGCCCAGCATGGTTCCCGCGTCGTCGAGCACGGGCAGCACGCCGATCGGCTTGCGGCTGTTGCGCTCCATGCGTTCCAACGCTTCCACTGCCAGCATGCCCGGCCCCACCGTGATCGGATCGGCCGTCATCAGCTGACTGGCGCACAGCTCAGCCCATCCGGACGCGGCGTTCTGCTCCAGGGCCCGGCGCAGGTCGCCGTCGGTGATCAGGCCCGCCAGCTGCTGCGGCGCGCCGCTGCGGCGCACCCAGCAGGCCCCGGCACCGTCGCGCGTGAGCAGGGCGATCACGGCGCTGAGGCTGTCGCTTTCCTCCAGCGGATGCAGCTGGGTGGTGGGCAGCATCAGATCGGCCACTGTGAGCGTGAGCTGTTTGCCGAGCGCACCGGCCGGATGGTTGAGGGCGAAGTCGGCCGGGGAGATGCCGCGCCGCTCCATCCACACGGCGGCCAGGGCATCGCCGATCGCCATCGCCACCGCCGTGCTGGCGGTGGGGGCCAGATTGAGCGGGCAGACCTCCCGGTCCACCGAGGCATCGAGCACGACATCGCAGCCGCGGGCCAGGCTCGACTGCAGTTTTCCCACCAGGGCGATGCGGCCGGTGCCACGCCGGCGCAGGTGGGGAAGGATTTCGAGCAGTTCGCCGGTTTCGCCGCTGTTGGAGAGCAGCAGCACCACGTCCTGCGGCGCCACCACACCCAGGTCTCCGTGCAGGGCATCGAGCGGGTTGAGGTACAGCGACATCAGCCCGATCGAGGAGAAGGTGGCCGCGATCTTGCGGGCCACGATGCCGCTCTTGCCTACCCCCGTGATCACGAGCTTGGCCCGTTGGTCGGCGCAGCGGTCCAGCATCGCCAGGGCTGCATCCACCTGGCAGCTTTCGATCCGGCCGGCGGCAGCGGCGATCGCGGCGGCCTCTTCCTGCAGGCAGCGGGTCAATGCCGACATGGCAGCTGCTGGCGATGGGGCGTGGCGACTGTATGGCGTGCCACCGGGCCCAGGGCGGTGGCCGGGTTCAGCCGCGGGTCAAGGCCGCGCGCACTTCCCTGTCGGCGTCCTTGCGACGCTCCTCCTGGCGTTTGTCGTGCAGCTTGCGGCCCTTGGCCAGGCCGAGCGTGAGCTTGATCCATGAGCCCTTGAGATGCAGGTTCAGGGGGATGAGCGTCAGCCCCTTCTGATCGATGGCGATGCGCAGCCTGTCGATCTCGCGGCGGTGGGCCAGCAGCTTGCGGGTGCGCAGCGGCTCGTGGTTGAAATAGGCGCCGGCGTGGCTGTGGGGCGAGATATGCACGTTGTGCAGCTGCAGTTCCCCTTGGCGGATCAGGCAGAAGCCATCGCGCAGGTTGGCCTTGCCGGCCCGGATCGACTTCACCTCGGTGCCCACCAGCTCCAGACCGGTTTCCAGCGTTTCGAGAATCTCGTACTGGTGACGGGCGAAGCGGTTGTCGGCCAGCAGGCGGTTGGCCGCATCACGGGCTGCCCGCGCGGCTTTCTTTCCCGCTGCCTTCGCCATTGCCACCCCCGGCCTCAGGCTCGACCCTAAGCAGGCCCGGTCCTCCCTACGCTCCTGCCATGGCGATCGTGTCCTCCGGCCCGTCCGATCGAGCCTCTGGCAAGGGCTCCAGTCGCCTGGGCTCCAGACGTCTGGTGGATGCGCAGCCCCATCCGTATGACAGCGCCCTGGACCCCGCCGCAGGCCTCGACAGGGCTGACGCCGGCGACCCAGCCCACTCAGCCGGCGCCGCTGAGCTGAGCGGCACAGCCGAAGCCCCGCGGCTGCTGCGCGAGGACACGCTCCGCCCGCGCCGGCTCGGGGAGTACATCGGCCAGCGGGAGCTCAGGCAGGTGCTGGCGATCGCGGTGGAGGCCACCCGCAACCGCGGCGATGCGCTCGATCACGTGCTGCTCTACGGCCCCCCCGGCCTCGGCAAGACCACCATGGCCCTGGTGCTGGCCGAGGAGCTGGGCGTGCGCTGCCGCATCACCAGTGCGCCGGCGCTGGAACGCCCGCGCGACATCGTCGGGCTGCTGATGAACCTGCAGCCGCGCGACCTGCTGTTCATCGATGAGATCCACCGGCTCAACCGAGTGGCTGAAGAACTGCTCTACCCCGCCATGGAGGACTGCCGGCTGGATCTCACCGTGGGCAAGGGCACCACGGCCCGCACCCGCGCCGTGCCGCTGGCGCCGTTCACGCTGGTGGGGGCCACTACCCGGGCGGGAGCGTTGAGTTCGCCGCTGCGGGATCGCTTCGGGTTGATCCAGCGGCTGGAGTTCTACGACCTGCCCGATCTGCAGGCGATCGTGGAGCGGGCCGCCGGCCTGCTGAAGCTGGAGCTCGCCGGCGATGCCGCGATCGAGGTGGCCCGCCGCTGCCGCGGCACCCCCCGGATCGCCAACCGCCTGCTGCGTCGCGTCCGGGATGTGGCGAGCGTGCGCGGCCACGCCTGCATCGATGCGGCGCTGGTGGCCGAAGCCCTCAGCCTGCACCGCGTGGATGCCCGCGGCCTCGATGCCAGCGACCGGCGGTTGCTGCAGCTGCTGCTGGAGGGCTACGGCGGTGGCCCGGTGGGCCTCGAGACCCTGGCCGCCGGCCTGGGCGAAGACCCGGTCACGCTGGAAACGGTGGTGGAGCCCTTCCTGCTGCAGCTGGGCTTCCTGCAGCGCACCCCGCGGGGCCGCATCGCCACCGCCGCCGCCCGTGAACACCTCGCCTGGCCGGAGGCGGCCTGATGCTCGCCACCCTGCTGGCGGTGCTGCTGGCCGCGCAAATGAGTGTGCCCCAGCTGTTCGATGCGGCCCTGAGCGCCAGCCGCGACGGGCGCTTCGGTGAGGCGCTGCCCCTGTGGGATCAGGTGGTGGACCAGCTGCCCGGCGATGCCTCCGCCTGGAGCAACCGCGGCAACGTGCGGCTGGCGATGGGGGACCCGCAGGGCGCGATCAGCGACCAGAACCGCGCGATCGCGCTGGAACCCGGCAGCGCCGACCCCTACCTGAACCGGGGCATCGCCGAGGAGTCCCTGCAGCAGTGGGACCTGGCCGCTGCCGACTACGAGGCGATCCTGCAGAACGATCCGGCCGATGCGGCGGCGCTCTACAACCTCGGCAATGTCCGCGGCTCCCAGGGACACTGGGACCAGGCGCGCCGCTGCTTCGAAGCGGCCGATCTGGCCCGGCCGGGCTTTGCGATGGCCCGCTCCAGCGCCGCCCTGGCGGCCTTCCAGCAGGGGGATGGGGCGGCGGCTGAGCGGGAGCTGCGCCAGCTGATCCGCCGCTACCCGCTGTTCGCCGATGCCCGCGCCGGCCTCACGGCTGTGCTGTGGCAACGCGGCGCATCGGGGGAGGCGGAGAGCAACTGGGCGGCGGCCTCCGGCCTCGACCCCCGCTACCGGCAGCCAGAATGGCTCCTGCAGATACGGCGCTGGCCTCCCCTGCCGGTGCACGCTCTTCAGGATTTTCTGCAACTGGCCCGTCGATGAGCCCTGCCGCGTCAACGCGTCCGTCCCTGTCCAGCCTGCCGGTCGCGCCGCTGACGCTCTGGCAGCAGTTTGAGCTGGAGGCGGCCCTCCAGCAGGCGATGCCGGAGTTGATCGGGCTGCGTCGCCACATTCATGCCCATCCGGAGCTGAGCGGGGCGGAACACCAGACCGCCGCCCTGGTGGCCGGGGAGCTGCGCCTGCTGGGGTGGGACGTGCGCGAAGGGGTGGGCCGCACCGGCGTGGTCGCGGAGCTTGGCCCTGAAGCGGCGCCACTGCTGGCTCTGCGGGTCGACATGGACGCGCTGCCGGTGGAGGAGCGCACGGGCCTGCCCTTCGCCTCCTGCCATCAGGGGCTGATGCATGCCTGTGGGCACGACATGCACACCGCGATCGGCCTGGGGGTGGCGCGGCTGCTGGCGCCCCTCGCCCCGCGGCTCACGGCCCGGGTGCGGCTGCTGTTTCAGCCGGCCGAGGAAATCGCCCAGGGGGCGGCCTGGATGCTGGCCGACGGCGCCATGGAGGGCGTGCAGGCCCTGTTCGGCGTGCATGTGTTTCCGAGTCTGCCGGTGGGCAGCATCGGTGTGCGCAGCGGCAGCCTCACGGCCGCGGCGGGCGAGCTGGAAGTGGAGGTGCTGGGCGAAGGCGGCCACGGCGCCCGGCCGCACCAGTCCACCGATGCGATCTGGATCGCGGCCCGGGTGGTGAGCGGTCTGCAGGAGGCGATCAGCCGGCGACTGGATGCGCTGCAGCCGGTGGTGGTGAGCTTCGGCAGGATCGAGGGGGGCAAGGCCTTCAATGTGATCGCCGACCATGTGCGCCTGCTGGGCACGGTGCGCTGCCTCGACACCGAGGTGCACGCCGAACTGCCCGGCTGGATCGAGGACACGGTGCATGCCATCTGCCGCGGCTACGGCGGCGAGGCGCGGGTGCGCTACCGCTGCATCTCGCCGCCGGTGCACAACGACCCGGCGCTCACCGAGCTGGTGGAGGAGGCGGCCCTGGCGCTGCTCGATCGGCCGCAGGTGCGGCGGCTGGAGCAGCCGTCCCTGGGGGCGGAGGATTTCGCCGAGCTGCTCACCGCTGCGCCGGGCACCATGTTCCGGCTGGGGGTGGCCGGGCCCGAGGGTTGCGCGGCCCTCCACAACGGCGGCTTCGACCCTGACGAAGGGGCGATCGCCGTCGGCGTGCAGGTGCTCACGCTCAGCCTGCTGCTCTGGATGGAGCGCCGGGTGTGAGCGCCCGCGACCGCACACTCCGCGCGCTGCTGGCGCTGTCGGCGCCGCTGCTGATCCTGCTGGCGCTGATCAGCATCGTGTCGCGTCAGGGAATCCAGCGGGTGCAGGGTCTGCCGGCGCTGCTGATCGGCAGCGGCCTGCTGGTGAGCAGCAGCCTGCGCCGCCGTCGTCGCCGCCGGGTGGTGCGGGAATGCCTCCGGCAGGTGCAGTCATTTCCTCCCCCTCCGTGACAGGGTGGAGCCATGGCCGATTCCTCTTCCGACAGCAAGCCGCCGCTGGATGCGGACGCCCTGCGCGCCGCCATCGCCTCCGGTGATCCGGTGCAGGCGATGCCGGCCCTGGCGGGGCTGCGGGGCGTGGAAAGCGAGGTGGCGATCCCGCTGCTGCTGCTCGGCCTGGAGCAGGAACCCTTCATCGTGCGCTCGCTCAGCTGCGCCGGCCTGGGAGTGAAGCGCAGTGCGGCGGGCTGGGAGGCGCTGCAGCGGGCCCTGCGCCACGACGACGACGCCAACGTGCGGGCGGAGGCGGCCAACGCCCTGGCCAGCTATGGCGCCGAGCAGGCCTGGCCGCTGCTGCGCGAGGCCTTCGCCGCCGACGACCAGTGGCTGGTGCGCTGCAGCATCCTCTCGGCCCTGGCCGAGCAGGCGGTGATGGGGTTTGAACCGCTGCTGGAGCTGGCGCGCATGGCGATCGCCGATCCCGACAGCTCGGTGCGGGTGGGTGGCGCCGAAATCCTCGGCCGGCTGGCGCATGAAGCGGCGCCGGCGGAGGGTGCCGAAGCGGTGCGGGCGCTGTTGCGCGGTCTGCAGAACGACCCCGACCACCGGGTGGTGGCGGCCGCCCTCAACGGACTGCAGCCCTGAATGGGTTCTGTGCTGAACTCCGGCATTCACAGGCACCCTTGCTAGCTTTGGCCGGTCACTAGGGGTGCCGCCCCGAGCCTGCTTCCCACCGGAAGTGCGCCTGGGCCTCGGCTGAGATCACACCCTCCGAACCTGATCCGGGTCATGCCGGCGCAGGGAAGTGTCCCGAATGCAACCGCGGTCCGATCGGTCCCGGTGGCGCCCGGTTCCGGAGTTGTGTCCTCGCTTCCCAGCGACCCGGTCCGAACGCCCCAATTTCTCGAGTCGATCATGCGCAGCGCCTGGATTGAGAAGCGTCGCGGCGACGCCAACGTGTCGCAGATGCATTACGCCCGCCAGGGTGTGATCACCGAGGAGATGGCCTACGTGGCCAAGCGGGAGAACCTGCCCGAATCCCTGGTGATGGAAGAAGTGGCCCGGGGCCGCATGATCATCCCTGCCAACATCAACCACACCAATCTGGAGCCGATGGCGATCGGCATCGCCTCCAGGTGCAAGGTGAACGCCAACATCGGCGCTTCCCCCAATGCCTCCGACCTCGAGGAAGAGGTGGCAAAACTGCGGTTGGCGGTGAAGTACGGCGCCGACACGGTGATGGATCTCTCCACCGGCGGCGTCAATCTCGATGAGGTGCGCACGGCGATCATCAACGCCTCCACCGTGCCGATCGGAACCGTGCCGGTGTATCAGGCGCTCGAAAGCGTGCACGGCTCGATCGAGAAGCTCGATGCCGATGATTTCCTGCACATCATCGAGAAGCATTGCCAGCAGGGCGTCGATTACCAGACCATCCACGCCGGTCTGCTGATCGAGCACCTGCCGCTGGTGAAGGGCCGCCTCACGGGGATCGTGAGCCGCGGCGGCGGCATCCTGGCCCAGTGGATGCTCTACCACCACAAGCAGAACCCGCTGTTCACCCGCTTCGACGACATCATCGAGATCTTCAAGCGTTACGACTGCAGTTTTTCGCTGGGCGATTCGTTGCGGCCGGGCTGTCAGCACGATGCCTCCGATGCAGCCCAGCTGGCGGAGCTCAAAACCCTCGGCCAGCTCACCCGCCGCGCCTGGGAGCACGACATCCAGGTGATGGTGGAGGGCCCCGGCCACGTGCCGATGGACCAGATCGAGTTCAACGTCAAGAAGCAGATGGAGGAGTGCAGCGAAGCGCCCTTCTATGTGCTCGGCCCGCTGGTGACGGACATTGCCCCTGGCTACGACCACATCACCAGCGCGATCGGTGCCGCCCTGGCCGGCTGGCACGGCACGGCCATGCTCTGCTACGTCACCCCGAAGGAGCACCTGGGCCTGCCCAATGCCGAGGATGTGCGTGAGGGCCTGATCGCCTACAAGATCGCCGCCCACGCCGCCGACATCGCCCGCCACCGCCCCGGCGCCCGCGATCGCGACGATGAACTCAGCCGTGCCCGCTACGCCTTCGACTGGAACCGCCAGTTCGAGCTCTCGCTCGATCCCGAGCGCGCCCGCGAATACCACGATGAAACCCTGCCGGCCGACATCTACAAGCAGGCGGAGTTCTGCTCAATGTGCGGTCCCAAGCACTGCCCGATGCAGACCAAGATCACCGATGAGGATCTCGCCGGCCTCGAAGACGTGCTGAAGGCCCAGGCGGCCGCCGGCCAGCCGGTAGGGGTCTGAAGTTGCCCGGCCACGGCCCGAAAGGGGCCCAGCCACCCAGCGCCGAGCAGGTGGTTGCCTGGCTCGGGCTGGAGACCCATCGCACCTGCGGCAGGGTGGCCGAGAGCTTCGTGGCCCGGGAGATTCCAGGCGGCACCCTCTACTTTCTTGCCAGCCCGGAGCGGGGCATCCAGCTGCACCGCATCTGCCACGACCAGGTGTATCACCACCACCTGGGAGACCCGCTGCACGTGCTGCTGGTGTCGCCCGAAGGCCATGCCTCGATCGCGCAGGTCGGCAGTGACCTGGCGTCTGGTCAGCGGCCCCAGCTGGCCATTCCAGGCGGCACATTCCATGCGGGGCGTCTGTCCGAGGGTGGCTCCTTTGGTTTTGCGCTTGTGGGCACTTCCATCTGGGGCCGGGTGGTTCCTGAAGAAGTGGAGCGGATGGAACCCACTGCTCTTGCCAGGGCTGCGTTCCCGGATGCCCAGCCGGTGATCACTGAGTTTTCATCCGTTAGATCGAGAGTTCATGGATTTGATCGATCGGAGATAATTGTCTCAGCTCTGACGTTGATGCTGTCCCCGCCCCATCAACACTGAGATCACGATCACTCCCTATTGATCCCCCTGCGGCCCCAGTGGATCAGCCTTCGAGCAGCCACATTCTGGGACCCCGCTCCCTTGCCGCAGTTCCATCGGTGAATCCCTCCTGCCCGGTTGTCAATACGTCGCCTCCGATGTGGCCCGTCTGGCAGAACAGTAAACCCTGGTTGAACTCACCCGCTGGACCTGGAAACACGACGTGCAGGTGATGGTGGAGGTTCCGGGTCCGGGCCATGTGCCCATGGATCAGATCGAGTTCAACATCAAACAGCAAATGGAGGAGTGCAGCGAGGTGCCCTTCGACGTACGCGGCCCCTGGTCACCGACATCGCCCCCGGCTACAAACCAATCACCAGCATCATCGGCGCGGCCCTGGCTGGCTAGCAGGGCACGGCGATGCTCTGCTACGTGACCCCGAAGGAGCACCTGGACATGCCCCATGCCGAGGATGTGAGCGAGGGCCTGATCGCCTACAAGATCGCCGCACACGCCGCCGACATTGTCCGTCACCGCCCGTCACCGCCCGGGTGCACGCGAGCGGGACGACGAACTGAGCCGCGCCCGCTACGCCTTCGACTGGAATAAGCAGTTCGAGCTGCCGTTAGACCCCGATCGGGCCCGCGAATACCACGATGAAAGCCTGCCGGCCGATATCTACAAGTAGGCGGAGTTCTGCTTGATGTGCGGGATGAAGCAACTACCCGATGCAGACCAAGATAAGATCACGGATGCGGACATCGAGTGCCTCGAAATAGCGCTGAAATCACAAAGGAATTTAGGAGCGCTCTGGGCAGCGCAGAGAGGACTTGGATAGGTGCTGTGGCCATGGAAGTGGCGATGAGGGGAGCGATAAAGATAGGGAATGAAGAGGTGTATAGTACAAACAGGCTATAGCTCTCTTTCGAAAATAACGATCTCGCTATAAATATCTCTCCCACTTTCCCCGCTGCAATAAGTATAGACAATCTTGCAGCTTGTCTTGTCAGGCAGCCGATGCAAGTACGCCTCGAAATTTCAACAAGCCAGCCGATTCCTGCATGCTCCCGATTGCTATTAGTTGAGTAATCAACAGGTCAGTCGTGGGGCAGAGGGGCTTCTGGGACGAATAGCAAAGGGTCGCAAAGATCGAGGATAAGAGGCCTGCCCTCAGGCGCCTGGCCGATTCGCTTCTATGGGAACCGTTCCGTCCGCTTCTTGAAAAAGGCTATGTATGTGAACGCAAGAGCAATGCAGGATGCAAGCGGATTGATCCGCTGATTCTGTTCAAGATGCTCGTTCTTCAGCAGCTTTTAACTTCAGCGATGTAGAGCTTGAATTTCAGGTGAATGACAGACGCTCTTTTGAGGAGTTTGTCGGGCTTGGCGTAATGAGAGCATTCCCGATGCGATAACAGTCGGCTTCTTCAGGGAGTGATTCTGCAAGGTAGGAGTGATCGAGGAGCTCTTCGAGAGGTTTGAGGCATATCTCCGATCCCAGGGTCTCCAAGCCCGTGGCGGTCAGATCATCGATGCGACTCTCGTCCCGGTTCCTAAGCAACGCAATACCCGCGAGGAGAACAAGGAAGTCAAAGCCGGGAGGCTGCCGGAAGGTTGGGACGAGAACCCAGATCGCTTGCAGCAGAAGGACTTAGACGCTCGCTGAGTCCAAAAGAACGGCATCAGTTACTACGGCTACAAGAACAGTATCTGTATCGATGTCGACCATGGCTTCATCCGTCGATACGCTGTAAGTCCTGCCAATCTTCACGACAGTCAGATGCTTCCATTCCTCATGGACCCTGAGAATGAACATGACTATGTCTGGGCAGACTCCCCCTCTGCTAGGAAAGTTGACGCCTCTCAAACCCGAGAAGTTCTTTCACCAAGGGGGCTTGATGGAGCAGAGCTATGCGTCGTTACCGCGGGGCCCTCAAGGCTGATGTGAGGAGGCGGATGAGCCCGCCACATCGGCAGAGCGTGGCCCAGATCTCCGCAGAACTGGGCATTCACGTGGTCACCCTCTACAACTGGAGGAAGCCCTGGCGGTTACAGGGAGAGGTGGTGCCGGCATCCGAGAAGGATCCTGAAGGCTGGGGCGCCACCGACAAGTTCACGGTGGCGTTGGAGACAGCAGGCTTTACCGTCACCGAGCTCAGTGCCTACTGCCGCGAGCGGGGCCTGTACCCGGAGCAGGTGGAGCGCTGGCGACAGGCATCCCAGGATGCCAACAAGAAGCCAGTGCTCACCTTGTAGACGCAGTCCGGCGAGCTCGACGAGCCGTAGGAGCAGAAGGAACTCGAACGGCTCCGTGCCCAAGGACCACCTGGAGATCAAACAAGAGCTGCGCCGCAAGGAGGAGGCCCTGGCAGAGGCGGCAGCGCTGCTGATCGCCTCATAAATGATTCAGGCCTTCTGGGGAGAGGACGGGGACGCCTGACGTGCCCGGGCGACCGCCGGAAGGCCCTACAGTTTCTCCATGAGGGTGTTGCCGATGGTGCCCAAGCCAGTGAGCTAGCTCTTGTCCTGGGCGTTGGTCTCACCACGCTGCAGTGCTGGCAACGGTGTTGGCATTGACCGCCGCAAGGGCAGCCACCGCCATGTGGCCCACCGCCTCAGCGAAGAAGAACGCCAGCGGATCCTGCTCACCTGCAATGAGCCGGAATTTGCGGCGCTGCCACCAGGCCAGATCGTGCCGGTGCTCGCGGATCGAGGCCTGTAAATCGGTTCAGAGCGCAGCTTCTACCGCGTACTCCACGCTCACGGTCAGTCCCACCGGCAGGGCGTGCCCGGCCTCCACAGGAACCAGGCCAGTGCCACGCCTAGGGGCCACTGGTCCCAATCAGGTGTGGAGCTGGGACATCACCTACCTGCCTACCACCGTTCGTGGAGTGTGGCTGTACCTCTACCTGGTGATCGACATCTGGAGCCGCAAGGTGGTGGCCTGGGATGTCGCCGAGCGAAAAGACCCAGCCGTTGCAGCCGATTTGGTAAACTGGTTCCGGCTGCGCGAGCGGATCAGCAAGGCCCGCAGCCAGCCGTTACTCCTCCACGCCGACAACGGCATTGCCATGAGAGCGGCCACATTGGAGAGCCGGTTGGAGGAGCTGGGCGTGCTCAGATCCTTCTCCAGTCCGAGGGTATCGAACGACAACCCATACTCAGAATCCCTGTTCAAGACAGCGAAGTACCGGCCCGACTACCCGAGTCGGCCTTTTTCCAGCAAGGACGATGCCTGCGAATAGGTAGAGTTGTTTGTTGGTTGGTACAACCATCGGCAGTGCCACATCGGGATAAAATTCGTGACGCCCCAGCAACGTCACAGCGGCCAGGTTGTGGAAATCTGCCGTCACCGCGCTGTCGTCTACGAAGGGGCACGTCAGCGACACCCGCGTCGCTGTACATGATCGACGCGCTGCTGGCGTCAACCGTCGGCGGTCTGGATCAACCCACCACTCCCGTAAATCTAACCAAAGCCAGCTATGTCTGCCATGGCTACCTTAGCAGCAGCAGGGGGCGCCACCTTTCCTGGCAATTACCGTCCCGGGGAAGCTCCAGCGACATTGCTCGAAAATCTTCATGACAGCACGCTTGTCTAGGCTGTTGGACCTACTACTGTAATCTCCAGAGCTATGGATAGTTACTCGTTATGGTCCCTCCAAAATCCATGCTTATAGGGTTGCTACTTCGATATAAATACGCGCTGGCTGTATTTATCTTCAGTAGGGCAACTCTTTTTCTTGTTGTCTACCTTGGTTTAGCCATAATACCTGCGATCGCTTCAGGTGACGGCCTTTGGAGGGTTTTTCCTGACAATCTTTTTCTTGATGGCTTTGCTCGTTGGGACTCTGGATGGTACCTTGATTTGGCCGAAAAGGGATATTCCAGTACTCCTCGCTATAAAGACCAACTAAACACTGCATTCTTCCCCGCGTACCCCTTTATTCTATCACTGGCTGGCTTCCTAGGGAAGAAAGGAGTAATCGCTTGGGGAATAGCCGTCTCGAATGCATCTTTTGCGATTGGCTTGTGCTTCTTATATGACATATCTTACCGATATGCCTCAAAAAAAACTGCAAGGCTTGCAGTCGCTTTGGCTGCTTTTAGTCCGTTTTCAATATTCTTCAGCGCAGTTTATACTGAATCGTTTTTCTTTGCAGCCACTACTGCATCTTTCTGGTTCTCGCTTCGTCGATCTCTGCTTCCTTCAATGATTGCGG
Organism: Marcopretia estuarina LEGE 06307; assembly: GCF_056633115.1. Classification (NCBI taxonomy): domain Bacteria; kingdom Bacillati; phylum Cyanobacteriota; class Cyanophyceae; order Synechococcales; family Prochlorococcaceae; genus Marcopretia; species Marcopretia estuarina. The sequence continues at coordinate 264,960 of NZ_JBSJOY010000004.1, read as the reverse complement.
CTGCTTTGGCAGGTGTCACAAGAGTTGTTGGTGTTGGTATTGTTCCGTTTGCTTACCTAGCCTTTCTGCAGGCTTGTGGTTCTAATCCATGCCCTTTCAGCGGCCATTGTTCAAGGGCTAAGACTGTAAGGCAATTTTTTGCTGCTACTATGGTTGGTTGCTCGCTATTAATTGCTTATTTGCTATATCTTCACTTCAGTTTTGGAAATTTCTTGCAATTTGCGATAAGTCAAAAAGGATGGTGGACTGGGGAGTCATTGCTAAATGATATCGTAAACACCTGGACGCCAATTTTAAATATCAATAGAGTGCTTAGGGGCGAGATTAATGAGATGGGAATTATTAATTCCTTTTTGGCGATATTCGCTTTAGGAATTATGGTTCTTGGCTTATACAAAAAGTGCTTACCAAAGAGTATTCTTCTGTGGTCGCTCTCTGTTCTTTTGATATCCTCCACGGTATGGTTTAGTGCAGGCAGGTTTGCTACTTCTCTGTTCCCGGTGTATATTTTAATTGCAATGTTTTTTAAAAGGGCCCCACCTGAAATCTTGATAGGCTGCTCTGCATTGCTAATGTCGTTATTTGCTTTCGTGTTTTCTCATTGGTACTGGTTGGCGTAGATCTTCGCTAGCGATAGCTATGGAGTGTTCCACACAAATCTGCTGCTGGCTGCGTAGTTCCATACGAACACCACCAAGATCCCTGCCAGCTGGGCCCAGAATGTGTCACGAGCCACGAAACTGTAATAAGCGGAGGCAAGCCCCACATTGGCAAGCACCGGCAGCGAGGCAACCAGTAAAAATTTCAGCAGGCCCCGCAGCAAAGACAGGCCCTTCAGTCGCTGAAAGCGGAAGGTCAGTGCGTTGTTGATCAGGTAGTTGGAACTGGCGGCAGCCACTACGGCAACGGGGAGTGCCTGCTCAAAGTTCAGGTCGCCCAGAAGCATCAGAAGCTGGGTGGAAAGCAGCTGCACCGCAACGCCGCTGATCCCCACCAATCCGAAGCTGATCGCCCGCCGCGGCAGCAAGCGGAAGCTGAGGCTGTGGAGGATCGAGATCAGGAAATCCCAGAAGATGGCCAGATCTAGCTTGGAGCTTCCGTAGCTGCGCGGCTGGAAGTGGAGCGGCACCTCGGTGGTGCGCAGGCGACCGCGACTCACCGCTAGCAACTCGTAAAGAAACTTGAAGCCGTTCACATCCACAGCGCGGATCAGCGGCAGCAGCGGCTCCAGCCGCAGCGCGAAAAAGCCGCTCATGTAGTCGCTCAGGCTCCCATAGGCGCGTGGGAGGCTGAACCGGGCACTGGCGTTCGCCCAGCTGGAGCCGGCCTCGCGGCGGCCGCTGAGGCCGCGGATCTGCGCCTCGGGATGGAAGCGACTTCCTATCACCAGATCAACATCGTCCTGCATCAAGGTGTTGATCGTGCGCAGCACCGCATCCGCCTCGTGCTGGCCATCGCTGTCCATCACCAGCGCCACGTCACCGGTGGCATCGAGCAGGCCCTCCTTGATCGCGCTAGCTAGGCCGGAGCGCCCCACCCGCCGGATCAGCCTCAACCGCGGCTCGCCATGGGACAGCCGCCGCACCAGCTCTGCGGTTCCATCGGCAGAATCATCGTCCACCACCAGAATCTCCAGGTCGAATTTCTGCTTAAGTGACAGCAACTCAGCCAGGAGCGGCGCGATGTTGCCCCGCTCGTTGTAGGTGGGCAACACGAGTGTGACCCGAAGTTGATGGGGTGGTGAATGCTCGCCTTGCACGAATGTGTCTTCATTATGGTTGAAATCAAAGCCCTTAGCAGCACTATGAGGTGGATGGCTCTTGCGGGACAGACTGGTCCCCTGACATCGTTAACCCAGGGCGGAAGGAACAGGGTTCGGACTTCATCGTAGACCACATGGGGAGTTTTGTCTCCCAGTGTGCGGTGCGGTCTTCTTTGGTCATACCTCCAGAAGAAGCGGGCCAGACTGATCCCCGCTTCCCGGCCATCGCTGTAGGCACGCAGATACACCTCCTCGTACTTGACGGTGCGCCCCAGCCTCTCCACCAAGTTGTTGTCGTAGCTGCATCTACGGCCCTACCAGCTGATCTGGATCTCCGCTGCCTTGAGTCGTTGAACGAAGCCTGACGAGGTGAATTGACATGCCTGATCGGAATGGAATATCTGGGGCTTGCGGCCACTGGCCAGGGCCATCTCCAGCGCCTCCAGGCAGAACTCCGTGTCAAGGCTGTTGGAGAGCTTCCAGCTGTAGGCGCAGCCTTCACTTAAGGAGTACACAAGCCTGGAAAACACATCGACAACTTCCACCAGGTACAGGAATCCTTTCCGCAAAGGGATGTAGGTGACATTCGTAGCCCAGACCTGATCTGGAGCCGTGAGCAGCTGGAGGTCCACCATGCAGGGAAAGTGCTCGCATGGTTCACCCGGCACCGTTGTGCGGGGTTTCTGGTAGTTCGCTCGTAATCTCATGCGCCGAATGAAGCTTCGGACACGGTCACGGCTCATCGGGATGCCGTCTCTGGCCAGGTAATGGACCAGCTGCCGACTGCAGGTGGTGGGATCCTCCAGGTAGAGGGCATCGATCCTCGCCATGATCCTCAGCGTGGATTTACGGACAGGGACCGGTTGGTAATACAGCGTGGATCGAGGTAGGCCCAGCAGATCACATTGGCGAGTGACCGTGAGATCAGGGTGGTCATGATCGACCAGTTTGCGTCGTGCATGGGCATCAGAGCAGTTGAGACTTTTTTCAGCCACTCCAGCTCCATCTGGAGCTTGCCGTAGCCGTCAGGCTTCTGCGAAGCAGTACTGCTGGAACAGCCCAGCCTCCTTAGCCTGTGTCTTCTTGCCCCTACTGAACAGGTCGCTGGTGCCCTCAAGGAGCTGCTTCTTCGACTGGCTCACCTGGATCGGGTGCACCGCGTGGTCGGCGTCGATCGCCTGGAGCGTCTTGCCGCCACTGATCGCCTCCATGGCGACCCTGGCCTTGAACTCAGGGCTATGGGTGCGGCGTTCGCACAACTCCTTCGGAGAAAGCTTCGTCAACGGTGGCAGCCCCCCTTCAGGGGCGCTGCCCCGCCTCACAGGTTAATGATGGACCCAGTCCATAAAAGCCAGTCTACCTCAGTTCAAGCAGTAACAATCTGTTTGAACAGCGTGAGAGGAGCCGTCTGAACCGGATCGCCCGCAGGCGGTTGCTCCAGGATTCAACCAGGCAACTCAATCGTGATCTGCGCAGGGTTCAAATTCTGTTCGCGGTGCTCATGGTTGTGGCAGGGCTGGTTGCCGGTGGTTTCCCCGGCCTCCTGGTGGGTGCGGCTGCTGCCCTGCTGCTGCTGTCGCTCCGGCTGGAGTTTTAAGGCGCGCACGTGCTGGCGCCCCTGATTGGCCACTGTTCCTGCCCATCAGCGTGGTTGCAGGAGTCCCAGCTGTTCATGGAACCCGCACGGCCTCGGGCGTGGCTGATCGCAGAGTGCCCAGCACGCCTTCTTTCTGTCCGGGCGGGTTTGGTGCCACCTGGGCCACGCCCGGCCCCCTCGGCCACGGCCGGCAGAGTGATTCAGCCAAGGCGCGATTCAGCCACAGACCCTTCCTCTTTTAGGCTCCAGTGCCCCTGCCGCCGTCAGCGACGCTGCGGTAGCGCCGGGCTTGCACCGCGGCGAACCGCTGTCAGAGGCGTCAACCCTCAACCACGGCCGCTGCTGCGACCCCCCTTCAACATCTGGTGACCCGCGTGCCTGAGCAACCCACTCCGGACAAGATCCTGCAGACCGGCCTGGCGTTCTGGGCCTCGAAAACATTGCTCAGCGCCATCGAGATCGGTGTGTTCCGTGCGCTGGCGGATGGTCCGGAACCTTTCGAAGGTCTCAGCGAGCGCCTTGGTCTGCATCCGCGTGCGGCGCGCGACTTTCTCGATGCACTGGTGGCCCTCGGCTTCCTCAGCCGCGGCCCGGCCGGCTATGCCAATGCTCCAGACAGCGATCTCTTTCTGGATCCCCACAAGCCCACCTACCTGGGCGGCATTCTCGAGATGGCGAACCATCGCCTCTATCCCTTCTGGGGTCACCTCACCGAAGCGTTGCGCACGGGCGCGCCGCAGAACGAGTTGCGCAACGGCGGCACGGGGCTGTTTGAAACGCTCTACAGCGACCCGGCCCGGCTGAAGGAATTCCTCTCCTCCATGACCGGCATCAGCCGGGGGGCCAACATGGCGATCGCCCGCCACTACCCCTGGCAGACCGCAGGCACATTCGTGGATGTGGGCACGGCACAGGGGGATCTCGCTACCCAGATCGCCCTCGCCAACCCACACCTGCGGGGCATCGGCTTTGATCTGCCGCAGGTGGCGCCGCTGTTCGAGGAGTATGTCGCCGCGGCTGGAGTGGCAGATCGCCTCAGCTTCCAGCCGGGTGACTTCTTTCAGCAGGCCTTGCCTCAGGCCGATGTGGTGCTGATGGGGCACATCCTGCACGACTGGGATCTCGCCACCAAGAAGATGCTGATCTCCAAGGCCTACGACGCACTCCCGCCCGGCGGTGCCCTGATCGTCTACGAGGCCATCATCGACGACGACCGCTCGCAGAATGCCTTCGGTCTGATGATGAGCCTCAACATGCTCATCGAAACACCCGGCGGCTTCGATTACACCGGCGCCGATTGCGCCGGCTGGATGCGGGAGGCGGGCTTCTCCAGCAGCCGGGTGGAACCCCTCGTAGGGCCTGATTCGATGGTGGTGGCGATCAAGTAGGCCACCTAGGGCCCCAGGCCTGCCATGGCCTGTCGCGCCTGTCTGAACGGCTGGCTCCGCTGCCCCATGCCGGCGCCATCTGTTCAACTGCTGATGCCAGCTGCTGGTGGACATCACAGCGGGCCGGACATTGCTAAAAGGGGGCCCATTCGCGCTTCCTCTGTGCTCACGCAGCCCGTCCTGGAGAGCGGCCGCGTCGCGGCCCTCCCCGCCGAGGCGATCGCGCTGCGCCATGTGAGCCATCGCTACGGCGATCAGGCCGCCCTCGACGACCTCAGCCTGTCGATCGCTGCCGGCGAGTTCTTCTCCCTGCTGGGCCCCTCCGGCTGCGGCAAGACCACCACCCTGCGCCTGATCGCCGGTTTCGAGCGCCCCCAGGCGGGCCGGATCCTGCTGCAGGGCCAGGACCTCACCCAGGCGCCGCCTCACCGGCGGCCGGTGAATCTGGTCTTCCAGAACTACGCCCTGTTCCCGCACCTCAGCGTCTGGGACAACGTGGCTTTCGGGCCCCGTTCGCTGCGCCGGCCGGAGCCGGAGATCCGCCGCCGGGTGGGCGAAGCGCTTGAGGTGGTGCGGCTCACGGAGCTGGCCCGGCGCCGGCCTCACCAGCTCTCCGGCGGCCAGCAGCAGCGGGTGGCGCTGGCGCGGGCGCTGGTGAACGCCCCGGCTGCCCTGCTGCTGGACGAACCGCTGGCGGCACTCGATCCCGATCTGCGTCGCACCATGCGCTCCGAGCTCAAGCGCATCCAGCGGGAGGTGGGCATCACCTTCCTGCTGGTCACCCACGACCGGGAAGAAGCCCTCAGCCTGAGCGACCGGCTTGCGGTGCTGCACCGCGGCCGGCTCGAGCAGGTGGGCACGCCGCGGGAGCTCTATGAACGCCCCACCAGCGCCGTGGTGGCCACCTTCCTGGGCGCCGCCAACCTGCTGCCCACCGGTGCCGGGGAGGGTGTGCGGCTGCTGCGGCCCGAGCGCCTGCGGCTCAGCACGTCCCCGCCGGGGGAAGGGGAGCGGGGACTGCGGGCGCGGGTGCGCGAACTCGCCTTTCAGGGAGCCACGGTGGAGGTGCGTCTGCGCTGTGCCGATGATCTGCCGCTGATCGCGATCGATACCAGCGCCGGTCTGCCGGACGATCTCTCCATCGGCACCGAGCTCTGGTGCCGGTGGAACCCCGCCGACAGCCACGCCCTCCAGCCGCCCAGCCGCCCATGACCCGTCCGTTCACCCCCTCCCGCTCCGGCTCCGCCCCATCCCCCCGCAGCCGCCGGGTCTTTCTGCGCCAGCTGGGGCTGGCGGCTGCGGGGGTGGCGCTCACACCGCCGCTGCTGCAGGCCTGTGGCGGTGGGGGTGGCGGCGGCACCGGCGGCCAGAGCGAGGGCGGCGACGGCGGCGGCAAGGACAGGGAGCTGGTGATCTCCAACTTCCCCCTCTATATCGATGTGGACGCCCCTGGCGCCCCCGGGAGTGTGGCGCGCTTCCAGAAGGACACCGGCATCCAGGTGCGCTACGTCGAGGACGTGAATGATGTGCGCCAGTTCTTCGCCCGCATCCAGCCCCAGCTGGCTGCCGGCCGGCCGCTCGCCCAGGACCTGATCGTGCTCACCGGCTGGATGGCCGAACGGCTGATCCGGCTGGGCTGGATGGAACCGCTGCCGCTGGCGGAGGTGCCCAACGCCCGCAATCTTGTCCCCTCCCTGCGCAAGCCTTCCTGGGATCCGGAGCAGCGCTTCAGCCTGCCCTGGCAGTCGGGGATCGCTGGCATTGCTTACAACATCAAGGCCACGGGCCGGGAACTGCGCGGCATCGATGATCTGTTCGATCCAGCGCTCAAGGGCCGCGTGTCGGCGCTGCTGGAGATGCGCGACACCATGGGCCTGCTGATGCTGGCCGACGGCCAGGACATCACCCGCCCCACCTGGGCCGCAGCCCAGCCCTCCTTCGACCGGTTGGAGCAGGCCCGCAAGGACGGCCAGATCCGTCGCTTCACCGGCAACGACTACCAGACCGATCTGCTGGCCGGAAACCTGGCCGCCTGCATCGGCTGGTCGGGGGATGTCGCGCAGCTCTCCATGGAGCAGCCCGATCTGCGCTTCCTGGTGCCGGACAGCGGCGGTGTGCTCTGGGCCGACGTGATGCTGATGCCCAAGGGCGCCCGCCACCCGCAGGAGATGGCCCGCTGGCTCAACTGGGTCTACGAGCCGGTGGAAGCGGCACGCATCGCCGCTGCGGTGCAGTACATCTCCCCGGTGGAAGGGGTGCGCGAGGTGCTGGCGAAGGATCCCGCCACCGCCCCGTTGGCAAACAACCCGCTGATGTTCCCAGATGCGGCCATGCAGAAGAAGCTGCATGTCTTCGGGCCGCTCAGCGATCAGGAGGAAGCCCGCTGGGAGGAACGCTTTGCCCGTATCACCGAGGGCTGAACTCCGGCGCCACTGGCCGTGGCTGCTGCTGACCCCGGGCCTGCTGTGGCTGCTGGCCCTGTATGTGCTGCCGCTGCTCGGTCTGGTGCCACTGTCGTTGTCGGAGCCGCTCAGCCGCTTCGGCCTCGACACGGTGTTCACCGGCCGGGTGGCGAACTATCTGGAGGTGCTGCAGGCCTACGGCCCGATCCTGGTGCGTTCCTTCAGCTACGCACTGGTGGCCACGGCCGTGGGCCTGGTGTTGGCCTATCCGCTGGCCTTCGCGATCCGCTTCCATGGCGGCCGCTGGCAACCGCTGCTGATCGGCCTCGTGGTGCTGCCCTCGCTCACGTCCTTTCTGGTGCGGGCGATTGCCTGGACCAGCCTGCTCGGGGACAACGGTCCGGTGCTCGGCGTGCTGGATACCCTTGGGCTCACCGAGCTGCTCAATGGGCTGGGGGTGCTGCGTGATGGACGGCTGTTGAACACGCCCACTTCGGTGATCCTGGGCCTCACCAATGGGGTGCTGCCGTTTCTGGTGCTGCCGCTGGTGGTGGCGATGGAGCGGATCGATCCCCGCCTGCTGGAGGCCGCCGCTGATCTGCATGCCGGTCCGCTGCGCTCCTTCGTTCGGGTGGTGTGGCCCCTGTCGCTGCCGGGGCTGGGAGCCGGCCTGCTGCTGAGCCTGATCCCGGCGGCCGGTGATGTCGTGAATCCGCTGTTCCTCGGCGGCCCCAATGAGCGGATGATCGCCAACACGATCGACAACCTGCTGCTGGTGCAACTGCAGGCGCCCCGGGCGGCGGCCCTGACGCTCATGCTGATGGCGCTGATCTCGGTGGCAGTGGTGCTGCAGCTGCGCAGCCGTGGCGTGGAGGATCTGCCGCTGCCATGAACCGAACCGGTGCGCTGCTGCTGGGTGTATGGAGTGCGCTGGCCTATGGCCTGCTGTATGCGCCGGTGGTCGTCACCGTGCTGTTCAGCTTCAACGCCCCCCGCGGGCGCTTCAACTTGCTGTGGCAGGGCTTCACCCTGGAGAACTGGCGGCATCCGCTGCGTAACGTCGCCCTCACCCAGGCCTTCCTCACCAGCCTCGGCCTTGCCCTGGCGGCTGCGCTGCTGGCGGTGCTGCTGGGCGGGCTGATGGCCCTGGCGCTCAGCCGCGCCCGCCTGCGGGCGGGGCGCTGGATCGAGCTGCTGCTGGCCCTGCCGCTCACCAACCCGGAGATCGTGCTGGCCACGGCCCTGTTCACCCTGTTCGTGCGCGTCGATCTGCCCCGTGGACCGCTCACCTTGTTGCTGTCCCACAGCCTGTTCTGCCTCAGCTACGCGGCGCTCACCCTCAAGGCACGGCTGGCAGGGTTCGACCCCACGCTCGAGCTCGCTGCGCAGGACCTGGGCGCTCCACCGCTGGCGGCCTTCCGCCGGGTCACCCTGCCGCTGCTGGCGCCTGGCCTGCTGGCGGCCACCCTGCTCTCCTTTTCTCTCTCCTTCGACGACTACGTGATCAGCAGCTTCACTGCCGGCGAGATCGTCACCCTGCCGCTCTACCTGGCCGGTGCCTTTCAGCGCGAGATCTCGCCCCAGATCCAGGTGCTCTCCACCCTGGTGCTGCTCGTCAGCGCCGTGCTGCTGGTGCTCGCCTCACCGCCCCGCCAGCGCCGCGGTTAGCTCGGCGACAGGCCTGGCCGCGCACGACCTTGGGTCAGCTGCACGCCGCCCCCGCTCCGCTCAGGCAAAGCCGCCGGGCCGCTTCCTGGTGGAGGACAGCGACACGTTGCCGCTGGCCGGGGGCGGCACTGGCAGGGCCGGGCCCACCTCCAGGCGGCCGCGGGGCACGGCCGCAGCGGCCTGGGCTCCTTGCCCCCCTGGCGGCGCGGGAACCGCCTGCACGTTGAAGGCCAGCGACCAGCGCTCGCCTTCGCCACGGAAGGGCGGCACGGAATGGGGCTGCCAGGCCGGGAACACATAGAAGGTGCCCGGCACGGGCTGCACGTAGTGCGCCATACCGGTACGGAAGCTCTGGATGTGCCACTCCTCCGGGCCGTGGAAGCAGAGCTGGCCGTCGAAGCTGGTGCCGTTGATCTGCGGTGGCACCTTCAGGAACAGCACGCCGGAAAACGAGCCGCCATGGGTGTGCACCGGGTTGTAGTCACCGGCCTGCTGGCTGTTGAGCCAGATGTCGATCATCTGCAGGCCGTAGCGGCCCGGATGCCAGGGGCCGCGACCCTGGGGCGGTTGCCGCTCCATCACGTGGCGCAGCCAGCGCTCGCAGGCGGGCAGCACCACCTCGCTGCACAGGGCCGTGATCTCCGGAAACTGCGGACCGAGCTCGCGCTGCTGCTGCAACTGGCCGGCGAGCTTCGCGGAGGCATCGCTGGTGAGGCCGGTATCGGCCAGCACCCGCTCCGCCAGGGAAAGGAGAGGCTCCAGCGTGCCGACCGGCAACGTGCCCGTGAGCACGTAACGCGGAAACAGCTCGAGCATCTCCATCGGCATGGCGGAACGGCTCAGCCCAGGGCCTTCGCCTTCGCCACCACGTTGTCGACCGTGAAGCCGAACTTCTCGAGGCACACACCGCCAGGGGCGGAGGCACCGAAGCGATCGATCGACACGGTGTCACCGTCGAAACCGGAGTACTTGTGCCAGCCGAACGAGCTGGAGGCCTCCACCACGAGGCGCTTGCGCACCGCCGCGGGCAGCACCGCTTCGCGGTAGCTGGCGTCCTGCTCCTCGAACAGCTCCACACAGGGCATCGACACCACGCGCACCTGCTTGCCATCCGCGCTCAGTTGCTCGGCGGCCTTGACGCAGAGGTCGAGCTCGGTGCCGGAGCCGATCAGGATCAGATCGGGGGTGCCGTCGCAGTCGATCAGCACGTAGCCGCCCTTGGCCACCTGATCGATCGACGAGTTGGCCTGGTTCACCATCGCCTGGCGGCTGAGGGCCAGCACGGTGGGGCGCTTGCGGTTGCTGATCGCCACCTTGTAGGCGCCGCTGGTTTCGTTGCCATCGCCGGGACGCATCACCAGCATGTTGGGGATCGAACGCAGCGAGGCAAGGGTTTCCACCGGTTGGTGGGTGGGGCCGTCTTCGCCGAGGCCGATGGAATCGTGGGTGAGCACGTAGATCACGCCCAGCTCGCTGAGGGCCGACAGGCGCATGGCGCCCACCATGTAGCCCGCGAACACCAGGAAGGTGCCGCCGTAGGGCACAAGGCCGCTGCCGTGATAAGCCAGGCCGTTGAGGATCGAGGCCATGGCGTGCTCACGCACGCCGAAGTGCAGGTAGCGATTGGCTTCGCCGCCTTTCTGGAAGCTGGCCTCGCCCTTGATGTCGGTGAGGTTGGAGTGGGTGAGGTCGGCGGAGCCGCCGATCAGCTCCGGCAGGCTGGGTCCCACGGCGTTGAGCACGTTGTAGGAGTGCTGGCGGGTGGCCAGACCTTTGTCTGCGGGGGTGAAGGTGGGCAGCTTGGCTTCCCAGCCCTCGGGCAGCTCGCCACGCAGCTGGCGCTCGAATTCAGCTGCCTCGGTGGGGTACTGGGAGCGGTAGGTCTCCAGGTCGGCGTTCCACTGCGCTTCGGCGGCGGCACCGCGGCTGAGAGCCTGGCGCCAGTGGTCGTAGGCCTGCTGGGGCACTTCGAACGGTCCATACGACCAGCCAAGGGCCTTGCGGGTGAGCTCGGCTTCGTCAGCGCCGAGGGCGGCGCCGTGCACACCGGCGGTGTTGGCTTTGTTGGGGGAGCCGTAGCCGATGGTGGTGGTGACCTTGATCAGGCTGGGCTTGTCGGTGACCGCCTTGGCCTCCTCGATCGCCTTGGTGATCGCCGCCACATCGGTGTTGCCATCGGGCACATGCAGCACGTGCCAGCCATAGGCCTCGTACCGCTTCATCACGTCTTCGGTGAACGACACCGCGGTGTTGCCGTCGATCGTGATGTGGTTGTCGTCGTAGAGGGCGATCAGCTTGCCCAGGCCCAGGTGGCCCGCCAGGGAGGCGGCTTCGCTGGCCACCCCTTCCTGATTGCAGCCGTCGCCCATGATCACGTAGGTGTAGTGATCAACCAGCTCAACGCCGGGCTTGTTGAACCGCGCTGCCATGTGGGCTTCGGCGATCGCCAGGCCCACGGCGTTGGCGATGCCCTGGCCGAGAGGGCCGGTGGTGACTTCGACACCGGCGGTTTCAAAGGTTTCCGGGTGGCCGGGGGTCTTGGAGCCCCACTGGCGGAACTGCTTGATGTCCTCCAGCCCCACGCTGTCGTAGCCGGTGAGGTGCAGCAGCGAATAGAGCAGCATGCAGCCGTGGCCGGCCGAGAGCACGAAGCGGTCGCGGTTGAACCAGCCGGGGTTGCTGGGGTTGTGCTTCAGGACCCTGTCCCACAGCGCATAGGCCATCGGCGCTGCGCCCATCGGCAGGCCCGGGTGACCGGAATTCGCCTTGTTGACGGCATCGATCGCCAGGAAGCGGATGCTGTTGATGCAGAGGGTGTCGATGGACAAGGTGTCCACTGAAGGGGCAGCGACCATGGCGAAGAGGAGGGGGGTGGTGTGAGGGCTTCCTGAAGGACGGCTGAACGGGGGCGTTCAGGGCTTCCTGCGGAATGCGAGGCAGACGTTGTGACCACCAAACCCGAAGGAGTTCGAGAGCACGACGTTCAGTTTCTGTTCCCGCGCCTGGTTCGGCACGACATCCAGATCACAAGCCGGATCCGGATTCTGGAAGTTGATCGTAGGGGGTATGAGGTTGTTCTCCATCGCCTTGACCACGGCGACGGCTTCGATGCCGCCGCTGCCGCCGAGCAGGTGGCCGGTCATGGATTTGGTGGAGCTGATCGGTGTGCGCAGCGCGTGCGGACCGAGCGCGGCCTTGATGGCGGCCGTTTCGTTGCTGTCGTTGGCCTGGGTGCTGGTGCCGTGCGCATTCACGTAATCCACAGCTTCGGCGTCGAGGCGGGCATCACGCAGGGCCAGCCGCATCGCTTCGGCACCACCCACCCCACCGGGTGTGGGGGAGGTGATGTGGTGGGCATCGCAGGTCATGCCGTAGCCGACGATCTCCGCCAGCACCTCGGCGCCGCGCCGGGTGGCGTGATCCAGGCTTTCCAGCACCAGAATCCCGGCCCCTTCGCCGATCACGAAGCCGTTGCGCTCCGCATCGAAGGGGCGACTGGCGGTGGCGGGGTCGTCGTTGCGGAACGACAGTGCCTTGGCACTGGCGAAACCCGCCACCCCGAGTGGAGTGATCGCCGATTCGGCGCCGCCGCACACCATGGCGTCGGCCAGGCCCATCTGGATCAGGCGGAAGGCGTCGCCGATGGCGTTGGAGCCGGCGGCACAGGCGGTGGCCACGGCGCTGCTCGGACCCTTGGCCCCCAGGGCGATGGCGGCCAGGCCGGCGGCCATGTTGGGAATCATCATCGGCACGCAGAACGGGCTGACCCGGTCCGGCCCGCGGTCGGCCAGCACATGGGCCTGGCTCTCCATCATCAGCAGTCCGCCCACACCAGAGCCGATCGACACACCCACCCGGTCGGCGTTGGTGTCGTCGATCGTGAGACCGGCATCCAGCACGGCTTGCTTGGCGGCCACCACGCCGAACTTGCAGAAGCGATCCCAGCGCTTGGCTTCCTTGCGGTCGATCATGCCGACGGGATCGAAATCCTTCACTTCCGCCGCAAAACGGCAGGCATGGCGCGAGGCGTCGAACAGGGTGATCGCGGCCACGCCATTGCGCCCCGAGGCCAGGCCTTCCCAGTAATCGGTAACGGTGTTGCCGATCGGTGTGACCGCGCCCAGGCCTGTGACCACGACGCGGTGGAGTCCCTCCACCATCAACACCCTCAGGCCTGCTTATCCAGGATGTAAGTCACGGCATCACCCACGGTGGTGATGCCTTCAGCGGCCTCGTCGGGGATCTCGATATCGAAGGCTTCTTCCAGGGCCATCACCAGCTCCACCGTGTCGAGAGAGTCGGCGCCGAGGTCGTTCTGGAAGTTCGATTCGGGCTTGACCTCAGCGGCATCCACGCTGAGTTGCTCGGCAACGATCGAACGCACTTTCTCGAAGATCGCTTCCTGTGACATGGCCGCTTAGAGGGAGGCCGCATCCTACGGGTCGCCCCGGACGGGCCCCCGAGCCATATGAAAAAGAATGACGGCCTCGGGCCGGCCCAGCCTTGGCTTCGGTCGCCTTGGGTACCTTGGCCGCACGCCGTTCGCCTCCGGTCGGGCATGTCCCACTCCGTCAAGATCTACGACACCTGCATCGGTTGCACCCAGTGCGTCCGTGCCTGCCCTCTCGATGTGCTGGAGATGGTGCCCTGGGATGGCTGCAAGGCCGGCCAGATCGCTTCCTCCCCTCGCACCGAAGACTGCATCGGTTGCAAGCGTTGTGAAACCGCCTGCCCCACCGACTTCCTCAGCGTCCGCGTCTACCTGGGCGACGAGACCAGCCGCAGCATGGGTCTGGCCTACTGAAGTCAGGCGCAGCCTTCTGCAGCGCTTCCAGCCCGGCGCACGCCGGGCTTTTGCATGTCGGGCCCTGCCCGCTGTGCGTGCCTGCCGCAAGAAGCTTCGGCCTGGGTGCCGGCGGCCCTGCACCTGGCACCTGTCAGCTCGCAGCAGCTGGCACCTGGCACTGTTGCCAGGCAGCGGCGATCCTGTAGAACCACCCCAATTCCGGCCCATCGCCCATGTGCGGCATCGTTGCGGTGATCGGCTCCAGGGAGGCCGCCCCTCTCTTGATGGAAGGCCTCCGTCAGCTCGAGTACCGCGGCTACGACTCCGCCGGTCTGGCCACCGTGTCGATGGCTGCCGGGGCCGCCGCCCCCTCGGCTGACCCGGCCGGCACCCACCAGCTCGTCTGCCTGCGGGCCGAGGGCAAGCTGGTGAACCTGGCCCAGCGGCTGGAGCGGCAGGGCGCCCCCGGCAACTGCGGCATCGGCCACACCCGCTGGGCCACCCACGGCAAGCCCGAGGAGCGCAACGCCCACCCCCACCTCGATGGCAGCGGCCAGCTGGCGGTGGTGCAGAACGGCATCATCGAAAATCACCGGCAACTGCGCGAGGAGCTGCAGGCCCAGGGCGTCCACTTCCGCTCCGACACCGACACGGAGGTGATCCCGCACCTGATCGCGCGGGAGCTGGCGGCGCGTCTGGACGCGGGGGCGATCCCGAGCGGCGCCCTTCTGCTCGAAGCGCTGCAGCAGGTGTTGCCCCTGCTGCATGGCGCCTACGCCCTCGCGGTGCTGTGGGCCCAGACGCCCGGCGCCCTGGTGGTGGCCCGGCGTCAGGCGCCCCTGCTGATCGGTCTTGGCGAAGGGGAGTTCCTCTGTGCCAGCGACACGCCCGCCCTGGCCGGCTTCACCCGCACGATCCTGCCGCTGGAGGACGGCGAGCTGGCCCTGCTCACGCCCCTCGGCATCGAGCTTTATGACGCCGCCGGTGCCCGGGTGCAGCGCCTGCCGCGCCTGCTCACCGGCACCGAGCACGTGGCGGACAAGCGCAGCTTCCGCCACTTCATGCTCAAGGAGATCCATGAGCAGTCGGAAACGGCGGCCTTGTGGGTGGCGCGTCACCTGCCCGAGCCGAACGGCGGCCCGGCCGGACCCTCCCTGGTGGCCCTGCCCCTGGAAGACGGGGTGTTCGAGCAGGTGGAGCGGATTCAGATCCTCGCCTGCGGCACCAGCCGCCATGCCTCGATGGTGGGCGCTTACCTGCTGGAGCAGCTGGCCGGCCTGCCCACCTCGGTGTTTTACGCCAGCGAGTTCCGCTACGCACCGCCGCCGCTGGTGCCCCATACCCTCACGATCGGGGTCACGCAGTCGGGCGAAACCGCTGACACCCTCGCCGCCTTGCTGATGGAGCGTGAGCGGCGCGACCTGATCCCCGATCCCGCCTACGCCCCGAAGTTGCTGGGCATCACCAACCGGGCGGAGAGCTCGCTCGGTCGCCTGGTTCCCCACCTGCTCGACATCGGCGCCGGCATCGAGGTGGGGGTGGCCGCCACCAAGACCTTCATGGGCCAGCTGCTGGCCTTCTATGGCCTGGCCCTGTCGTTCGCCGAGCGGCGCTCCAGCCGCAGCCCGGCCCAGCTGCAGGCCCTGGTGAGCGGCCTGCGGGCCCTGCCGGCCCAGCTCCAGCAGCTGGTGGAAACGCACGACCGCCAGTGCGCCGAGCTGGCCCACCTGTTCGCCGATACCCAGGACGTGATTTTCCTGGGCCGGGGCATCAACTACCCGATCGCCCTGGAGGGGGCCCTCAAGCTCAAGGAGATCAGCTACATCCACGCCGAGGGCTACCCGGCCGGCGAGATGAAGCACGGGCCGATCGCCCTGCTCGATGCGCGTGTGCCGGTGGTGTCGATCGCCATGCCAGGTGTGGTGTTCGACAAGGTGCTCTCCAACGCCCAGGAGGCCAAGGCGCGTGACGCCCGTCTGATCGGCGTGGCGCCGGAAGGCCCCGACACCGGACTCTTCGATGTGCTGCTGCCGGTGCCGGCCGTCGACGAGCTGCTCTCCCCCCTGCTCACCGTGATCCCGATGCAGTTGCTCAGCTATCACATCGCGGCCCATCGCGGCCTCGACGTCGATCAGCCCCGCAACCTGGCCAAGAGCGTCACTGTGGAGTGACCCTTCCCTTCGCCCCTGACGCTCCGATCGTGCTGGTCCTGCGCCTGAGTCTCCTGCTGGTGGCCCTGGTGGCCCTGCTGGGCTTCTTCGCCGCCGCCGAATTTGCCCTGATCCGCCTGCGCCCCAGCCGGGTGCAGGTGCTCTCCAGCGGGGGCACGCCGGGCGCCAAGGCGGTGGAGCGGTTGCAGAAGCGGCTGCGCCGCACGTTGCTGGCCACCCAGCTGGGCGCCACGCTGGCGGTGGTGGCGCTGGGCTGGTCGGGGCGCGGCCTGGCGACCAACCTCGATCCCGAGGGTGAGAGCCCCTGGATCGACCTGCTGGTGTTCGCCGTGATCGTGAGCCTGGCCACCCTGCTGGGCGGCCTGATCCCGAAGGCCTGGGTGCTGCATCGCCCGGAGGCCTCCGCCCTGCGGCTGGCGCCGGTGCTGGAGTCGGTGAGCCGCACCCTGGCGCCACTGCTCACGGCGTTCGAGCGTGTCACCGTGACGCTGTTGCGCCTGCTGGGGCTGCCCCGCAACTGGGATGCGCTGGTGCCGGCACTGTCAGCCGGGGAGCTGGAAACCCTGATCGAATCGAACAGCGTCACGGGCCTGATGCCGGATGAGCGCAACATCCTCGAAGGGGTGTTCTCCCTGCGGGACACGCAGGTGCGTGAGGTGATGGTGCCCCGCTCCGGCATGGTCACCCTGCCGCTTGATGCCTGCTTCGCCGAACTGATGGATGCGGTCCATCAGACCCATCACGCCCGCTTCCCGGTGATCGGTCAGTCGTTGGACGACGTGCGCGGCATGCTCGACCTGCGCCGCCTCGCCGAACCGATCGCCCGCGGCCAGTTGCAGGGGGACACCCCATTGGCCCCCTTCATCTCACCGGTGGCTCGCGTGCAGGAAACCGCCTCGCTGGCGGAGCTGCTGCCGCTGATCCGCAGCGGCCAGCCGCTGCTGGTGGTGGTTGATGAGCACGGTGGCACCGAGGGGCTGGTCACGGTGGCCGATCTCACCGGCGAGATCGTCGGCGAGGAAGACGATCAGCACGAGGGTGGCGACGATCTTCAGCAGCTGCCGGACGACAGCTGGCTGGTGGCCGGCGAGCTGGAAATCTTCGAGCTGAACCGGCAGCTGGGCCTCCGTTTGCCCGAAGCCGATGGCCACCACACCCTGGCCGGCTTCCTGCTGGAGCGGCTGCAGCACATTCCGGCGCCCGGAGAGAGCCTGCGCTGGAAGGGCCACCACTTCGAGATCACCGCCATGGACGGCCCCCGCATTGAGCGGGTTCACATCACCTGCCGGTCTGCCGATGAACGGGGCCCCGCAGCGCAGGGTGATCGTTGATAATGCCGTCTCAGGAACGAGGTCTGGGCCGTTGACGCGTGAGCATGTGACGCGATGACGACGGATCCCATCACGCCGGTGAAGGTAGGGGTCATTGGCATCGGCAACATGGGTTGGCACCACGCCCGGGTGCTGAGCCTCCTGCGCGATGCGGAGCTGGTGGGGGTGGCCGACCCCGACGCCCAGCGCGGCCGCCTGGCGGTCGAGCAGTTCGGCTGCCGCTGGTTCCCCGACTACGGCCCGCTGCTGAGTGAGGTGGAGGCGGTCTGCATCGCCGTTCCCACCCTCCTGCACCACCGGGTCGGCATGGCCTGCCTGCAGGCCGGCCTGCACGTGCTGATCGAGAAGCCGATCGCCGCCACCCAGGAGGAGGCCAGCGCCCTGATTCAAGCCGCCGAAGCCAGCGCCCGCCAGCTGCAGGTGGGCCACATCGAGCGCTTCAACCCCGCCTTCCGCGAACTGCGCAAGGTGGTGGCCAATGAGGAAGTGGTGGTGCTGGAAGCCCGCCGCCATAGCCCCCATGCCGATCGGGCCAACGATGTGTCGGTGGTGCTCGATCTGATGATCCACGACATCGACCTGGTGCTGGAGCTCGCCCAGGCGCCGGTGGTGCGGCTGGCGGCGGCCGGCGGGCGCAGCGGCGAAGGCCCGATCGACTACGTCAACGCCACGCTCGGCTTCGAGAACGGCGTGGTGGCGAGCCTCACGGCCAGCAAGATGGCCCACCGCAAGATCCGCAGCCTCAGCGCTCACTGCCGCGCCAGCCTGGTGGAAACCGATTTCCTCAACCGCAGCCTGCACATCCACCGCCGCGCCCACGAGTGGGTGTCGGCCGATCACGGCGAATTGCTCTACCGCAACGATGGCTTCATCGAGGAGGTGAGCACCACCTCGATCGAGCCGCTCTACGCCGAGCTGGAGCACTTCCTGCAGTGCGTGCGTGGCCGGGAAACCCCGGCGGTGGATGGCCAGCAGGCCTCCCGCGCCCTTCTGCTGGCCAACCTGATCGAGCGGGCGGTGGATCAGCCGGCGCTCTGCATGGCCCTCGACGCGCCCATCTGAGCCGGGGCCGGTGACCGGGGGATCACCGCCAGGTCGCGCAGGGCCAGCATCTGCCAGCGGCGGCAGGTGGCCGGTGAGGAGCGGTAGAAGAGATCCCAGGCCGACGCCTTCTGCTGTGGGTAGCTCTCGATCGGCTGGTGCGGATGGGTCTGGGCCCAGCCGGCCCGCACCGCGTAGCCGATCACCACATCGAGGGCCAGGTAGTCGTCGAAGCGCACCTGGGGGTTGGCCCCCACGAAGGCCACCAGCGACAGCAGTGTTTCCGTGCAGAGCTGCCGGTATTCCGGCGCTTCGATCTTGATCAGCAGGTGCTCCACCAGCGCGGCGAAGTTGCGTTCGCCCCGGGTCTTCTCCGACAGCAGCGGTTCGCTCTCGAGGCGGTTGCGGCGCTCCAGCTTGTCGCCGATCACCAGGCCGCGGCAATGGTGCAGCAGGTCCCAGATGCCGGCGTAAAAATCGCGCGGGACCCGCTGCAGGGCCCCCAGCCGCTGGCGGTGCTGCAGCCAGCTGGTGCCGCCGGGGGGGAGATCTTCCATCGGATCCGACACTTCCCACTGCACCCGCCCCTGCAGGTGGAGCTGCTCCTTGGCCAGCAGCGCCTCGCGGGCGTGATCCACGTCGGCGAGCACGGCCCGCAACCGCCGCCGGATGGCATGGGGAGGGAGGCTGCAGAGCGTTTCGAAGGCTTCGTCGGGGGTGAGATCCTGCTCGGCGGCCAGCTCGCCGGTGAGCAGCAGCAGCAGCTGGCCCAGCTGCAGGGTGAGGCTGCCCTGCAGCAGTTTCGGCTCCAGCCGCGCCAGGCCATCGAGGGCAAGCAGCAGCTCCTGCTGCAGCATCCATTCACGGCCGTCCTCGCCGCTGAAGCGCTGGATCATCGCCGCGATCGCCACGCTGCCCTGTGGTTCGGTGATCAGCGAGTCGCGGGTGTAGTTGCGGCCCACCACCAGCTGCTTCTGGTGCACTAGCAGATCGGTGAGCGCATCCTCCAGCTGGGGGTGCACCAGTTGCATCAGCCCGCCGCAGCGGCGCACCACGTTCCAGTCGCCCGTCATCAGTCCGCGGCGGTACACCTCCTCCACCAGACCCCGCAGGGTCACCGGTCCGCTGCTGAACGGCCCCTGCAGGATGGCGTTGGGGCCGAGCCGCCGCACCAGCTGCTCCAGCACCTCGGCCTGTTCGGGCAGGGAGGTGCTGCTCCAGAGCCGGTCTGCGAGGACCGGCAGGGGCGCGTCATCCAGTTCCTGCTCCTGCTGGATCGTGAGCGGTTGCTGGCTGGTGCTCTGCTGAAGGAGTGGGGGGCGGCTGTTGGCCGCCGGCGCGGTGGCGGCCGGCAGCGGCGGCAGCGTTTCCCAGCCGGCCAGCTCGGTGAAGGCTTCGAGGCGGTCGAGCCGCACCGGTACCCCCTCCACCAGCCCTTCCTGCAGCCTTTCACCCAGCCGCAGCAAGGCGCCGGGATCCCTGCCGAAGGGCACCACGGCGAGGGGAATCACCAGCAGCGGCAGCCCCGGCCCGCGCCACTGGCGCATCAGCACCCGCAGCTCGCTCACCACCGTGTCGGCGAGCTGTTCAGGGTCATCGGCCAGGTAGAAGGTGCCCTCCTCCAGCACGGCGGGCAGGAAGGCGATGGGGTCCTCGCCGTCGGCGCCCGGGCAGCGGTAGAGACGCGCCGTGGCCATGGTTTCCATCCGCACGGGCGGGTGGCCGCTGAGACCGAGCCGGGCGTTGGCGCCCACCTGGGCCTTGCGCCGTGCCAGCTGCTGGGAGCTGGCGATGCGCACGGCGCCATCCGGCCGGCTCACCGGCAGGCCTTTCTGCTCCAGGGCGTCGGCGATCT
Organism: Marcopretia estuarina LEGE 06307; assembly: GCF_056633115.1. Taxonomy (NCBI): domain Bacteria; kingdom Bacillati; phylum Cyanobacteriota; class Cyanophyceae; order Synechococcales; family Prochlorococcaceae; genus Marcopretia; species Marcopretia estuarina. Next base: position 244,959 of record NZ_JBSJOY010000004.1, on the reverse strand, counting down.
CGGCTGTGGCCGGCGCCAGGGCCACCAGCACCTGCTCCGCCCCCAGTGGCCGTGGCAGCCGCCGCCCGCAGGGGTCGATGTCCTCGGGCTCGATCAGGCCGTGCAGCAGCAGATCCCCCAGCCAGGTGAGGCTCTGGGTCCACAGCAGCGGCACGTTCGCGTTTGGCACCCGGGCCTGGCTGCCGGGCTGGCGACGCTCTGCGGCAATCGCCTCCTCCGGCACCAGGTAGAGCTCAGGCAGCAGCGGCACGCCCTCCACCAGCACGCTCACGGATTCGAGCCGCCGGCGCCAGCGCCAGGCTTCCTCCCAGCGCTGCTCGCAGCAGGCGGTGACCAGCTCGTAGCCCAGGAACAGCGGCCATTCGCACTCGATGCTCTCGAACTGCGCCAGCTCCTCCCGTTCGTAGTGGAGGCGGTTGTGGTCTTCGATCAGGGTCTGGTGGCCATCGCGGCGAAAGCGCTTGTAGCCGTAGGCGCCGCCGAGCTCGCGGCGGATCTTGGTGCGGGTGCGCTCCACCAGCTCTTGCGTGTCCACCGCCCAGGCCGGGTAGCCGATCACCGCCAGGCAGGCGCTGTCCACCTCCTTGCTGGCCGATTCCCGGGGCAGCAGAGCCTGCAGGGCCCGCCGCAGCCGCACGATCGCGTCGTGGGGAATGTGCAGACGGCAGTGGCCGTCGCCATGGGGGCCGTAGAGATCCAGCCCTTCGAGCGCCTCGAGCGCCGCCTTCACCAGGCCGATCGAACTGGCATTCCGCTCCGGTTCGCCGTGGTTGCCTTTGTCACCCCGCTCCCAGATGCCGTAATCGGCCACCCGGTAGGCGCGGGCCACGTAGTACACGAGGTTCTGCAGGAAATCCCGCTCGTGATGGCTGCGCACCACCACCAGCCCCGCCCGGGTGAGCTGCGCCAGCTGCAGCAGGTAGAGCGCCGTGGCATCGAGCTGCAGGTGGCCCCAGCCGTCATCGGGCACCACTGGATCGCCGCTGGAGGTCTCGAACTTGGCGTGAATGGCATCGAGGCGGTCGAGGCTGCGCTTGAAGCGCTCCACCTTGTGGGCCTGGCGCATCATCGCCGTGAGCAGGCCGCGCATCAGCTGCAGCACCCGCTGTTCCAGCTCATACACGCGTGTGCCGGCTCCGTGCAGGCGCCGCTGGGCGATGGCCAGCCCCCAGACGCACTGAATCGAATACACCCCGTCCCGCACCCAGGCGTCGCCGTAGTTGCCGTGAACGGTGTGGGCGGTGCTGGCGGGCAGCAGTCCGCTGATCGGGTGCTGGCGCACCAGCACCACATGGTCGATCTGGGCGTGGAGCCGCTCAAGCAGCGCTTCGGCCTCGGACCGCTCCAGCCGCAGGGGACCCTGCATCACCGGCGCTTCAGGTGCGGGCAGGCCATGGGAGGGATCGCCGCTGCCCCAGGTGTCCGCCGCCCAGCTCTCTGTCATTCCTGCTCCGGCTCCGTGCGACGGGAATCGCGGCGCCACCGGCACCGGTACTCTCCACTCATTCTCTCCCGCGGCCCCACGGCCCTCAGGCAGCGATGGCCACACAATCCACCCCGTTGGCTGGCCGGCGTTCCCTGGTGCTCGGCCTGCCGGTGGATGTCTGCCCGGATGTGTTCGCGGCAGCGCTGGATCTCCATGGTGCCGGCGGCGGCCAGATCGTCACCCTCAATGCCGAGATGACCATGGCCGCCCTGGAGCAGCCGGAGCTGGGCGCGGTGATCCATGCCGCCGAGCTGGTGATTCCCGATGGCGCCGGCGTGGTGTGGGCCCTCCGCCGGCAGGGGCATCGGGTGCGGCGCACGCCCGGCATCGAGCTGGCGGATCGGCTGCTGCAGCAGGCCGCCGAGGCTGGCTGGCGCGTGGCCTTGGTGGGGGCCAGCCCGGAGGTGATGGCCTCACTGAGCGAGCAACTGCGCCGGCGCCTGCCCGCCCTCCAGCTGGTGATGACGATCCACGGCTACCAGGCGCCGGAAGCCTGGCCAGGCCTGGAGCACGCCCTGCAGAGCGCCCAGCTGGATCTGGTGCTGGTGGCGCTGGGGGTGCCCCGCCAGGAAACCTGGATTCAACGCGTCCACCACGGCCGCCGCGGGCTGTGGATGGGGGTGGGCGGCAGCTTTGATGTCTGGGCCGGCGTCAAAAAAAGGGCGCCCCGGTGGATGGGCGCCCTGCAATTGGAATGGTTGTTCCGGCTGATTCAGGAACCGGCCCGCTGGCAGCGGATGCTGGCCTTGCCGGCCTTTGCCTGGGCGGTGATCCGGGAACGGCGCTGAAGCACCCCGCCATCGCCACACAGCCATTTGCCACGGCGATCAGCTGCCGCTAGCGGCGGAAGACCAAGTCGGAGAGGATGCGATCAGCGGAGCGCGATCCAGACAAGGAGATCAGCGGAAGCCCACCGAGGCCTGCCACACGAAGGCCAGCAGCAGGAAGAAGAGGGGGATGATCGGCAGGATGTCCACCAGAGGACCGAACGCCTGATAGGCCTCGGGAAGCTGGGCCAGGGTGGAGCCCGGCGCGGCGTTGGCAGTCGCGAGGGCGAACAGCATGGAGAAAGGCATCGCGGGCCTTGGAAACCTGTGTGGCTCGGACGCTACCACGTGTGCGCCGCCGGAGATCCCTGCTCCCACGGAGCGAAATCCTCTGAAAAACACCCCTCGCGGATCGCTTGTGCCATGGCGCTGGTGAAGCGCAGCAGCTGGGTGAGGTTGTGGAGGCTGAGCAGGATGCGCCCCAGCAGTTCCTCGCTGCGGATCAGGTGGTGGAGGTAGGCGCGGCTGTGGTGGGCGCAGGCCGGGCAGGGGCAGCTGGGATCGAGCGGGGTGTGGTCGTGGCGGAAGCGGGCATTGCGCAGGTTCCAGCGCTCGCCTCCCACCAGTGCGGTGCCGTGCCGGCCCAGCCGGGTCGGCAGCACGCAGTCGAACAGATCAATCCCCTGCGCTACCGCGATCGCCATTTCGCGGTAGCTGCCCACTCCCATCAGATAACGCGGCCGGTCGTCCGGCAGCAGCGGCGTCACCTGGCGCACGATGCGATGCATCGCCTCCACCGGTTCGCCCACGCTCACCCCACCGATGGCGATGCCGGGCAGGCCCATCGCCGCCACCGCCCGCGCCGATTCTTCGCGCAGGTGGGCATGGGTGCCCCCCTGCACGATGCCGAACAGGGCCTGATCGGGCCGGCTGTGGTGGGCGATGCAGCGTTCCAGCCAGCGGTGCGTGCGCCGGTTGGCTTCCGCCACATCGGTTTCGCTGGCCGGATAGGGGGGGCACTGGTCGAAGGCCATGGCCACATCCGCACCGAGCGCCATCTGGATCTCCATCGACCGCTCCGGCGTGAGCGTGATGCGGGCGCCGTCACGGGGGGAGCGGAAGACCACGCCGTCGTCGTTGATCGTGTTGATCGCCCCGAGGCTGAACACCTGGAAGCCACCGGAATCGGTGAGCAGCGGGCCGCTCCAGCCCATGAAGCGATGCAGGCCGCCCGCTTCCGCCACCACCTGTTCGCCTGGTTGGAGATGCAGGTGATAGGTGTTGGCCAGCACCATCTGGGCCTTGGTGGCGCGCAGTTGCTCGGGGGTGACCCCCTTCACCGTGGCCAGGGTGCCCACCGGCATGAAGCGCGGCGTGTCCACCACCCCGTGAGGGGTGTGGAAGCTGCCGCAGCGGGCATGGCTGTGGCTGCAGCGGTGGGACACCTGAAAACGGAATGGCGCCGCGGCCTCAGGCCCGGCAGCCTCGGGGGCGGAGCGGTTCACGGCATCAGCGCGCGCACGGTCGACGAACCTAGGTGCTCCCTTCCGATGCGCTGCGGTTCGTGTCTTCCCGTCCGCCATCCCCGTCCGCCCCGCCGGCCTGGTGGCAGGAGCTCGCCGGTGCCTGGATCTTCTACAGCGTGCTGCCGGCCTGGCCGCGGGTGCAGCCTCGCTTTGAGCGCATCGCCCGCTTCGGCCCCTGGATCGGCGCCGTGCTCGGCAGCCTGCAGGGCCTGCTCTGGATCCTCAGCGATGGCGGGCTGCCGCCCGCGGCCCAGGTGGCGCTGGTGCTGGCCTGTGGCCTCAGCCTCAGCGGCGGGATTCACATTGATGGGGTGATGGACACCGCCGACGGCCTCGCGGCAGGCGAGCGGGCGCTGGAGGCGATGGACGACAGCCGGGTGGGCGCCAGTGGCGTGGTCGCGTTCGCGCAGGTGCTGCTGGTGCGCGCCGCCGCCCTGCTCACCCTTGCGGAGGTGGCCCCGGCGCCGTTGGTGGCGCTGGCCCTGATCTGGGCGGCGGTGTGGGGGCGCCTCGCCCCTTTGGTCGCCATCCAATGGTTTCCGTATCTGCGGCAGACCAGCGGCGGCAGCGCCGGCTTTCATCGCCAGCACTGGCGCGGCCTTGGCCGCGAATTGCTGCCCTCCCTGCCTCTGCTCGTGCTGCTGGCCCTGGCGTCCGGCTCGGTGGGCCTGGGCGGTCTGGGCGCGCTTGGCCTGGTGCCCGCGCTGGTGATCCCCTGGCTGCTGGGGCGCCGCCTGGGTGGGCACAGCGGCGACACCTACGGCGCCTGTGTGGAGTGGTGTGAAGCCCTGGCGCTGGCCCTCATGGCGTTGATGGTGGCGCTGGCCTGAGCCGGCCCACGGCAGGTGCGCTGCTGGCGGGCAGCTGCAGGCAGAAGGCATTGCCGGTGCCGGGCAGCGCCGGATCCAGCTCCTGCGGCGGGATGTGCAGGGTGAGATCACCACCCAGGCTGCGGGCCAGCGCCCGGGCCAGGGTGAGCCCGAGGCCCGTACCGGCTGTGCCGGCGGCCTGCGCTCCCCGCATGCCGCGCTCGAAGATCGCCTCCCGCTCGGCCGCGGCGATCGGTGCTCCACCGTCCCAGACGATCAACCGGGGCCGCTCGGCGTCGCCGGGGGCGTGGGCCACCTCCAGGCCGATCGGTGCGCCGGGCGGGCAGTAGCGAAAGGCGTTCTCCAGCAGGTTGGCAACGATCTCGGCCACCGCACCGCTGTCACCGAACCACTGGGGCAGGACCTCGCCGCCCAGCCAGCGACGGCCCTGCAGCAAAGCTGTGGCGGCGGCCCGTTTCAGCAGGGGATCGAGGCGCTCCGCCAGCGCCTGTGGCTGGCCCGAACTCAGGGAGGGCGGCAGCAGCAGGGGCTGGGGATCCTGGCTGCCGGGGCCGATCAGGGGCCGCTCGATCAGCCCATCGATCGCCTCCACGTAACGGTTGAGCTGCTGCTCTTCCGCCAGCAGGTTCTCCACCAGGGAGCGGTTGTCGGGGTCGCTCTCCAGGCGCCGCAGCAGCAGCTTGCCGAAGGTGCGCAGGGCGGCGAGCGGGTTGCGCAGCTGGTGCACCAGCAGCCGCAGATCCTCCTGGTTCCGCTTCAGCTGGCGCGTGAGCCGTTGCTCCTCCAGATCGAGGCAGAGCACTTCGGTGACCGCCTGGGCCGTGGCCTGCAGCCGGGGCGTGAGCGTGGGCGACCACGGCAGGGAGGCCGTTTCCACCCGGATGGCACCGAGCAGGAGCTGCTCGCGGCGCAGCGGCAGCCAGCGTCGCTCCGGGCAGGGCAGCTGCAGGCTGCGGTCTTCATCGACGGCAGGCAGGGCGGTGGAACGGCGTGGCCACTGGCCCACCGGCACCAGGCCCGGCTTGCCGCCCTGGCGCGTCATGGCGAGGTAGACGACCAGGGAGTGGAGGTCGGGGCGATCGGAAAACTGATCCAGCTGATGGGTCAGGAAGGCGGTGAAGCGCGCAGAAACCTCCATCAGCACTGAAACGGACGGGTTGCCGAAAGAAATTGCGATCCGATGATCCGGATTTCGGAAAAAGGCTTAAGATTTACGTATCGACCAATACTTCGCTGTCCGGGAGCGGATGGCACTGCGGAGGTATCGGCGGCAGCGGTTGCATTTCCCTTGCGACCGAGGCTACAGCAGAGGCTGAATCGTCCCTCTGCCGTTCGGCGACCCGCTCGGGTCCGCCGCGCCGTTATCCGTGTCGTGTTCGGGCGTGATCTGCCAGCAGGCCACCCCGTGCACCACCGCTCCCGCCCTGCCCTGATTGGCCGTTTGCTGCATCCATCCCGGGTGCGCATTCGCCGTGGCTCGCCTCGGCACGCCACAAAACCCATCCTCCTTTCCTCCCCCTCGGGAGTCGTTCCATGTCGAAGAAGCGCAAGCGGATCAGCCGCCGTCGTCTTGCCGGTCAGCGTGTGTTGGCCCATGTGCCCACCCACAACCTCGAAACCGGTGAGCACAAACCGGTCACGGCCGCCCGGCGCTTCATCGCCGAATCCGCGCTGGTGCCGCCGGCCCTGCTCAACGTGCGCCGCAACGAGCACACCACCGACCGCTTCTTCTGGGGTGAAAAAGGCCTGTTCAGCGCGCAGTACGCCGAGGAGAACCACTTCCTGTTCCCCTCCCTTCGCCTGATCGTCGATGAGATCGGCGAAGAAAACCTGTTTGCCGGCATCGAATCCAGCGCCGCCGACGACTGGGAGGAAATGGAAGAGTACGAATACGCCTTCGTCTGACTTTCCCCTGCGGGAAGGCCGCCCTCCAGGGGGCGGGCCTTCCCGCGATAACCGCCGCAAGGCCCCGATCCCAGGATCTGCTCAGGCCGGTGCAGCGCCGAGTTGATCCTGGAGAAACGTGCGCAGTTGCGGAAACAGCGCCGGATCGATGCTGTGCCCGCCGCTGAAACCCAACAGTTCAGCCTTCCCGCCTGCGCCCTGCAGCAGCTGCTGCAGCCGCTCGCTGGCGGCAAAGGGCACCACCGGATCCTCGCGCCCATGGGTGAGCAGCACCCGGGGCAGGGGGCCACGGGGCAGCCAGTCGGGGTGGGGATAGCCACTGCAGCCGATCACGCCCGCCAGTGGCAGGGTGCTGGCCACATCCACCGCCATCGCGGCGCCCTGGGAGAAGCCCAGCAGCACCGTGTTCTCCAGCGGCACCTGCTCGCCCAGTTGCAGCAGGCGCAGCTGCAGCGCTTGCCTCGCCGCCGCCACCAGCTCGGGCCAGAGGGGATTCTGCAGGTCGTACCACTGGCGGCCCATGCCCTGTGGGTGGGGCTCGGGGGCCCGCAGCCCCACCAGGCCGATGGCAGGGCCGGCCAGCTCCTGGCCGAGATCGATCAGATCATCCGCATCGGCGCCCCAGCCGTGCAGCAGTACCAGCCGCCGCTTCGCCTCGGCCGGTCCATGGACACGCTGATCGGTAGACATCGGAGGGGTGGCGGCGGAAACAAACGGGGAGTTGCTGCGTAGGTTGTGGCAATCGCGTCTCGATCGACATGGCACCCACGGCGCTTCTGAGTGTGTCGGACAAACAGGGCGTGGTGGCGCTGGCCCACACCCTCCACCACACCCACGGCTTCCGACTGCTCTCCAGCGGCGGCACCGCCGCGGTGCTGGCGGCGGCCGGCCTGCCGGTCACCCGGGTGGCGGAGCACACCGGCTCTCCGGAGATCCTTGGCGGCCGGGTCAAGACCCTTCACCCCCGCATCCATGGCGGCATCCTGGCCCGCCGCGATGACGCGGCCCATCAGGCCGACCTCGAGGCGCAGGGCATCCCCCCGATCGATGTGGTGGTGGTGAACCTCTATCCGTTCCGCGAAACGGTGGCCGACCCAGCCGTGAGCTGGGAAACGGCCGTGGAAACGATCGACATCGGCGGCCCGGCGATGGTGCGTGCCGCCGCCAAGAACCATGCGGCCGTGACCGTACTCACCAGCCCAGCCCAGTACGAACCGTTCCTCGCCGCCCTGGCGGCCGGCGCGCTCGACGACGCGCTGCGCCAGCGTCTCGCCCTGGAGGCCTTCCGCCACACCGCCGCCTATGACGCGGCCATCAGCGCCTGGCTGGAAAGCCGCCTGGAAGCCGCTGCGCCGCCACGGCCGCTGGCCATCGAGCTGCCCCTCCAGCAGACCCTGCGTTACGGGGAGAACCCCCATCAGCAGGCGTCCTGGTTCTCCGCTCCCGCCGCCGGCTGGGGCGCGGCCCGCCAGCTGCAGGGCAAGGAGCTGAGCATGAACAACCTGCTGGATCTCGAAGCCGCCCTCGCCACCGTGCGGGAGTTCGGCTACACCGACCTGGCCCAGGGCACGGCCGCTGAGACGCCGGCCGCCGTGGTGGTGAAGCACACCAACCCCTGCGGCGTGGCGGTCGCCACCGATGGGGCGATGGCCCTGCGGCGGGCCCTCGACGCTGACCGCACCTCGGCCTTCGGCGGCATCGTGGCGCTCAACACACCGGTGGATCAGGCGGCCGCCGAGCTGCTCACTGGCCTGTTCCTGGAGTGTGTGGTGGCACCGGGCTACAGCTCCGAGGCCCGCGAGCAGCTGGGCGCCAAGGCCAATCTGCGCCTGTTGGAGCTCGATGCAGCCGCGATCGCCCGGGCCCCTCGCCACCAGTGGCGCAGCGTGCTGGGTGGGCTGCTCCAGCAGGACCTTGACGATCAACCGGTGGACGAAGCCGAGTGGCAGGTGGTGACGGGCAGGGCGCCGACGGCGGCTGAACTGGACGATCTGCGCTTCGCCTGGCGGTTGGTGCGTCACGTGCGTTCCAACGCGATTGTGGTGGCCAGCGATGGGGCCAGCCTCGGCATCGGTGCGGGCCAGATGAATCGGGTTGGATCGGCGCGGCTCGCGCTGGAGGCGGCGGCAGAGGCGGCCCGGGGGGCGGTGCTGGCCAGCGATGGCTTCTTCCCCTTCGACGACACCGTGCGCCTGGCTGCCCGCCATGGCATCACGGCGGTGATCCAGCCGGGCGGCAGCCTGCGCGATGGCGATTCGATCCGGGCCTGCGAGGAGTTCGGTCTGGCGATGGTCACCACCGGACGTCGCCACTTCCTCCACTGAACGGACGGGACGACACCGTGAGTTGTAGCTTCGCAACGTCACCGTTCTCACTGCGATGCCGGACGCCCTGGCTTTCAATCTCAACTTCCTGCATCCCCTGCTGATGTGGGCGCTGCTGGCACTCTTCGGCTACGCCCTCTATCTGGGGGTGAAGGCCAAGAAGACCCGTACCGCTGAACCGGAACAGCGCAAGGAGTTGATCAAGGGCAAGTTCGCCCAGCGCCACTTCCAGATCGGCAGCCTGGTGCTGGCCTTGATGGTGCTCGGCAGCTTCGGCGGCATGGCCGTCACCTACATCAACAACGGCAAGCTGTTCGTGGGGCCGCACCTGCTGGCGGGCATCTCCATGGTGAGCCTGATCGCCGTGGCCGCCGCCTTCGCTCCCGCCATGCAGAAGGGCAACATGCTCGCCCGCAAGGCGCATGTGGGCCTGAACATGACCGTCATGTCGCTGTTCCTGTGGCAAGCGGTCAGCGGCATGCAGATCGTCAACAAGATCTGGACGAGCCGCTGAGAGCGCACGGATTCTGAGCCCTGAGCCGCTGTGGGCCACTCAGGGCCTCTCCGGCCGCAATGCCAGGCGCTCAGAAACGCGCCTGACGCCGTGGCGGGCAGGTGAGCTCATGGGTGGCGTGGAAATCCTCCTGCACCTTCCAGGTGAGCTTGCGCGAGATCTGCCGCACGATCTGGCGCAACAGGTGATCGCCGCTGGATTGCACCAGCCCTTCAGGCAGCAGGCCGATCACGGCGGGCAGCCGGATCCACACGCTCAGATCCAGGGTCCAGCGCACCATGGTGGCGAGCGCCTGATCGCCTTCGCCACGCTCAAGCTGCAGCGAGGCGTTGAAGGCCACGTCGTAGATCTGCTGCAGGGCGGGGTCGCCTTCCGGCAGAGGGATCGTCACGATCCGGTAGACCCCTTCGCTCTGTGGCAGCAGCTCCAGCCCGATCGTGGGCTCCACTTCGAAGCCGAAGTTGCCGAAGCGGCCCAGGGTGAGCGCATAGCCGTTGTGCCCGAGCGGCAACACCTGCATCGGAGCCGCGCAGCGGCGGAACCAGCCGTCGTGATGGTCGAGGTAGGTGGCAACGGTGCGTGGCTCCGCACGCATTTCCATCAGGTCGGCGAAGACGCTCGTGTAGCACCGGATGCGTGCATCGTCCCCGTTGCGTAACTGGGAAACGGGCGCGACAGCGTCGGACAGATGGCGGGGCTGGGTGAAGGTCAAAGGATTGGACCTACCGGAGGCCGGAGTGGATGAACTGTTTCTGGTTGTCACAGGCAACCGTAAATCGCAGCGTCCGACTGATACGCAGCCGATGTGACAGCAAGCTGGGATGCCTCCGTGTCATGCAGAAGGGCACGTTCCTGGGTGCTGCCGTTCCTGGCGCTGACGCCGCTGGCACGGTTGCGGGTGGCACGGTGCAAGGCGACAGGGAGGCCGTCAAGGGTGCTCAGGGCTCGCACAGCTCCATCAGGTGACGGATCACATCCTCCACCACCCGGTCGGGGGTGGAGGCTCCGGAGGTGATTCCCACTTTCAGCGGCCCCTCCGGCAGGAAGGGGGACACGCTCTCCAGTTCGCCGCCCAGGGGCTTGTGCTCAATCTGATTGCCGGGGCCGATCCGCTCGGGCGTGTCGATGTGGAAGGAGCGGATGCCGCGGCTGATGGCGATCTCCTGCAGGTGGGTGGTGTTCGAGGAGTTGTAGCCGCCGATCACCACCAGCAGATCCAGTGGTTCGTCCACCAGCGAGAACATGGCGTCCTGCCGCTCCTGGGTGGCGTCGCAGATCGTGTTGAAGGCCAGGAAGTGATCGTTGAGGGCGGTGGGGCCGTAGCGGGTCAGCATCGTGCGCTCAAACATGCGTCCGATGTCCTCGGTTTCGCTCTTGAGCATGGTGGTCTGGTTGGCCACCCCCACCCGATCGAGGTCGCGGTCGGGGTCGAAGCCAGGCGAGCAGGCCTTGGCGAACCGTTCCATGAAGGCCTCGCGATCGCCGCGGCCGAGGATGTAGTCGCAGACCATCTGGGCTTCGGCGGTGTCGAGCACCACCAGGTAGGTGCCGGCGAAGGAGCTGGTGGCAAGGGTTTCCTCGTGTTTCACCTTGCCGTGAATGATCGAGGTGAAGGCCTGCTTCTTGTGCTTCTCCACCGTGTTCCAGACCTTCGACACCCAGGGGCAGGTGGTGTCGACGATGTGGCAGCCCCGCTCATTGAGCAGCTGCATCTCCTGCACCGTGGCGCCGAAGGCCGGCAGGATCACCACATCGCCGGTGCCCACCTCGGAGAAATCCTTGACGCCTTCCTCCACCTGAATGAACTGCACGTTCATCTGGCGCAGGTGGTCGTTCACCGACGGGTTGTGGATGATCTCGTTGGTGATCCAGATCCGCTCGCTCGGGTAGTGACGCCGCGTTTCGTAGGCCATCGCCACCGCCCGCTCCACGCCCCAGCAGAAACCGAAGGCCTCGGCCAGCTTGATCGTGAGGCGCCCGTGGCGCAGCTCATAGCCCTGCTCGCGGATCGTGGCGATCAACGCGCTCTGATAGGCCTGCTCGAGGCTGCCGGCCACCTCTTCGGCCCGGCCGAAGCCGCGGCGGTTGTAGCGCTCCGAATGGTGCAGCGAGCGCTTGAAGGCACGGGTGTCCACGGCATCGCCCCACATCGCTGACGACTCTATGGGCGGGCCCGGGCGATTGACGACAAAAAACCCACGGGGTGAGCCGTGGGTCGGGGCGCGGAAGCAAAAGGCCGCGCTTTGGTGAACCGGGGTTCAGCTGGCCGTGGAGGCGAAATCGGGATAGGCCTCCATGCCGTGCTCGCTGATGTCAAGGCCTTCGACTTCCTCAGCTTCCGTGACGCGGATGCCACCGCTGATACCGCCGAGCACGGACCAGACAATCCAGGAGGTGACGAGGGCGAAGATCACGTAGCAGACCGAGCCCAGGATCTGCAGGCCGAGGAGCCCGAAGCCACCGCCGAAGAAGAGACCTGCGTCTTTGTTGAACAGGCCCACGGCGAGGGTACCCCAGATGCCGCAGGTGCCGTGAACGGACCAGGCACCCACGGGATCATCGATGCCGAGGCCGTCAATGATGCCTACCGAGTAAACAACAATCGCACCGGCAATGAAGCCGACGATCCAGGCACCGGCCATGCCGAAGCCGTCGCAACCCGCGGTGATGCCCACCAGGCCGGCCAGGATGCCGTTGATGGTCATGGTGAGGTCAGGCTTGCCCGACTGCAGCTGGGAAACCACCGTGCCGGCGATGCCTCCGCCTGCGGCACCAAGGGTGGTGGTGACAGCGATGTAGGGAACGGCTTCGGTCATGGAAAGGACGGAGCCGGGGTTGAAGCCGTACCAGCCGATCCAGAGAATCAGGCAACCGAGGGTGGCGATGGCCAGGTTGTGGCCAGGGATGGCCTTGACCTTGCCATCAACGAACTTGCCGATCCTGGGGCCGAGGATGATCGCCCCGGTCAGGCCAGCACAAGCACCAACCGTGTGGACGAGGGTGGAGCCGGCGAAGTCGATGAAACCGAGTTTGTTGAGCCAGCCTTCGGCGTTCCACTTCCAGCTTCCGGCGATCGGGTAGATGAAACCCACCAGCACCAGCGAGAAGATCACGAACTCGAAGAACTTGATGCGCTCAGCCACCAGGCCGGAAACGATCGTGGCGGAGGTGCCGGCAAAGGCCACCTGGAAGAGGAAGTCAACACTGGGAACCAGAGCGCCATCCGTGACCATCGCCGGGGTGACGGCGGGATCAAAGAACAGGCCGAGCGGACCTCCCTTGCCGTAGAAGAGCCAGCCGGGCACAACAGCCGAGCCGTACATCAGCGAATACCCGATCAGCCAGTAGGCACTCGCCGCCAGGGCGAACACGATCAGGTTCTTGGCCAGGATGTTGGTGGCGTTCTTCTGGCGGCAAAGCCCGGCTTCCACCATGGCGAAACCGGCGTTCATGAAGATCACCAGGATCGAGGCGATCAGCAGCCAGAGGTTGTTGATCAGGAAGGCAGGGGTGAGCTCAGGCAGCTCAGCGGCGTGGGCCGAAAGGTTGAACACACCAAGACCGAAGAGCGCCAGCGGAACGCAGGCCATCCAGGTGAGGGTGCGGGAACTGCTCATGCCACTGATGCGACGCAGCAGCAGTGGGGGAGCTTCGAGCAGGCTCGCCTCCGACAGGCGCTTGGGGCGCCGTTGTCGAGGGGCTTGGGTTGCAATGGTCATGTAAGAAAAGACCAGGAGGGTTGTCGGAAGTGGATGACGCCCGGAAGCGCGTCCCTGGCCGCCAAACTTCCTTTCTGATGCGTGTTCCTGTGGTGTCGACGGCTACAAATCGATCAAAGAGAAGAGGATGTGCCGTCTAAGACTTCATGCGTCAGCACCGGTGTGGTGCCCTGCCATGTCACCGTGTCCTCCCGGAAGTCGTAGCGGCAGGGCAGCACCTCCACCCCGGCTGCCACTGCCGTGCGGAAGAGCTCCCCATAGCGGGGATCGGCGGAGTCGCCTGGTGCGAAGCGGTCCACGTCCCCACGGCTCAGGCAGGGAACCAGCACCGCACGGGCCTCGGGCAGCAGGTCGGTGAGTTCCTCCAGGTGCTTCTGGCCCCGTTCGGTGACCGTGTCGGGAAAGAGCGCCAGGGAGCCGCGGCTCCAGGTGGTGTTCTTGATTTCCACATAAATCTGGCGGGGATCGGCCGCTCCCTCGGCGGGGGTGAGCAGCAGATCGATGCGGCTGCGTCGCCCGCGGCCATAGGGAACCTCCGCGCGGATGGCCCCGATCGGCCCCAGCCAGGGCTCCAGCAGACCAGCTTCAATCGTGGCGCGCACCAGCCGGTTCGGCAAGGCGGTGTTGATGCCCACCCAGCAGAGGGAACCGTCGGCGCTGGGCACTTCCGCCTGCTCCCACGTCCAGGCCAGCTTGCGCTCGGGCCGGGGATCGTGGCGCAGCCGCACGCGGCCGCCGGGAATCAGCACCCCGGTCATCGGGCCGGTGTTGGCGCAGTGGGCCGTCACCACCGCGCCATCGGTGAGCTCCACATCGGCCAGGAAGCGCTTGTAGCGCCGTAGCAGCAGCCCCTCCACCAAGGGCTCGAAGCGCAGCACGGTGGCGGCCGCTTGGGGGGCGGATGCCGCGTCTCTGGGGGCTGGTGGCATGGGGTGGGGGGACGCGGTGGAGAATCAGCCGAACGAATGGGCCTGCGGTCGATACCGGATGGTGAAATCCCTGCGGCGCATCGCCTTGATCGTGGGCCTTGCCACCGCGTTGAGCAAGGTGGCAGGTCTGCTGCGCCAGCTGGTGATCGCCGCCGCCTTCGGCGTGGGGGCCGCCTACGACGCCTACAACTACGCCTACGTGTTGCCGGGATTTCTGCTGATCCTGCTGGGTGGGATCAACGGGCCGTTTCACAGTGCCATGGTGAGCGTGCTGGCCCGGCGGCCGCGCCAGGAGGGGGCCCACGTGCTGGCGGCGATCAACACCCTGGTGGGGGTGGGCCTGCTGGGCGTGACCGTGCTGCTGGTGCTGGCTGCCGATCCGCTGATCAGCCTGGTGGGCCCGGGCCTGGAGGGGGAGCGCCACGCGATCGCCGTGCTCCAGTTGCGCTGGATGGCGCCGATGGCTCTGTTCGCTGGCTTGATTGGCCTGGGTTTCGGGGCTCTCAACGCCGCCGATGTCTTCTGGCTGCCCTCGGTGAGCCCACTTGTTTCCAGCGTGGCGATGATCGGCGGCATCGGCGCGCTCTGGTGGCTGGTAGGCCCGGAGATCGGCCTGCCGGCCACGGCCGTGCTCGGTGGGGTGGTGCTGGCGGGCACCACCACACTCGGAGCCGTACTGCAGTGGCTGATCCAGCTGCCGGCCCTGGCGAAGCAGGGGCTGCATCGCTTCCAGCTTGTGTGGGACTGGCACCACCCCGGTGTGCAGGAGGTGTTGCAGGTGATGGCGCCGGCCACGCTCTCCTCCGGGATGCTGCAGATCAATGTGTTCACCAGCCTGTTCTTCGCTTCGGGGATGGTGGGTGCGGCGGCCGGTCTGGGCTACGCCAACCTCCTGGTACAGACACCGCTGGGCTTGATCTCGAACGCCTTGCTGGTGCCGTTGCTGCCGGTGCTCTCCAGGCTCACAGAACCGGCCGACCGGCCAGCCCTGGTGGGACGCATCCGTCAGGGGTTGATGCTCTCCAACGCCAGCATGTTGCCGTTGGGGGCCTTGATGGTGGGCTTGGCCGGCCCGATCGTGGCCCTGATCTACAAGCGGGGAGCCTTCGACGCGGACGCGGCCCAGCTGGTGACCAGCCTGCTGATCGCCTATGGGGTGGGCATGCCCGCTTACCTCGGCCGCGACGTGATCGTGCGCGTCTTCTATGCCCTTGGTGATGGCACCACACCGTTCCGTTTCTCCCTGGCCGGGATCGGCTTCAACGTGGTCTTCTGCTGGTTGTTCGTCGGAGGGCCCACTCCCTGGGGCCTGCAGTTGCCGGCGATCAACTTCGGCGCTGCTGGGCTGGTGATGGCAACCGTCGCTGTCAACGTGCTCACCTGCCTGGGGTTGCTGCTCGCCCTCCAGAATCGCCTCGGCCAGCTGCCCCTGCGTCAGTGGGGCCGCGACAGCCTGCTGTTGCTGCTGGCGGCAGTGGGGGCCGGTCTTGTTGCCTGGCTGCTCTCGATCGGCGTGCCCTGGCCGGCCGGCCTGATCGGCCAGTTGCTTGAGTGCGGCCTCAGTGCTTCCCTGGCCTTCGGGGTCTACGGGCTGCTGGCCACCTCGGCCGGGGTGCCGGAAGCGCGCCAGCTCAGCCAGCAGGTGCTGCAGCGGCTCAGGCGCCGCTCTTGAGCCGCACCTGCCGTTCCTCCCGCACGTGAACGGGCACCTCGATGTGGCTGCGACCCACCATCGTGGGCCCGTCGATCGAGAAGATGCGGGCTTCGATGCCGAACTCGCGAAAGGCGGTTTCCAGCTCCTGGATCAAGGCCTTCTCCACCTGGGCTTCGGCGTCGACCACCTTGCCGATCAGCCGCCCACCCAGACGGCCGATGCGCTGACGGACCACCTCGCGGGCGTTGGTGACCTCGATGACCAGCATCCGGCGCCTGCGGTGGCAGCAACCTTATGCGCAGCCTTGCCTTTGCGCCCGGCTTGTCGCCGAACTTCAGTGGCTGAAGCCGTCGAGCACATCTTCGAGGTCGCGCAGTTGCCCAGGGGGGATCAGCCGCGCCAGCGGCAGGCGGCTGGAGCCGCCACCGATCGGCACCTGCACCGCCTCCAGCGCCTGGCGGGCGCACACCCCGGCCCCCTGGTCCAGCCGGGCTGCACATTCGATCGCCAACGGGCCATCGAGGCCCGCATCGCCCAGATAGAGGTGCCAGCCGGCGATCTGCAGGTAGAGCCGCTCGGCGAGGGCCTGGCGGAGGTCTTCGATCTCGGTGGCCGAGAGCGTCATGGCCGCAGGGGGCAAGGGGAACTGCTCATCGTGTAGCCCCATCGGAAGCGGGCGGTCGCCGGCTCAGCACCACGCACAGATGCACCAGCCACAGCCCCCCCCAGCCCAGGCTCAGCCAGCCCAGATGGTTCCAGGGGTGGCGCAGACCCTGCACCACCCAGAGCCCGCTGTTGATGGCGGCGAAGGCCATGCCGTGCAGGGTGAGGTTCACGATCCGCTCGAAGTGGCGGTAGGTGGGGTCGGTGGGATCGGCGGGGCCGTACCAGCGGATCGGCATGGTTGTTGCGCGGTGAGCCGCCGCAGGAAGCTGCCTCGATTGTGGCCCCAGGGCCTGGGCCTGTTGACGGAAGGGCCCTCCGTGCGGTGAGAATGTGTGGGCAAGCGCTTGTAGCTCAGCGGATTAGAGCATCTGACTACGGATCAGAGGGTCGGGAGTTCGAATCTCTCCAGGCGCGCTTTCAACGTTTCCCGTTTTCGCTTCCTCTCACCGCCCACCCGGGCGGTTTTTTTTGCGCTTCCGCGCCAGCAGCCCTGCGGGTGGGTCGATTTCCTACGATCCGTTCCATCAGGCGACGTACCGATCGATGACGGACTCCAGCGGCGAGGCCCTCAACCATTCCCTGGCGAGCGGTGATCCCGCCATCGCCGCCCTGATCGGCAAGGAGCAGGAGCGTCAGCAGCACCATCTCGAGCTGATCGCCAGCGAGAACTTCACGTCCCGGGCCGTGATGGAAGCCCAGGGCTCGGTGCTGACCAACAAGTACGCCGAGGGCCTGCCCCACAAGCGCTACTACGGCGGCTGCGAGCACGTTGATGCGATCGAGGAGCTGGCCATCGCCCGCGCCCGCCAGCTGTTCGGCGCCGACTGGGCGAACGTGCAGCCCCACAGCGGCGCCCAGGCCAACTTCGCCGTGTTCCTGGCTCTGCTGCAGCCGGGCGACACGATCCTGGGCATGGACCTCTCCCACGGCGGCCACCTCACCCACGGCTCTCCCGTGAACGTGTCGGGCAAGTGGTTCAAGGCCGTGCACTACGGCGTTTCCCCCGACACCGAACAGCTCGATTTCGCCCACATCCGCGAGCTGGCGCTCGAGCACCGGCCCAAGCTCATCATCTGTGGTTATTCCGCTTACCCCCGCACGATCGATTTCGCCGCTTTCCGCGCCATCGCCGATGAGGTGGGCGCCTATCTGCTGGCCGACATGGCCCACATCGCCGGTTTGGTGGCCGCAGGTGTGCACCCGAGCCCTGTCCCCCACTGCCATGTGGTCACCACCACCACCCACAAGACCCTGCGCGGCCCTCGCGGTGGCCTGATCCTCACCGGCGATGCCGCCTTCGGTCGGCAGTTCGACAAGGCCGTGTTCCCCGGCAGCCAGGGCGGCCCCCTGGAGCATGTGGTGGCCGCCAAGGCCGTGGCCTTCGGCGAAGCCCTCCAGCCGGCCTTCCGCGCCTACAGCCAGCAGGTGGTGGTCAATGCCAAGGCGATGGCGGCCCGGTTGATGGAACGCGGCATCCGGGTGGTGTCGGGAGGCACCGACAACCACCTGGTGCTGCTCGATCTGCGCTCGGTGGGCCTCACCGGCAAGGTCGCCGACCTGCTGGTGAGCGATGTGAACATCACCGCCAACAAGAACACGGTGCCGTTCGACCCCGAATCGCCTTTCGTCACCAGCGGCCTGCGCGTTGGCAGCGCCGCGCTCACCACCCGCGGCTTCGATGCCGAGGCGTTCGTGGAAGTGGCCGATGTGATCGCGGATCGCCTGCTCCATCCCGAGGACGCCGTAGTGGAACTGCGCTGCCGTGAGCGGGTCCGGGCGCTGTGCTCGCGTTTCCCCCTGTACGGCCCGGTCCGCGTGGCCCAGCCGGTCTGAGCTGCCCCTCCTCCCTAAGCTGCTCGCCAGGACAACCAGGCCCATGGCTCACCCTGTGATGAACCATCCCGCCTTGGCCTGTGCGCTGTCGGCGTTCCATCCCCCCAGCCACGCCCTGAGCCTTCAGCTGAGAAGCCTTTCGCAGTCGTGAGTCTTCTCCGCAACCCGGTCATCGCGGCCTTCGTCACCTTCGGTGTCGCGTCCCTGCTTACGGCGTTGGTGGTGCCGCTGGTGCGGCGGCTCGGGTTGCAGCTGGGTCTGTTCGACCCGCCCGATTCACGCAAGCAGCACAGCATCCCGATGGTGCGGCTGGGCGGGGTGGGCATGGTGCTCGGGTTCTCGCTGGCGCTCACCTGCATCTGGGCGCTGGGGGGCTTCGGCACCCTCTCGCCCGCGAAAGACCAGCTGATCTGGACGACGCTGGCGGGCTCGCTCTGTTTCTTCGTGATCGGCCTGGCGGACGACCTGTTCGCCCTGCCGCCCCTGCCCCGGCTGGCGGGTCAGGTGGCCGTGGCCATGGTGGTCTGGAGCCAGGGCGTGCGCATCGGCGCGATCGATCTGCCGTTCGGCCTGTTCGGCCAGCCGCCGGCGAGCCTCGTGCTTCCCGATGCGCTGAGCCTGCTGGCCACGCTGATCTGGCTGGTGGGCATCACCAATGCGATCAACTGGATCGACGGCCTCGACGGGCTGGCCGCGGGCGTGGGCGGCATTGCCGCGATCGGTCTGCTGTCGGTGAGTTTCAGCCTCCAGCAGAGCGCCGCCGGGCTGCTGGCCGCCGCGCTGGCGGGGGCCTGCTTCGGTTTTCTGCGCCACAACTTCAACCCCGCCCGCATCTTCATGGGCGATGGCGGCTCCTACTTCCTCGGCTTCGCTCTGGCGGCGATCAGCATCGTGGGGCCGGCCAAGGGGCTCACCACCGTGAGCCTGCTGTTTCCGCTGCTGATCCTGTCGCTGCCCCTGGCGGACATGTCGGCGGTGATCATGGGCCGGCTCAGCGAGGGCCATTCCCCCTTCTATCCCGACCGGCGCCACCTGCACCACCGCTTGCTGCGGGCCGGCTTCAGCCATCGCCGCACGGTGCTGCTGATCTATGCCTTCACCCAATGGCTGGCCACCCTGGCGCTGGTGGCCGCCAACGTGGAGATGCGCTTCCTCTGGCTGGCGATTGCCACCGCCATCCTGATCGGCGCCGTGATGGGGTCGCGCAGCCACCTCGCGACCCAGCTGCCCGCTCCCCCCTGCGACGGCGGTGGCAACCGACCCAGCTGAGCGCCGGCGCCGCCAGCCTGAGTTGGCCGGGATGATGCTGAACCGATGAGCTCTCAGCCAGTGGGCGGTGTGCAGATGGGCGAAGGTGACAGGGCCGCGGCCGAGGTGCTCTGCATCGGCACCGAGCTGCTGCTCGGCAACATCCTCAACAGCAACGCCCGCTGGCTGGCCGAAGAGTTCGCTGCCCTCGGCCTTCCGCATTTCCGCCAGACCGTGGTGGGGGACAACCGCGAGCGGCTGATCGAGGTGGTGAGGGAGGCCGCGGCCCGCAGCCGTCTGCTGATCTGCACCGGTGGCCTCGGCCCCACCCCCGACGACCTCACCACCGAGGCGATCGCCGCCGCTTTCGGCACGCCGCTGGTGGAGGTGCCGCAGGTGTGGGAAGACATCCAGGCCAAGCTGGCCGGCCGGGGTCGGCCGCTGGCCGCCAGCAACCGCCGCCAGGCGCTGCTGCCCGAGGGCGCCCGCGTGGTGCCGAACCCCACCGGCACCGCGCCGGGGATGCTCTGGAGTCCGCCGGCCACCTCCCTGCCAGACGGCCACATCCAGCCGGGTTTCACCGTGCTCACCTTCCCGGGGGTGCCGAGCGAACTGAGGCCGATGTGGCAGCAGAGCGCCGTGCCCTGGCTGCGGGAGCAGGGGTTGGCGGGGGCCTGTTTTCAGAGCCGGCTGCTGCGTTTCTGGGGCATCGGCGAATCCACACTGGCCGAGCAGGTGGCCGATCTGCTGGCCCTCGAGAACCCGACTGTGGCCCCCTATGCCGGCACCGGTGAGGTGAAGCTGCGCCTCACGGCCCGGGCCGCCAGCACCGCCGAGGCGGCGGCGTTGCTCGCGCCGCTGGAGGCGGAGCTGCGCGCCCGCACCGGCACCCTCTGCTTCGGCGCCGACGAGGAATCGCTGGCTTCTGTGGTGCTGGCGCTGCTGCGGGCCCGTGGGGAAACCCTGGCGGTGGCGGAGAGCTGCACCGGCGGCGGCATCGGCGCTGCTCTGGCGGCCGTGCCCGGGGCCTCCGATGTGTTCCTCGGCGGGGTGATCGCTTACGCCAACACGATCAAACAGCAACTGCTCGGGGTGACCGCCGCCGCCCTTGAGCGCCATGGCGCGGTGAGCGATCCGGTGGCCCTGGCCATGGCGGAAGGGGTGCGCCGCAGCACCGGCGCCACCTGGGCGGTGTCGGTGACCGGCATCGCCGGCCCGGGCGGTGGCAGCGACGAGAAGCCGGTGGGCCTGGTGCACATCGGCCTGGCGGGCCCGCAGGGCAGCCGCAGTGAGGCGGTGCGTTTCGGCAGCTCCCGGGGCCGCGCCTGGATCCAGGCCGTCACCGCCGGGGAGGCGCTCAACCGCCTGCGGCTGCAGCTCATCGCGCCCGCCTGATTCCGACCGCCCGCACGGCTCGGTTTTAGGGTGTCGTCAGACCCCTGGGGACAAACGGTGAGCGCCGGCACCCTCTACGACAAAGTGTGGGATCTCCACCGCGTGGCGGAACTGCCGGGTGGCTCCACCCAGTTGTTCATCGGCCTTCATCTGATCCATGAGGTCACCAGCCCGCAGGCGTTCGCCGCCCTGAGGGATCTCGGCCTGGGGGTGCGCCACCCGGAGCGCACCGTCGCCACGGTGGACCACATCGTGCCCACCACCTCCCAGGCCCGCCCCTTCGCCGATCCCCTGGCCGAGGAAATGCTGGTGAATCTGGAGCGCAACTGCGCCGCCCACGGCATTCCCCTGCACGGGATCGGCAGCGGCCGGCAGGGAATCGTGCACGTGATCGCCCCTGAGCTTGGCCTCACCCAGCCCGGCATGACCGTGGCCTGCGGCGATTCCCACACCTCCACCCACGGCGCCTTCGGGGCGATCGCCTTCGGCATCGGCACCAGCCAGGTGCGCGACGTGCTCGCCACCCAGAGCCTGGCGTTGAACAAGCTGCGGGTGCGCCGCATCTGGGTGGATGGCGCCCTGCCCTCCGGCGTTTACGCC
This sequence comes from Marcopretia estuarina LEGE 06307, assembly GCF_056633115.1. Taxonomy (NCBI): domain Bacteria; kingdom Bacillati; phylum Cyanobacteriota; class Cyanophyceae; order Synechococcales; family Prochlorococcaceae; genus Marcopretia; species Marcopretia estuarina. The sequence continues at coordinate 223,563 of NZ_JBSJOY010000004.1, read as the reverse complement.
AAGGATCTGATCCTGCACGTGATCCGGGTGCTGGGGGTCAAGGGAGGCGTCGGTCATGCCTATGAGTTCGCCGGCCCCGCCGTGGCGGCTCTGTCGATGGAGGAGCGCATGACCCTCTGCAACATGGCGATCGAGGGCGGCGCCCGCTGCGGCTACGTCAATCCCGATGCCACCACCTTCGCCTACCTGGAGGGGCGGCCGATGGCCCCCTCTGGCGCTGCCTGGGAGCGGGCGGTGGCCTGGTGGTCGAGCCTGGCCAGCGATGCCGACGCCAGCTACGACGACGAGGTGCGCTTCGATGCCTCCACGCTGTCGCCCACGGTCACCTGGGGCATCACCCCGGCCCAGGGCATCGGCGTGGATGAAGCGGTGCCCACCCCTGAGCAGCTCGATCCACAGGAGCGGCCCATCGCCGAGGAGGCCTACCGCTACATGAACCTCAGCCCCGGCGCGGCGATCGCCGGTCTGCCGGTGGATGTCTGCTTCATCGGCAGCTGCACCAACGGCCGGCTCAGCGACCTGCGTGCCGCCGCCCTGGTGGCCCGTGGCCGCCACGTGGCCGATGGCATCCGGGCGTTCGTGGTGCCGGGTTCCGAGCAGGTGGCCCGCGCCGCCGAAGCTGAAGGCCTCGACCAGCTGTTCCGCGCGGCTGGTTTCGAGTGGCGCGAACCCGGCTGCTCAATGTGCCTGGCGATGAACCCCGACCGCCTGGAGGGGCGCCAGATCAGCGCCAGTTCCAGCAACCGCAACTTCAAGGGCCGGCAGGGGTCCGCCAGCGGCCGCACCCTGCTGATGAGCCCGGCGATGGTGGCCGCCGCCGCCGTCCGCGGCCACGTCACCGACGTGCGCGAACTGCTCGCCGAAGCCGGCCCCAGCGCCAGTGCCTCCTCCAGCGCCGCCTCCCGCCAGCCTTCTCTCACCGCCTGACGCCGTGATCGCTTCCCCTTCCCTGCCCCCCCTCACCGATGCGGTGAGCGCCAGCAGCTTCCCGATCGGCCCGATCCCCAGAGTCGAAGGTCGTGCGTTGGTGCTCGCCGGCGACGACATTGACACCGACCGGATCATCCCGGCCCGCTTCCTCAAGTGCGTCACCTTCGAAGGCCTGGGGGAACAGGTGTTCGCTGACGACCGCAGTGAGCTGGGCGGCAGCCATCCCTTCGACCGCCCCGAGCACAGCGGTGCCCGGCTGCTGCTGGTGAACCGCAACTTCGGCTGTGGATCGAGCCGGGAGCATGCGCCACAGGCGCTGATGCGCTGGGGCATCCGGGCGGTGATCGGCGAGAGCTTCGCTGAGATCTTCCACGGCAATGGCCTGGCGCTCGGTTTGCCCTGTCTCACCAGCGGCCACGAGCAGATGCTGGCCATCCAGGCCCATGCCAGCGCCCACCCTTCCGCCTCCTTCCTGCTGGATGTGCAGGCCGCCGAGCTGCGTTGCGGCGATCAGGTGTGGGCCCTTGAGCTGGCGCCCGGGCCGCGGCAGATGCTCACCACCGGCCAGTGGGACGCCACCGGCCAGCTGCTCGCCAACGACGACGCGCTGGTGGTCACTGTTGCCCGTCTGCCTTACCTGAACGGGTTCTGAGCAGCAGGGGCGCCTGCTCGCTCAGAACAGGCCATCGCCGGTCTGTCCGCGCATGCGCTGCTGATACGGCACAAAGGGCACGCCGGTACCCTTGAAGCCGAAATCGTTCAGCCGCACGCGCACGCCACCGATCCCTTCATAGGGGCTGTAGTAGACGCTGAAGGCGTAGGAGCGGCGCTGCCAGCGCAGCTCCACGTACGAACCGGTGATCTCGCCGTAGTTGGGTGAGCTGGCATCCACGTTCAGGCCGATGCCGCCATTGAGCACCAGGGGGCCCACCAGCTGCTGGGTGAGGCCGATGCCCACGGTGCCCAGATCCACGGCGGCATCGAAGGCAAACGGGCTGAGGCCATCACGCAAGCTGATGCCACCGGTGATGGTGAGCTGGGTGTAATCGAGGAAGGACCTGCTGAAGTGGCCCAGGGTGAGCGTGGGCCCGCCGGAGAGCGAGAACACGTTCTGGCGGGTGCCATCTCCGAAGTAGGCCAGGCTGGCAGAGATGTTGGTGTTGAAGGTGAGCCCCGGCACAATCGGCACCGGCGAATAGCGCAGTGCCCCTTCCGGGGTGGAGGGCAGCGGCTTGCCTCGCCAGAGGGTGAGGGAGCTGTTGATGGCGCCGAAGGCATTCCCGCGCCACAGCTGGGCAAAGTTCTGCGATTCGCCGCCGTTCTCGAAGAACTCGTTGCTCTGATAGTTGCCAATACCCAGCCGCCAGAAGTAGCTGTTGCTGAAGTTGCCAACAGGCGGCAGCTCGCCACGCTGCTCGATCGAGGTGCCGTAGGCGGAATAGACGTCCTGCTCGCCGAGCGTTCCGTTCCAGATGCGGAAGCGATAGGCGCCGAAGATGCGCGACTTCACAGTGCCCAGCAGCGGCAACTTGAGCGGGCGCACCAGTTCGCCCCAGCTCCGGGTGCCGTTGGCGAAGTTGGCGGGTTCGAAGGTGGAGATGTCGAGGTTGAGGTCGGCGTCGAAGCCGAACAGCGGCGCCTGCAGGCGCGCTTCAAGGCCGAACAGATCGCCGAGGGTGCTCGGTTGCGACTGAGGATCCGCTCCGGCGGATTGTCCGGGCAGTGGATAGCTGCTGGTGGTGCCCTCGTAGGCCCGCTGCAGCAGGAACTGGGGCTCGAGTTGCAGGGTGCCGCGCTGGCCGATGCCGATCGGCTTGAGGCGGCGGCCCACGTAGAAGCCGTCGCGGTCTTCGTTGTCGACGCCCAGCACCCAGCGGTTCTGCACCTCCTGCTCCTTGCGGATGCGGGTGCGGCTGGTGACATTGATCGGCAGGCGATCTTCCAGGATCAGCCGGTTGCGACGGGAGGTGATCACCGTGTCGCCGTTCTTGTCCTGCACGGCCAGCACGTCGTCGGCGTCCATCCACGACTGGGCGGGCGTGAATGGATCGTTGGTGAAGCTGGCCCGATCGGCCCGCCAGCCTTCGGCGGTGAGCACGGCGCGGGCGGCTTGAAAGCGCAGCCGGGTGAGGGTGCCGTCCACCAGTTTCGGGTTGCGGTTGCTCTCCAGCTGTCGCACCTGGGGCGGCCTGGCGGGCCCGAAGTCGTTGTTGGTGTTATCTCCGTCATCGGTATTGGCGTTGCCGCCACCTGGAACGCCGAAGCGGCGCTCGGAGGCCAGGCCGGCGCGCACCTGCACATCGCTGATGCGTTGATCGGTGAGGGCGGCGATCGCCTTGCGGCGTTCCGCCTCCTGGGCGCGCAGGGCGCGGAAGCTGGGCCGCTCAGTCGTCTGGTCGGCGCTGGTGGTACCCGCGTTGGTGCCAGTGCCAGTGCCGTTCGCTGCACCGGCACCGGTGCCGGCCGGGGGCCGGGCGGGGGGCTGGGGCTCGGCGGGGGCGGTGCCGCCCATCGCGACCTGCTCCAGCGCTTCGGCCAGCGAGCGGGGCCGCTCGGGCGGCTCGGCGCCGCGGTTGGGGCAGCCCTTGGGCGGCAGCAGCTCAGCCTGCGGGTTCACCGTGCGGGCCGGCGGGTTGCCGAAGCGGTGCCGGAGCCCGACCAGGTAGGCGTTGCTTCCTTCCCGTACACCGCTGTAGACCCCGAAGGCGCCCGAGCGGTGATGAATCCGGCCCACCACCGACCACTGCGGCGAGAACGCCCCTTCCACCTCGAAGGCGAGATAGTTGAGAAACTGCGCGCAATCCTCGCGGGTGCTGCATTCGAAGTTGCTCAAGCTGGTGTTGAGGCTCACCCCCTGCACGATGCCCAGGCTGAGCCAGGGCTGCAGCCAGGCCCGCAGCCCGATGCCGGCGGTGATTTCCCCGAAGCTCTGGGCGGCGATGCCGGCGCTGTTCTCAGCGGCGGCCTTGTGCCCCAGCAGGTTGAGGTCGAGTTCGAGGGCGAAGGGTCCGGCCTGGAGCAGGCGCCGCTGCAGGCCTGCGCCCAGCAGGTAGTCGTTGCGCAGGGACCCCTGGAACACAAAGGTTTCGCCGAAGCCGGCGTTGGTGGTCTGACCGGCCCATGCCGTAGCAGCCCAGGGATAGGGGTGCCAGTCCGGGATCGGCGGCAGCTCGGTGGGGCAGGCCAGCGATGGTGGTGGGCCAAGGGGCTCGGCCGGGGGCACCTCCGGATTGAGATCCACAGCGGCAGTGGTGAGGTCGAGCACGCCGTAGACGTCCTCCATCTCGCCACGACCTTCGATCAGGTTGAAACGCAGCTTGCTGGCCTGCAGGAACTGGTTGCCGCGCTGGAACCGCACGCTGCCAGTGGCGTAGACGGTCCGGCTCACGGTGTCGTATTCGAGCCGGTCGGCCATCAGGCGGCCACCCGCCATCTGGGCCGACACATTGCCGGTGGCCACATAGCGGTTGATCACCAGATCGAAGCCCTGCTGATCGGCGGTGATGTCGAGCAGCAGGGGCGGCGGGGAGGCCGCCGCGGCCGCCGGTGCGGGAGCCAGATCAGCCGCTGGGCCACCACCGGGCAGCGGCACCGGGCTGGGGTCCTGGCCCTGGCTGGGAAAGGAATCCGGGCGGCCGTTCTCTGGGGTTGTGGCGTTGGCGTTGCCGGTGCCAGCGGCCGGGGGTGGCACCGGCGGGGCGGGCAGGGAGTCGGGATTGCCGGGATTGCTCGATGGGGTGGCCGCGCCCGCAGCGCTGGCGTCGCCGAGTGCCAAGGGGCTGAGCGCGCCCTCATCCCCAGCAGACTCGGTGCCCGGCGTGACGCCGGCGGCTTCCAGGGGCTGGGGGGATGGGGGAAGGTTGCGGGCCTCCACACTGGGAGCACCCGACCAGGCCACGAGCACGCCTGCAACCCCAATGGCCCAGCTGAGTGGGTTGGCTGAGGGCACGCGATTTCCCAATCAGCGGCTGATCCTGCCACGACGGCCGTGGTCAGAGGCCGCTGTCGGGCAGGGCGAGCACTGTCCCAGCGCCGGCCCGAAGCGGGACGCGGTGCGCTGGGCCGGGGGATTCAGTCTTCGAGGTCCTTGCGGCTGGGGGTGCGGCTGGGATCGCTGGCCAGGAAGCCGAAGACGAAGATGCCGATGAAGAAGAAAACGACCGAGTAAACCGAAATCTTGAGAGCGAGCATGGTCCGGTCCGGCGGGTGACAGGGAGTGACAGGCGCCAGGCGGGCCCTGAACGACCCTTCGGCAGCGGCATCATCCTATGGGTCGCACCCGACCGGAAACGATGACGCAGGGCCTCGATCCCGAGCTTCGCCCCTGGATTGAAACGTTTCGATCACGTTCCTGCCTCGACCTGCAGCCCCGCTGGTGCCGCCGCTTCCCTGATGGGGAGTGGCGTGTGGCCCTCGGTGAGGCCTGGGGACGGCGGTACCGGCCCGATTGGCACGCCCGAGGCCTGATCCTCTGGCCCCGCGGTGGCCAGGAGTTGCTGCTGCGCACCACGCTGGTGTGTCCCGAGCCGTGGCGCGGCGAGCCTGACCCGTTGGGCCTGGCCCGGTTGGTGCTCAGCTGGTGGGCCGCTGAGGCTGAGCTGCGCGTCGATGGGCAGCCGGTGCATCGCGGTGACCTGTTTGACGCGGCCTGCCGCTGGCGGCTGCCGGAGCGCTGGTGGCGCGGAGAGCCGCTGCAGCTGGAGCTGGAGCTGCGCAGCCCGCTGCACGACGATGGCGCGCTGATCCACAGCCGGATCGAGGCCGAACCCCTCGATCGCCGCGATCCCGGCGGTCTGCTGCTGGCCACGGCCCTGGAGCTCGCCGCCCTGCGCGAGACGGCCGGCAGCCCGGCTCCCGTGAGCCCTGCGCCAGGCGATGACCCGGCGGCGCTGAGCCTGGAGGCGGCGGCGGCGCGGGCCCGGGCAGTGCTGGCGCCGCCGGGTGGTTTTCAGGTGGCGGGCCATGCCCACCTGGATCTGGCCTGGTTGTGGCCGGTGGCGGACACCTGGCAGGCGGCCGAGCGCACCTTCCGCTCGACGCTGGCGCTGATGGAGCGCGACCCGTCCCTCCATTTCGGTCATTCCACCCCGGCGCTCTACGCCTGGCTGGAGCAGCACCGCCCCCAGCTTTTTGCCGCGATCCGCGCCCGCATGCGGGAAGGGCGCTGGGAACCGCTCAATGGTCCCTGGGTGGAAACCGATGCCGTGCTGATCGGCACCGCGTCGCTGCTGCGCCAGTTCGAGGAAGGCCAGGAGTACAGCCGCGCCACCTTCCCGGAGTGGGAACACCCGCTCGCCTGGCTGCCCGACAGCTTCGGCTTCGGCGCCGGTCTGCCGGTGGTGGCGGCGGCCACCGGGGTGCGCTGGTTCTGCACCCACAAGCTGGCCTGGAATGCCACGAATCCGTTCCCGCACCGGCTGTTCCGCTGGCGGGGGCGCTGCGGCGCCGAAGTGCTGGCGCTGATGACCGCCCCGATCGGCACCGGCGGCGATCCGCTGGCGATGGAGCGTTACCGGCTGGAGTGGCAGCGGGCCACCGGCCACGAGGAAGCTCTCTGGCTGCCGGGTGTGGGCGACCACGGCGGCGGCCCGACGGCGGAGATGTACGAGCAACTGGCGCTGTGGCAGCAGCAGCCCGCCGCTGCCCCGCAGGTGCATGGCGGTGTGCGCCCCTACCTGGCACGGCTGGAGCCCTGCCGCGCCCAGCTGCCGGTATGGCGCGACGAGCTCTACCTGGAGCTGCACCGCGCCTGCCCCACCAGCCGGCCCGACCAGAAACGCCACAACCGCACCCTGGAGCGGCTGCTGCGCGAAGCCGACCTGGCGGCGGCGCTGCTGTGGGCTGGTGCGGCGGGAGTCACGGCGCCGGAGGGCGACACGCAGGCAGCTGGCTCGGCCCGTGCCGGGTGGCGCACGCTGCTGTTTCAGCAGTTCCACGACATCCTGCCGGGCACGTCGGTGGCGGAGGTGTTCGAGCAGGCGGAGCCGCAGTGGCGCCGGGCCCGCCGAGAGGCGCGGCAGCGCCGCGATCGCCTGCTGCTGGCCTGGCTGCAGGGAGGGGCGCCGGCGGCTGAGGCCCCGCTGGCCGGCCAGCCCTGGTGGGTGATGCGGCTGCAGCCCCTGCCGGCGGCGGCGCTGACGCTGCGGCTGCCGGCGGGCAGCTGGACACTCGCGCAGCGGCCCCTGCCCCAGCAGGTGGCAGCGGGAGGCGGCTGCTGGGTGCAGTTGCCGCCTGCGGCCGGGCTGACGCCCCTGGCCCTGGAGCGCCGGCCGCTGCCGGCAGTGGCGCCAGCCGCGCCGCCGCAGGAGGTGCAGGCGCCGGTGTGGAGCGCGTCGCTCGGGGAGGGGCGCTGGCGGATCGGCAACGGCCTGCTGACGGCGGAACTGGGGGCGGGCGGGCTGGAGCAGCTCTGCGGCGCCGACGGGCAGCCCCAGCTGGCGGCACCGCTGCAGTGGCGCCGCTGGCGCGACAGGGGTGAGTTCTGGGATGCCTGGGATCTGGCGGCGGACCACCGCGAGCACCCGCTGCCGCTGGAGTGGGAGCCGGCGCTGGAGCTGGTGGAGCAGGGGCCCCTGTGCGTGCGTCTGGTGGCACGGGGGCAGTGCGGGGCCAGCCCGTTGCGGCTGGATCTGCGCCTGCTGGCGGGCAGCCCCTGGCTGGAGCTGGTGCTGCGGGTGCACTGGCGCCAGCGCCATGAGCTGCTCCAGCTGGAGGTGCCGCTGCAACAGCGGGCCTGCCGCTGGGCGGCGGACACCGCGGCGGGCGTGCTGGAGCGTCCTGCCGTGCCCTGCACCGCCCGTGAGCAGGCCCGCTGGGAGGTGCCGGCGGTCGCCTGGACCTGCAGCCAGGCGGAGCGCGGCGGCCTGGCGCTGCTGCTGGATGGGCCGCAGGGCGTGTCGGGCACGGCGGAGCGCCTTGGCGTATCGCTGCTGCGCGGCCCCACCTGGCCCGATCCTGGCGCCGACAACGGCCTGCAGCGCCTGCGGCTCGCGCTGATGCCCTGCGCGGATGGGTGGCGTCAGGCGGCGGTTCCGGCGGCGGCCCGCGCGTTTCGCGCCCCCACCTGGTGCCACCCAGCGGCCGAGCCAGCGGCCACGCCACCACCGGCGCTTGGCCTGGGCTCGGCCCAGCTCGACCCGGTGGTGATCGCGCCGGATCCGGAGCCGGGCGTGGTGCGGCTCACGGTGCAGAACCTCTCGCCCTGCCGGCAGCCGCTCGGTTTGTCAGCGGGGTGGCAGGTGATCGGGCCGGTGCAGGGTGGCGCTCAGGCGCGGATGGATGGAGTCGTGGACGACGGGTCTGCAGAACCGCTGCTGAGGCCCTGGGAGCTGCGCCAGCTGCGGGTGCGGCGGTTGGCGCGCGCTCAGGATCAGTCGTCGTGATCGTCGAACGGATCGGTGAGGCCCTTGGACGGCGGGCCGAAGGCGAGGTAGACCCCGAAGCCGGTGAGGGCGAGCAGCGCCACCAGCACGGTGATCGCGATCGACAGGGCGGGGGAGGAGGTTTCGGTCAAGGAAGGGGCGGCTGCTGGGGGTGGCGGAGGTGGATCACAACTCTCGACAGTGACCGCGCCGGTCTCCGCCTCGACCCTTACAGTAACGATCCCCATCCATGTGTCCGAGAGGCTCACCCGCCATGGCGCAACGCACCCCACTGGGAAACCTGCTCCGCCCGCTCAACTCCGAGTACGGCAAGGTGGTGCCCGGTTGGGGCACCACGCCGGTGATGGGCATCTTCATGGTGCTGTTCCTGGTGTTCCTGCTCGTGATCCTGCAGCTGTACAACAAGTCGCTGCTGCTCGACGGCATCACCGTGAACTGGAACGGCCTCGGCTGATCTGCCTCTGAATCCTCCGGCCTAAGAGTCCGGCGGCACAGGCTGCCGGGCCTGCCGCTTTGCCGCCTGTTTTCGCCTCAGTTCCTGACCCAGGCTCCGCTGCATGAACATCTTCGGGATCGGGCTGCCGGAAATGGCGGTCATCGCGGCCATCGGCCTGCTGGTGTTCGGCCCGAAGCGTTTGCCCGAGCTGGGGCGCACCCTTGGGCGCACGCTCAAGGGTTTCCAGTCGGCCTCCAGCAACTTCGAGCAGGAGTTCCGCAAGGCGATCGACTCCGAAGCCGACACGGTGGTGACCGCCAACAGCGTGGCGATCAAAGAGGCTCCCGCCCCCGCCGCTGAGACTGTTGCACCTGCACAGGCCATCACCACTGCTTCTCCCGTTCCAGCAGCCAGCTCCGCCGCAGCGGCTGAACCCCCTGCTGCCAGCGAACCGCCTGCGGCGGCCGCCTGAGTTCAACGCCTCGCTTCTGCCACTCTGCTTCCGCCGCTTCGTTCCGCCACGGCCATGACCGCCTCTTCCACGCCGGGCGGTGAGGCCCGCACGGGCGACCTCCAGCTGGTTGTGGGCCTGGGCAATCCCGGCGACAAGTACGCCCGCACGCGCCACAACGTGGGCTTCATGGCCCTGGAGCGGCTGGCGGCGCGCGAGCGGGTGAGCTTTCGCGCCAATGCGCGCCTGCAGGGCCTGCTGGCGGATGTGGGCCAGGGGGCCCAGCGCCTGCGGCTGCTGATGCCCACCACCTACATGAACGAGAGCGGCCGGTCGATCCGTGCCACGCTCGACTGGTTCGGCCTGCGTCCTGACCAGATGCTTGTGCTCGTCGATGACATGGACCTGCCGCTGGGTCGCCTGCGGCTGCGCCTGGCCGGCAGTGCCGGCGGCCACAACGGCCTGCGCAGCACGATCAGCCATCTCGGCAGCCAAGAGTTTCCCCGCCTGCGCATCGGCATCAGCGCCCCGGCCGATGACCCGGTCACGCGCAAGGCCCGCACGATTTCGCACGTGCTGGGCCGCTTCGAGCCCAGCGAGCAGGCCTGCGTGGAGGCGGTGCTCGACGAGGTGCTGGCGGGGCTGGGGGTGATCCAGCGGCTGGGCTATGAACGGGCCGGTAATCGTCTGAACAGTTTTCAGCCCACAACGGCCTGAGGCTGAGCCGGGTGCCTCCGCCCGGCTGATGTTGATGGTTTCGCCTCCGCCTCCCGTCTGACTCCGTGCGTTTCCTTCCTCCGTGAGCCGTCTTCCCGCCACCACCGCCCAGCTGCGGGTGCTGCACCAGAGCTTCACCCAGAAGCTGCTGGAGGGCGAGGTGGTGGCCGGAGGCTTCGCCTGGACCTTCCGCTGGGCGTTCGATCGCGGCGAGCTGACGGTGGAGCCCTCGCTGGGTCGTGCCCTGATCCAGGACGCACTGCTGCGCTTTCTGCTCAAGGCCGACTACCAGCTGGAGCCCGGCGGCGACTACGCCTTCACGGTGCGGGCGCGCTTCTAGAAGGCGGCCGGCGGCAGGGATGGGGGCCGCTTCAGCGGATGGCCGAGGTGGCGTTCGAGCAGCAGCTGGGCGACGACATCGTCCCAGGGGCCGGGCGGCTGGCGCAGGCCTGCGGGCAACAGGCGCCGCCAGCCGCGTGGCGGGAACAGCTGCCAGAAGCGCCGCCGTGCCTCCAGGGTGGTGCTGCGCTCATCCACCAGCTGCAGGGGCAGCAGCGGCGCCAGGCGCTGGCTCCAGTGGCGGCTGCCGGTGCCATCGCCCAGCACCACGCCGGCCACGGCGCCCTCGGCCTGCCAGGCGCGCAACTGCGCCAGCGCCTGCTCCGGCTCCAGGATCAGGGCGGCCAGCACCTGCCGCCGTGCCGGGTCGCAGCGCACCAGGCCGCACTTGCAGCGGCCCGGATCGAGAGCGGCGAGGGGGCCATGGGCGGGAAGCGGCAGGGCCTTTGGCTGCGGCTCTGGCGGTGGCTCTGGTGGTGGTGACGCGGCGGCCGCCGGCGTGGGGCTCATGAGGGGCGCTTCGGCGAGGAGGGGGGCGTGGGGCCGCCATCGAGGCGGCGAATCTCCAGCACCACCGGATCGGGTGTTTCGGCCTCGCGCACGGCCACGGCCTCCAGGCTCACGGCCTGCCCGGCCGGCCGCTCACTCAGCTCCCGCCCCAGCTGGTTGAAGCTGGCCACATCGAACTGCACCCCATCCACCAGCGACCCTTGCCGCTGCGCCTTGGCGAAGGAGGCGGCCAGCAGCAGGTTGAGCCGGTTGCGCACCTGCTCGGGCGAGATCTCGTTGCCTTCCAGCCGCGTGGTGGCCATCACCTCGCCTTGGCGGATCACCTGCTTGTTGGGCCGCAGGTCGGGGAAGCCGAGCACCTGCTGCTCGCCGCGCAGCACGTTGGCGGCCGAGAGGATGCTCACCACCCAGTTGCCACCTTTCTGGATCAGGGCCTCCAGCTTGGCGATGTCTTCGCGGGGCACCAGCAGGATCGGCCGGTTGACCGGTTCCCCCGGCAGCACCCGCTGAAAGGCCGACTGGTTGGCCTGGCGCAGCAGGGCATCGATGGCGGCACGGGCCTGGCCCGGCTGCTTAACGCTCACCTTGGCCGTGGCCAGCGGCTGGCCGCTGCTGATCACCACATCGCCGCGGCGCAGGGCGATCAGCTTGGTTTCCAGATCTTTGAGTTCGGCCTGGCCGGAGGCGATCTGCCCCTTCACGCGGGCCAGCTCCGCTTCAGTGCGGCGGATGTCCTGGTCGCGGGCGCGGATGTCGCTGTTGAGCCGATCGCGCTGGCGCAGCAGCTGCTGCTGCTGGTTCTGCAGCGGCTGCAGCTCACGGCGCAGGCGGCCCGCCTGCTGCTCCACCGCCACCAGCTGGCGGCGCGCCTGCTGGCGGCCCCGTTCGGCCCGGCCCACCGCCTGCTGGGCGTCGCGCTGGGCCGAGAGGCTGCGCTTCAGGGCGGCATCGCTGCGTTGGACGGCGTCGCGGCTGTCCCGCAGCTTCTGCTCGAGGCTGTCGAGCTCGAACAGGCCGGTGCGCAGCCGCTGGCTGACGGCCAGCATCAGGCCGAGCGAGACGGCACTGATCAGGCTGCCGGTGAGCACCGTGATCAGCACCGCGGTGTTGCGCGGGCGGAGGTTGAAGAGGCTGAGCCGGGCCTTGCCGACGCGGCTGCCGAGGCGATCGCCGAGGGTGGCGAGCACCCCCCCGAGGGTCAGCAGGGCCAGGATCAGCAGCCAGCCGGACACGATTCAGGGCGAGGGGGTCCAGTATCGGCCGCGGGCCTTCAGCTGAAGCGTTTGGCCAGGGCCACCGGATCGAACACGGTGATCTTCTTGCGGTCCACCTGCACGAGGCCGGCCTGACGGAGGTCGCCGAGCAGGCGGGTGATGGTGACGCGGGTGGAGCCGATCGCCTCGGCGATCGCCTGGTGCGACAGGCGCAGATCGATGGTGATGCCCTCGGTGCCGGGGACACCGAAATCGCGGCAGAGCACCAGCAGGAAGCTCACCAGCCGCGAGGACATGTCCCGGTGGGTGAGGGTCTCGATCATGGTCTCCGTCTGCAGGATGCGGGAGGAGAGGCCCTGGAGCAGCAGCAGGCCCACGCTGGCATCCTGCTCGATGGCACGCCGCACGGAGCTGGCGGGGGCGGCCACCAGCTCGACGCGGGTGAAGGCGACGGCGTGATAGAAGCGATCGGAGCGCTGGCCGGTGAGCAGGGAGAGCACGCCGAAGAGGCTGTTCTCGCGCAGCAGGGCCACGGTGATCTCCTCGCCGCTCTCATAAACGCGGGACAGCCGCACGGCGCCACGGCGCAGCAGGTAGACGCGCTCGGCCGGGTCGCCGGGGAAAAAGATCGTTTTGCCGCGCTCCACCGTTTCGCTGGTGCAGCCGCTCAGCCCACGCATGACGTCCAGCAGGGTGCTGGAGCCACTGGCGGAGGAGGCCAAGCCGCTGGTGACGGGCGCGGGGGTGGTGCTGGTGCGGCTGAATCCGCGCATCGCGCCGACCATGACGGTTGGACAAGTGGTTGGAAGCTACGGATCGACTTCCGTGCTCCATGTAGCCGATCACACTAACTGGACGGTTCCCTGTGGACATCCGTCTGCAGAATCCCAGTGCCGACGGGATTTCCGCAAAGTAGTACAGGGCTACACACTAGGGGTGGTGTGCGATTGGTGTTTCGGGGCCTGGCGCCGCTACATTCGGCTTCGCGATCCACCGGGGTGTTGATGACGGCCAGCCTGCTCAACCCCTCCATGCCCAGCGGTGGTGGGCCTTCTGGTGCTGGCCCTGCCGGTGGCCCCCGTTCCCACGGCCCGGGGCGCCCCCATGGCGCGGCCGCGGCTGCGCCCGTAGCCCCTGTGGCACCCACGGCACCCGTGGCACCGCGCCCGCTGGCCCTGGTGCCCCCCGCCCAGACCGAAGGCCAGCTGCAGGTGCACACGGCGCCGTTTCGCGGCAGTTTCTCCGGCGTGTTCAGCCAGGCGTTGCGCAGCGCGGGGCTGGGCAGCCGGGTGCTGATCAGCCAGTTCCTCAAGGGCGGCGTGGATCAGGGGCTGGAGCGCAGCCTGTGGCTATGCGGCCGGCTGCAGTGGCTGCGGCCCGCCATGCCCGCCTGCCTGACCGAACCGGCCGCCGCGGAGCCCGAGGGGCCCGGTGCCCAGGAGCAAGAGGCGGTGCTGGAGGTGTGGGGCTACACGCGGTGCCAGCTGCTGGATGGGGCGGTGGATCTGATGGTGCTCGACGAGCTGGGGCTGGCGATCGCGCTGGGCTACCTGCCGGCGGCGGAGGTGGAGGCCACGTTGGAGCAACGGCCCGCCCATCTCGATGTGATCCTCACGGGGCCATCGATGCCGCCCGCGCTGCTGGCGATGGCCGACCAGGTGACCCAGCTCCGCCGCAACTGCTGACCCCATGCTCAAGTGCGACCGCTGGATCAACGAACAGGCCGCGGCGGGCATGCTCGAACCGTTCCAGGCCACGCTGGTGCGCCACCTCGATGCCGAGAACCGCACAGCGCCGGTGCTGAGCTACGGCTGCTCCTCCTACGGCTACGACCTGCGGCTCTCACCCAAGGAGTTCCTGATCTTCCGGCATGTGCCGGGCACGGTGATGAACCCGAAGCGGTTCAATCCGGCCAACCTGGAGCCGGCGCCCCTGCACCACGACGACGACGGCGACTACTTCATCCTGCCGGCCCATTCCTACGGACTGGGGGTGGCCCTGGAGCTGCTGCGGGTGCCGGCCAACATCACCGTGATCTGCCTGGGCAAGAGCACCTATGCCCGCCTCGGCATCATCGTGAACACCACCCCCGCTGAAGCCAGCTGGGAAGGCCACCTCACCCTGGAATTCAGCAACTCCTCCGGCGCCGATTGCCGCATCTACGCCAGCGAAGGCATCTGCCAGCTGCTGTTCTTTGAGGGCGAGCCCTGCCAGACCACCTACAGCGACCGGGCCGGGAAGTACCAGCACCAGCCGGAGCGGGTGACGTTGGCGAAGGTTTGATGGGGATTCGGGGAGTGGGGAGTTGTGGAGCAGGTCGATGGCTTGCATGTGTGTTCTGTTTATGGGCTTAGAAGGTGAGAGAGCTGAACCGATTCCATCGCTTCAAACGTGTGGTTCAAGAAGCCTTCCCATCAGAAGAAGCCAGCAGGCTGTGTATCGTCATGCACAGTAGTTATCTGACCCGCGAACCACGGTGGCTTCTCTCAGCAGGCTGGCCAAAACCGCTTCAGAATCAGGCTTGCGGGATGCTTGTGGAGGCCTTCTTCCTGTGGTTTGCAGAAGGGGAGCGGCTATGGGGTGTGGTTTGCAGAACTGTCCAATAACAAGTTCGAAGGATCGAGAAATTCACCAGTTTTCATTAGCAGGTTGGCAAATCTGACATCGGCACTAATAGTGCAGTTCGTAAGGCCTCTGATCCATCAATAGCAAGCAGGCGTAGCCATGATGCATGAGATTGTGTTGCATGTGAGTGGTCAGAAGTCATTTCTGGTTGGCTGGAAATAGATGCACAGTAGCTCGTCTTAATATTGGCCATATCTTGATAATCACCTTTTGCGTGGTGAAGAGTGTATGTGGGCGACTTAGGCGCCTTTGGAACACTTGAATACAGAATGGGCCTGATAGACATTAAAGACAGCCAGGCAGAATGCGCAAAAGAACAATTATGATCTTTCTATTTGCTGTATATTGTGGGCTATCTACATTTCGAGTGTCTTGCATTCGTCACCCCACATCATTTGCCAAGTCTGCATTTGGCTCACTAGAGCTATCAATTAACTTTTCTTCAGAGACCTGAGGATTATCCTTGTTCGAGACTGGGATTTCAGTAGGCGACCCAGTACTAAGATCTAATGTTTCTCCCAGCGGCTCAGCAAGAACCTTTTGATACTGTGCTGAGTCACTCGACTTAAGCTGCTCATGGTTCATGGTTGAAACTTCCATATTTTGGGGTGCAAAGAAAAAAACTGATTCGGCCACTCTTTCTTGATGACCACCTAAACTAAATGTTCCGCCGGCAATAAAGTCGACAGATCGTTGAGCCTGATCAGGCTCCATCAATGTAAGATTAACTATCGCTGCCTTTCCTTGGTCAATACTTGATACAATCGGAGGAACCTCATCAAACGAATGCGGTTCAAATAAAATAACTTCACTAGATCTACTTTCTCCATTTTTAGTATCCGTCTTTCTTGAAGGACTAGACAAAGAGTTAATAAAGCTTTTGTAATCAGATCCTTGATCTGTACTCTCGGAAAGTGCGCTAACTTTCTCGGACTTACTTTGTTCAAGAAGATATATGAATATCGAGGTAAAAGCGCCTGCGGCAAAAAGTAAAGACTGACCAATCGATCCATATTTGTCAGTGGACATGACACCTGTCGTGACGAATCTATTAACGATTGCAGCGAGTACAAGTGATACAACAATTGCTTGGAGAAGAAACTTTGGACTAGTTGGCTTACTTAATGCTAGAAGTTCAAGGAAGCGCCTCATTTGGTATGCCATCTTTATGATCCTCCATTTAGTCTTGGGAGAGATTTGTCAACATCTGTAGATTCATGGCTTTCTTTTCTAATGTTCTGAGTATTGTTGCCAAAAACATTTGAAGCTGAGTGGAGACCTACTGAGCCCGCCCCAGTTCCAAGTAGATAGGCCCCAAGGCTATCTCCGCGTGAAAGAAGCCAAAGGCCAGCTATGACTAGTAGCAGACTGACTAGCATCCTGAATGAGAAGTATACGCGTTCTTGCCTCCGTCTACTTCTCTTTTCATCGAAAAGGTCTTGCCAATACCTGTCTTGCTGTGTTTTATAGTAAGATAATTGAAATTGAGCTCTGCCTTTATCAGTCTCTAGACTCAACATCTCCTTTTCATGGGCAATTTGCGCATACATTTTATCCTGTTCAAGCTTTAACACCTCTCGATCGATCTCTAATCTCATTTGCCTTAGCTTCATCTTTTTCATCTCCAATTCAATTTCGTCAGTATCACAATCTACGCCTTCAGGGTTGTCGCTGGCCTCACAATCTTTCTCTGGTGCACTTGCATTGGGAGGGCTAGATAATGTCTCGCCCGAAACTATTTCTTCCTCGCTGTAGGAACCCCCATCTGCTTTGCGAATGTTTTGATACATTGACGCTACCAATCAATCAGAAAGGGGAGCGCGACTGGCGGCTTATCTGTGCCACAATACAGAGGCTTTCCCAAAAAGCAACATTCTTCTTCACGGCTCATGATCTTTCTGCGTTTTCGCCCAGTCCGAGCTTTGACACCATTCTGAAGGTCGTCTCGGCCCTTGGACTGAGATTGAGCGCCTGTGTGAGATGTGTGGCTGAGGTGACTTGAGCTCTGCGGGCGAGGCGAAGATCCGCAAGCGCTGCCAGTGAAGATGCGACACCTTCGAACAAGCCCCTGGAGTGGACAGGCCGCCGTCGATTCTGCTTCGATAGCAATAGCTTTCTGCCTGCCACTCAGGGGCAGCGTTAGGCCTCTGATCTGAATCCATGACTGCACTTGTATTCGCGCTTCAGCCTGACCAGGTCTGCATCGCCATGGACACACTGGTGATTGGCGCGAAAGATCGCCTGCCACTCGCCTTTCAAAGGAAGTTTCTGGCCATGGATGAGTCCGAGTTACTCGTTGCTGGTACTGGTCACGGATTCTTCATCAACGGATGGTTTGAGTATCTGCGATCTCACTTGGCCTCCACATCGATTGAAGAACTGAACTCCATTGCTCCCGTCATCTTCCGAACCTCAGTCGACGCAGAGGGCGGACTGGACGGATTGACTGTGACGATCTACCATTTTGGATACTCAGCGGCCGAGAAGCGGTACATTGGGTATGCATATCGGTCGGAGAAGAGGTTTGAGCCTGACAGGCTTCCCGACGCACTTGGATTCAAGCCAGTCATTTCAATCGAACCAACTGACGACATTCGCTTTCCTGATTACATGGTCGAAATAGTCTTGGAACAGCAACGCCATGACAACGGTAAGCCACTTGCGGAACGAGACGGAATTGGTGGTGAAATTGAGTTCGTTGTCATGGCTGACCGCGCTATCAGGGTCTCAACTGTCCATCGTTTCTCATGCTTTGAAAGAGATCAAATGTACATTCAGCAGCGTGCATAGGACTAATCCCTCACTCAGCCTTGCCCGCTGCGTCAGAAACTGTAGGCCCGGCTTGAGGTACTCCGAACATTGTCTGAGTCGGGGCTTGCAGCCACTCCCTCCACTGGCAGGTTAGGTCGAACAGTCGGACAGTTTATCCGGAGGGTAGGGGAGCTGCACAGTGGATGCAAGCAGGCTTTCGCAGCGAACAAGGGGTAGTTGAAGCCATCGGACAGACATATCCCGGTAACTAACAGCGTGAACGCGGCATCAAGGGAGGTATTCTTTGATCATCTTATAAATCCTGAGGGGAATCTCTGAGTCCTCGATAGCCTCTAGGACGCAGGAGATCCTGTTTGAATCGTATTTTCGTAAAAGCCTCCAGACATCCTCCTTGCTAGAATTCCCCGGAAGATTGACGAGCTCCCTGGCAATGCCCCCATACTTGCTTTTCCAGCCAGAGACTTCATAAGAGAAGGCGTCACTCAGCAGCTCATTAACATTATCTAGCTCTCCAAATAGCCTGTAAGTTAAGTAGTATAGTGCCAGCATCCTGTCCAACTTTTTCTCGCCAGATTCCGCCTCATCGACCCAGCTCAACAACGAAGCGGGCTGTCCGGAGCGAAGAGCTGAAAGCGAGTTCCGGTCGATCTGCCCCAAAGACTTGAGGAGTTCTTCGTATGCATGGCATCGCCTAGGGTCTGCAAAGACACTGCCATCTCCAGCCAAAAAAACAGAGCATTCTTGCATGTGATTGCGATTGCAATTGCCAACATTCTATTGGGTTCCCCACATCTCCTCTACCCAGATCGGGATTAACATACCGGGCAGGAGAGTGGCCACCAGCAAGGCCAGACCGCAGCAGCAGAGTTATGTGGGAGCGGTGCTGGAGTGCCTAGGTGGGCTGGATTCCATAGTAGCCAGTTATGTACGGGGGGTGGCTTCGCTTGATGGAGGAGCGGCGGCTATGGGTTAGACCATGCCATATACGGTGAGAGCTATTGACCCAAGCAAGCTCGTCTAACATCCAGATGCAGAAGACGGGCGCAGGTATACTCTTTCATCACCAAGAGGAGCTGCCCGCTTCTGATCTTGAGCGTTAGCAATCACTATGAAATCAGAGCGATTCGCTACGATCATTTCAATTCTCGGCGTTGTGCTGACGACGGGAAGCGTTGTTGCGAGCGTTGCTCAATACCGAGCAGCTGATCTGCAAGCCAAGGCAGCTATCGTCGCTTTGATGCCCCAAATTGAAGTGCGGGCCTTACTTGAGAAAGTCGACAGCGACAAGTACACCGACAGACGCATTGAGGTGACCTCGGATGGCGGACCGATCTACAACTTCGAGATCTCCCGTCTCAGCTGGATCGAGTTCCGAGTGGGCAGAAAAGTAGCCTTCGAACAGCCCCTAATCGGCTACTACGTTGCAGAGTACCCGACAGGTCGCACACGCGGGCTCCTAACCACCGTAAAAGGACACCGAAACAATGAAATGTACTTTCAGCTCCTGCGGTGGGCTCAGCCTATCCTCGGTAACGACGTAGACATATCCGAACCCGTGACCTTGATGCGGATGCACTACCTTGATGCGTTGAAGCAAGAGAACCTATACTACGTTCTTGTCTCTGGAGGATCTGAGATCCATCTTTCAGAAGATGCAGGCACAAGTCTTTGGACTCATCAATCGAGAGAGCAGAAAACAGACTTTCCATTAGACATCTATGCGCTCAAGAGCGAATCTGAATCTGCAGAATGGCTCAACACGTGGAAAACAAAAATTGCTGAGGCGAGAAGGTGATTGCTAACAGCAAGATGCAGAAGACGGGAGCAGAGGATGATTCTTGGTCGTATTTCCCTGCCCGCTTCTGCTCTTGGCGTTAGGTGGCATGGAAGTACGACGCGTGCATGAATCCACCCAACGTTTCTGTGTTAGATTATTTTAATTTAGTGGTCGCAGGGCAGGGCTCGAACTGCAACTGCTAGAAGCTGTAGCCATCCTGTGACACAGGCTGATGAACGATCATCATTTTCGGCCACAGCTGTAACCTCAGTAGATCTGCTTTTCCAAAGGCTCGTCAACATGATTAAGCCCGTTTCAAAAGGTTATCAAGTTGAAGTCCACATGCAAAAGGAATCCCCAAACACACGAGTTGCCGCTGATCAGCTTCTTTCGCTGATAAGACAGCCGAATAGTACGCCGATTGATGAACATCCTTTGCTGCCTGCCTATGTAGTATCAGTCTGTGCGGCAATTGAGTACAGACTTAATCACGCATACATCCGGCACTTTCGCCGCCTTCTTGGAGACAATTATGAGGCTTATGCCAGTCCTTACCTTCGCTTGAGGATCGAGGAGAAGCTGGGACTGCTAATACCGCTAATCTCAGAATTTAGGCTAGAAGTGGATCGGAAGAACGAGCGGGTGTTGCTTTTATTTAGAATTTTCCGATTACGAAATCGGCTAATTCATCAGGTGCCTCATTATCATGAAGCGATCTTCGAGAAGCACGAGGACGGTTCAGCAACTATCCATCCAAAAGACAAGACATTAATCTATGCGCACTCACATCCAGAGTGGTCTCTGATTCAACGGCGCGACTTGGTCGCGATACATGCATCGCTTAGCTTCTGGATGCCATGGCTATATGAGATTTCATACCGGATTCGTCAACCGCGATTCAACCACAAGGGAATCCTCAGAATTGTGGGTAGAGCAAGTCAACAAGCATGACCCACCTAACATCCAGATACAGAAGACGGGAGCAAAGGCTGATTTCTCCGCCGAGATTCATGCCCGCTTCTGATCTGGAGCGCTATACAGATGTATGCTTTGTTGAATAGCTCTCGCCGCGCTTATGGATCCCTTTGACCCGCGTAGTGCAATTCGCAAGCTCAAGGAAATTGTAATTGACATAAAACCAGAGGACGTCATTGGAGACGCTCGCTCAGCGGGCCTCCAAGTTGATTCAATTGAAGACTTCAGGGAGCAGGCCAAGAACTATTGGCGTATCGAAGATATTATGCTCCAATACTCTGGCTTGGCCTCAAGGTATAGCGCAATTAGTGGAGCCACGGCTGGATCCGGAGGTGTTGCCACGGCAATAACTCTTGGTGGGGTGGATATCGCCAACATGGCTGCACAATTGTATCGACTAAATCAGAGGCTGGCTGTGCTTAATGGGTTTGACGTCTCCAACACGCTGCAGCGGGAGAGAACCGTAGAGATATACCTCTGCGCATTGGGCTTTGATAGTGTCGCCCAGGCGGCGATCCGTCAGCAGCTCGCAAGGGCCGCGGCTATTGCCGGAAAGAGAGGTGCATATAGCAACTACATTCTTAAGCTTGTTATTCTAGTGGCGACGAAGCTTGGCGCAACCATTACCACGAAGCAGGCTGCAAAGTTTATTCCAGTTGTCGGCGCCGTAGCTGGAGCAAGTATTAACTATGGCTTTGCTGGCAATGCGGCCAAGAAGATGAGATCTTCTTTTAAGGATGAGTACTTCAGAACCTGGCAAGCAGGGCAATAGCCACATAGCAGGTTGTGGACAATCAGTATAACAAGCCCCTTGAGTGGACAGGCCACCAATGGCTCTATGCTTCGCCAACACAAGCTTCCTGCCTGCCACTCAGGGGCAGCGTTAGCGGAAATGGCGTACGCCGTTTGTAGACGTAGAGATCCATGGTCGCTAGATTTCTAATGGTCTTGCCAAGGTGTACCCAGTCATCATGACAATTCAAGAGGCGATCGCTGACGCAGACGATGCAGCATGTCGGGCTACATTGGAGTACATCTTGTCCGAGTATGCCAAGCCTGCATTTGGCGCTCTCCCAAAAAGAGAGATTGATCTGCTAATTCTAGAGGGCTTGGTTCGGATTGGCTACCTCGACTCAGAGCCAAGCCTTTATAGGTTAATTCAGTTGCTGAGAGTCTCTCGATCAAAGGCGCGAAGCTTGGTCTATGAACGAGATCTGCGTCGCCTTGGGAAGACACAACTAGACGAACTCCTCAGGGGATCTCTGATTAGGCCTCATGTTTTGAAGCAGGGAGATCTATTCTGCCTAGAGATTGAGAACCCACTTGTTCTTGACCATTTGAAAGACAAGCTTCAGCGATTGGGTTTCGCTACGGATGGGTCATTTTCGCCAAGCCTTGTCAGGCTGAGTAAGGATGCATTCAATGCCTTAGTCGTTGATTGCGTGCCGTCAGCAAACCAGATGGCAGTCAAGGCCGCCTTGGTCGCGGCTGGCGCACCCGATGGCACATTCGGTGGTGTTATCAAAGGTGTCTTGGTAAAGCTTGGCGGAAGGTTTGCTGACAGTGCTGGCGAGGAGATGGCAGGAACCATCTCTGAGTATTTGGGACCGATACTGTCAGGAGCGACTTCAGAAATCACGTCACGAGTCTCTGAATTGTTTCAGGACATAGCCTAAAAATCCCGCTAACACGCCCCTCGAGTGGACAGGCCACCACAAGCCTTCAGCTTCGCCACCCCAGGCTCTGTGCCTGCTACTCAGGGGCAGCGTTAGACTCACCAAATTCTTCAACTACATTCTCATCCCTGACTTCTTGCAAAGCCCAAGCCCCGCACTTTGATTCATCAGTTCCACTATGGCGTGTCAATTTCAGGTTGGAGACTCTGTTATTGAGACTCGCTACGGCGCTACGCAGAACGACTCCTACCATGGCATCGCAGGGCGCGGCCAAAGCCGAAAGCTAAAGGCAGGCAGGATAGTTAAGCTTACCGCACGCTTTTTTGTATCGGGATTCGACGCCCTTATCCAATGGGATGACGGGACAAGAGATTCTCGAATTGCCGATCACTATCATTTATCTTTGGCTCATGAAAAGCCACGCCGGTTAATCCTTGGAGAGTTTGAGTATCTATATCACATGACACATATACAAAAACTGGCATCGATTCTCAAGAGCGGAATGCTGGCCAAATCAGTTCTAACCAGAAATCGAGTTGTAATTGCAGATATATCTGATTCTTCTGTTCAGGCTAGACGCGAAAGAATTGAGCCGATCTATAATAGGAGCATTCATGATTATGTGCCATTCTATCTGAGCCCTAGAAATCCAATGCTATATAGAAGGAGGGAAATTCAAGACAATATCATAATGCTAGCTGTTTCAACTCAAGTACTCAGCAACCACCCTCATCTGTTTACAGATGGGAATGCGGCTTCTAATGCTACGCTGTTTTCCGACGATGAAACTGTTCTATCTGGTTCAAGAGATGTCCTGCGTGCGAGATTCTGGTCCGACTATGAGGATGGCAAGCGTCGCAAGTGCGCCGAAGTTCTTGTATATTCGCACGTTGAGTCCTCATTTATACAGATGATTGCTTGTAGCAATACTGTGACTCAGACGCAGATTGCGACATTAACCCGAATCAACTCTGTTGTGGACAGAGGTCTTTACTTCTGACATGAGTACCTTGAAAGTAATTAAGGGCAACATCTTTGGCAGCAAGTGCCAAACTGTAGTCAATACTGTTAATTGTGTAGGTGTTATGGGTGCGGGACTTGCCCTTGAGTGCAAGCTTAGGTACCCTGAAATGAATGCAAAGTATGTTCAGATTTGCGAAAAGAAATTGCTCGACATCGGAAAGCTATGGCTCTTTAAGTATCCAGAGCGATGGATTCTGAATTTCCCAACAAAGAAACATTGGAAGAATCCAAGCAAGGAGGAGTATCTTCATGCAGGGCTCAGAAGATTTCTTGATACATATGAAGACAAGAATATCACATCAGTCGCGTTCCCGCTCTTGGGCGCTCAGCATGGAGGCATCAATTCGAGCAGATCAGAAGAAATCATGACTTCATATCTCTCAAGATGCAGGATACCAGTCGAAATCTATCATTATGATCCAGCGGCTGTAGATGATCTATATGTTAACTTTAAGAGCATTCTTCTGAAAATGACAGCCGAAGAGATCAAAGCAAAAACCGGCCTAAGAGCTAATCACGTTAGGGCTGTGGTTGACGCTCTTCAGAATCCATCAATTACTCAACTTGGTCGTCTTGCATCGATTAAGGGCATAGGATCAACTACCCTGGAGCGACTGTTCAGATTTGCCACCCAAGATCGCAAGCATGGTAATAGTACGATTGTTCAACCCTGGTTGGAACTATAGGATTTTAGCATGTTGTGCGGATTTCGACTAAATCAGATCAACTGAAGGCGTATCTCCTTTGCGTCTACGTTGCGCTTTGTCTTCTTCGTCATTATGGTCTACGCATGGGGGTCTAGCATCAAGATCCAGCAGGCGGGGACCGATGCTTGGCTGTTTATGCATAGATCTAATGCCCGCCGCTGATCTTGAGCGTTGGACGGACAAGGAGAGCATTAAGTCATTGGTAAATTGGCACTTCGAAACATCGAGACCATACCTCGCTCTGCAAAAAAAGGAACGAGTGGGCCCATCTCCCATTACACGTCAATGACAGGTATTCGCCTAGGAGCGTGTCGCGCATAGATCCGCCCGCATCCTCTCCACAGGCGCCCCTGAATCTGCCCAGATCCCAGTGACTGCGATTGGTCTGGGCGAGAGGATGGGGCATGGTCCAACCCAAGTCCTTCCGCCCCTGGAACCTCGAGCAGACCCTGCTCCTGCCGACGTCACCGGTGGAGTGGCTGCCGGAGAACCACCTGGTGTTTTTGCTGCTGGATCTGGCCGCTGAGCTCGATCTCAAGACGATTCACGCCGTTTACCGCCAGAAGGATCCCCGGGGTGAGAAGGCCTACGGCCCACGGATGATGGTGGTGCTGCTCCTGTACGCCTACTGCGTCGGGCTGTCCAGCTCCCGCAGGATCGAGAAGGCCTGCTGGGATGACGCGGCCTTCCGGGTGCTCACCGGTAACCAGCAGCCGGACCACAGCCGCATCAGCGCCTTTCGCCGCCGCCACCTTGATGCTCTGGCGGGTCTCTTCGTTCAGGTGCTGCGGCTCTGCCAGAAGGCGGGACTGGTGAGCCTGCGCCAGGTGGCACTGGATGGCACCAAGGTGAAAGCCAATGCCAGCAAGCACAAGGCCCTGAGCCACGAGCGGATGCTGAAAAGCGAGAAGCAGCTGGAAGGCGAGATGCGGGCGCTGTTGCGCAAGGCGGAGCTGATCGATGCCCAGGAGGACGGGCGGCACGGCCAGGGCAAACGCGGCGATGAACTGCCGGAAGAGCTGCAGCGCCGCGCCAGCCGGTTGGAGTGGATCCGCAAGGCCAAGGCGGAGCTGGAAGCGGATGCTGCCGCCGCCAAGGCCCGTCAACGGGAAGAACAAGCCGAGGCAGCCGAGCAGCAGGCTGCGGACGCCGAGGCCAGTCGCGACGAACAGCGCAGCAAGCGGGCCGCACGCCGCAGCCGTGGTGCCCGCAAACGAACGGAGGATTCCCAGACGCTGGCGATCGAGACAGCCTTGGCCGCAGGCCTGGAATCTCCTGCCCTGACGGCCGATCGTGATTCTCTGGCGATGCCGTGCCGACAGCTCCCCACCGATGCAGCCGGCAAACCCAGGCCCAGCGCGCAGCGGAACTTCACCGATCCAGGCAGCCACATCCTCAAAGGCTCTGGCGGCTGGATTCAGGGCTACAACGCCCAGGCTGCCGTGGATGGTGATCACCAGGTGATCGTGGCCATCGGCGTGAGCAACCAGCCCAGCGATGCGGTGCACCTGTTGCCCATGCTGGAGCGGATTCAGGCCAATACCGGCCGGTTGCCCGATGCCTTGATTGCGGACGCGGGCTACTGCAGCGCCGCCAACCTGGAGGCCTGCGAGGAGAAGGGACTGGCGGCCTACATCTCAACCAGCCGGCAGCAGCACGGCCACAGGCCCAGACCATTACGGGGCCGCGCCCCCAGAGATCTCGATGCCAGGGACCGGATGGATCGCAAGCTGCGGTCCAAGGCCGGCCAGGCGGTCTACGCCCTGCGCAAAACGATTGTGGAGCCGGTGTTTGGTCAGATCAAGGGCGCCAGGGGCCTGGATCGCTTCCGATTGCGGGGCCTGGAGAAGGTGAACGGAGAATGGGCGCTGATGGCCACCACGCACAACTTGCTCAAGCTGTTCCGGGCATCGATGGCCCCGGCCTGAGGATTTGGTTTAGTTTGCCAGAGCTGTGATCAGGCATCCCTGAATCACAGGGGCTCAACCACAACGCTCTGGCCTGGACGCAACCTGCGACATGCTCCTAGCTCGCAACCGTTGATGGCCTCCTGGGCGTGTTTTGTGCCGGACCCGCCTGCGCACAGCAAACCGACCAGGGGGCGAAGAAGGCGACGTTCAACACCAAGGCGGAGGCTGCGGTTGCCGGCAAGCTTGACGCGCGTCAACAGTATCCTAAGCTGCATAGATTTGGCAATTGTCCCGCCTCGACAATGCATTTGAATTCCTCTCTTTCTCCGATAGAAGTCAAGGCTCTTCAGAGAGTTGGCCTGATCGTCCCAGAATCACTATCACTCGACGATATAATCATTATGTTTCTTGCTGAGAAAGCAGAGGTTTTGGTTAGTCCATCAAGCTCATCGGACCTTGTGGGGACAGGGTGCACTCTAGTAGCTGCATCTATGAGTGCTGCTTTTTTTCCCAAGGAGCCAGCATTAGCACGGGCTCACTCATTGCTAGAAATATTAAAATACAAACAAAGGTCCAAGAATGGATTCACTGGAAAAAGTACGCTTTAGATAGCGCCGATTTTGGTGATTACAAGATATCTAAAGTTGCAGAGCTGCCGCGATTGCGCCAGCAAGCATTAGATTACATTAAGTCAGACAAGGGGAGGGAGTGTGTCTTGTATGAAAAAAAGAGGCCGCTAGCTAGGCTTGGCATTTCAATAGCTGCTGGGTCTTTAAGTTGTGTTGGCGCGATTATAGTTTGGCTTGTCAACGAAAACTTGATGAAGAGCAGGGGGATAACGATCACCGAATTGTGGATTCAACGATTTTATAGACTAAGGACCTTCACTGAGATTAGGCCCCATCTGGTTTCCGATGGAGGCGCGAGGCACATAGCATGGTGACTCCGGCGAAAATGGGTCAGACTCTATAGTCTCTTCTGCTGTCTGTTGTCAACAATGATGAGGCCAAATCTATTTTGCAAGAGGAGTATGGCTTGTCTGCGTTTCGCTGAATCCTCCCCAAGCTTCAAGCCAGTCACCAAGAGTGCGATCTCGCGGGGCCACTGAGGGGCTGGCCGTGCTGAATCATCCACTGAAGCGCTGGGCCCGACGGAAATCCCAAGTCCTCGGAATCCCCCTTGGTACAGACCAGACCCCAAAGCGATTCCTGGAGGCCCCGTACTCAGCATCGAGATACTCCTTTGTCTTGCACTGCTGTAGTTACTGCCGGTAGGAAAACGCCTCGCTGGCCTCCACCATCGCCAGGTTCAGGTTCACTTCCCCAATATCTTCGCCAAGGTGCTGCCATAGCTGCCAGTCGTCTAGGGGAGGAGCGTCACCGGAGACAAGAGCCTCAAGAGAGTTTACAGGTAGGCGCGGGATTGGTTGACATATGTAGCCTATGCCATCTCAGGGGCATCGATGCAGGCCACTCAGACCGTAATCTTCGTGCCAGCTTCTTCGATTCGGAGCATGTCGCCATCAACGAATTAGCTCACTGTGGCAGTCCATGCAGCTATCGGTGAGATTGGTGGGAATTGCAGCAGGATGGAATACCAGATCAATTTCATCGGATGCTTGTCTGATTTGCAGAGATTTGGTCTCCAATCAGTTCATTTTAGATCGGTATTGTCCCCATGAGCGTCGCAAGCATCGGCCTCCTCGTACCTATGGGGGTGTTAAGCATCGGCGCCGTGGCCATAGGAGTGATCAATGCCTCCGTGGTGGGCATGGGCATCCTTATCGCTGCTGTGAATGTGATGGGTGTGTGGTGGGTTGGCATGGAGGGTATGGGTCCCTTCCGCGTAGGGGACCATGGCGGACAGACTCATCACCACAATGATCAGAGTGGCCGGAATCTATACGCCTACCTCAGCAGAGAGACTGCCTTGAAGAAAGCCATAGAACTCGGATGCACAAGGGTTCATGCAATGGGCTCTCTCTGGATGCCCTGCAGTTAACAGTCAGAAGAGTGACCATCATGGCCTAGTTCCAGTCGCCCAGTTCCTGACTTGAAGGTTATCTTCTTGACAAGCGAATGCCTGCCCAACATCCAGATGCAGAAGACGGGATCATAAAATGTTTATGATGCCAGTGAGGCCTGGCCCGCTTCTGATCTGGGGCGTTGGGCGATAATGAAGACTACCTAGGTATCATTGCAAGCCAGCACTCTTGGGTCAAAATCAGCCATGACGATCATCGCTTCATTCCAGCACAAAGGGTATTGGCTTCTCGTCGGAGATCTCCTCCTCTCTGGAATTGAAAGGGTTGAC
Source organism: Marcopretia estuarina LEGE 06307 (assembly GCF_056633115.1). NCBI lineage: Bacteria > Bacillati > Cyanobacteriota > Cyanophyceae > Synechococcales > Prochlorococcaceae > Marcopretia > Marcopretia estuarina. The sequence goes on along the minus strand of NZ_JBSJOY010000004.1, from coordinate 195,806 downwards.
CCAATCGAGTTGCCAACACGATTTCACGAGGATCAGCCAGCCACTCCATTGCATCTAGTCGGTCTGTGCCAAAAAGTAGTGTGCGTAAACGATAGCTTGGCTGTAGCATGGTCAGGATCAAAGGTTGTTGCACAACACTTGATTCGGAGAATCTCCAAAGAGTTGAGTCCGCCTTATTCAAGTGAAGAAATTCTTCGACTAATATGCAACTCCGGCTTGACCACTTATGAGCTTGACTCGGTAAGCCTTATTTTCTTTGGCGCACATTATGACAGCCAGACTGATCAAATCCATCAATTTATCCAAGACTATCTCACCGGCGAAACAATCTTGGATAAAGATACCAAGATCAAATATGCCGGCAGCGGACAATATCATTTCCTCGAATGTCTTGATTTCAGAGTAAAAAGCTCTGACGGATCGGTTACTGAGTTTGAGAACTGGATGGCAGAGCTTATTGCCCGTATCGGCTATGCCCTCTTTTCTGAGATTGTCTCAGAAGATAATCACAACTTTTCCTATGGTGGAGGCTTTGAGATCATATGCCTTGATCCATGTAAGCGGATCGCGAAAGTTCCACTAACATTCGTTTGTTGGAAGTTGAGCGAGAAAGGGCCTGAGCTGATCGGTCCAATTCTAGCGTTCAACTATCTTCATCGAAATCTTCTGATGATAAGCAGGCTCAGTAGGTCAAGTGATTCTAGCGAGTGGCAGCTATCCCAGTTTTCTGTTGCCGATGTATTAGAATCATCGCAAGCCGAAGTACCAGCTGCTGTTGTCAATTTCAATCCATTTTTTGTTTTGCACTACTTTATTCGAGAGAGCAGTGACACGCCTCTCCAAGTTATGATAGAGAAGGGTGATCCTAAGAGTGTGCGAATACAAGTTTTACCTGACAGCGGCTTGGTTGAGGTTGAATACTCAGATGAGTCTTTGTGCAAGATAAACAAGCTTGTTAATCATTAGTCATTGGCCGCAGCTAGTCTGGAAGCGAATGTCACCCAACATCAAGATGCAGTGGCCGGAGCCAAAGATTCGTGTTGAGCGTATAGGATTCTTCCGCCGCTGATCTTGGCGTTATGCAACAGACTAAACAATGAACACATCAACGCCAGCTTGGATTTTATTGTTAATACCAGCTATTGCGGCCGGTGCATCCATCTTTGGCGCTGTCCTTGCCGCTCGCGAGCAAAGGAAGAAACTGGCTGCAGAGCTTAGCTTTCAGCGAAGGAAGTTTGAGGAAGAAATCATCGCACAACGGGAGAAGCTAATGGCAGAGTATGCAACCGAAACATCTGTAGAAAAGGCAATTATAGGCATGCTTTCCCTCTCTGAATTTCCATATCGCTCGTTCCCGATGATCCAGCACCACCTTGGAGGATTTGAGTCAAATGAGCTTCGTCGGTTACTGGTTCGCTCTGGAGCAGTCCGATTCATGGCTGCAGATGGCACCGAGCTATGGGCATTAGTTTCACGAGTCGAAAACGATTTCAGGTATGGCCGCTGGAAGCGTTCTGAATCACCTAGAAATAGAGTGCCAGAGAGTGAGTTATTTCCAGGAGCATTTAACGATCAGACCCAGCACTAAGCTGTGCTAATGATGCCTACAGGCCCCTCGAGTGGACAGGCCCCCACTAGCACTCTGCTGCCCCGCCCCGGGCTCTCTGCCTGCCACTCAGGGGAAGCGCTAGAAGGAGCAAGACGTGATTCTAGTGACCGATCTATGCTCAATCTAGTCTTTCTCGTGGCATAGGAATTGTGGACTCATTCAGCATGTAGAGGCGCGGACCTTAGGAGGCATTAATTCATTGTGCTATAGAAGCTTCTCACACTGGACCTTTGACTTATTGTAGGTCTCAATTTGCTTTGCTGCTTCAAGCATGTGAGCCGATGATGTATATTCTCGGTCTGCCATGAACGACGTAAAGGCTTGTATGGATGCACGCATGTGAGCCAAGAATGCGGTCTTTGCCTTGGAAAGGCACTCTGGGACTTCCCTGCTGGCTAATTCCTCCTCTCGCTCGCGTAGCTTCATTACTGGCCCCGCAAGGGCAATCCTGCTAGTCGCAGTAGCAATCTGAAGATCAGAATTCCAATCTGTTTCGAGTTTGTCCATTCTCGCAACAGCGCGTTGAATCTCTTTTTTCTTCTGATCTGTCACGCAAGCATGAACAGTAATTGCTAGCAGTGCAACTAGGCCAATAATGCCAAGCAGCGGCTTATGCTTGCCCAGCCGATGGGGTTGGTGGCCTGAGTTGTCACTCGATGGAGGATGCGGTGGGGGCGGTGCGGGGAATTTAGTCAACTTTTGAATGGAAATAGAACTACTATCCTTGGCAACCTAGCACGTCCTTGTTGTTAGTTGGAGGCGTGTTTCTCTGTCCGCAAGTCAAGGGCGTCATCGCCTGTCTCTGTATAGGGTAATGCCCTTCTGGCATCCAGATTTAAACGGCGGGAACGCAGAATCTATGCTCGACTAGGCGCTCAGGTGCGCTGCTGATCTTTAGCGTTGGAAAGACCAACCACGGGATTGAGGACACGTGCGAATCGCCATCATTGCGCTGGGTAGTCGTGGCGACGTGCAACCGCACGTTGCGCTCGGAGTGGGGCTCAAGCAGGCGGGGCATTCCGTTCGCGTTGTCACATCCAGCGACTTCGGCGAGCTCGTCCGCGCTCATGGGCTGGAGTTCTGCGACACGGGGGTGAGCACCGAGGCGATCGCCAGCGAGATGCATGACCTCCTGGAAGCGGGCAACGTTCTGAAGATCATGGCCGCGATGGGGGTGTCGGCAGAACGGGTGGCGGTCCAGGCGGCCACGAATGGTCTGGCCGCCTGCGAAGGCGTCGACGTGATCGTCAGTGGCCTGGGCGGGCTGTTCGTTGCACAGGCGCTCGCAGAGAAGCTTGCTGTTCCGTTCGTGCAGGCCTACCTCTACCCGTTTTCGCCAACCAGCGCGTTTCCTGGCGTGCTCATGCCAGTCCCTCAGACGCCGCTCACGTCCTGGGCGAACGCTGCGTCCCATCGCGTCACCCAGCAGATGCTGTGGCAATCGTCGCGGTCGGCGGACGCGATCGTTCGGGTGAAGGTTCTGGGGCTCAAGCCGTCGGGCTTCTGGGGGCCGTTCGCTGCGCTGGCGGGCGCGGGCCACCTGTGCCTGTATGGATACAGCGCGCACGTGATCCCGGTGCCGCAGGATTGGTCCTCCCGGAACCATGTCACGGGCTATTGGTTCCTTGAACCTTCAGAGGATTGGCATCCGCCGGAAGAGCTGGTGGCCTTCCTGGAAGGGGGGCCAGCTCCGGTGTACGTGGGGTTCGGAAGCATGGGAAGCAGGAACCCGGAGGCGACGGCAGAGCTGGTGCTGGAGTCGCTGCAGCGGACCGGCCAGCGTGGTGTTCTCTCCTCCGGTTGGGGCGGGCTCACAACGAACGATCTGCCCGATTCCGTTTACATGGTGGGGTCAATCCCACACGCTTGGTTGTTCCCGCGCATGGCGGCCATCGTGCACCACGGCGGCGCCGGCACCACAGCCGCAGCCTTGTCGGCTGGCGTGCCGTCCATCGTCACGCCTGTGCTGGGCGATCAGAGCTTCTGGGCCAGGCGTGTCAGCGACCTGGGAGTCGGGCCGACGTGCGTCCCTCGGCGCAAGCTCACTGTTGAACGTCTGAGTGAGGCCATCGAGGTTGTTGTGAGTGATGACACGATCCGCGCCAAGGCAACCACGCTCGGTGAGCGGATTCGGGCGGAGGATGGAATCGCAATGGCCGTTGACTTGATCGAGCGGTGGTTTGAGAGGGCTGGGTAAGACGTCGAGCATGTGGATGGCCTGTCTCGCTAAGCCCTTGGCTCCTTGGTGTGCCTCAGGCTTTTCGTCCACGTCAGACTTTCGTCCTCAAGGCGCCAACCGCGCCTTATGCAGCCGGCTCTTCTCGTACCACTCCGCAAACTGCGGCACCCAGCCCTGCAGATGGGGCCACATCAGATCGCAGAGTTCGCGGATCTCCTGCTGAGCATCAAGCTTCGCCCGTAGATCAAGGAAGTGCAGGAAGGCGCGCAGCGTGAAGCTCACCACGAAGTGCTGGCGGTAGTCGAACGGCAGGATGCCGCGGGCGTGCTCTTCCGCGTAGCCGGCATCCAGCAGGTCGCGGTAACGCGCCGCTGCGGCGCGGCACAGCTCCAGGTCGATGGCCCGCTGCGTTTCGTCGTAGATGTATTTCTTGCCTTGCCTATCGCTATAGGCGCCCACGGGCCGCAGGTAGAACACTTCTTCCAGGTCTATTTCACCATTGGCGGCCTTGCGAATCCTGTCGCCCGTGTATCTCATCGACTGCACATCAAAGCTCACGCCCACGCGATGGGTGCGCGCCTGTTGCATCACCGAATGGGGGAACCAGCCCACGTTCAGCACAATCTGGGCGTGCTCGAGTGGGCCGTAGTGGCCGCGTTCGCCGGCCAGCAGGCGCTTCACGCAGATCTCACCGGCCTTGGTTTCATCCGGCCAGTCGGCGCGGTCGGCGGCCACGAAGCCCTCGCTGTAGTCCTGATGCATGCCGGCGTACACGCACTGCTGCGGGTTCGGGGTGGCGGCGATCAGCTCAACCCGGAAGCGGGGATCCATGGGCGGGCTCGGTGAGGGTGGGTGTGTCGTCAGCCGTGGCTGCGAGGGCCGACGGCGGCGGGGTCGCTGCTTTGCGGTCCCTGCTCCAGTCCACTGCTCTTGCCGACGCCGGCCAGGCGCGGCAACGGTTTGCCGTCGAGCAGGGAGATCGTGATCGCGGCCAGTTCCGCCGGGCTGCGCAGGCCCAGCGAGCGGCCGATCGGTTGGCCCTTGCGGTTGAACAGCTCCAGCTGTGGGATGCCGTTCACCTCAAAACGATCCAGCTCCGGGCCCCAGCGGGGATTGTCCACATTCAGCAGCACCACATTCAGCTTCCCGCGGTTCTGGCTTTCCACCGCCTCCATCGCTGGCGCCATCGTCCGGCACGACTCACACCAATCGGCGTAGAACTCCAGGATCGTGGGCCGTCCATTCGCCAGCGCCACCGGCAGCTCCAGCGACCGCCGCGCCAGCTGCTCCAGCGGCGCCTGAGGTTGCAGCCAGCCGCGCGCGAAGAACAGCACCAGTGCCAGCAGGGCGGCCAGGCCGGCCAGCACCATGCGTTCGCGGCGCCCCAGTGGTGGTGAGGAAATGGGGTCGATGGGCGGTTCGGTCATCGGGGCGTGGATGGCTCGCCTCGGGCTGGGGCACTCTGGCAGCTACGCGCTGCAGGCCGGGGCTGCCTGCGTCAGCATGGGGTTTCGCAGCGCCCTCCCCTCCGTTGAAGCGCCGCCTCACCCTTCACTTCCCTCGCCAGGCGGTGCATCAGCCGATCACCTACCGCCTGGCGGTGGATTTCGACATCGCCGCCAAGATCCTGCGCGCCCAGGTGGCCCCCAACCAGAGCGGCACCATGGTGGTGGAGCTCTCCGGCGACATCGACGAGCTCGACGCCGCCGAGCTGTGGCTGGAAAGCCTGGGCCTCTCGCTCGATCGCGCCCCCGGGGAGATCCGCATCGACCCGGCCCGCTGCGTCGACTGCGGCATCTGCTCCAGCGTCTGCCCCAGTGGCGCCCTTAGCAGTGCGCCACCCGATTGGCGGCTTAGCTTCGATGCCCAACGCTGCCTGGTCTGCGAACAGTGCATCCCCAGCTGTCCGCTCGAAGCGATCGCGCTGGTGCTGGAGCCCCGATGACGGCACCTCCCCACCGCCGCCGCCGGCCATGGTGAAGGCCCAACCGCGTAACGGCCCGGTGCGGGCACTGCTGCGGCTCACGCTGCTGCCCGTGCGTGCTCCGTTCCTGGTGGTGCTGCTGGCGGTGAGCGCCTACCTCGGCATGCAGTGGGTGCTGGTCTACCCGCACGAAGCGGTGTCACTCCTCGCCCTGCCGCGCCACCAGCAGCTGTTCTGGTCGGTGGAGTGCCTTCACTCGCTGATGGTGGTGGTGCTCTGCACCATGCCCGGCTACCTGCTGGCCCAGGTGTCGCGGCTGATGAACGCCAGCAAGGTGTTCACGCTGGTGTTCTCGCTGCTGGTGGTGAGCGTGCTCGCCATCTACATGATCGATCTGGGCCGCCTGGTGGCCGAGGTGATGATCCTCGGCTCCTCGGTGTTCCTGGCCCGCCTCGACCTCGCCCGCATCCGGGTGGTGCCCCCGCCGCCGCAGCTGGCCCTGGTGCTCAGCCTCTACGTGCTGGTGGGCATCGGCCTGGGCCGCTGGCTGTTCCTCGAGGGGATCTGGCGGCCGCTGCAGGTGTGAGTGAGCTGATCGAGGCTGCGGCCTTGCGGTGGATGCTCAGCAGCCTTGCTGTTGCGCCAGCGCCTGGTAGCTCCACACGTTGCCCAGCACCTTCTTCACGTAGAGGCGGGTTTCGGGGAACGGGATCGCCTCCACCCACAGTTCCGGCTCGCGGCTGAGCGAGAGGCTGGGGTCGGGCGGCTCCTCCAGCCAGGAGCCCACGGAGCCCTGGCCGGCGTTGTAGCTGGCGGCTGTCAGGAAGGGATTGCCGCTCCACTGGCGCAGCCGCTGGTTCAGGTAGCGGGCCCCCAGCGGCACGTTCACCTCCGGCTGGCGCAGCTGTTCATCCGATACCGGCGCCCCGGCCAGCTCCGCCGCCGTGGCCGGCATCAGCTGCAGCAGCCCCACGGCGCCGACCGGTGAGCGCACCCCCGGCGTGAAGCGCGATTCCTGCTTCGCCACCCCCAGCAGCAGGGCAGGGTCGAGCCGCTCCGCCGTGGCCGCCGCCCCGAAGATCGCGCCGAAACGCAACGGATGCAGCGCCTGCTCCAGCGGCAGGCTGGCGCGGCAGCTGGCGCCCACCCAGCGCAGGCTGGCCAGTTCCAGCTGCCCCAGGCTCGTCCAGTCGTCGCCCACGCCCTGGCGCAGGCGGCCCTCCACCGTGAGCTCCGCCGGCTGCTGGGGCGGCTGGTTGCGGCGCGCCGTGCGCCAACGCTCCCAGCTCTCCAGTGGCTGGTCCAGCCGCCACAGGCGGTTGAGGTTGCCGTTGCCGCTGCGCAGCGGCTGCCACGGGGGGGCGGGCGGCATGGTGTCCTCGCTGCTGCCGTTGCTGCGCAGGCCGAGCGGGGCATCCAGCCCCAGCCGCACCCGTGCCCGCCAGCCGTAGTAGCCCCAGGGGTTGCGCTCCAGCAGCTGGCTCCAGGAGCGGCGTGCGGCCGCCTGCTCGCCCAGTTCCTGCTGCGCGTAGCCCAGCCAGAACAGTTGTCGTGCCGCCAGCGGGCTGGGCAGTTGCTGCGGCTCCAGCGCCGAGAGCAGCACCGCCGCCGCCGCCCAGCGGCGCTTCAGCAGGGCCTCGCGCGCCAGCTCCCACTGCAGCTCCCAGCTGGCGGGATCGGTGGGCCAGCGGCCCAGCACCTGCTGCCAGCCCCTGCCGCTGGTGGTGGCGCGGCGGGCTGCCACCGGCGCGCTCTGCTGCAACGCCTGTGGCAACCGTGCCAGCCGCGCCAGGGTCGTCGGGCTGTCGTTGCCGCTCAGCAGGCGGGCGGCCTCCAGCGCTTGCGGTGCCGCCGGCCAGCGGCTGGCCAGGGCCAGCAGCCGCGCCTCGCCCGCCTGGTTCTGGGCCGCCGTGCCCTTCAGCAACGCCCGGCCGATCACCAGCTCTGTGGCCGCATCAGACGGCGCCCCCGCCAGGCAGGCCGTTGCTGCGGCGCCATCACCCAGGTCCCCCAGCCCCCGTGCCAGCACCCGCCGCTCGGCGGCGCTCAGTGGTGGCGCCTTCAGCTGGCAAGTCTGGCGCAGCAGCCCTTCAGCCCCTGGCCAGCGCGCGCCCCAGCGGGCCAGGTGCAGGGCGCCTGCCCGGCGCTGGGCCGGCCCCGGGCCCGCCTCGGCGGCGGCAGCGAGCGCGGCGGGGTGGGCGGGGAAACGGCGCCACAGCTGCGCGCGCAGGGCAGGGTCATTGCGGCCCAGCTCATAGAGCGCATCGGCGCTGGCGGGGTCGGCCGGGAAACGGCGCAGCAGCTCGCGCCAGCGGGCCGTGGCCAGCAGGGGTTGCCCGAGCTTGCCGGCCGCCAGTGCATCGAGCTTGAGCGCCACCGCGGCGAGCGGATCGCGCCCCCAGCCCTGGCCCTGCAGCAGCTGGCGCTGCCGGGCCGGCGTGGCCGCCGCCCGGGCCGTGAGCAGCAGGCTGGCCTCGCGGCGCCGCTCCGGGTCCAGGTCCCACTGCCGCGTGCGTTCCAGCGCCGCCGTGGCTGTGTCGGGGGTGGGCAGGGGCCGGGCGTTCAGCGCCTGGCGGCCCAGCACCAGCAGGGCCAGGCTCCCCAGCACGGTGAGCGCCAAGGTGCGTGGGCCGCGCGTCGGGGCAGCGGCCGTTGGCGGACTGGGCACAGGCGGCAGGGGTGGCGCTGACGCCGGCAAAGTCTTGGCATTCTGGAACCACGTCTCCGATCGCCATGGCGCTGCGGCCCTCCCTGCCTCCCTGGTTGACGACCCTGCCCGGTGCCCGACAGCGCCGCCGCGCCCTGGCCGTGACCGCCCTGGCGGCGGGGGTGTTCTTCCTCCGCCCCTTCTGGCCGCTGCGGGCGTTGCCCGGCTGGGTGGTGGGCGCTCTGCTGCTCTGGGCCGTGGCCGAACTGGTGCGCTGGGTGTGGTGGCCCCGTCGCAGCGTGTAGCTGGCGCCGCCTGGAGCGTCCGCCTGGAGGCCTGCTCCTAATCTGCGCCCAGCGATTGCGTGTTCATGGCGGAGCCGGCCCCCCTGCCCATCGGCCCGCCACTCAGTGCCGGTGGCACCTGGTTCGGCACCGACGGCATCCGCGGCCGCGTCGGCACCCATCTCACGCCCCTGCTGGCCCTGCAGGTGGGCTACTGGTGCGGCCAGGTGCTGCCGCCCGAGGGGGCGGTGCTGGTCGGCATGGATTCCCGCAGCAGCGGCCCGATGGTGGTGGCGGCGCTCACCGCCGGCCTCACGGCGGCCGGTCGGGAGGTGTGGGACCTCGGGCTCTGCCCCACCCCCGCCGTGCCCGGTGCGATCCGGCGTTGCGGTGCCGCCGGCGGGCTGATGGTGTCGGCCAGCCACAACCCGCCCCATGACAACGGCATCAAGGTGTTCGGCCCCAGCGGCGACAAGCTCGACCGGCAGCAGCAGGAGGTGATCGAAGCCGGCCTGCGCGGCCGTGCCACCGCCACGGCCAGCGCCTCCTCCGGTGTCTGCGGCGCCGTGCGGCAGCGGCCCGAGCTGCTGGCCGCCTACACCGACACCCTGCTGGCGAGCGTGGCGGGGCGCCGCCTGGACGGTTGCCCGATCGTGCTCGACCTCTGCTGGGGATCGGCCACCGCCTGCGGTGAAGCGGTGTTCCGCGCCCTCGGCGCCGATCTCACGGTGCTGCATGGCAACCCCGACGGCAGCCGCATCAACGTGGGCTGCGGCAGCACCCACCTGGAGCCGTTGCGGCAGGCGGTGCTGGCCCATGGCGCGGCGATGGGCTTCGCGTTCGATGGCGACGCCGACCGCATGCTGGCCGTGGACGGCCGCGGCCGGGTGGTGGACGGCGACCAGATCCTCTACCTCTGGGGCGGGGAGCTGCTGGCGGCCGGTGAGCTGCCAGGCAGCCGCCTGGTGGCCACGGTGATGTCCAACCTGGGCTTCGAGCGGGCCTGGCTAGCGCGTGGTGGTGTGCTCGATCGCACCCCTGTGGGTGATCAGCACGTGCATGCCGCCATGGCCGCCAGCGGCGCTGCCCTTGGCGGTGAGCAGTCGGGCCACATCCTCTCGGCCCATCACGGCATGAGCGGCGATGGCCTGCTCACGGCCTTGCAGGTGGCCACCCGCATCCACGCCGGTGCCGGCTCCCTGGCCGACTGGATGGACACCAGCTTCTCGCCCTATCCCCAGGTGCTGGTGAACGTGATCGTTCCCGACCGCCAGCGGCGTCAGCACTGGCAGGACAGCCTGCCCCTGCGCGAGGCGGTGGCGCAGGCGGAGGCCGCCATGGGCGGCGAAGGCCGGGTGCTGGTGCGGGCCAGCGGCACCGAACCGCTGCTGCGGGTGATGGTGGAAGCGGCTGAACCCGCCGCCGTTGATCACTGGTCGTCGCATCTGGCCGATCTGGCGGCCGCCGAGCTCAACGGCGTTTGATCAGAGACCAGCCAGCTGATCGGCGGCAAGGCTGAGGGCACCGTCGCAGGCATCGCCGGCGGCCTCCACCAGCGTGGCGCCCGGCAGGCGGGTGGCCAGCGCCCGCCGGTAGGCCGCGGCGAAGGTCGGCAGGTGGCGCAGGGCGCCGCCCTGGCCGCACACCCGCGGCTGCCCCAGCGCCAGCGCCGCCGCCACACCATGCACCAGCGCGGCGAGGGCGTCGGCGGAGCGCTGCAGCACAGCCAGCGCGTCTGCATCGCCCGCCGTCGCCAGCGCTTCCACGCAGGGGGCCAGCCGCGCGAAGCCGGCGGCCCCGAACGCCGGCGCCACCACCATTGCCTTCACCCGCTGGGCCGTCACCACCCCATCGCCCTCGGCGAGGGCCTGCCACAGCGCGGAGCGCAGCCCGGTGTCCGGCCGCCGGCCATCGGCCATCTCCAGCGCCAGCGCCAACGCGTCGCGGCCCAGATCGCAGGCGGAGCCGCCCTGGTCGAGCAGCCAGCCCCAGCCGCCGCAGCGATGCTCGCGGCCGCGGCCGTCGCGGCCCAGCGCGATGCAGCCGGTGCCGCTGATCACCACGATGCCGGCGCCGGCGGGGCCGTCGGCGCTGAAGGCGCCACGCAGGGCGGTGCGCTCATCGCCGGTGACCAGCACGCGCCCCGTCGGCAGCTGCAGGGCCGCCGCCGCCAGCGCCTGCCCCCGCTGCTGCACGCCGCTGCCGTGCTCGATGCCGCTGGCGCCCACGCCTGCGGCGGCCAGCCGGGGGGCACCCGGCCCCGCCAGCGGCGCCCCGACCATCCCAGCCGCGCTGATGGCCGCCTGCAGGCTGGTGCGCAGGGCGTCGCCGAAGCGCTCCTCGCCGCCGGCGGCCTCCAGATGGCTCACCCCCGGCCCCTGGCCCTCCGCCAGCACCCGCCAGCCGCCGCCGGGATCCACTGCCGCCAGGCGGCAGGTGGTGTGGGTCTGGCCGGCATCGAAGCCGGCCAGCAGGGCGGGCGGCTCGCCGCCATTGATGCGGAGGCCCTCAGCCATCCGCTCGGGCGGCGGCCGGCAGCGTTGACAGGGTGGCCAGGCAGAACCAACCGCTGAGCTGCACCTCCGGCCGGAAGAAAATCGTGTCGGTGACCCCCTGCACGGCCAGGCCGGCGATCACGGCCACTGCTGCCAGGGCCGGCAGGGCCTGGTGGCCGTTGGCGCGCACCTGGGTCAGCCCCAGCCGCACACTGGCCACCAGCAGCCCCAGCCCGGCCAGCAGGCCGGGGATGCCCCCCTCCACCGCCAGTTCCAGCGGGATCGAGTAGGCGCTGAGCGCGTTGAATTTGGGTTGCTGGTACAGCGGATAGATCAGGTTGAAGGCGCTGTTGCCCGGCCCGATGCCCAGCCAGGGGCGGTCCTTGATCATCTCGATCGCCGCCATCCACACGTTGATGCGGAAATTGTTGGAGCTGTCCTCCCGGCCGGCGCCCAGGCTCATCACCCGCACCCGCAGCGGCTCCACCTTGGCGATCGCCACCGCCAGCACCAGCCCCGCCAGCACCATCAGCAGCAGTGGAAACACGCGCCGCCAGAACAGCGGCCAGTGGCGGGTGAAGCGCAGCAGCAGCAGCACCGCCAGCACCCCGTAGGCGGCCACCAGGCCCAACCAGCCGCCGCGGCTGTAGGTGAGCACCAGGGCCGCACTGCCGAGCACGGCGGTGGTGAGCGCAAACAGCCGGGCGCTCAGTCGCTGCCAGCGCAGCAGCGCCACCACGGCGATCGGCAGGATCGGCAGCAGGTAGCCGGCCAGCAGGTTGGGGTTGTCGAGCGTGCTGTAGATCCGCACCGTTCCCTGCGCCACCGAATTGGGATCCGACCAGCGGGCCAGGGCGGAGGAATCGGCGTAGAGCTGGCGGATGCCGATCACGCTCACCAGCAGGCTGCCGCCCAGCAGGCAGGCCGTGATGCGGTCCCACCAGGGCGGCGCCGTGGCCAGCAGCTGCCGCATCAGCGCGTACACCCCGAGATAGCTCAGCAGCTTGATCAGCCCGTTGGCCGCCGCTGCAGGCACCGGCGAAAAGCCCGTGGCCAGCACCGACACGCCCAGCATCACCAGCAGCCAGCCGCTGATCGGCCCGATCCGCCCCGCCGGTGTGCACAGCGCCCACAGCAGCCACAGCAGCCCCGCCGCCGTGATCAGCAGGCTGAGGCCGGTGCGGGTCACCAGCGGCAGCCCGGCCATCAGCGCGCAGAGCACCAGGCCGGCCAGCAGCGGCAGGCGACGACCCAGTGGCCCGGCTGCCCAGCCCGCCAGCAGGCCCTGCCAGCGCAGCAGCCAGGGAACGGAGCCGCTGGCGGGGCCCAGGGCGGTGGGGGAGGTGGAAGACATTCAGGCGCCGGGCGTGGGCGGATTATGGGTGCGGCAGGCGGCTTGCTCCAGCCCCCCCGGATCGGGTGCGGCCGCGCCGTTGCGCCGGTACAGCACCCGGTACACCGGCAGCCCCAGTGACAGCACGTGCTGCTCCCGCTCGGTGGCCACCGGCAGCGGGTTCGTGGGGCGGTACGGCCGCGGGTCTTCGGCGGGCCGCTCGAAGCACCCGCTCGCCTCGGTGACCTGCACCATCGGCACGATCACCGCCTCCACATCGCTCTGCAGCAGCAGCTCGCCGCCGGGAGGCAAGGCCGCCGCCAGGGCCGCCACCAGCGCCGGCTGCAGCACCCGCCGCTTCTGGTGCCGTTTCTTGAACCAGGGATCGGGGAACTGCAGCGTGACCCGCTGCAGGCGGCCCGGCGGCAGCTGCGCCAGCCAGTCCAGCAGGCTCACATTGGCGTTGCAGAACAGAAAGCGCAGGTTGTCGAGCTGCAGGCTGCGGCGGTCGTGCTCGGCGGCCTCCACCAGCACCCGGCGGATCTCCACCCCAAGAAAGTTGGTGCCGGGCTGCAGCGGCGCCATCGCCAGCAGGAAGCGGCCCCGGGCGCTGCCGATGTCGAGATGGAGCGGCAGCTGGGGCTGGGCGAACAGCTCCAGCAACGGCGGCAACGGCCGCGGCTGCTGGTGCACCCGGCTGAGCGGGTTGACGTGCTGACGCACCAAGGCTCAGCCCTCGGCGCGGGCCGCCGCGGGGGGCACGCCGTCGTCGTCGTGGTTGGGCACCAGGAAGCCCCAGCTGGCCGTGTAGCCGTGCAGGTGGGTGGTGCCCGCCACCGGGCCGATCTCGCCGTTGCAGAAGGCCCCGGCGATGGGCACCTGCGGGAACTGCTCGCGGCACACGCTCACATCGCCATCGGGCTGGCCGTAGAGGCCTTCGCCGCGGCCCAGGCAGGCGAACAGGAGCGCCACCAGGGGCGCGTCGTCGGTACGGGCCTGGCGGCGCAGCAACTGCCGCAGTTCCTGGCGCGAGGCGGCCGCATCGCGCAGCTGGAACTGCACCTGCTGGCCCACCCGCAGTTTTTCCGCCACGGCCACGGCGCCGTTGCGCGGGTCGACGCCCAGCAGGTTGCGCACCAGGAAGGCGGTGGGCTCCGCCTGGCTGCTGTCACCGGGAAGGCTGAAGTTGCTGCGCGCCACGCCCAGGAACAGCGAATGGCGCACCTGCTCCCGTTCCGCCGGCGTGAGCGACTGCAGGATCCCCTGCAGGCAGTTGACCGGGCTGTTGGTCTGTGCGCCGGAGCTGAGCTGCAGCACCACGTTGCGCTCCGCCTGCTCGATCTCGAACACCGGCCCGATCGGCCGGCAGCCCTGGGCCACCACCGGATCCAGCCTCCAGGCGCCGCCGATCAGACAGCCCACCGCGCCGGTGAGCACGCGGCCGTCAAACAGCAGCGAGCCGTGTTCGGCGCTGTGGTGGCCGGCGATGCCGCCCACCTTGGCAGCTGACGGGTAGGCGTAATCCAGGCCACTGATCAGATCGTTGATCTTCTGGCAGGTGGGATCCACGAACAGGAGCATGGAGCGGGCCCGCTCCGGGTCGGCGCCCACCCAGTTGATCCAGTCGAGGTTGTCGCCATCGAGATCGGGCAGGGAGGCCGGATCCAGCTCGAACAGCTGCAGATCGGCCCCCGGCAGCCGCAGCAGGGTGACGCTCAACGCCGGCTGCTGCTCCAGTTCCCGCGCCTGCCCGCTGGCATCGGTGCCGACCACTCCACCGCCGGCGCAGCCGATCCAGTGGCGTGCATTCAGGCGGCTGCGCAGCAGCGGCAGCAGGCGTGGCAGGTCACTGGCGTAGCTGGTGGAGCAGAACACCAGGGCCAGATCGTTGGCGCCACGGTTGCCGAGGGCCTTCGCCACTTCCTCGACAGCGGCTTCCAGGGACGGCTGACGGGACAGGGCCGTCTGGCACGAGGCCGGCGCTTCACCGCGTTTGAGCCAGGAGGGCAGGGAAAGCGCAGCCATGGACTGGACCCTACTGCCGGAGCACGACTACGGATAATGGCGCTTCCCGTACCGCCCCTGTGCCAGATCTGCTTTATCGGACCCTGGTCTGGCTGGATTACCGCCTGGCGGTGGTGTTCGCCCTCGGGCTTCCGCTCGTTCTGCTGGTGTGGGCCGTCGCGCGGCGGGAAGGCGCTCTGGTGCGTCTGCTCTCCATTTACTGGAAGGTGGCCAGCTTGCTGGGCATCTCCGTGCTGCTGCTGATCGATGCCCGCCCGCTGGGTTACGTGCTGGCGCTGGTGGCCGAGGTGCTGGTGGTGGTGGCGGTGTGGTTCTGGGTGGATCTCAACGAGGAACTCGACGACCTGCCCCCCTGGCGGCCCCTGCCGCTCACCGTGCGGGCCTGGCGCTGGGCGCTCACCGTCTACGGCGTTACGGCAGCGATGCTGAGCGTCACGGCGCTCACCTGCCTGGTGGGTGGGGTGAACCGGCCGGTGTGCCAGGTGTGGCTGGAGGCGCCCCGGCAGCTGCACGCCGTGGCCGTGCGGGTGTTCGGCTTCGTGTTCGGCGGGCAGCTCACCCCAGGGCTGACGGCCTTCTTCGGCTATCTGGCGCTGGCCTTCTACGCGGTGGGGATGCTGCAGTGGCTGCTGGTGCGGCTGCCCCGCTTCGGCCGGGTGGCGGGCGGTTTCTGATGGGGCCGGGCCCGTCGTCACTGCTGCAGCGCCTTGAGCAGATCAGCCGCGAGCACCCCGACCGCGTCCTGCGCCTGCGCGGGCAGCTGCCCCTGGCGCTGGAGGCCGCTGAGGTGGAGGCTGCTGCTGCTCAAACCTCTGCCTGGGAGCCCTTTGAACTGCTGATTTTTCGCGGTTTCTCGAGCAGCGTCACCCACCCCACCGCCTACGACCCCGACCAGAGCGCCCTACCGCCCGGTGCCGTGCTCGGTAGCGCCGAACTGCTGGCCGGCCCGCTCGATCCCAGCAACGAACAGGTGCTGGTGGCGGCCTGTGCGTTGGACGGTTTCCTCGACCCGGCGGCCTGGGCGTGAGCCGAGCAGGCAGCCCGCCGCCGCACGGCGCTGCCGCAGGGCATCTGCCTCACGGGCCACGGCTGCCCCGGCGGGGGTGAAGTAGCGGAAACGAGCCTGATCGGTATACAGCAGGGGCCAGCGGCTCTGCACCTGCCGCTCGGCCTCCTGCCGGCAGGCCCGCAGGGCACCGAAATCGATCGCCGGGGCCTCGGCTGTGCCAGCCCCGGCGGCCTTGGACGTCCCGGCCACTGGAGGCACCACTCCCGGCGCCTCAGCCGGCGCCTCCAGGTCGGGGCAGATCTCGCGGCGGGTGCGCGACAGCAAGGCCGTTTCCGCCGCCAGTGCCTGGCGCAGGACCTGCTCCAGCGCGGCCCGGAGCGCCTCGCAGTGGGCAGTGGGCCCAGCACCACCAGCGCCTGCTGCGCTGCCGGTGCCGCCGGCGATCACCAAGCCCAGACCCAGGCCAATACCCAGCCCCAGACCCAGGCCACGCCCGCTCAAGGCAGGCGCACCGCGCCGCCGCTCACCACGATCCCGCCGGTGGGCGGAACCGTCACCCGCAGCTGGCTGGGCCGGCCCATGGCCTCACCCTGGCGGATCTGCAGCGTGGTGGGCACGGGGACCAGGCCAGCGGCGCGCAGGTACCCGCCGAGTGCGGCAGCGGCCGAGCCGGTGGCCGGATCCTCCACTACCCCGCACACCGGAGCGGGGTTGCGGCTGTGGAACAGCTGGCGGTCCTGGCGCCACACCAGCTGCAGGGTGAGCAGGTCTTCGCGCAGCATCAGCGCCTTGAGGGGTTCGAAGGCGTAGTGGAGCTGGGCCAGGCGTTCGGCCGTGGCGGCGGCCAGCACCAGGTGCCAGGCGCCTGCGTAGGCCTTCACCGCTGGCAGGGCCGGGTCGAGCTCCGCCGCCTGCCAGCCCAGGGCCTCGAGTGCCCCGGCCACCAGGGCCTCAGAGGCAGGCGCCTGGCGGGGTTCCACCGAGGTGAGCGACGCCTGCAGCAGGCCCTCCCGCTCCTCCACCTGCACCGGCACCGCCCCCACCGGGGTCTGAAACACGAAGCTCCGGCCGGCTCCGGTGTCCGCCAGCAGCACGGCCGCCGCGATCGTGGCGTGGCCGCAGAAGGGCACCTCCCCCACCGGGCTGAAGTAGCGCACCTGCCACTGGTCGCCGTGGTCTGGTGTGAGGAACGCGGTTTCCGAATACCCCACCGCCGTGGCGAGGCGTTGCATCGCCTCCACCTGCGGCAACGTCTCGCCCATCCAGACCCCGGCCGGATTGCCACCATCGGCGCGGTCGGTGAAGGCGGCCAGGCGGTGCAGCTGGGAGGGCAGTGTGGAGGAAAGGCTCAACGGATCGCGGCCCCCTCGCCAAGCGAAGCGCCGCCACCAGGGAAGGCATCGGCTGGCGGCAGGTTCAGCTCCGCGGCGGTTGCCGCCGCCCGCAGCCGCACGGTGTAACCCATGTTGGAACCGATGCCGGTGCCGCGGTAGGTGCCCGACACCGGTGCGGCCAGCTGGTGGTCGGGGGCGGCGGCGATCGCCACATGGCCGTCGGCCACGGCCAGACCGAGGCTCGGGTCGTAGGCACGCCAGCCTCCGCCGGGCAAGTACACCTCCGCCCAGGCATGCAGCTCCTGCTCGCTCACCTCCGGGGGGTGGTGCATCGAGTAGCCGCTCACGAAGCGCGCCGCCAGCCCCTGGCTGCGGCAGGCCTCCACGAACAGCATCGCCGTGTCACGGCAGGCACCGCAGCGGCTGGTGAGGCAGTCGCTGGCGGGCAGCGGTTCACCGTCAGGCCGGCCCACGTGATGGAAGGTGAGGTGGATGGTGTCGGTGAGCTGGGTGAGGAAATCGAGCGTGTGGTGCTGGGCACCGGCGGCCAGCTCGGCCGCCCAGCTGCGCACCGGCTCCGCCACGGCTCCGCCGCAGCTGGGGGCCAGCGAGGCGGCTTCCCCCGGTTGATAGTGCGCCGGCAGGTGCTGAGCGCCGGCATCGGTGACGATCCAGGCGAACGGGTTGTCGCGCAGGGTCTCCACCACCGACTCCACCTCGATCACCAGCGACTGCCGCTTCTCCCCGAACCACAGCACCACGGCATCACTGCCGTCGGGCTCCACGATGCTCGCCTGGCCCAGGGGGGGCTCCACGATGCGCAGGCTGTGACGCAGCAGACGTTGGCTCGCGTCCTGCCGCGGTGTCAGCCGCAGCGTCATCGGCTCAAGGAAGACCGGATGGTCGTAGCTGTAATCGAGGCGATGGCGGATGTGAAACAGCATCAGTCGGGGGAGTTCGGCCTCGGCGCCGGCTGGTGCAAGGGGGTTTCACCATCGTGCCTCCCGTAGGTTGAGCCGCCGGATCGCTTGGCATTCGCTGACACATGCGTTTGGCTGTGCCGCGCACCAACGGCCTGCCAGCCGCCTCCTTAATGTGTCGTCATGAACAAGTCGCTTCCCCGATCCCTGGCCGGGCCTGAGCCGGCCGGTCCTGAAGCCGACCCCGACGGCGCCCTGTCCACGCGCATCGACGAGCCCTGGGCTTCAGGGCAGCGCAAGCGCTATCTGCGCAGCCTGGCGCCGATCGAACGAGCCGACAACACCTGAGCAGCCAGGCCCCTTCCCCGCGCGCTGCCGGTGACCGGCACCACGGAACTGGGCACCACACACACGCCAACACAACAACTGGCGACGCCGCACACGCGACCACCCGGTCCAGCCCATCGCCGTGACGGTCGACACAACCGACTGTGGTGCCACAAACCCTGACGGGTGCTTCGGCTTGGTGGCCTTAACGGAACCTCAACCCTGGGCCTCTACAACAGTTCTGCGCCTTCAAGAGCCCCCTGGCGATGGGACTGACGGAAGAAGAACAGGCGATCGTGATGGCCGCCCGGCGGTACGGAATGATCAACGAGCACCAGCGGGTGCACTATCTCTGCGGTAACCGATGCATCCTGTGGGCGCTGGGACTGGTCCCGCTCACCCTGGGCTTCTCGTTGATCCTGTGCCCGCTCGTTTGGGTGGCGCAGCACGATAGGACCGGTCGGTCAATTGATCGGCTGCGCCAGCAACTGGCTGCAACACCCTTCGCCCAGGGTTGATCGCTCAGGGCCGACGATCAGTCTTCGTCGGTGTCGTCGCCGCCGACAGGCACGAGGCGGATCTGCTTGCGGCCCAGCTTCAGTTCGAACTCATCGCCGGGTTTGAGATCGAGCAGACCGGTGTAGGCCTTGCCCACCAGCAGGTTGCCATTGCCTTGCACGGTGGCCACGAAGCTGAGTTTGCGGCCGCCCTTGCTGACCGGTGAGCCCGCGCCATTGCCGAGGCTCACGCCTTTGGCTTCCAGCAGAGCTTCGTAGAAGGCCGTGAAGTTGAGCCGCTCGGTGCCGTCCTTCTTGGTGCTGAGATAACCGCAGCTGCGGACGAGCTCAGACTTGGAGGCATCGCCAAGCTCCTTGACTTTGGCCAGCAAATCAGATCCAGTGAGCATGTTCGGATGCGCCTGAAGACGTCTTCAACATAGCAATCGAAGGGTATGCCTCTGCAAGTGGGTGGCCAATTCAAGCTGCGATCCAGCGGCAACATCGTATGACCGAGCCCGAAAATGGAGCGTCTTCGCTTAGCTGGTCCCTGGCGACACTGGGCATGATGGCTCTGGACGAGGGCTCAGTTCCCTGCTATAGACAGGATCCTGGGTGCCGCAGAGGATGTCCCAGAACGTGAAATAAAGACCGAAGTGAACGCTGTGCCTGCGGTGGTGGAGCGAATGATGCTGGGGGCCGATCACCCAGCGTCCCAGCCAGTGGTGCGGAAATGAACCGGGCAGGCGATCGAGGCCGAGGTGGTTCACCACCGCCCACACGCTCATGGTGGTGAGCACCGCCAGCAGGGTCACCACATGGAGGGGCACCACGAACACGATCGCCACGAGGAACACCGCCTGGACCGCCGCTTCGGCCGGATCGAAAGCGAAGGAGGTCCAGGGTGTAGGGCACGGCGATCGGTGATGACCCTGATGCCAGCGCGCGAACAGGGCAGGGTGATGGAACAACCGATGGGTGGCGAAAAAATAACCGTCCTGCAGGATCAGCACGGCGCCATAGCTGAACGCGGCATAGAGCAGGCCACGCATGCTGGTGCCGTCGTATAGCAGGGTGAAGCCATGGTTGTAGGCCGTCATCATCGCGGCGGTGGCCAGTGCGAAGATCGCCGCCGACATCATCGAGAGCCGGATGTCATGGCCGATCCAGCGGCGCGAGGGGCGGCGGCCGATCGCCGGAGGCTGCGACGAAGCCGCTGCGGCCATGATCGCCGCGGCGCCCGTCGGCTCCGATCGGTACAACAGCAGATGGGAGATTCCGGCCACGAGGAAGTAGCGCAGCACGATCACCGCGAAGAACACCACCACGTAGAAGCCGAACCCGTGGCTCTGCATGCCTGACCGCCATTCCCTTCACCGTATGGGCGCTGGCCGATTCCTCCAGGGTGGGTTTCCCCCTGGCACGCTCCCGGCTGTCCCCCCAACCCGCCAAGGTTCTGTTCGCAATGCCACACCGGCGGTGGTCGGCACAGGACGGCTGGCGCTCCTGGCCGTGGCTGGAAGCGCCGTGCTGGTCCTGACCGTCACCACCGTCACCACCGCCGGCGAAGTGCTCACCGTTTCGGCGACCGCCTCCCTCACCGCCGCCTTCCGGGAGCGGGCACACGACTTCGCCCTCGCGGACCGCGACCGGCTGCAGAACGCCGTCAAGCCTGGGAATCCCCTGCACCGGGTTCCGCCAGCTGTTGCGTGATCAGCCACTAGTCCTCAGCCATCAGCCTTTCCAGCCCGCCAGCCGCGAGGCGGCCTGGGAGCGTGCCAGGGCGCGGGCGGCCGGCAGGGCCGGCTCCAGCCGCAGGGAGGTGAACGGTGGCAGGTAACGGCTACGCAGCCAGGCCCCCCAGCGGAACTCATGGAAGGGAATCAGGGGGGCCGCCTCGATCACCCCCTCCCGCTTCAGCTTCCACACCAGGCTGCGGTAGGGGTCGTCGTGCAGGTCCAGCAGGCTGCTGGGCAGCCGCTCCGG
Organism: Marcopretia estuarina LEGE 06307; assembly: GCF_056633115.1. NCBI lineage: Bacteria > Bacillati > Cyanobacteriota > Cyanophyceae > Synechococcales > Prochlorococcaceae > Marcopretia > Marcopretia estuarina. Next base: position 175,237 of record NZ_JBSJOY010000004.1, on the reverse strand, counting down.
CGGCAAGGGGCCCTGGCCGCGGCCGTCGAACAGATACAGCCAGCCCAGCGCCTGCAGCTCCCGCAGCACCGAGGGTCGGTCGCTGTGGTCGAGCTGACGCACCACGTAGCCGTAGGCGGTGGCCCCGGGGTCCACATCCAGCAGGCCGCGCAGGCGGTGGTGCCTGTCCACCATCCAGAGGCCGCCAGCGGCGCTGCGCGCCAGCGGCACCGGCTTCTTCCGCAGGTAGTTGCGCCGCTGCTTGTCGGGTTCGCCCCGGAAGTCGGCGCGCCGGTGCAGCACCTCCGCCATGCCGATGCACATCTGGGTGGGCTGCAGCTCCGCCACCGGCACTTCGATCAGTGCCTCGGCCTCGGGCGGCGGCGGCAGGGGCTCGAAGGGTTGCTGCAGCTGGGACATGAACGGGAGGGGTGTGTCCGGAGGAGGGTGCGGTCAGGCGCTGCCGGCGTGGCCGGCGGAGACAGCTTGGCTTGCGGGCGGGAGTTGCTCTCTACACGATTTGATCTGTTGTTTCGTTCATGAACAGCCCGTTCGCGCGGAGAATGTTCCATTCCTCTCTGATCTTGACAGGCTCTTAACCATTCCATTACACGCCTGGTCATCTGGCGCTGCTAACTATCAGGAGTCTTTCAATCGGCTGCTCCAATGACCTTCGCGAAGAAGGCCCTGGTTTTTGGTTCTCTTGCTGTTCTTGGCGTCGGTGCGGCGGCCACAGCACAGACCGCACTGAATGGAGCTGGCGCCACATTCCCGGCCCCGTTCTACCAACGTGCCTTCGCTGATCTCGCCGCTGGTGGTGGCACCAGGGTCAATTATCAGTCGGTTGGTTCGGGCGCAGGTGTGCGCCAATTCATCGCTGGCACCGTTGATTTCGGTGCCACCGATGAGCCGATCAGCGCCGCTGATGCTGCCAAGGTGAGCCGTGGCGTGGTGCAGTTCCCCACCGTGGGCGGCACGATCGCGATTGCCTTCAACCAGCCCGGTTGCAACCTCAAGCTCACCCAGCGGCAGGCTGCCGATATCTTCCTGGGCGTGATCAACGATTGGAAGCAACTGGGTTGCAAGCCCGGCCGGATTTCCGTGGTTCACCGCTCCGACGGCTCCGGCACCACCTTCGCGTTCACCAACTCCCTGTCCTCCTTCTCGCCGGCCTGGAAGAGCCGCGTGGGTGAAGGCAAAGCCGTCAAGTGGCCCGTCGGTGTGGGCGGCAAGGGCAACGAAGGCGTGGCTGGCATCATCCAGAACACCCCCGGCTCGATCGGCTACCTCAACCAGGCCTTCGTGAAGGGCCGGATCCGCGCGGCTGCCGTCCAGAACAAGGCGGGCAAGTTCGTGCTCCCCAACCTCAAGAGTGGCGCCGCCGCCCTCAACAACATCAAGCTGAACTCCATGCTGGCGGGTGAAGAGCCCAACCCGGCCGGCGCTGACAGCTACCCCATCGCCACCCTCACCTGGGTGCTGGCGTACCGCAAGGGCAATGGCGCCAAGGCCAGCTCGATCCGTGCGGCCATGACCCATCTGCTCAGCCCTGCCGCCCAGGGCAAGGCTGACGACCTCGGATATGTGCCCCTGCGCGGCGCCATTCTCAACAGCGCCCGCAAGGCCATCGCCAACATCGGCTCCTGATCCTCAGATTCAGGCGTTCGCAAGCGGGAAGGCTCATCTCGGTCTTCCCCAACCGCAAGGGGGGCTTCGGCCCCCCTTTCTTTTTGAGGGGCGTTGATCTTGGTCTTGAACTTGTCTTGACCCGCAGCCTCTTTGAAACATTGCGTCCGATTGGGGGCGGCCCAGCGCCTGTGCCTTGCTCGCCGCCCGGGGCCTTAGCCGCTGCTTAACCGACTGCTTATCCGGCCTTTGCCTCGTTGTCGGTAGTCCTCCATACGCTCAATGGTGTCCCCGGGTGATGGCCATGGTTTCGACACCTTTCCGTGATGCCGGCCGCAGCGGCGCCATTCGAGACATCCTCGAAACCAGCTATCGCAACCGCAACCTGCTGCACGTCACCGCCGGAAGCGGTGTGCCGTTGATCAAGAACAGCATCTGGCTGGTGGTGCGCGGCATGGTGAAACTTGAGGCCGTCACCATGCACGGCGATGCACTGCTGCTCGGCCTGGCCGGCCCCAACGAACCCTTCGGCGAGCCGCTCACCAATGTGCAGGCCTATGGCGCCTACACGATCTGCGATTCCGATCTGCTCTGCCTCTCCTGCGCTGAGATCGAGCAGTCCCCCCATCTCGCCATGGCGATGATGCAGGCCCTGGTGTCGCGCTACCGCCAGGCCGAAACCATGCTGTCGCTGCTGGGGCTGCGGCGCGTTGAAGAACGGGTGCGCGGCTTCCTGGAATTGCTGGCTCAGGATTATGGCCAGGCCTGCGACACCGGCCTGCGGCTGAACCTGCGGCTCACCCATCAGGAACTGGCCAGCGCCCTCTCCACCACCCGCGTCACCGTCACCCGCGTGCTGGGCGTGCTGCGTGAAGAGGGCTGGCTGCAGATCGATGGGCAGCGCCATCTGGTGATCAGCCATCTGCCCAAGCGCCGATGAGCCGGCAGGAGCCTGGCCTAGCTTCAGCCCAGGATGCCCCCTGGGCCGGAACCCCCATGCCACGGCTGCTGATCGTCGATGACGATGAAGGCATCAGAACCACCCTTCAAGAGGCACTCCGCCATGAAGGTTTCGATGTGGTGTGTGCCTCCAACGGCCGTCAGGCGATCAACCAGATCGATGCCCGCCAGCAGGCGTCGAGCGGTGGCTTTGATCTGGTGGTGCTGGACCTGATGCTGCCTGGTGTGGGCGGCCTGGATGTGTGCCGCCATCTGCGCCGCAGCGATGCCCACACACCGATCCTGATGGTGAGCGCCCGTGACACCGAAACCGATCGGGTGCTTGGCCTTGAGCTCGGCGCCGACGATTACCTGGTCAAGCCGTTCGGGCTGCGTGAACTCGTGGCCCGCTGCCGCGCCCTGCTACGCCGCTCCCAGGGCCCGTCCGAGCGCTTTCCGGTGCGCCCCGCCATCAGCCATGCGGGTCTCACCCTCTATCCCGATGAGTTCCGTGTCACCCGCGAGGGGGTGAATGTGAACCTTTCGCCGAAGGAATACCGCCTGCTGGAGTTCTTCATGCAGAACCCCGGCCGGGTCTGGAACCGCAACCAGCTCATTGATGAGGTCTGGGGCACCGACTACGTGGTGGACACCAAGACCGTGGACGTGCACATCCGCTGGCTGCGGGAAAAGCTGGAGGCCAACCCCTCCGCTCCCGAACACATCCTCACAGTGCGAGGCTTCGGCTACCGCTTCGGTTGAGGGCTGTGTTCCCGTGAGGTCTCTGCTCACCCTGGCCTTCGGCGTGCTGATCGGCTGGGGCCTGGCCCGGGCGGCCGCCAGTTGGCGGCGCCGTTCGCTTCAGGCCCGTGCGCAGGCGGTACCCCCGCTCAGCCGCTCCCAGTTGCTCGCCTGGCTGACTGCGGCGCCGCACGGCTGGCTGGCCCTCGATCGGGCCAGCACCATCCAGGCGATCAACACCAAGGCTGAGTATCTGCTGCAGCTGCCCGCCGATTCGCTGTTGCGTGGCGAAGAGCTCAGCCAGCTGGTTCATTCACCCGAGCTGGAGGAGGCAGTCCAGCGCTCCCGCCGGCTGGAGCGGGCCCAGCGGGTGGAGTGGAGCCTCGGGGCCGAGCCGCTGGAAGCCACCCTCCTGCCCGGAGAGGACGGCTGGATGGCGGTGTGGCTCAGCAGCCGCCGCTCGCTCGAATCCCAGCTTGATCAACAGAGCCGCTGGGTGAGTGATGTGGCCCATGAGCTCAAGACGCCCCTCACGGCCCTGCTGCTGGTGGGCGACAGCCTGGCCGCCCAGGCCACCCGTTCCAACGTCGTGCTGATCGAGCGGCTGCAACGTGAGCTGGAGCGGTTGCGGGAGCTGGTGGGGGACCTGCTGGAGTTGTCGCGGCTGGAGAACAGCCTCCCCGGCGATGACGAGCGCTACCGCTGCCTCGACCTGCGCGACCTGCTGGCAGAGGCCTGGAGCAGCCTGCGCCCCCTGGCCGACCAGCGCGCCGTGAGCCTCGATCTGGCGGCCTGCCCAAGCGCGCCGCTGCGGGGGGATGGGAGCCGCCTGCACCGGGCTCTGCTCAACCTGCTCGATAACGCCCTGCGCTACACCCCCGACGGCACCGCGATTGACGTGGAAATAAGCGGCACGGGGCAGTGGTGGGAGCTCACGGTGCGCGATCGCGGCTGTGGGTTCAGCGACACCGACCTCAAGCATCTGTTCGAGCGCTTCTACCGCGGTGATCCCTCCCGGGTGCGCAGCCGCCGCTCCGGCAGCGGCCTGGGCCTGGCGATCGTGCAGCAGATTGCCCTCACCCACGGCGGTCGGGTGGAGGCTCGCAACCATCCAGCCGGTGGTGCCCTGGTGGAGCTGGTGCTGCCGCGGGGCGAGTCGCCCCTTCCTTCGGTTTCCCCGTAAGGTGAGGGCTCACCATTGCCAGTAGGGCGTCGGATCAGGGGATGACACAAGCTCTGGCCCTCCCGCCTGAACAGCATGCCGCCTCTGCCAGCACGGCTCCTGTGCGGCAGTCGGTGCCGAAGATGTATCTCGACCCGCCGGAGCCGTGGAATCCCACGGTGGGTCTGTTTCTGGCGGGCTACGCCCTGGCCGGGCTCTGTATCTGGGGCTGGTTCGTGGGCAACTGGTCGTTGCCGGTGCTGCTGCTGCTCGGTTTCCTTGCGCTCCACCTGGAGGGCACGGTGATCCACGATGCCTGCCACAACGCCGCCCATCCCAACCGCTTCTGGAATGCGGTGATGGGCCACGGCGCGGCGCTGCTGCTGGGCTTCAGCTTTCCGGTGTTCACGCGGGTGCACCTTCAGCACCACGCCCATGTGAACGATCCCAAGCGCGACCCCGACCACATCGTGTCCACGTTCGGGCCGCTGTGGTTGATTGCACCGCGCTTCTTCTACCACGAAGTGTTCTTCTTCCGCCATCGCCTCTGGCGGCGCTGGGAGTTGCTCGAGTGGGGTCTGGCCCGGGCCCTGTTCTTCACGATCGTGGCTGCTTCAATCCGCTTCAACTTCCTGCCGTTCGTGCTCAACGTCTGGTTCGCTTCGGCGCTGATGGTGGGTGTCACACTGGGCCTCTTCTTCGACTATCTGCCTCACCGCCCCTTCCTTTCGCGCAACCGCTGGCAGAACGCCCGGGTGTATCCCAGTCGCGTGATGAACTGGCTGATCATGGGCCAGAACTATCACCTGGTTCACCATCTCTGGCCCTCGATTCCCTGGTTCGAGTATCAGGACGCCTACCGCGCCACCCAGGATCTGCTCGAATCCAAAGGCTCACCGCAGCGGCTGGGGTTGTTTGAAACCCGCCACGACGGCATCAATTTCCTCTACGACATCTTCTGCGGCATCCGCAGCCACAAGCGCCGCCGCAGTCGCCTGCGCCCGATCGCCGCGCTCTTCCCCAGCCCCCGTGCCCGCCGTCATGTGCTGGCGCTGCTGCACCGCACCGCCGTTTCCCCTGTGCCCCGCTCCACGGTGAGCTGAGCGAAAGAAGCTAATCGGCCAGGATTTTCGGCACCCGGAAGAAATCGCCCTGGCGCTGCGGCGCCAACCCCAGCAGTTCCTCGCGCACGGGAGTGGGATCCACCCGGTCTTCGCGGGTCACGTTCACCACTTCAACTGCGCGGGTGGTGGCTGGCACGCCCTCGGTGTCCACCTGCTCGAGATGGGCGACGTAATCGAGGATGCGCTCCAGCTGGCTGGTGTAAGTGGCGATCTTCTCTTCAGGCAGCTCCAGGCGGGCCAGTTTGGCCACCTTGCGCACGTCGTCGCTGTCGATCCTGCTCATCGCACCGGAGCTCACATCTGAGGCCGAACCTAGCCTGCGCCCACCCGTTCAGTCGGCCGGTTCCCCGTCGCTGAGGAAGGCTTCGAGATCGGCGGTGAGCGCGCTGGCGGCCTGATCGAGGATGGCCGCGCCATGGGCGGCGGTGGCCAGGAAGGGATCGGAGCCCATGCGCCCATCGGGGTGGCGGCGGCGGAAATCCTCCGGCCCGTGGATCGGGCCCGCCGGCGCCGCTTCCGGCAAGGGGCGCTGCAGGGCGATCAGGCTGGGCTCCAGGTGCAGGGTGAGGGCGATTTCGCTTGGGGTGGCGTGGTGCCCTTCACGATCGCCATAGAGCTCCCGGGCCTGCCGCATCACCGGCCCCGCCATGAACCAGTTGGCCAGCCGGCATCGCAGCTCGGTGGCATGGGGCAGCCCGCGGGCGGCGGCGGTGCCGTAGGCCTGGGCGAAGGCGGCCCGCGCTGTGGCGATGTTGCCGCCATGCCCATTGATCACGAAGATGCGCTGGAAGCCATGCCGTGCCAGCGACAGCACCACGTCATGCAGGACGGCCAGCAGGGTGGCGGGTTGGAGGCTGATCGTGCCGGGGAAGGCCAGGTGGTGCTCCGCCATGCCGAAGGCCTGCGCGGGCGTCACCAGCACGCCGGTTCGGCGTCCCACCTCGAGCGCCACCGCTTCGGCGGTGAGGGCGTCGGTGCCGATGGCGCCGGTGGGCCCGTGCTGTTCGGTGGAGCCGAGCGGCACGATCACCCCCTTGCAGTGCTCCAGGTAGGCCTCCACCTCCGGCCAGCTGCGCAGCTGCAGCCGGATCGCCTCATGACTGGCCACCGGGCCCGGAACGGCGGGGCTGCCCGCCGTGGCCGGTGCAGGGGAGGACGTGGTGCTCACCGGCGAAAGGCGGCGCGGCCGCCGCATGAAAGTGTCCCGTGCATCATCTCTAGGATCGAAGCCAACCGGGCCTGACCCGGCCTCGTCCGGCGCTGGCCGGGAGGGTGATGTTGCACCGCAAGCTGGATCAGTTCTGCAGCGAGAAACGCCCGGTGTGGGTGTTCCTGCGGGATCAGCAGTGCTGGATCGAGCAGGCCACCGTGGTGGAGATCGTGGGTGATCTGGTCACCCTCCGCTACGACATGGCCGACGACGACGAGCGCCACAGCTGGGAGGTGAGCGTGCGGCTGGAATCGATCGGGGCGGTGAGCACCCGGCTGGCCTCGTTCAGCCGCAGCGGCAGTGCGGAGGATCTGGAAACCGCCGACGACTGCCCGGAATCGGAACGGCTGCACAGCCAGGGCTGAACGCGGCTGGGCGGGTTTGCCCAGGCACAACGCCCGCTGGCTCGACTTCAGTGGGCAGTGCCGTTGCCGTCGTAATCGTCGGTGTCGTAGAAGCCACCGCGGGTGCCGAAGTAGAGCGTGGCCAGGACGAACAGCCCGCTGCCGGCCAGCAGCACGGTGCCGAGGTTGAAACTGGAGAGAGCGCTGGACAAGGGAAGGAGCCGATCAGACGAATGGCAGGGACTGTGACCACCCCCGCCGACGCCAGTCTGGCGGGTGGCGACCCGGCGGGCGCAGCCGTGTGCGCGAGCGATCACCGGTTGCCCGCTGCGGCCGGCGCCGGCCTGCCGCTCAAGGCCTTCGCCCGTCCGGCCGAGCAGGTGGCCCCCGATCTGGTGGGCTGTCTGCTGGTGCGCGCCCTGCCCGGTGGCGGCCATGTCTGGGGGGTGGTGGTGGAAACCGAGGCCTATGGCCAGAGTGAACCCGCCTGCCATGGGCACCGCCGCCGTTCCCCCAGCAACGACACCCTCTTCGGCCCGCCGGGCCGCTTGTATGTGTATCTCACCTACGGCCTGCATCACTGCGTGAATGTGGTCACAGGACACGACGACTACGCCAGTGGGGTCCTGCTCAGGGCCGTGGCCCTGCCGGGCGAGGCCGAGAGGATCGCTGCCGGCCCCGCTCTGCTGGCGCGGCGTTTCGGGCTGAACCGCTGCCACGACCGCCAGCTGCTGGCACCGCCGCAGGGGGCCTGGATCGCGCCGCGCCCGGAGGCGCTCCAGCGCTGGTGGCAGGGCTGTGAGCACGCGGGTGACGACCCGATGGTGTGCACCACCCGCATCGGCATTTCCCAGGCCCAGGAGTTGCCCTGGCGCTGGTATCTGCGCGCCAGTCGCAGCGTCAGCCGCCGCGCGCGGGGCGATCGCCCGCCCCGGCCGGCGGTGGCCTTCTGCCCCGCCGCGATGGCCACACCGGGTGGGCTGCCATGAGCCGCTGGAGCCACCGCCATGTGCTGGATCTCTCCGCCTTCTCCCTCGCCGACTTCGCCACCGTGCTGGAGCTGGCGCAGCGCTTCCGCTCCCTGCCCACCAGCGGCGCGCGGCGTTTGCCGGCCCTGCAGGGCCGTCTGGTCACCAGCCTGTTCTTCGAGCCCAGCACCCGCACCCGCAGCAGCTTCGAGCTGGCTGCCCGGCGGCTGTCAGCTGATGTGCAGAGTTTCTCACCGGCCTCCAGCTCGTTGAGCAAGGGCGAGAGCCTGCTCGACACCGCCCGCACCTACGTGGCCATGGGCGCCGACGTGCTGGTGGTGCGTCATGCCTGCGCTGCTGTACCCGCCGCCATGGCCCGCGCCCTCGACCGCAGCGGCGAGCGGGTGGCGGTGCTCAACGGCGGCGATGGTCTGCACAGCCATCCCAGCCAGGGCCTGCTGGATCTGCTCACCCTCGCCCGCTGGTTCGAGCCGACGGCGCCCACACCCGCTGCCCTGGCCGGCAAGCGCATCGTGATCGTGGGGGATGTGCTCCATTCCCGCGTGGCCCGCTCCAACCTGTGGGCGCTCACCGCCTGCGGCGCGGATGTGGTGCTCTGCGGTCCTGCCACGCTGCTGCCCGATGGCTTCGCGGCCTTCGTGCAGGCACCGCCGCCGGGCCAGGCGCACGATCCGGTGGAGCGGCGCGGCTCGATCCGCATTGTGCGTCAGCTGGAGGAGGCCCTGCCGGGCGCCGATGCGGTGATGACGCTGCGCCTGCAGCAGGAGCGCATGCACCAGCACCTGCTCACCAGTCTGGACACCTACCACCGCCACTACGGCATCAGCCACCGGCGGCTCGAGCTGTGCGGCAAGCCGGTGCCGGTGCTGCACCCGGGGCCGGTGAACCGTGGCGTGGAGATGAGCGGTGCGTTGCTGGATGATCCCAGCCGCTGCCTGGTGGAAGAGCAGGTGCGCAACGGCATTCCGATCCGCATGGCGCTGTTGTATCTGCTGGCTGCCGCTGAACCCGACCCGTTCACAGCAGCTTGAAACCGTCCAGCAACAGCCCGTAGAGGAAGCCGGTACGGGCGGCATCGATCAGCTGCAGGGTTAGGCGGTCGCCGCTCTGCTGCAGCAGGGCGCGGCGGGTGCGCACCGACAGCTCCATCAGCGCCACGCTGGCCAGGGCGGCGACCGGGTCCAGATAGGAGAGGGCGCCGATGAGCATGCCCACCGAGCCCCCCATGAAGAAGCCGCCCAGCAGCGTGATCACCTGCAGAGACAGCCGGCGCCAGGGATTGTGGGCCCAACCTTGCAGCCGTTCACCGGCCAGACCGATCTGGCGATGAAGCCTGGTCTGCTGCAGGCGGGTCACGGAAGAGGGTGGCAGGAGCAACGGCTGGCGATCCCCATCACCTGGCCCGGACAACTGCCGAACACTTTTTACACCATTTCTGGTGTGGGGGGTACCCCCAAACGCCATCCATAGGGGATTGAAATAAAAAGGCCCGGGCAGGGCCCGGGCCAGGGGGATGGGAACGGCCCCAGACAACCGATGGTTTCGCGTCCCGGCAAGATGCACCCTCGGCCGGTGCTGTCAAGGGACCGCCGGCCTCAGCCGTCGCCGTCCTTGTTCTTGCGGGCGCCCTTGCCCTCGAGCAGTTCGAGCAGTGCTTCCATCTGCGCCATCACGCCGCGCACCTCGCCGGCCTCGGGCAGCAGGCCGTCTTCCATGACGCCCTGGTGCATTTCGCGCAATTCCTGACGGATGTAGCGGAGATGGCTGACGACCTGTTCTCGCTTTGACTGCGACATGGAGGCGGGAGGCAGGATGCTGAGCTCCCTTTTACCCTATCGACCCCCCCTGACCCGCTGGCCAGGCAAGGGTTGAGCCGGAGCAGGACCCCCAGCCGTGCCTGCCGCACCGTCGGTGGCACGGAAACCGGCGTGCTCAGCGGCGCGCGAAGCGGGCTCGTGCCTCGTCGTAGAAGGTGAGATCGATCGTGCTGAGCTGCGCCTCCTGCGCCAGCGCTTCGATCCGACGCCGCACGGCGGGGCGCACGAAGAAGGGCACTTCCTTGAGCTTCTGCTCGGCGTCGCTGGTCCAGTCCATGGTTCAGGTCAGTCGTTGGAGGATGTGGGGAGGCCTTGCGGCCCATCGCATCGGCAGGGGAGGCCTGGCGTCAGGTCGCATAGGCAACAGGCCGGAGACAGCCGTTTTGCAAGAGTGGGCGGATCGGATGCCCCCTGCGTGCAGTTTCACGGAAGCCTCGACGAGCTCAAGTCCATCGTCACCAGCCTCGACCATCCCGGTCACTGGGAGCACAAGGGGGCGTACGAGATGTTCGTCTTCGACGAAAAGCAGACCAACCTCCGCCTCAACTGGTGGCCCGACAGCGGTGCCATCACGCTTGTGGGCGACCCCGCCGACCGTGACAGCTATCAGGCCGCCCTCGCCGGCTTGCTCGATGCCAGCACCAGTTCAGCGGCTTCAGCACACGAGAGTTGAAGCGCTGCCCTTGAGAGAGTTGAAGAGCTTTCCCCCGCGAGAGTTGAGCTCCTCGGGTGCGTGAGACTTGAAGGGTTTTCCCACGTGAGACCTGAAGGCTTCCCGACCGTGAGACTTGAACGGCTCCCGCTCGTGAGAAGCAGAGGATGATCTCTGGCCGGTGCTTGGCGCCCCGCGCTGAACATCCCTGAGGAGCGAGATCTCTTCTTCAGTGCAGGAGTTGCTCAGTCCGTGAGCCGCCCTCCACCGGTGGAGACGGTGGAAGAGTGCAGGTGGCCGCCTGCCGTGGATTCTTCGCCTGTTGGATGAATCTGTGAATCCATGGGCCCGACCACTCTGATGGTGTGATGTCTGCAGATGGTTCGCGGCTGATTCACGGCATGGTTCGCGCTGCTCCTTGCGCATGGTTTGTGCTCCATGCGCATGGGTCGCTGCTCAATGCGTTGGATTGTTGTCATTCTTTGTTGCATCTTTTTGACCCGGGTAAGCTGTACAGAGTTCACGGAACGCAATGTCAGTCTTTGGATGCCCGGCACGGCTGGCGCCCTTCGCCATGCTGGCGGCCTCCGCCATCGCCCTTCCACTTCCGGCTTTGGCAGTCCCCTATGTGTACGCAGATGCCATCCTGGGCGTCAAGTCAGTTGAAGGCTGTGTTCAACGGGCCACCATGCTCGCCAACAAGCATGGGTTTACATCCGAGCATGAAGTGGTAGACAAATCCGATTTCTACGCCGCTCACGCAGACTTGCCGATGACCCTGAATGTCTCTTGCAGCAGCAAGATCGGCACGATCGTGGTCGCCGTGGCTGGAATGAACAACCAGGAAACCTTCGCTGCCTTTCAGAAGATCTACGCCGACTTCTAGAGCGTCGGTCGCTCAGGCAGAAGCCAGCGCCTGATCCCATCTCGGCCTTTCCGCGCGCAGCCTTTCCGTGCCCAGCCTTTCCGCTCTTGGCTGAGCTGCTCCCGTTGGTCGATTCGCTCCCGTCAGCCAGGCGTGCCTGCCTCGGGCGCTGTGATCCTGCTTGTCCCACCGCCAGCTCACAGAGCCAATGAAACGAACCGTCCGGTCACCAACGGCTCATCACCTCATGGCTTAGGGGTGCCGGCTCTCCGCTTTGCATTCGCCGGCATGGCCTGGCTCTCATCGATGGCGGCCTCAGTGGCTTCCTGGCTCTGGCAGAACGGGAGGAGAGGGCTGACGGGCTGCTGCAGCAAAGCTGTCTTACGTCTACGACTATCTCCGCAGGGGGCGGAGCCCCTTTGAACCGAGTGCCTGAAAGTCTGAGAAGCCGATGGAGAATAGGGGACTCGAACCCCTGACCTCTGCGGTGCGATCGCAGCGCTCTACCAGCTGAGCTAATTCCCCGTGGCGAAAAGCTATCACTGCCGCCTGGGTGTCTGCCGGGGCGGCTGGGCGTTCGCTGGCAGGGCCGTTGAGGCAGCGAGCAGCCGCCAGGCCGTTGATGCGATGGAATGAAACCGGACATCTGTCTCCATTGCCTTGGCCGACCCCATCGCTCCGTCCACGTCCGAGGCCGCCGGCCAGCCGCAGGGAAGCGGTGGCCCAGCGATCACCCCCGAGCGGCTTGAGGCCTTTGATGAAGCCGCGATCGCCGAGCTGGCCCGCCGCCTCGATGAAGACGATTACCCCACCCCCTTCGCTGGCCTGCAGGACTGGCACCTGATGCGGGCGCTGGCGATTCACCGCCCGGAGCTGGCCCGCCCCTACGTCCATCTGGTGGATCAGGAACCGTTCGATGAGGAATGAGGGCGACAGTCGTCCTGATCCCCTGGCGGGGTGCCGGATCCTGGTGGGCATCAGTGGCAGCATCGCCGCCGTCAAGCTGCCGGGCCTGGTGAGTGCCCTCGCCAAGCGGGGCGCCGAGACGCGCTGCGTGCTCACCCCCAGCGCCACCCGGCTGGTGAGCCCGGTGGCGCTGGCCAGCCTCAGCCGCCGCAGTTGCCTGCTGGAGGCCGACCAATGGAGCCACCAGGCGGCGCGGCCGCTGCACATCGAACTGGCCGAATGGGCCGATCTGGTGGTGGTGGCACCGTTGAGTGCCAGCAGCCTGGCCCGGTGGGTGCATGGCCTCGGTGACACCCTGCTGGCGAGCACCTTGCTGGCCGCCGAGGCGCCGGTGCTCGCCGCCGCCGCCATGAACACCGCCATGTGGAGCAGCCCTGGGGTGCGCCGCAACTGGCACGACCTCCAGAGCTTTGCCGGGGTGCTGCCGCTGGGCCCTGAGCCTGGCTTGCTCGCCTGCGACCGGCAGGGCGATGGACGGATGGCCGAGCCGGCCCTGCTGGAACTGGCGCTCGAATCCCTCCGCCTGCATGGCGCCAGCCGTGACTGGCGCGGCCGTCGGCTGTTGGTGAGCGCCGGTCCCACCCGCGAATTCCTCGATCCGGCCCGCTGCCTCACCAACCCCAGCACGGGGCGGATGGGGGTGCTGCTGGCTCAGGCCGCCCGCCTGCGGGGGGCGCAGGTGGATCTGGTGCATGGTCCGCTCAGCGTGGAGGCCGCCTGGCTGGAGGGGCTGCAGCTTCACCCGGTGGTCACCGCCGCTGAGCTGCAGCAGCGGCTGCTCGCCCTCCAGCCCGAAGCCGATGCGATCGCCATGACGGCGGCGGTGGCCGACCACCGCAGGGCAGCGCCCTTGCCCACCAAGCTGGGCAAGGAGGAGCTGGCGCTGTCCCTGCAGGCGGGCTGGCAGGAGGTGCCCGACCTGCTGCAGCAACTGGTGAGCCAGCGCCGGTCCGGCCAGCGGATCCTCGGCTTCGCGGCCCATTCCGGCGATGTGCTTCCCCAGGCCCGGGCCAAGTTCCAGCGCAAGGGCTGTGATCTCCTGTTCGCCAATCCGATTGATCAGCCCGGTGCCGGATTCGCCGCCGCCACCAACCAGGGCTGGCTGCTGGGGCCGGGCTCCGACGAGCGCCCGCTGGCTTCGATGGGGAAACTGGCCGTGGCCCACCAGCTGCTTGATGCGCTCGGCGCCTTGCTCCCGCCGGCCTCCGAGCCTGCCCCACCGGCACCGGCCAGGCTGCTGTGAGTCATGTTGTTGAGAGGCGCAACTGCGCTGCAGGAGCCCGGGTTTCTCCTCTGTAGGATCGCCGCGACGCACGCCTTAACAAGGTTTCACCCTGCCCGCGCGGCTTCTCCCCATGCGTTTCCGACCCCTGCTCGCACTCGTGCTGGCGCTCTGCCTCACCATGGTCACCGCCTGCGGCGGCGGTGCCAAAGCTGTTGATCGCTCCAACGTCACTTACGAAGACATCGTCAACACGGGCAAGGCCAACGACTGCCCCACCCTTCCCGATTCTGCGCGCGGCACGATTCCCCTCGATTCCGGCGCCCGCTATCAGCTTCGCGACATCTGCCTCCACCCCAGCGAGGTGTTCGTCAAGGGTGAACCCGCCAACAAGCGGCAGGAAGCCCAGTTCGTGGCCGGCAAGATCCTCACCCGCTACACCTCCAGCCTGGATCAGGTGTATGGCGACCTGAAGGTCTCCGGTGACTCCCTCACCTTCAAGGAGCTCGGCGGCATCGACTTCCAGCCGATCACCGTGCTGATGCCTGGTGGTGAGGAAGTGCCGTTCACCTTCTCCAGCAAGGAGCTTCTGGCCACCTCCAACGGGGCCGCGATCAGCACCAGCACCGATTTCGAAGGCACCTACCGCACCCCCAGCTACCGCACCAGCAACTTCCTCGATCCCAAGGGCCGTGGACTCACCACCGGCTACAGCAGCGCTATGGGCCTGGTGCCGGCCGGTGACGACGAAGCCCTGGCCAAGGAGAACACCAAGCAGTACATCGATGGTCGCGGCTCCATGAGCCTCTCGATCACCAAGGTTGACAGCGCCACCGGTGAATTCGCCGGGGTGTTCACGGCGATCCAGCCCTCCGACACCGACATGGGCGGCAAGCAGGCTGTCGACGTGAAGGTCACCGGACAGCTGTTCGGACGCCTCGAAGAGGCCTGAGCCAGGCCCGGGCCTTCCGCATTTCGCCAAGCCCTTCCGGAGCAGTCTCCGGAAGGGCTTTTTCGTCCCTTCCCATCGGCGCGGGCGTTCCAGACGCCCCACCGCTGAGCCCATCGGGCCGGGCTCCCCTGTTCACCACCCAGGCAAGGGTGCTCTGAAAGAATCTCTCCATTCCCTGATGTCGCTGCCCGTGACCTCAACCACTTCCGCTGACGGCCAACCCATGGTTCATGGGATCGCGCCCCACGGCGGCACGCTCGTTGATCTGCGCGTGCCGCCCGAGCAGGTGGCGGCGGTGAAGGCCGGTGTGGATCGGGTGCTGGAGTGCTCCGATCGCAACGCCTGCGACGTGGAACTGCTGATGGTGGGCGGCTTCTCGCCCCTGCGCGGCTTTATGCACGAAGAGGATTACCACGCTGTGGTGAGCGGGCACCGCACCACCTCGGGCCTGCTGTTCGGCCTGCCGGTGGTGATGGACACCGACGATGACACCATCGCCCCGGGCGATCGCCTGCTGCTCACCTACCGCGGTCAGGACCTGGCGGTGCTCACGGTCGAGAGCCGCTGGGAGCCCGACAAGGTGCGTGAGGCGGCCGGTTGCTACGGCACCACTTCGATCGAGCACCCGGCGGTGCGCATGATCTGCGGCGAGCGCGGGCGCTTCTACCTCGGCGGCATGCTGCAGGGCCTGGAGCTGCCCCGCCGGGTCTTTCCCTGCCAGACGCCGGCCGAAGTGCGCAGCCAGTTGCCCGCCAGCGAAGACGTGGTGGCCTTTCAGTGCCGAAACCCGATCCACCGGGCCCACTATGAGCTGTTCACCCGTGCCTTGCACGCCGCCAACGTGAGCGCCAATGCCGTGGTGCTGGTGCATCCCACCTGCGGCCCCACCCAGGAAGACGACATCGCCGGCGAGGTGCGCTTTCAGTCGTATGAGCGGCTGGCCGCCGAGGTGGACAACCCCCGCATCCGCTGGGCCTATCTGCCCTACGCCATGCACATGGCCGGCCCGCGTGAGGCCCTGCAGCACATGATCATCCGCAAGAACTACGGCTGCAGCCACTTCATCATCGGTCGCGACATGGCCGGCTGCAAATCGTCCCTCACGGGCGACGACTTCTACGGCCCCTACCAGGCGCAGGATTTCGCCCGCGACCAGGCCACCGAGCTGGGCATGGAAACGGTGCCGTCGCTCAACCTCGTGTACACCGAGGAGGAGGGCTACGTGACCGCCGAGCACGCCGAGGCCCGCGGGCTGCATGTGAAGAAACTCAGCGGCACCCAGTTCCGTCAGATGCTGCGCAGCGGCGAGGAGATCCCGGAATGGTTTGCCTTCCGTAGCGTGGTGGAGGTCCTGCGCGCCGTCTGACGGCCTGCCGCCCCATTAACATTCCGTTACTTCCATCTCATCAGGAGCACACAGGGTGAAAAAGCGCTGGCGCAATGCGGGGCTCTATGTGCTCCTTGCCGTCGTGGTGATCGCCGTGGGAACGGCCTTCCTCGACCGGCCCAACCCGGCCAACGCCCCCCGCACCCTCCGCTACAGCGACTTCGTTGAAGCGGTGCAAGGCAAGCAGGTGTCGCGTGTGCTCATCTCCCCCGACCGGGGCACCGCACAGATCGTCGAAAACGATGGCGGCCGCGCGGTGGTCAACCTCGCCCCTGACAAGGACCTCCTGAAGCTGCTGACCGACAACAACGTCGACATCGCCGTGCAGCCCAGCCGCGAACCGGCGGCCTGGCAACAGGCGATCGGCAGCCTGCTGTTCCCCCTGCTCCTGCTCGGCGGCCTCTTCTTCCTGCTGCGCCGCGCCCAGGGCGGTGGTGGCAACCCGGCCATGAGCTTCGGCAAGAGCAAGGCCCGGGTGCAGATGGAACCGCAGACCCAGGTCACCTTCGGTGATGTGGCCGGCATCGAGGGCGCCAAGCTCGAGCTCACCGAGGTGGTCGACTTCCTCAAGAACCCCGATCGCTTCACGGCCGTCGGCGCCAAGATCCCCAAAGGCGTGCTGCTGGTGGGCCCTCCCGGCACCGGCAAGACCCTGCTCGCCAAGGCGGTGGCCGGTGAGGCCGGCGTGCCCTTCTTCTCGATCTCCGGTTCGGAGTTCGTGGAGATGTTCGTGGGCGTGGGCGCCAGCCGCGTGCGCGACCTGTTTGAGCAGGCCAAGAAGAATGCCCCCTGCATCGTGTTCATCGATGAGATCGACGCGGTGGGCCGTCAGCGCGGCGCCGGTCTCGGCGGTGGCAACGACGAGCGCGAGCAGACCCTCAACCAGCTGCTAACCGAAATGGACGGCTTCGAGGGCAACACCGGCATCATCATCGTGGCTGCCACCAACCGCCCCGATGTGCTCGACTCAGCGCTGATGCGGCCGGGTCGCTTCGATCGCCAGGTGGTGGTCGATCGCCCCGACTACGCGGGCCGGCTGCAGATCCTCGGTGTCCACGCCCGCGGCAAGACCCTCGCCAAGGACGTCGACCTCGACCGCGTCGCCCGCCGCACCCCCGGTTTCACCGGCGCCGACCTGGCCAACCTGCTCAACGAAGCGGCGATCCTGGCGGCCCGCCGTCAGCTCACCGAAGTGTCGATGGATGAGGTCAACGACGCGATCGAGCGCGTGATGGCCGGCCCCGAGAAGAAAGACCGGGTGATGAGCGAGAAGCGCAAACGCCTCGTGGCCTATCACGAAGCGGGCCATGCCCTCGTGGGCGCCCTGATGCCCGACTACGACCCGGTGCAGAAGATCAGCATCATTCCCCGTGGCCAGGCCGGCGGCCTCACCTTCTTCACCCCCAGTGAAGAGCGGATGGAATCGGGCCTCTATTCCCGCGCCTACCTGCAGAACCAGATGGCTGTGGCCCTGGGTGGCCGTGTCGCTGAAGAGATCGTCTACGGCGAAGACGAAGTCACCACCGGTGCCTCCAACGACCTCCAGCAGGTGGCCCGTGTCGCCCGCCAGATGGTTACCCGCTTCGGCATGTCCGATCGGCTCGGCCCTGTGGCCCTCGGTCGCTCCCAGGGCGGCATGTTCCTCGGCCGTGACATCGCCGCCGAGCGCGACTTCTCCGAAGACACCGCCGCCGCCATCGATGAGGAGGTGGGGCAACTGGTGGAAGAGGCCTACCGCCGTGCCAAGGGCGTGCTCACCGACAACCGTTCGGTGCTCGATGAACTCGCCGACATCCTGGTGGAAAAGGAAACCGTGGATGCCGAGGAGCTGCAGGAGCTGCTGATCCGCAGCGATGTGCGGGTCGCCGAGTACGTCTGAGCCTGCCGGTGCCCTGCAGCCCCTCTCTGGGGCTGCAGATTGGGGGCCCGCCACTGGCGGGCTCATTGCTTCTTTGCGGGAGCAGCCCCTGCTCACCGTGGTGCGCTGCACTGAGGCCGCCGCACTCCACTGGCAAGTGCAGCAGCTGGCCTCAGCGGGCGTGCGGCATGTGGAGGTGGCCTGGTCGCCCCAGTCCGGCTGGGTGGAGCAGTGCCAGGCGTTGCAACGCCAGTTTCCCGGCCTGCTGTTGGGGGCAGCGTCGATCACCACGGCCACTGCCCTCGCCGATGTGCGTGCGGCTGGTCTGTCCTATGCGATGTCGCCGCTGCTGTGCCCCGAGCTGCTGGCCGAGGCGGCACGGCTCGATCTGCTGCTCGTGCCAGGGGTGATGTCCCCCACGGAGGTCAACCTTGCCCGGCGCCTGGGCTGCGGCCTGGTCAAGTTGTTTCCGGCGGCGGCGCTCGGCCCGGGCTATTGGCGCCTGCTGGCCGGTCCCCTGGCTCCGCTGCCCTTCTGCATCGCCGCCGGCGGCCTGCGCCCCGCCGATGTGCCCGTCTGGTTGGCGGCGGGGGTGCAGGCGGTCACCATGGGCTCCGCCCTCTTCACTGCCGGCCCCGAGGCTGCCCTGGACCCTCAGCTGGCGCTGCTGCTGCAGGCCCTCAAGCTGGCTTCAGCAGCCGCCTCAGCCAAGAACGCAGATGATCCGGACAGTCCTGCAAACAACGGGCCATGGCTGCCCTTCTCTCAGGCCTGAGCCAACCTTGTGTGCGTGGCAGCCTCAGCGGAAAGCTGTGCCCACCACGAGCTGCGGGAGCCTGCCTGCTTCCCAGCGGGCGGCCGCCCTCCTGCCGCCGGCCCCGGCATCAGCGTGATCACCAGAGACTGCATTGCCCCTGTTGACGCAGCAGGTGATCGGCCAGCACCAGAGCCACCATTGCTTCCACCATCGGCACCGCGCGCGGCAGGACGCAGGGATCGTGGCGTCCTTTGGCTGCGAGCGTGGTGGCCTCCCCGGCCAGCGTGACCGTCTGCTGGGCCTTGCGGATCGTGGCGGTGGGCTTGAAGCCCACCCGCAGGCAGATCTCCTCGCCGTTGCTGATGCCGCCCTGGATGCCACCGGAATTGTTGGTGGCGGTGTGCAGGCTGCCATCCGCGGTGGGCAGGAAGGCATCGTTGTGCTCACTGCCTCGCAGCAGGGTTCCGGCGAAGCCGGAGCCGATCTCAAAGCCCTTGGTGGCTGGCAGTGACATCACCGCCTTGGCCAGATCCGCCTCCAGCTTGTCGAACACCGGCATGCCCAGCCCTGGCGGCGGCCGCCGCACCACGCACTCGATCACCCCACCGCAGGAATCGCCCTCGCGGCCGATCGTCTCGATCCGTTCGATCATTCGCTCCGCCGTTTCAGGGTCGGGGCAGCGCACGATGTTGGCCTCCACAGCCGCCAGGGTGACCAGCGCTGGATCGATCTGCGCCTCGATCGTGTGGATGCGCCGCACCCAGGCCATCACCTCGGTGCCGTGGGCGCGGGCCAGCAACTGCTTGGCGATCGCACCGGCGGCCACCCGGCCGATCGTTTCCCGCGCCGAGGCGCGGCCACCGCCGCTGCGGGCCTGGATCCCGTACTTGGCCTGGTATGTGGCATCAGCGTGGGAGGGGCGAAAGGCCACCTCCATGTCCTTGTAGTCGCCGGGACGCTGGTCCTGATTGCGCACCACCATGGCGATCGGGGTGCCGAGGGTGACCCCATCGAGCAGCCCGCTGAGCACCTCCACCTGATCGGCTTCCTTGCGGGGGGTGGTGATGCGGCTCTGCCCAGGCCTGCGCCGGTCGAGCTCGGCCTGAATCGCTGCCAGATCCAGCGGCAGCCGCGGCGGGCAGCCATCCACGATCACCCCCACGCCGCCGCCGTGCGATTCGCCGAAGGTGCTGATACGAAAGAGCTGGCCGAAGCTGCTGCCCATGGCGCCATTGCACTGGCTGGAGCCTACTGATTCGAGCTGCTGCGCCTCAGCTATCACCTCACTGCTGTCTCAGGCCGGCGTCGCTTGCCTGGTGCTGCTCCCCTCGCTTCTCATCCCCGCCCCGATGGCCCGCGCCTGAGGTCTGCGCCACACCGTTCCCGCGGCCTGCGGGGCCGCTGGCGGTTGGATCGATGCCCTGCAACCTGCATGCACTCAAGATCGGTGAAGGGTCATTGTTCTCAGCGCCAAGGCAGTGAATGCTCCGTCATTTGGATGGAGAAGGTCGCAGGCGAAAGGGGAAGCTTTCGGCCCATTCTTGGGCATTCCACTCCGCTATTGCACGCAAGAGAGTGGATTCTCCGTTGGATCAGAATGGACATCTCGAGTGCTGTGGAACACATCAACTCTGAAGCGAAGGCCACCAAGATGGTGGCGAGATGATCCATTGAGGTGATGCCCCCTTTGTCCCACTGCGGCGGTCATCCAGTCGAGCTATTTAGGTCGGCTCGAAGAACAAGCCGTTCGATGGTGAGGATCAATGGCCTGGCCTTGGTCGCCTCAGTGTTGTTGGTCTGGCTGCTGCCACCGGTCGCTGCAAGGGCCGATGGCTCCCAAGCCACGCCAGGCGATGTGCTGTACCAGCCAAGCGTGGGTCAGGAAGGGAAGGACGTGATCTGGGTGCCAACGCCGGATGCCCTGATGCAGGCCATGTTGGACATCGCGAACATCCAGGACGGTGACATTCTTTACGACCTTGGCTCAGGAGACGGCAAGATTGTAATCGGCGCGGCTCAACGCTATGGGATTAAAGCTGTTGGCATTGAGTACAACCCAGATCTGGTTGCGCTTGCCAAACGTCATGCCGCTCGGGCCGCAGTGAACGACAAGGTGACGTTCATCAGGGGAGACATCTTCAAAGAGGATTTCAGCGAAGCCACGGTGCTCACGCTTTATCTCCTGCCACAACTTAACGTGAAGCTGAAGCCCACCATCCTGGCGATGCGTCCGGGCACCCGGGTTGTATCCAATTCCTTCGATATGGGCACCTGGCCGGCTGATGCCACCATTGAGCTGGAAGGGGGCAGAGGCTATTTCTGGGTGGTTCCGGCCTCGGTGCAGGGCCGTTGGCAGCTGGGCGCACAGGGTGCGAAGCCGGCAGCGGAGCTTGACATCCAGCAGTCCTTCCAGCTGCTGGGCGGCCGCCTGCTGCTCAATGGTGAGAGCCTCAGCATTCTCTCCGGACGGATGCGGGGCGAAGCGATCAGCTTCACCTACGGCACCAGATCAGCCAATGGTGACCAACCCCGCGGCACGTTCAAGGGAACGGTCCGGGCTGGAATCCTTGCCGGAACCCTGAGCGATCAGGGGGTGGACGTGCAGCTGTCAGGTGGCCGAATCAGCCAAGGGCTGCGGAGTCGGCCATGAGCCAATTGTGCGCGCAGGCAGAGTCCATGACGTCCTCCTCATCAGCCCAGACCAATCCAGCCAGGGTGGTCCACCAATGGGAAGCTGTTTGCCTGATCGTTGGCCTGGTGATCGGAGCCGGGATCTTCAAGACCCCCAGCCTGGTGGCGCAGTTCACCCAGGATCCCGGCTGGTTGATCACTGCCTGGGTTGTGGGGGCTGTGGTGAGCTTCACCGGCGCCCTTTGTTATGCCGAACTCAGTTCCGCTTACCCCCACATCGGCGGTGAGTATCACTTCCTCACCCTGGCTTATGGCCGCAGGTTGTCGTTCCTGTATGCCTGGACCAAGGCCACGGTGATCAATCCTGGCTCGATTGCTCTGCTTGCTTTTGTGTTCAGCGACGCCTTCAGCCGTCTGCTGCCCCTGGGCCTCCGATCTGAAGGGTTGGGGGCGCTGGTTGTCGTACTCGTGCTCACGGCCTCGAATCTGCTGGGGCTGCGCGTGGCCACCGGCATCCAGAAACCACTGGTGCTGGTGATCCTGGTTGGTTTGCTGATCATCAGCATTGCCGGTTTTGCCAACAATGGTCACCTCGCGTCTATCTCCACCGAGGCCTTTCAGAGCAGTCCCCGTCCGGCCAGCCTGGGCACAGCCCTGGTGTTCGTGCTGCTTACCTTCGGTGGTTGGAATGAGGCCGCCACCATCTCTTCAGAGGTGAGAGGTGGGCCTCGCGCGGTCACGAACGTGCTGGTGCTGAGCCTGGTGTTGATCACCGCGATCTATCTGGTGTTCAACCTGTCGTTGCTTTCCGCGCTGGGGATCTCCGGGCTTGCCCAAAGCTCTGCTGCCGCCGTGGATGTTCTGGGCCAGTCCCTTGGCCGCTGGGCAGAGCTGGCTGTGATCCTGCTGATCGGGGCGGCCGCCCTCACCAGCATCAACGCAACGATGGTGATGGGTGCCCGGGCCAACCATGCCCTTGGCCAAGACTGGCAGGCCCTTGGCTTCCTCGGCGGATGGCAGAGGGTACGAAGCACCCCCACCCGGAGTTTTCTGGTTCAGAGCCTTTTCAGCAGCGCGTTGATTGCGATCGCCGCCGTTCAACCCGATGGCTTCACGGCGATCGTGGAATACACCGCACCCCTCTTCTGGGCTTTTCTCACCCTGATTGCACTGTCCCTGATCATCCTGCGCCGCCGCTCCGGTGCGCCAAGCGTTAACACTTTCCAGACGCCACTCTTCCCCTTGTGTCCGCTTCTTTTCGCTGTGGCATGTGTTTATCTAGCGTTTTCAAGCTTCCAGCATGCCGCTGCCAATGAATCGGCTTTCCTCTCTCTGTTTGTCTTGCTCTCTGGCGTTGTTGCTCTGGTAGGCCTCTGCCTGCGGCAGCGAAAGCTCCGCCTTCTTTAGAACGTTCTTGCCCGGGATCTGCACGGAAGGCTGTTCACGCGCTTCCCGCCAGTCTGAGCCGATGCCGTTATGCGTGCGCCGTGTGCTCACAGGCGGCAGCCACCACCCCTGGCCCTAAGCCGTTCTTCATCACACGCACCCTGTTTGCCCACACCCACACCCATACCCACCCCGCAGACCTGCGCCTAACCCCATCCACCTCTGACTGCTTCCTGCCAAAAAAAAGCCCCCGCAATCTGCGGGGGCTGCTGATCGATCGGTGTTCCTCAACCTGTCTTCAATGAAAACCTGTTGAAGAACGTAGGGGATCAGCCGATCGCCGGAGCGGTCAGGGCCACAGGGGTGGCTTCGGCAGATGCCAGGTCGAGCGGGAAGTTGTGCGCATTGCGCTCGTGCATCACTTCCATGCCCAGGCCTGCACGGTTCAGCACATCCGCCCAGGTGTTCACCACGCGGCCTTGGCCGTCGAGGATCGACTGGTTGAAGTTGAACCCGTTGAGGTTGAAGGCCATCGTGCTCACGCCCAGGGCGGTGAACCAGATGCCAACCACCGGCCAGGCGGCCAGGAAGAAGTGCAGGCTGCGGCTGTTGTTGAAGGAGGCGTACTGGAAGATCAGGCGACCGAAGTAGCCGTGAGCAGCCACGATGTTGTAGGTCTCTTCTTCTTGGCCGAACTTGTAGCCGTAGTTCTGGCTCTCGCTTTCGGTCGTCTCACGCACCAGCGAGCTGGTGACGAGCGAACCGTGCATGGCCGAGAACAGGGAGCCGCCGAACACACCAGCCACACCCAGCATGTGGAAGGGGTGCATCAGAATGTTGTGCTCCGCCTGGAACACCAGCATGAAGTTGAAGGTGCCGGAGATGCCGAGGGGCATGCCGTCAGAGAAGGAACCCTGACCGAAGGGGTAGATCAGGAACACGGCGGAAGCAGCGGCCACAGGAGCGCTGTAAGCGACGCAGATCCAGGGGCGCATGCCGAGGCGGTAGGAGAGTTCCCACTCGCGGCCCATGTAGCAGAAGATGCCGATCAGGAAGTGGAACACCACCAGCTGGTAAGGACCGCCGTTGTACAGCCACTCATCGAGGCTGGCGGCTTCCCAGATCGGGTAGAAGTGCAGGCCGATGGCGTTGCTGGAAGGAACAACGGCGCCGGAGATGATGTTGTTGCCGTACATCAGCGAACCGGCGACCGGCTCACGGATGCCGTCGATGTCGACAGGGGGGGCAGCGATGAAGGCCACGATGAAGCAGATCGTGGCGGCCAGCAGGGTGGGGATCATCAGCACACCGAACCAGCCCACATAGAGGCGGTTGTTGGTGGAGGTGACCCACTCGCAGAACTGGCTCCATGCAGACGCGCCTTGGCGCTGCTGAAGAGTGGTGGTCATGAGAGCGTTGGGTGTGGCCCCCGAAGGGGTCGGTTAAGTAAGGCGAAAGCGTCGGGGGGAACGTCCCCTCCGCAGGCCGGAGCCTTTCGCCTGACGCAATGTAACAGCACATTGCGGGATGTGTGGGGCGCTTAAGGTTTGGCTTCGTTTTCAGCAGTGGCGGCGCAAGAGCGTTCACACAGGCGGATGAACAGGCAGCTGCACCGGCAGAGATGAGCATGCAGCTGCAACGGCAGTACAGAAGGCGAAGCCACGCGGCGATCCGCCGCAGCCGCGACCCCGTCGTGCGTTGGAGCCCCAGCGTCACCCTGGTGCCCACCCACGCCTGCTTCAACGCCTGCACCTACTGCAGCTTTCGCCGCCCCCCCGGCAATGCGCCACTGCTCACCACAGCTGAAGCCCGCGAGCAGCTCGCCCGACGGCCTCAGGCCAGCGAAGTGCTGCTGCTCTCCGGAGAAACCGCCCCCGCTTCTCCGCAGCGGGCCGCCTGGTTCGCCCGGCTGCTGGCGCTGAGCAGGGAGGCGCTCGCCATGGGGCGCCTGCCTCACACCAATGCCGGCCCGCTCTCGCCGCGGGAAATGGCGGCCTTGGGGCGGCTGAACCCCTCGCTCGGGCTGATGCTCGAAGGGCTGGGCCCCGCCTACGACCGTCTCCACCGGGCCGCCCCCAGCAAGCGGCTGGAGCGGCGCATCGGCCAGCTCGTGCAGGCCGGCCGGCTGGGCATTCCGTTCACCACCGGTCTGCTGCTGGGCGTGGGCGAAACGTCGGCGGATCGCCGCCGTGCGCTGGAGTTGCTGGCGAGGCTGCAGCGCCGCTGGGGCCATCTCCAGGAAGTGATTCTTCAGCCCTGGCGTCCCGATGGCGCGCAGGCCCGCCCGCTGGATGCTGCGGAGCAGGCGGCGGTGCTCGACACGATCCGGCTGGCGCGCCGGCTGCTGCCGCCTGAGGTGAACCTCCAATTGCCCGCCAACCTGTGGCCGCTCGATGGCCTGGCGGACGCGATCGCTGCCGGCATCAACGACCTGGGCGGCATCGATGTTCACGATGTGATCAATCCCGCCTACCCCCAACCCAGCCCGGCCCAGCTCTCTGCCCGGCTGGCGGCCGCCGGCTGGCAGCTGCGCCCGCGGCTGTGCGTGCAGCCCGCCTGGATCGCCTGGCTGCCGCCTGCCCTGCGCCGCCGGGCCACTGATCTTGAAGTGAGATTGTTAGCGTCCGACTTCGCCTGAACCGGCTGGACGTGCCGCACGCCACCACCATCGAACCTTCACCGGAACCTTCGCCGGGCCGGCCGGCCGATCACGCCGAAGGCCCCAATGGCGAGCGGGTGCTGCTGATCCGCTTGCCCTGCAATCCGATCTTTCCCGTCGGTCCGGTGTATCTGGCCGATCATCTGCACAAGCGCTTCCCGCAGCTCCCCCAACGCCTGCTTGATCTGGCGGCCCTGCCGGTGCTGGATGTGGAGCGGGTGCTGCTGGCCACGATCGACGCCTTCCGTCCCACCCTGCTGGTGTTCTCCTGGCGCGATATTCAGATTTATGCGCCGGTGGATGGCCGGGGCGGCAACCCCCTGCAGAACTCCTTCGAGGTGTTCTATGCGCGCGACCCGCTGAAACGCCTGCGCGGTGCCATCGGGGGGCTGCGTCTGATGGGGGCGTTCTATGGAGAGCTGTGGCGCAATCTGCGCCTAGTGCGCAAGGGCCTGGCCCGCTCCCGTCGCTATCACTCCAGCGCCCGCGTCGTGCTCGGCGGTGGTGCGGTGAGCGTGTTCTACGAGCAGCTGGGCCGTCGCCTGCCCAAGGGCACGGTGGTGTCGGTGGGCGAAGGCGAGCCACTGCTGGAGAAGCTGATTGAAGGAGTCTCACTGGATGGTGAACGCTGTTTTGTGGTGGGCGAAGAGCCCCGGCCTGGCCTGATTCACGAGCAGCCCGCCGGTCTGATCAAAACAGCCTGCGATTACAACTACATCGCTTCGATCTGGCCCCAGCTCGATTGGTATCTCGATGCGGGTGATTTCTATGTGGGCGTGCAGACCAAGCGAGGCTGTCCGCATAACTGCTGCTACTGCGTGTACACGGTGGTGGAAGGAAAGCAGGTGCGGGTGAACCCTGTGGCTGAGGTGGTGGCGGAGATGCGTCAGCTCTACGACCGCGGCGTGCGCGGCTTCTGGTTCACCGATGCCCAGTTCATTCCTGCGCGTCGTTATATCGAGGATGCCAAGGAGCTGCTGCGGGCGATTCAGGCGGAGGGGCTCAGCGATATCCGCTGGGCGGCCTATATCCGCGCCGACAACCTGGACGCTGAACTGGCTGAGTTGATGGTAGCTACGGGCATGAGTTACTTCGAGATCGGCATTACCTCCGGCAGCCAGGAGCTGGTGCGCAAGATGCGCATGGGCTACAACCTTCGCACCGTGCTGGAGAATTGCCGCCTGTTGGTGCGCGCCGGCTTCCGCGAAACGGTGTCCGTTAATTACTCCTTCAACGTGATTGATGAACGGCCGGAAACGATCCGCCAGACCGTGGCCTATCACCGGGAGCTGGAGCGGATCTTCGGCGTGCAGCAGGTGGAGCCGGCGATCTTCTTCATCGGCCTGCAGCCCCACACGCACCTGGAGCAATACGCCTTTGATCAGAACATTCTGCAGCCCGGTTACAACCCGATGAGCATGATGCCCTGGACGGCCAGGAAACTGCTCTGGAATCCCGAGCCACTCGGCAGCACCTTCGGCCGGATCTGTCTGGAAGCCTTCGAGACGAACCCCGCTGATTTCGGCCGCACCGTGATGG
This sequence comes from Marcopretia estuarina LEGE 06307, assembly GCF_056633115.1. NCBI lineage: Bacteria > Bacillati > Cyanobacteriota > Cyanophyceae > Synechococcales > Prochlorococcaceae > Marcopretia > Marcopretia estuarina. Next base: position 148,432 of record NZ_JBSJOY010000004.1, on the reverse strand, counting down.
ATCTGCTCGAGCGCGATTACGGCACGGCCCCGTTGGAGGAGTCGCTGCATGCGCCGGTGGAAGGGCGCCGGGCCCTTGCTACGGCTGTCGGGTGATGATTTCTGGAGCGTTCAGCGGGGTGGCGGCAGACGGCCGGACTCTTGACTCTCGTTCACTGCATGGTCTTCAGGCTCCAAGTCGTCCATGACTTTGTTCCGCATCCTCGGCCCATTCTGTTGCACAGGTTTTATACCAGGGTGCTAAGTCAGCGCGCCGAAAGGGCTTGTTGAATCTGCTGGGGAATGGGTTCGCTCTCGCTGGGTCTTCCTGGTTGAGGAAGATCCAGCTGGCTGCCCCATCCCTTTCGACAGCCGGCCGCTTGAAAAGGCCTACAAAATCTTCCTTAGTGTGAGGCTCTATGTCGCGGCGCGCCGTTGATTCGGTTTGCGAACCGCCACAGTTTCAGTGTCACTTGAACGTCTAGTCCCCTACTTTCCTGATGCGTTCTCCATTCAATGCCCCGCTACGCTTTCGTCGAGCAGTATTCCGAGGAGGATTGCGGCGCTGCCTGTGTCGCGACCGTGGCTCGCCAGTACGGCAGGAATCTTTCTCTCGCGCGTGTGCGTGAGCTGGTCGGCACCGGCTCCCTCGGTTCCACTCTGTTGGGGCTGCGCCGAGGGGCCGACGCCATCGGCTTTCAGGCCCGAGCGGTGCGTGCCGAGTCCGACTTGCTTCGGCATCTCGACACCGTTCCCCTGCCAGCGATCTGCCACTGGAAGGGCAATCACTGGGTGGTCCTCCACGTTAAGCGCAGGCAGAGCTACCTGATCGCCGATCCGGCTGTTGGGCTGCGCTGGTTGTCCGAGCGGGAGTTTCTGGAGGGCTGGAGCAACGGCGTGATGCTGCTGCTCGAGCCCGATCTCCAACGTCTGAGCCAACAGGAGGAGGCTCAACGGGCCCCCTTCCTGCGGTTCCTGAGGTTGGTGCTGCCCTATCGGGGCCTGCTAGTGCAGGCCCTGGCGATTAATGCGGTGATCGGTCTACTCGCTCTGGCGATGCCGCTGCTGATGCAGTTCCTCACCGACGACGTGCTGGTGAGGCGGGACAGCCAGTTGCTCACCAGCCTTGGGCTGGGAATGCTGTTGCTGTTCGTCTTCCGCAACCTGATCTCCCTGCTGCAGGGCCATCTCGTGGGCCATTTCGCCCAGCGCCTGCAACTCGGGATGCTGCTCGAGTACGGCCATCAGCTGCTGAGGTTGCCGATGACCTATTTCGACAGCCACCGCAGCGGCGAAGTTGTGAGCCGAATCAGCGATGTCAACCGCATCAATGGTCTGATCGGCGATGTGGTGCTCGGCCTCCCCAGCCAGCTCTTCGTCGCCCTGGTGTCGCTCGCGGTGATGTTGGCCTACAGCCCTGCCCTCACGGTCGTTGCCTTGCTCGCATTCCTGCTGGTGGTGAGTGCCAATCTGCTCTTCCTGCCTGCGCTGCGGCAGAAGACCCGCCGTCTCATCGTGCAGTCCGCCGAGAATCAGGGGTTCCTGGTCGAGGCTTTCCGCGGGGCCCAGGTTCTCAAAACCACCGAAGCTACCCCGCAGGTCTGGGATGAATACCAGAGCAATTTCGGAACCCTGTCTCATCTGCGCTGGAAGACGCTGCAGCTGAAGTTGTTTGGCTCCAGCACCACCGAGCTTCTCTCCAACGTCACCACTCTGGCGCTGCTCTGGTATGGAAGCACTTTTGTCATCGCCGGCCGGCTGAGCATTGGCCAGCTGCTGGCCTTCAACGGCATGGGGTTCAACGTGCTGGAGTTCCTGGATTCGCTTGTGGCCTTCGCCGGCGACTTCATCACTGCTCAGGTGGTGTTCCATCGCCTCTCGGAGGTGCTCAATGGCACGGTGGAGGATCCCAAGGCCGCAACGAAGCCCTGGGTGGCGCTTCCACTGGGTTGTGAGATCCGCTGCCAGGATCTCGGCTTTCACCATGCCGGGCGCATGGAGCTGCTCAAGGATTTCGATATCACGATCCCCGGCGGCTTCATGACGGCATTGATCGGCGAATCAGGTTGCGGCAAAAGCACCCTGGTGAAGCTGATGGCGGGTCTTTATCCGCCCCAGACCGGCACGATTCACTACGGACCCTACGGGCTCAAGGACATCTCGCTCGAGTGCCTCCGGCAGCAGGTGGCGCTCATCCCACAGGATCCGCAGTTCTTCAACCGAACCATCCTGGAGAACTTTCGCTTCACCTATCCCGATGCCGGCTTCGATCAGGTGGTGGCTGCCTGTGATCTGGCCCTGGCCGATGAGTTCATCCGCGAGCTCCCCGACGGCTATCAGACAGTGCTGGGTGAGTTCGGTGCCAACCTCTCCGGCGGCCAGCGGCAGCGTCTGGCGATCGCCCGGGCGCTGGTGGCCAGGCCGCCGGTGCTGATCCTGGATGAATCCACAGCGGCTCTTGATCCCGGCTTGGAGCGCCGTCTGTTGGATCGGCTTCTGCCGCTGCGGCAGGGTCTCACCACCGTGATGGTTAGCCACCGACCCAGCGTGATCCTCCGCTGCGACTGGATCGTGTACCTGGAGCGCGGCAAGGTGAAGTTTCAGGGACGGCCCCAGGACCTGCGCGATGTGGAACCACTCACCCCCTATCTCCTGCCCGCATGAGCGATCCATCTCCTGTTGATCCGCCCTCGGCTCGGTCCATGCTGACGGTGTCGGCGGAGTCCCGAAAGCCTGAGAGACTCGCAGCGCGGCAGGTCGATGCCGGTCTGGTGATCCGGCCCAGCACCAGCGAGGAGTTTCTACCTTCGGTGCGGCCGTGGGTGAGGCTTCTCGGTCTGGTGATGCTGGGAAGCTTCGTCAGCGCGGTCGGCCTGATGGCGGTCTGGCCCTACCGGGTGGTGGTGCGTGGAAGCGGCCAGATTCGCCCCACTGGAGAAACCAGTGTCATCCATGCCCCTTTGAGCGGCCGGGTGCGCAGCGTCGACGCCCGGGCCAATCAGACCGTGCGTCGGGGCCAGGTGATTGCGGTGCTGGATCCCGCCGACCTGGAGGGAAGGCGGGAGCAACTGGCCTCCAGCCGCAGCGCCCTCGAACGGGAACTGGAGGCCCTGCGCAGCCAGAACAGGGCGGCGGTGCAGGGTGCTGAGCTGCAGGTGGAGAAGGCCCAGGCCGCCCTCCAGCTGGCCCAGTCGGAGTTCAACCGCTTCCAGCTGCTGAGGAACAGCGGAGCGATCGCACCGCTCCAGCTCGATGAGAAGGCCGCCAACCTGGAGGTGGCCAGCTCCGACCTGGCCAAGGCCCGACGCGCCGTCGAGGAGGTGCGCTTTCGCGACAATGCCCAGCTCTCCAGGCTCGCCCAGGAGTTCGCCGCCAACAGCGGGGAACGCGCCCAGGTCAGCCGGGATCTGGGCATCACCCTGGTGCGTGCGCCTGTGGATGGAGTGCTCTTCTCCATGCAGCTGTTCAACCCCCAGCAGGTGGTCCAGCAGGGCCAGGAGCTGGCTCGCATCGCCCCCAGCGGCAGGGGGCTGGTGGCGAAGATGACCGTGGCCTCCGAAGATATCGACAACGTGAAGCCAGGGCAGCGGGTGGATCTTCGCCTTGCTGGTTGTCCTTTCCCCGATTTCGGCACCCTGCGGGGAACGGTGCGGTCTGTTTCTCCAGACGTGATCAGGCCGGCGGCTGCGCAGGCACCGCCTCAATCCCCAGCGCCATCAGCAGCAGGGTCCTCGTCGGGATACGAAGTCACCGTGGTGCCGCACACCACGGTGATGCGATCCGGCTCAAGGCGCTGTGACGTGCGTCTGGGAATGAACTTCACCGCGGACATCACCACGAGAATGGAAACGGTGCTGCGCTTCGTTCTGCGCAAGGGGAGATTCGTTTTGCCCACCTGACGATCGATCTTGCGATGAATTCCGAATCTCCAGGCTTTGATGATGTTCAGCTGAGCTTGAAACTCCGCACAAAATCATCCCCGCCGGGCGGGGTCTCAGATACCTCAAGGGCGGTCTCTGTCCTCACGTCGGCAACGCAGGGGCGGCTGATCGCCAACCCGGGGACGGGCCTCTGGCATGTCTTGGAGGGATCTGATTGTCAATCCCTTGGGAGGTCTTGGCGGGATCTTTATCCGAAGTCCCGTCCTCCTATCGGCCAGTGAAGCGGCATCGAAACCTTGTCAGACCCCGACGCTCTGTGCATCGGACAGCAGGGAGGAAATCACTGAGGATGGAGGTGGGGAGTGCGAGTCAACCGGACAAAAAAGAACGGAATCGTGATGAATCGATCGGGCGGCTGCTTCAACGGAGTGGCAATGTCCTGCTGGAAAGCCATCAAGGCTACAGAAGCTTTCTGGCGACCATTCTCCATTTCTGCAGCAGTCGTCAGTCATGGTCCCACTGTTCACAGGGGCGCTCAAGGACATGTCTTTGCGAATGATTGCTGGATGACTGACCATCCTTGCGCTGCGGTTCGCTTGGTTGGAGGTATTGATTCATCCTGGACATCAGCGATCGGTTGTGATCCTGGAACGGGTATCCACCACTCCATCAACCCGGTTCGCGTCTCTCTGTAAGGGAGCTCCAGGCCAGCAGTGCCCCCAGCCCCAGCCAGCCGATCAGGCCTCCGATTGGATTGGGCACCTCCCCCCCGGGTCCCACCAGCCAGGCCGGCGCCTCAGGCGCCAGTTGCAGCAGCCCGGTCTGGAGCACGAACCAGCCGCCCACCAGGCCGCCATGCAGGCCGATCGCTCCCCACAGCACGCCCCCGTCACTGCGTCGCTGCAGGGCCAGAGCCAGCCCCAGCAGGATCAGCCCGCCCAGCAGTCCGATGGCTCCCGGGTTGCCGGCCCGGTACCAGGGATGCACCAGGGCGAACAGCGCAGCCTGCAGCAGCAGGGCGCGGCGGCGGCTCAGCTGCAGGGACAGCTCACCCCAGAGCCAGCCGCGGAACAGCAATTCCTCGGCGAAGCCCACCCCCAGCAGCAGGGCCAGGGCGTTGAGCAGCTCGCCGGCCTTCAGATCCAGCTGCCACGCAGCCTGTCCGCTGGCCAGCAGCACAGCGGCTACCAGTGCCAGCAGCAGGGCGGCCTTGGCCAGTCCGCCCAAGAACGCCCGCACCGCCATCAGCGGTGTCGCCACCACTCCAAGCCGCCGCCAGGGATGGGTGGCTCCCCAGCTGCGGCGTAGGCGCCAGGGCAGGCTGAACAGCAGGAGCAGCAGGGCCACCACCAGCCCGGCCAGGTCGATCTGATCAGGCCGCAGGCCCGGCGCCAACCATTGCAGCGGCCGCGCCGTCAGCCAGCCCACGCCGTAGAGCACAGGAACGTACAGCAGGGTGCCGAGGCCATGGGGCCGGCGGCTCTGCTGTTCCGGTGTGGTCAGCGGCGCGGGAGCCAGGGGCTCCACTACGCCTCCGGTTCGATCGTGCTGGTGAGACCCTTGCCCTTGAGGGTTTCGCTGTAGAACTCCGCCGGCTCCAGATCGCAGACGATCACCAGCCCCACGCCGGTGTTGTGGGCTTCCAGCATCACGGCGATGGCGTCCTGCTCGCTCAGGGAGGGCACCACCTGCCGCAGGGTGGACACCACGTACTCCATCGAGTTGACAGGGTCGTTGTGCAGCAGCACCCGGTAGCGCGGCGAGGGCTTGCGCACCCGCTGCACCTCCTTGTCGATCACCGCCGCACCCCCGGGTGATCGGCCGGGGGTTTCAACCGCCTGAGGAAGGATCATCGCCAAAGGAGGAACAACGGCAAGGGGACGGGGTGACGAGCGGCGCGCAGCCAGAAACGTGAGGTTCGAATTTAGGCAACTCCGGCGGAAGCAGGCACCAGGGAGGCGCGAGCGATGCGGGCCATCGCCTCCTCCACGTTGGCGCGGCTGTTGAAGGCTGAAAGGCGGAAGTAGCCCTCGCCTGCGGCGCCGAAACCGCTGCCCGGGGTGCCCACCACGTTGGCCTCCTCCAGCAGACGGTCGAAGAAGGCCCACGAATCGAGGCCGGCGGGGGTCTTGAGCCACACGTAGGGGGCCTGCTCGCCGCCGTACACCTGCAGACCGGCCGCCGCCAGCTCGCGGCGGATGATCGCCGCGTTCTCCATGTAGAAGGCCACCAGAGCCTTCACTTCGGCTTGCCCTGCGGCGGAGTACACCGCTTCGGCGCCCCGCTGCACGATGTAGCTGACGCCGTTGAACTTGGTGCTCTGCCGCCGGTTCCACAGCCCCCAGAGCTCCACCGCTTCTCCTGCGGCGGTGGTGCCCATCAAGCCGCGGGGCACCACGGTGAGCGCGCAGCGCGTGCCGGTGAAGCCGGCGTTCTTGGAGAAGGAGCGGAACTCGATGGCGCAGTCGCGGGCCCCCTCGATCTCATAGATGGAGTGGGGCAGCTCGGGGTCCTGGATGAAGGCCTCGTAGGCAGCATCGAACAGGATCAGGGCGCCCGTGGCGCGGGCATGGTCGACCCACTGCTGCAGCTGGGCCCTGGTGGCCACAGCGCCGGTGGGGTTGTTGGGGAAGCAGAGGTAGATCAGGTCCACCGGCTGCTCGGGCAGCGGGGCGATGAAGCCGTTGTCGGCCGTGATCGGCAGGTAGGTGAGGCCGCCGTACCGGCCGCTGGCGTCAGCCTCACCGGTGCGGCCCGCCATCACATTGCTGTCCACGTACACCGGATAAACGGGGTCGGTGACGGCGATGCGGTTGTCGGGGCCGAGAATGTCGAGGATGTTGCTGCTGTCGCATTTGGAGCCATCGGAGATGAAGATCTCCTCGGCATCGATCGCGCAGCCGCGGGCCTGGAAATCGTGGCGGGCGATCGCTTCGCGCAGCCACAGGTAGCCCTGCTCCGGGCCGTAGCCATGGAAGCCTTCCGCCGTGCCCATGGCGTCGATGGCGGCCTTCATCGCTTCGCGGCAGGCTGCAGGCAACGGTTCGGTCACATCGCCGATGCCGAGCCGGATCAGGGGGGCGTCGGGATGGGCCGCTGCGAAGGCCTTCACGCGCCTGGCAATCTCCGGAAAGAGATACCCGGCCTTGAGTTTGAGGTAGTTGCCGTTGACCTGAACCACTGCTGCCGCCGCCAATGTCGCTGGCAGGCATCCTGCTACGGCGCCGCACGCGCTGGAAGCAGCACGAGTGCAACGCCGCAGGTCACCGCTGCGTCAGGCCCCTGCTGCAGTTGCCCCGTTTGCTTGCCCTGCCCTGCCCCGCACGCACCAGCAGCTAGCTGCGGGCGCTCCTTGACAGCTGCCTACGATCAGCCTGCGGCCTGCTGAGCGTTCAGCCATGACCATGGCGACTTCGTGTGGTTCCGCTGCTGCCGCGACGCCCACCGCCATCGCCGCGACCCCTCCGCTGCCTCACGGGCGCGTCGCTTTCGACCAGCTGGTGGACAGCACCATCGCCCGCCCCGCCCGTTACCTGGGCAACGAACGGGGCGTGCTGCCGCGCGACTGGGACAGCGCCGGTGCCCGCTGGTGTCTCACCTATCCCGATCTCTACGAGGTGGGCGCCAGCAACCTCGGCCACATCATTCTCTACTCGATTCTCAATGCGATCCCAGGCCAGCTCTGCGATCGCGCCTACCTGCCGGCGCCCGACCTGGCCGAGCGCCTGCGCCAGCAGGGCCAACCCCTGTTCGCTGTCGAAAGCCGCCGCGCCCTGGCCGTCTTCGACATCCTCGGCTTCAGCCTCAGCTATGAGCTGGGCGCCACCAACATCCTCGAGATGCTGGATCTGGCGGGATTGCCACTGCGGGCCGCCGACCGGGGCGACCTGCCGCTCAACGACCCGGCAGCCCCACCCCTGATCTTCGCCGGCGGCCCCACCGCCACCAGCAATCCCGAACCGTTCGCCGCCTTCTTCGATTTCTTCGCCCTCGGCGACGGCGAGGAACTGCTGGCGGAGATTGGCCTGGTGGTGGCCGAGGCCAAGGCCGACGGGCTGAGCCGCTCAGCGCTGCTGGCTGATCTGGCCCAGGTGCCCGGCGTCTACGTGCCGGCGCTCTATGCCCCGGGCCCCGATGGTGTCACCCTTCAGCCGCTGCGGCCGGAGCTGCCGGCGCGCGTGTTGCGGCGGGTGGCCACCCCCATGCCCCACTACGGCATGGGCCTCGTTCCCCACATCGAAACCGTCCACGACCGGCTCACGATCGAGATCCGCCGCGGTTGCACCCGGGGCTGCCGGTTCTGTCAGCCCGGCATGCTCACCCGTCCGGCCCGCGATGTGGAACCCGAGGCCGTGATCGAAGCGGTGGAGGAGGGCATGGCCCGCACCGGCTACAGCGATTTCTCCCTGCTGTCGCTCAGCTGCTCCGATTACCTCGCCCTGCCTGCGGTGGGCGTGGAGCTGCGCAACCGCCTCTCCGAGCACAACGTCAGCCTCACGCTGCCCAGCCAGCGGGTGGACCGCTTCGACCAGAACATTGCTCACATCCTGGGCGGCACCCGCAAGGCGGGCCTCACCTTCGCCCCGGAAGCCGGCACCCAACGCCTGCGCGACATCGTCAATAAGGGGCTGACCGACGCGGAGCTGCTGCGCGGCATCCGCACCGCCATGGAGAACGGCTACCGCAAGGTGAAGCTCTATTTCATGATCGGCCTGCCCGGTGAAACCGACGCCGATGTGATCGGCATTGCCGACACCTGCCGCGCTTTGCAGCAGCAGTGCCGCGATCTGGGGCGGCTGGAGCTGAACCTCACGATCAGCAACTTCACGCCCAAGCCCCACACACCCTTCCAGTGGCACAGCGTGTCCACAGCGGAGTTCCGGCGGCGCCAGGAGCTGCTGCGCCGGGAGCTGCGCACGCTCAAGGGCATCAAGTGCAATGTCACCGATCCGCGCCTGTCGGCGATGGAGGATTTCATCGGCCGGGGCGACCGGCGCCTGGCACCGGTGCTGGAGGCGGCCTGGCGGGCCGGAGCCGGCATGGATGCCTGGTTCGAAACGATCGACCGCACCCACGCCGCCTGGACCGGGGCGATTGAGGCCGAGGGACTGGGCGGCCGCTACCGGGCGCTGGAGCTGGGGGACTGGACGGCCACCGGTGCCTTGAGCGGCGCTGATCTGGAGGCCTTCTGCGCCCAGCCACTGCCGTGGGATCACGTGGATTCCGGTGTCGACAAGCGCTGGCTGGCCGAAGACCTGCAACGGGCCCTCGCTGCAGTGGTGGTGCCGGACTGCTCCTTTGAGGGTTGCAGCAGTTGCGGCGTCTGTGGGCCGGAGTTCGGCCACAACGTGGTGGTGGCGCCTCCACCGATCCCTGCGGCGCAGCCGCCGCGCAGCCCCGCCAGCGAACGGATCCAAAGGCTGCGCTTCGGCTTCAGCAAGCGGGGCTCGCTGGCACTGCTGAGCCATCTCGATCTGGCCCGCGTGCTGGAGCGGGCCCTGCGCCGCAGCCAGCTGCCGGTGAGTTTCAGCGGCGGTTTTCATCCCCTGCCCCGGCTGCAGTTCGCCCTGGCGCTGCCGCTGGGTGTGGAGGCGGAAGGTGAATGGCTCGATCTGGAGTTCGCTCAGGTCTGTCCACCGGAGGAGGTGCTCGCGCGGCTGCAGGCCCAGCTTCCACAGGGTTTCTCCCTGCACTCGGTGCAGGAGGTGCCCCTGGCGGGCCCGGCTCTCTCCCAGCAACTGGCGGAGGCCCACTGGAGCCTGCAATTGCTCCCGGAGGTCGCCGCCGGCGCAGAGCCCGGGATGGCTCCGTCCACCGACGACTGGCACCGGGCGATCGAGCATCTGCTGCAGTCCGCCACCCTCACCTGGCGGGACAGCGACAAGAAAGGCCGCCCCCGCGAGCGGGACTGCCGCCCCTGCCTGATCGCGCTGGAGCTGCTGCCAGCGCCGCAGGGCGCTGACAAAACCTCTCGTGTCATCACGGCCGCCGCTCAAGCCGCCGCCCCAGCCAGCGCCGAAGCTGCGGCCGCCGCTACCGGGGAGGGCACAGCTGCTGCCTCAGTGACACTCCGCCTGCAGGCCCGCATCGATGCCCAGGGCCGCAGCATCCGCCCCGATCAGGTGCGCCAGTGGCTGGTGGAGGCGCTCGGCCAGCCCCTGCGTCTGGGCCCCTGCCGGCGTGAACGTCTGATTCTGGCGCCGCCGGCCTGAGGGCCAAGGCCTGCAGCGGCAGGTCGCCCTCAACAGCAGCCAGCCACGCTGGCTACCCCCTCCTGCGAGCCACAGCAGCGATGCACTCCTGCGAACCAAGGTGAACGGCTCGGGGCCGAGATCCAGCGGCAGAAGGGCCTGGGGTTGGCGCGTGCTAATTTCACCTCAGACGGCAGATCCGTCTGTGGCTTTCGATCCACAGCCGCATCGTCTATGGCCCCCGCTCCTGCGGCGTGTTCGCCGTAGTCACACCCAGCAGCAACCGGTCCGTTCCCGTTCCGGCAGCTCGGGCGTCAACGGAGGCTGAACCTCCAGAGCTTGCTCCTCAAAGGCTTTTTCTTCCGTCTCATTCTGCTGATGCAGCAGACGGTCGGCTTCTCAGCACGATCGGCTCATCGCTTCATTGCTTCCGGGGGTAATCCCCATCCCATGGCAGGGCTTCTCCGAGCCACCCTCTTTCCTCCATGCCCCAGCAGATCGTCATTGCGGAGCAACTGCGCATCGCCGCGGTGCTCAACGACGAACGCGTCGATCAACTGATCGTTGCCCAGGGTCGCTACCAGATCGGCGACGTCTACGTCGGGCGCGTCGAGAATGTGCTCCCCGGCATTGATGCTGCGTTTGTCAACATCGGAGAGAGCGAGAAAAATGGCTTCATTCATGTCACCGACCTCGGCCCACTGAGGCTCAGGAAGGGTGCTGCCGGCATCACTGAACTGCTGGAGCCACGCCAGAAGGTGCTGGTTCAGGTGATGAAGGAGCCCACCGGCACCAAGGGGCCGCGTCTCACGGGCAATCTCACGCTGCCTGGCCGCTACCTGGTGCTTCAGCCCCATGGGCAGGGGGTCAACATCTCCCGGCGGATCAGTGCCGAGAGCGAGCGCAACCGACTGCGGGCCCTGGGTGTGCTGATCAAGCCGCCCGGCGCCGGCCTGCTGGTGCGCACCGAAGCCGAAGGCATCAGCGAGGAGCTGCTGATCGATGATCTCGAAGCTTTGCTGCGTCAGTGGGAGGGCATCCAGGAAGCGGCGGAAACGGCCACCCCGCCGGCGCTGCTCAACCGCGACGAAGACTTCGTCCATCGGGTGCTGCGCGACCTCTACAGCCCCGAGGTGCAGCGCGTGGTGGTTGACACCCAAGCGGCCGTCGGCCGCGTGAACGCCTTCCTCGGTGCCGATCAGGCCAATCTGCTGGTGGAGCACCATGTCGAAAGCACCGACATCCTTGAGCACCACAAGATCAACGCCGCCATCCGCGATGCCCTCAAGCCGCGCGTCGATCTTCCCTCCGGCGGGTCGGTGATCATCGAGCCCACCGAGGCGCTCACTGTCATCGATGTGAACTCCGGTTCCTTCACGCGTTCCGCCAATGCACGGGAAACCGTCCTCTGGACCAACTGCGAAGCGGCGGCTGAAATCGCGCGTCAGCTGAAGCTGCGCAACATCGGCGGTGTGGTGATCATCGACTTCATCGACATGGAGTCGCGCCGCGACCAGCTGATGCTGCTCGAGCATTTCACTTCGGCCGTGCGCGACGACGCCGCCCGACCTCAGATCGCCCAGCTCACCGAGCTTGGTCTGGTGGAACTCACCCGCAAACGCCAGGGCCAGAACATCTACGAGCTGTTCGGTCGCGCCTGCCCCAGCTGCGGTGGCCTCGGCCACGTGGCCGTTCTCCCCGGCAAGGACACCCTCCAGCCACTCGCCACGGTCACCGGCCTGGTGCGCTCCGCTGCCTCCGCCCGCGCCGAGGCGCCCAGCCCCTCCGCGCCCGAGCCCAGTGGCCGCCGCCGTGGTGGACGCGGTGGTCGCGGTAGCCGCAGCGGCAATGAGCTGATCGAAGTCACCCCCGTGCTCGTCTCCATCGACGACGAGCCGGCCGCTCCCCGGGTGGTGGAAGCACCGCTGAGTGCTTCTGAAGGCGTCAGCCGCCGCCACGACCCCGAGCTGGTGGCTGTCCCCATGGACGACGACCAGGAATTCGTCTACGGCTGGATGGGCCTCAACCCCGCCCTGCTGCTGGAGTCGCCCCCTGCCGGCGACAACGTGGTCGTCCGGGTCGTGCGCCCCGGCGAATCAGAGGAGGCGGTGCTCGACGCCGCTCGTCAGCAGCTGTCCGGCTCAGGCTCCCGGCGGCGTCGCCGTGGCGGCCGTGGCGGTGGCGATGGCGCCGCTGCCCCCCGCACCGCTGCCGACTACCCCAGCGATGCTCCCGCCCCCGTCGTTGTTTCAACGGCAGAGACCGGCACAGACCGTTGGAGTTCCACCCGCGATCCCGGTGATGCCGTGATGGTGGAAATCACCCCGCTGCCGATCGACACCGACCGTTCTCCCGCAGTCCACACCACCGTGATTGAAACCACGGTGCTGCAGGTGCCGATTACCCGCACCGTCGGCCGTGCCACGCCCGCCGCCGTGAGCATCACCGACCACCCGGCTGCCGCTGTGGCCGCTCAGAGCGAGCCTGATCCCGCCCCCGAAACCCCTGCCGAAGACCCGGCCGGTGAGCCCCGCCGCCGCCGCCGCCGTTCTTCGGCGGCGGTCTGAGCCCAGCGCCTGCCCGCTCTCCACGGCCCGTGGGCGCCCACCCTGGGAAAGGAGCGGCAGCAGAGCCGCAGCTTCCAGCCGATCCCTATGCCCAGCATGATCCCGGTGTCTGCGCAGGGATCGATGAGGTTGGGCGGGGCAGCCTGTTCGGGCCGGTGTTCGCCGCCGCCGTGGTGTTGCCGGCATCCGCGCTGCCGCCTCTGGCAGCCGCCGGACTCACCGACAGCAAGGCCCTGCGGCCGTTGCAGCGCCGTCGGCTCCTGCCCTTGATCGTGGAGGCGGCGGCGCAGTTCGCGCTCGGCCAGGCCTCGGCTGAGGAGATCGACCATCACGGCATCCGCTGCGCCACCGAACTGGCCATGCTGCGAGCGCTGCAGCGGCTGGCAGCGCCGCCCCGCCTCGTGATTGTCGATGGGGTGCTGCCGCTGCGCCTGTGGAGCGGGCCACAGATCACCCTGGTGCGAGGCGATCGCCACTGCCTGTCGATCGCCGCTGCCAGCGTTGTGGCCAAGCAGGCCCGCGATGGCCTGATCCAGCGGTTGGCCGGCCGCTTCCCTGGCTATGGCCTGGAGCGGCACGCCGGCTATGGCACGGCCTTGCATCGCCAGGCCCTGCGCAGGCTCGGGCCCACGCCGCTGCACCGGGCCTGCTTTCTGGGCAAGGTGCTGGCCGGCACCGACTGGCCGCCGCTCCGTTGAATGATCAGCCCCGGGCCTCTTCTGTGAGCTCTCTGCCGCCTCTGTGCAGACCGCTATCGCCTCTGGAAAAGGCCACTGTCCACTGCCTGCCGTACTGCCTGCCGTCTCTGCGAAGCCCATGGCCGCCGGGAGCGGGTTCAGCGGGTTTCGCACCACTGGCTGAAATCACTCAGCAGGTTCTGCCCCACCCGCTTGCGCATGCCCAGCAGGATGCCGCTGAGCAGTGAGCGGCCGGTGGCCTCCAGCACGCGCGGCGGGATCAGCCCCAGCACGGTGGGGCGGCTCACGCGCACGCCCAGCAGGGCTTCGCCTTCCAGGCCGCCGTCGTTCACCGCCAGCCAGGATTGGAGCGTGAACTCGAAGTCGTCCACGGCTTCGAGTCCCACGAGGCGGCAATCGAGGGCTTCCAGCTCCAGCCGCCCCGGCTCCCGTTGGGCCTGCAACTGCACCACCGGCTGCACCTGCAGTTGGAACACCTTGAATCCGCTCACTTCGTACTGGTAGTGGCCAGGACTGAGCGGCGTGAGCTGGCGCGGTTCCAGCAAGGCCCGGATCACCCGCTGTTCGTCATCGAGGTAATCGGCCAGCTGCTCGGCCTGCCCGTGAACCGGCAAGGTGAGCTGCTGGCTGGCGCTGAAGGCCAGAGACATCGCCTGGGGAGGCCGGCGGAGGATGATCCTATCCACCGGTCTGCGCTCCCTTTCCCCCATGCGTCTCGCCTTCCTCGGACCCGTCGGCACCTACGGAGAACAGGCGGCGCGCCAGTTCGCTGCCCTGGAAGGCTTCCAGGATCCGGAATTCGTCCCGCAGGGCAGCATTCGTGCTGTGGTCAAGGCCCTCGCCGACGGTGGCTGCAGTGCTGCCGTGGTTCCGGTGGAGAATTCGGTGGAGGGCGGCGTCACCGCCTGCCTTGATGTGCTCTGGGAGCACTCCGACCTGCAGATCCGCCGGGCGTTGGTGCTGCCGATCCGCCATGCCCTGCTGGGCAGCGGTCCGATCGACCGGGTGAGCGAGGTGCTCTCCCATCCCCAGGCCCTGGCCCAGTGCAGCCAGTGGCTGGCGGAACACCTGCCCGATGCCCTGCAGCTGCCCACCAGCTCCACCGCCGAAGCCGCCCGGCTGGTGGCAGGCAGCCGCTTCCGCGCAGCGATCGCCTCGCGTCAGGCGGCAGGGGAGCACGGGCTTGAGGTGCTGGCCTATCCGGTCAATGACGTGATCGGCAACTGCACCCGCTTCCTGCTGTTGCAGAAAGAGGGGGGTCCCGCCGAAGGCAGCACCCACTGCAGCCTGGCGTTTTCGTTGCATGCCAACAGCCCGGGTGCGCTGCTGGAGGCGCTCAGTTGCTTCGCGCATCGCCAGCTGAACATGAGCCGGATCGAGTCGCGACCGTCCAAACGTGAGATGGGCGAGTATCTGTTCTTCGTTGATCTTGAGCGGCCTGCGGCCGGTGAGGCGCTCCAGCAGGCGATCGAGGAGCTCAGGGGGCTGTGCCAGCACCTGGCTCTGTTCGGGGCCTATCCGCTCACGAATCTCGCCGAGGAGGAGCGCTCGCCTGCTGGTTAGCCAGGGCGGCCGCCGCGGGCGTGGTGTCCGGCCCGCGGCGGCAGCGGAAGACACCGAACGCCATCAGGCCATGGCGAAAGGCCCAGTCCATCAGCAACAGGGTGGGGGTTTCGCGTATGCCCTGCAGCACGGCGGCCGGACCCAGCCCCAGCACGGCGCCCGGCCGGCGAACCCCTTCCAGGATCGAATCGATCCAGGAGGGCAGGGTGGCGCGGGTCCAGTCGTCGGTGTCGGTGTGAGCGCCGCCGGCATGGACGCTCAGCTCCAGGTTGCGGCGAAATGAGGGGATGCTCGCGAATTCCGGGTGGGCCCACTGATCCAGGAGCTGACGCATCACCCAGCGCTCCACTGCGCTGAGCGCTCCGGCGGAGGGATCGCGGCGGTTCCAGTCGGCCACCGCCAGCAGCCCACCGGGAGCCAGCACGCGCAGCAGTTCATCGGCGTAGCGCTGCTTGTCGGGCATGTGCGGCCCTGCCTCCACACTCCACACCGCAGCAAAGGCCCCATCCGGGAGGTCGAGATCAAGGGCATCCATCACGGCAAACCGGCAGCTGAGGCCCGCTGGGGTGAGCTGACGGGCCCGCTCCACCTGCGCCGGGCTGATGCTGATGCCCAGCACTTCAAAGCCGTAGTCACGGGCAAGGATCCTGGCGCTGCCACCGATGCCGCAGCCCACATCCAGCAGCCTGGAGCCAGGGGGCAGCTGATCCAGGCCACTCCAGCGCACCAACTCGTGCACGAAGGCCACCTTGGCGGCACGGAAGTCGGCCCGATGCGGTGGGGTTCCGTAGTGACCGAGGTGCACATGATCGCCCCACAGCCGCTCCAGCAGCCGGTCTTCCGTCCAGCGGTCGTAGGCCTCCGCCACGGTGGCAGTGCTCTCGAAGCTGCGGTTGCGCCGCTGCCACACCACGAAGGCGCCCGCCAGCACGGCCACAGAAGTCACAGCCGCCAGCGCGGGGAGGGGAAGGCCGGCCATCAGGAGGGATCCCTGGGGGGCTCACCCAGATCCTTGAAGGTGTCCTTGAGGACCGTGCGGGCCGCAAGCTGGCGGCGGGTCTGGTCGAGCAGGGCGAATTCCTGACGCAGCCGCTCGCCGGTGTCGGTGAGCTCCAGCAGGCTCTGCTGGTGATCGGCCACGGGGCCGCCCAGATGGGAACCGATCCAGAACGAGAGCTCCCGTGGCAGGTCAGGCAGATCGTTGGGCAGGCTGCTGGGCCGCCCCACAAGCTTGCCCGTGAGGTCGACCACATCCCGCAGGGCCTGGGTCACGTTGCCGGCCAAGGCGTTGAGAGTTTCCGGGCTCTCGTCGGTTTCGTCTTCGATCCAGCTCACCATGCCCACCCGGAACGGGGCCTCCCGCACCACTTCGAGCACACGGAAACGCTGCTGCCCCATGGTCACGATGTTGCTGCGATCGTCTTCCTGGGTCTGGCACTGGAGGATTTCCGCGCAACAGCCCACAGAAGCCATCTTCTTTTCCTGTGGGTCCCAGCGGATCACCCCGAAGCGGCGATCTGTCTGCAGGACCGTTTGCAGGAGCATGCGGTAGCGAGGCTCGAAGATATGCAGCGGCAGCACTTCCTGCGGAAACAGCACCACATCCGGCAGGGGGAATAGGGGGAGTTCCCTCACGGCCAGATCAGTCACGGATGGGTGGGTGGAGAAAGGGCTGGAAAAACGGATGGAAGGGAGCAGAAGGCCTGAAAGGGCCGGTGCCCGGGTGCTTTGCCAGAAAGAAGCAGCGAGGAGTGTTTTGCCTCGATGTTCGAAGAAAACAACACGGCAAGGGCTGGCGCTGGCTGCGCCGGCCCTGGCAGCTCCTGAAGCGCCGGGCAGCCTGACGGATCGATTCTAGAAAAAACAAAGCCCGCCGGGGAAGCGGGCGGGGGCGTCAATGGGGCGCAGGCAGCAGCAAGGGGAAGCGAATTCTGGGGCAGCCTGGGCCAACCCATTCACGAACAGCCAGGCGGGTGCAGGGGCGGGGCCGATGCGGCTCAGAGCTTGACTTCGATATCGACGCCACTCGGGAGATCAAGCTTCATCAACGCGTCGATCGTTTTCGAGGAAGGGCTGTAGATGTCGATGATGCGGCGGTGGGTGCGGGTTTCGAAGTGCTCACGGGAGTCTTTGTCCACGTGGGGTGAGCGCAGCACGCAGTAGATCTTGCGCTTGGTGGGCAGGGGGATGGGGCCGATAGCCGTGGCGGCGGTGTGATCGGCGGTTTCGATGATTTTTTCGCAGGAAAGATCCAGCATGCGGCGGTCGAACGCCTTGAGACGGATGCGGATCTTCTGCTGAGCGATGGCGGTGGACATGGGGAAATGCGGGTGAGGCATCCGCCAGCAAGAACGCTGCCGGTGCAGAAAACGATGAATCAGGCTTGAAGCCTGAATTGCCGAGGTGCGAGTGGCCTGAAAGCCGGAAGGGGCAAGCCGAGGGGGGAGAAGCCTGCGCGCAGGCACCCCCCCAAGGCCAAGACCCTAGATCAGGATCATTCCACGATCTTGGACACCACGCCCGCACCAATGGTGCGGCCGCCTTCGCGGATGGCGAAGCGCATGCCCTGCTCAATCGCCACCGGGCAGATCAGCTCGGCGGACATCTTGATGCGGTCACCGGGCATCACCATCTCCACGTTGGTGCCGTCGTCGGCGGTGAAGGCCGTGATCTGGCCGGTCACGTCGGTGGTGCGGATGTAGAACTGCGGGCGATAGCCGGCGAAGAAGGGGGTGTGACGGCCGCCTTCTTCCTTCTTCAGGACGTAGACCTCACCTTCGAACTTGGTGTGGGGCTTGATCGAGTTGGGCTTGACCAGCACCATCCCGCGTTCGATGTCTTCCTTCTGAATGCCGCGCAGCAGCAGACCGACGTTGTCGCCCGCCATGCCTTCGTCGAGCAGCTTGCGGAACATCTCGACCCCGGTGACGGTGGTTTCGCGGGTGTCCTTGATGCCGACGATCTGAACGGTTTCGCCCACTTTCACCTTGCCGCGCTCGATCCGGCCAGTGGCCACGGTGCCACGACCGGTGATCGAGAACACGTCTTCGACAGCCATCAGGAAGGGCTTGTCGATTTCGCGCTCGGGTTCGGGGATGGATTCATCCACCGCGTCCATGAGGTCAAGGATCTTGTCGACCCATTCGTTGTCACCCCGGTTGCCTTTGCCGCCCCCTTGGATGAACTCGAGGGCCTTCAGAGCGGAGCCGGCCACGATGGGGATGTCGTCACCCGGGAAGTCGTAGCTGCTGAGCAGCTCACGCATTTCCAGTTCGACGAGCTCGAGGATTTCCTCGTCGTCGACCATGTCCTTCTTGTTCAGGAACACCACCAGGGCGGGCACGCCCACCTGCTTGGCCAGCAGGATGTGCTCCTTGGTCTGGGCCATGGGGCCATCGGTGGCGGCCACCACCAGGATGGCGCCGTCCATCTGGGCGGCACCCGTGATCATGTTCTTCACGTAGTCCGCGTGACCCGGGCAGTCGACGTGGGCGTAGTGACGGCCTTCTGTCTCGTACTCGACGTGGGCGGTATTGATGGTGATGCCCCGTTCCTTCTCCTCAGGAGCACCGTCGATGTCGTCATAGGCCTGAGCTTTCGCTTGGCCAAGGGATGCCAGCACGTTGGTGATGGCGGCGGTGAGGGTGGTTTTGCCGTGGTCAACGTGGCCGATGGTGCCGATGTTGACGTGAGGTTTGTTCCTCTGAAACTTCTCGCGAGCCATTGAAGGAAAGAATCGGGGGTGTTGGTTGGGGGTGAGAGATCAGGAATTGCCCTGATTCTTGGAGATGATGGCCTCAGCCACATTGCGAGGAACTTCCTCGTAATGGCTGAACTCCATCGAGAAAATACCCCGACCCTGGGTCATGGATCGGAGCTGGGTGGCGTAGCCGAACATCTCGGCCAGGGGCACCTTGGTTTGGACTTTGGATTGTCCGTTGTCGATGGACTGGCCTTCGACCTGCCCGCGACGTGAGGAGAGGTCGCCGATCACCGAACCGAGGTAGTCCTCGGGGATTTCGACTTCCACCTTCATCATCGGCTCAAGGAGTACAGGATTGCACTTCTTGACGCCGTCCTTGAAGGCCATCGAACCAGCGATCTTGAAAGCCATCTCCGAAGAGTCGACATCGTGGTAGGACCCGTCCACCATGGTGACCTTCACATCGATCATCGGGAAACCGGCAATCACGCCGGACTGGCAGGTTTCCTTCATGCCGTTTTCGGCAGGACCGATGTATTCCTTCGGCACGATGCCGCCGACGATCTTGTTGACGAACTCAAAGCCGGAACCGGGCTCACCCGGCTCCATTTCGATCACCACATGGCCGTACTGGCCTTTACCGCCGGTCTGGCGGGCGAACTTGCCTTCACCTTTGGCCTTGCCGCGGATCGTTTCGCGGTAAGACACCTGCGGAGCGCCGATGTTGGCTTCCACCTTGAACTCCCGCAGCATGCGATCCACCAGGATTTCCAGGTGAAGCTCGCCCATGCCGGCGATCACGGTCTGGCCCGTTTCGGGGTCGGTGGAAACGCGGAAGGTGGGATCTTCCTCAGAGAGGGATTGCAGTGCTTTGGAGAGTTTCTCCATGTCGCCCTTGGTCTTCGGCTCCACCGCCACCGAGATCACCGGTTCTGGGATGAACAGGGATTCCAGAATGATGGGCGCACTCTCCACGCAGAGCGTGTCGCCGGTGGTGGTGTCCTTGAGGCCGAGAACGGCCCCGAGATCGCCAGCGCGCAGTTCGTCAACTTCTTCGCGATCGTCTGCTTTGAGCAGGATCAGGCGGGAGATCCGCTCCTTCTTGTCTTTGGTGCTGTTCATCACATAGCTGCCCTTCTGCAGCACCCCCGAATACATCCTCACGAAGGTGAGTTTGCCGTAGGGGTCGGCCATCACCTTGAAGGCCAGTGCGCTGAAGGGAGCATTGTCGTCGCAGGGACGGTTGGACTCGGTGCCATCGGGCAGCAGGCCGGTGATCGGCGGAACGTCCACCGGTGCGGGTAGGTAGTCGACGACTGCGTCGAGCACCAGTTGCACCCCTTTATTCTTGAAGGCGGATCCGCAGAGCATCGGCACCAGGCCGTGCTTCACCACGCCGACGCGAATGCCCTTGACCAGCTGCTCGTCGGTGAGTTCGCCGTTTTCAAGGTAACTGTCGAGGAGCTCCTCATCGGTTTCGGCCACCGATTCCATGAGCTTGCCGCGCCAGAGTGCGGCTTCTTCCTTCATGTCGTCGGGGATGTCTCCCTCGATGATGTCGGTGCCGAGATCGTTCGTGTAGATGATCGCCTTCTGGCGCACCAGGTCGATGATGCCCTTGAGTTCTCCTTCTGCTCCGATCGGCAGCTGGATCGGTGCCGCGTTGGCCTTCAGGCGGTCCTTGATCTGGTCGTAGACCTTCAGGAAGTTGGCACCCGTGCGGTCCATCTTGTTGACGAACACGATGCGGGGCACGTTGTAGCGATCGGCCTGCCGCCACACGGTTTCGGACTGGGGCTGGACGCCACCCACGGCGCAGAACACAGCCACCACCCCATCGAGAACCCGCATCGACCGCTCCACTTCAATCGTGAAGTCGACGTGGCCGGGGGTATCGATGATATTGATGCGGTTGTCCTTCCAGCTGGTGGAAATGGCCGCCGCAGTGATGGTGATGCCGCGCTCCCGCTCCTGCTCCATCCAGTCGGTGACGGCGGCGCCATCGTGCACCTCGCCCATCTTGTGGACGACACCTGAGTAGAAGAGAATCCGCTCGGTGGTGGTGGTTTTGCCCGCGTCGATGTGGGCGGCAATCCCGATATTTCTGACGCGTTCCAGGGGGTAGGCGCGGGCCACGAGCTGAGGTCTCCGAAGGGTGATCGACAAAAATGCGGAGTAAGTGTAAGGGTTAGCTCTGGTGTGCCGGGATTCCGCGATCCAGGCAGAGCCGGTGAACTCAGTAGCGGTAGTGGGCGAAGGCTTTGTTCGCTTCTGCCATCTTGTGGGTTTCCTCGCGCTTGCGCACCGCGCTGCCGGCTTCGTTGGCCGCGTCCATGAGTTCACCTGCCAGCTTCTGGGCCATGCTGCGGCCGTTGCGGGCGCGCGAGAAGTTGACCAGCCAGCGGAGAGCCATGGCGGTGCCCCGCTCCTGCCGCACTTCCATCGGCACCTGGTAGGTGGCGCCACCAACGCGGCGGGCGCGCACTTCAACCAGGGGGGTGGCATTGCGCACGGCGGTTTCGAACACTTCCAGCGCGTCGGCGCCGGTGCGCTCGCTGATCAGCCCGAAGGCATCAGAAAGAATCCGCTGTGCGGTGGACTTTTTGCCGTGCTTCATCAGCCGGGCCACAACCATGGTTGCCAGCCTGCTGTTGAACTGGGGGTCGGGGAGAACCGGGCGCTTCTCGGCAGCGTTGCGGCGTGACATAAACCTGAGGAGAGGGAAGCGGGAAAGGGAAACGAAGAGGCAGGACTCAGGCCTTGGGAGCCTTGGCGCCGTACTTGGAGCGGCTCTGGCGGCGATCCTTCACACCGGAGGTGTCGAGGGTGCCGCGGATGATGTGGTAGCGGACCCCGGGCAGATCCTTGACCCGACCGCCGCGGATCAGCACGACGGAGTGCTCCTGCAGGTTGTGGCCGATGCCGGGGATGTAGGCGGTGACCTCAAAGCCGGAGGTGAGCCGCACGCGGGCCACCTTGCGAAGCGCCGAGTTGGGCTTCTTCGGCGTGGAGGTGTACACGCGGGTGCACACACCACGGCGCTCGGGGCAGGCCCGCAGCGCTGGGGATTTGGTCTTGCGGGTGAGGCGTTGCCGCTCGGAGCGGATCAGCTGCTGGATCGTGGGCATTGAGGGCCGGAGAGATGGGTCGGACGTCCGACCGTTTTCCACAATCCGCCACCTTACTTTGTCGTGGCACCCCGACGCCCTTGACGGCTGAAGGCGGCTCCGCACGGGCAGCACGCCACCCCCTCGCCCGGCCGGATCAGAAACCCGCCACCGCTGAGATCGCCGCGGTAATCAAGGCTCAGGCCGGCCAGCTGGCCGATCTGGTCGGCGGGTGCATGCAGGGTGAGGCCATCGGCACGGGCCACAGGGGTGCCGGCCAGATGCCCCGGACGCAGGCGGATCACCCACTGCTCGCAGGTGCCCTCCACCAGATCGAGGTGCATCAGCCCCGGCGTGCCGGCCACAGCGGCCTGGCGACCGAGTTCGGCGGCGGCTGCCGGCGTCAGCTGCACGGTGAGGCCTCGGGGCATTGGGAGAACTCAGCAAGGATGGCGTGGTGGCCTTCACTCTGGCAGCGCCCCGACCCTGCCGAGCTGTCCGGCCATGGGAGGCTTCCGCGCCGCATGCAGGTTCCAGACCGGAGCCCGCGGGTAGGCGGTAAGCCCGCGTTCAGCAGCAGCCCACCGTTACGCAACAGCTCGCCGTTAGGCAGCGGTCTCAGGGGGAGCTGGCTGTGGAGCCCTCTGAGGCGGCGGCGGCGCGAGAGGGGTCACGAGGCACCAGACCCAGGCCGTTGTGGATGCGGGCGGCCACCCCTCGGCCCTGCACCGACAGGGTGCCGGAGAGCATCAGGCCGGTGGAGCTGCCGCCATCGAGGTTGAGCGCATCGCGCAGGCCCAGCTGCTGCAGGAGCTGGGCCGTTTCCCGCAGGGTGGGCCCCGCATGCTCGACCCCCTGGAGGGTGAGGAGCCAGATCTGAGAGCCATCGCTGGCGATCACCGTGCGGGGCGCCCCCTGCTGCAGGAAAGCGGCGCTGAAGCCTTCGGCGCTGCCATTGAGCACGGTGCGCCCGTTCAGCAGCAGCAGCGGACCACCCCCGAGCACCGAGCGGCTCTGGCCGAGCGGATGGGTCGGCTGGCTGCTCAGGCTCAACCGGCTGCCCACGTCCCACGGCGGCACAACCCCGCCCCGCCCCACCAGCAGCACGTCCTCGGGGCCAAGCGCGATGCCCTGTTCCAGCTGGGCACTGTTGAACTGCTGCCGCACCATGCTGCCGTTGACCAGCAGGGCCGTTTCCCCGCCGCTGATCGCCCGATAGCTTCGCCCCCATTCAGCGGTGTAGCGCGCCAGGCCTCGCTGCACATAGCCACTGTTGAGGGCCATCACCGGCAGGCGCTGGCCGCTGCCGTCACTCACCCATTCCGTGAGGCTCAGCCAGCCGAACTGCGGTACGGCGCCGTCCTGCCAGCCCACGGCCCCCCGGTTGAGGATCGGTCCTGAAAGCCAGCGCCCGTCGTCTTTGAGGGCTCCCAGGGGCAGACGCCGCACCCGGTTGAAGAACCCGCCGTTGATGGCCACCAGGGCCTGTTCCTGCCCTGCCAGCTGAGGAAGGGAGGTGAGGCCTTCCATCCCCTCGGCGCTGGTGAGCAGGCGCAGCTCCACGGGGCTGCGGCGGGGATCGAGCCGCACGCTGTTCACCAGCATGCGTCGGTTGCCGAGGGCGCGCACCTGTCGCTCCACGGTGATGCCCTTGTTGAGCAGGGCCTGCAGCTGGGCGGTGCTTGGCGCGGTGGCGCGCACCGGACCTGGAGCTGCACCAGTCAGATCAAGCACCACGCGGGCCGGCCCGCCCAGGGTGAGCACGGCCCCGGGTCCGCTGGCCGGCAAGGCGATCGTCAGGCCGTCGCTGCCGGGGCGCGCCTGCAGGCCGAGGGATTGCAGCTGGGCCAGCTGGGCCGGGGTGCTGCGCAGCGCCATCTGCAGTTCGCCAGCCTCTCGCCGCACGAATGCCGGGCCGCTGAGATCGAGCACCACACGCCGTACGCCCGAGCTGGCGATCGCCCCCGGCGAGGACACCCGGATCTGCTCCAGCGTGGCCGCCGGCAGTTCCAGCCGCAGGGTGCCCCGCTCCTGCCGCTGCCAGCTCACGCCGGCATCCAGCAGCAGGCGGCTCACATCCACGGCCACCTCGTCGTCGAGGCTGCGCTGAGCCCCGGCAGGCACCAGCAGCGTGCGGCCGAACCACTCGAGTTCCAGGCCTCCCTGTGTGGACGAGCGGCTGGTGAAGCCCAGCTGGCCCTCCAGCACTTCCAGGGGCAGCCACAGCTCCAGATCCCCCCGGCTGGCGGAGCCCCGCTGCTCCCAGCGAGCCGTCTGCCGGCGGCCGTTGATCTCCAGGCGCTGGCCGGTCTCAGCGGTGGATGCTGTGCCGAAGCGTTGCGGCAGGCGCTGAGGTTCGAGGGCCGGGGGCGGCGGAACGGGCGGCGGCCAGCGGTTCTGCGCCCCCGCTCCCGGAGCGATGAGCAGCGATGCGGCGCAAAGGCTGCCGCTGACGAACGCGCTGCCCAGCAGCAGCACACGCCTCAGGCCGCCGCTCACCTGGATGGCGCCAGACCCAGCAACGGCTTCCCGCCTGGCACGACGGCGGAACAGCGGCAATGGCGAAGGCCTCGGCATCAGGCCAGCTTCCGTTGGTGGTGAACGCTAACCCCGTGGGCCTGTCTCTAGAGTTCCCCTTCCTCAAGGAGCGGTCAATCCCGCAGTTCGGGTTTGCCGCCGGTCACCGCAGGTCTCTCCTGGGTTATGCCTCACTTCTCCCGTCCCGTCTGGCCCCATTGCGACAGTCCGGCGCCTGAGGCCGTGGCGGGCGAGCGCGATGCCTGCGGCGTTGGCTTTCTGGCCCAGCTCAGCGGCGAGGCGAGCCATGCTCTGCTCGCCCAGGCCCTGCATGGTCTCCACTGCATGGAGCACCGCGGTGGCTGCGGTGGCGACGGCGATTCCGGGGATGGTGCCGGCATCCTCTGTGGCATCCCCTGGCCCTACCTGGAAGCGGTCTGGCCCGCCGCCCGCAGCGAACAGGGTCGGCCCCGCGGTCTGGCGATGCTGTTCCTGCCCGCCGAGGCGGAGCGCCGAGCTGTGGCACGCGCCTTCTGTGAGCAGGCGGCCGCCGGCCTGGGCCTGCGCAGCATCGGCTGGCGTGAGGTGCCTGTAGCGCCTGAGGTGCTCGGCCCACTGGCCCGCCAGACGGCCCCCGCCATCGAGCAGTGGCTCGTGGAAGGCGAGGTGGCTGGCGATGCGCTCGAAGCCCTGCTCTTCCGTTGCCGCCGCCGCGTCGGGGATCTGGTGCGGGAAGCCTGGGGCCCCGGCCCCAGCGATCTCTACTTCGCCTCCTTCAGCAGCCGCACGGTCGTCTACAAGGGCATGGTGCGCTCCGAGGTGCTGCCGGCGTTCTACGCCGACCTGCGCGACCCCCGCTTCGCGGTGAGCTTCGCCGTGTACCACCGCCGCTTCAGCACCAACACGTTGCCGCGCTGGCCCCTGGCGCAGCCGATGCGCCTGCTGGGTCACAACGGTGAGATCAACACCCTCCTGGGCAACATCAACTGGGCTCACGCTGCCCAGTCGCACCTCGATGCGATCTGGGGCGACGCCGCCAACGACCTCAAGCCGGTGGTCAACGCCGCCTTCAGCGATTCCGCCAACCTCGACGCCATGCTCGAGCTCATGGTGCGCAGCGGTCGGCCGATCACCGACAGCCTGCTCACGCTCGTGCCCGAGGCGTTCCGGCAGCAACCGGAGCTGGAATCACGGCCAGCGATTCAGGCCTTCTACGACTATTCAGCCTGTGTGCAGGAACCCTGGGATGGCCCGGCCCTGCTGGTGTTCAGCGATGGCCGCAGCGTGGGTGCCACGCTCGATCGCAACGGTCTGCGCCCCGCCCGCTACTGCATCACCAGCGACGGCCTGGTGGCGATGGGATCGGAAACCGGCGTCCTGGAGATCGACGAAAGCCGCATCATCGAAAAGGGCCGTCTCGGCCCCGGTCAGATGCTCGCCGTCGATCTCGAGCAGGGCCGCCTGTTGCGCAACTGGCAGGTGAAGGAGGAAGTGGCGGCCCGCCATCCCTACGGCGCCTGGCTGCTGGAGCACCGCCGCTCGCTCGACAGCCGGCCCTGGATCACCGAGACGAACCTGGGGGCCCTCGACCTGCTGCAGCACCAGACCGCTTTCGGCTTCACCGCCGAAGACTTCGATCTGGTGATCGAGGACATGGCTGGCCAGGGCAAGGAGCCCACGTATTGCATGGGCGACGACATCCCCCTGGCGGTGCTGTCCTCCAAGCCCCACCTCCTTTACGACTACTTCAAGCAACGCTTCGCCCAGGTCACCAACCCGCCGATCGATCCCCTGCGGGAAGAGTTGGTGATGAGCCTGGAGATGCACCTCGGCCGCCGGGGCTCACCGCTGCGGCCCGAGCCCGGTTCTGCCTCGGTGCTGCATCTGCAGTCGCCGCTGCTCAATGAGGCGGAGCTCAAGGCACTGCCGGAGCAGGGCCTGGCCACCATCACCCTCTCCACCCTGTTGCCGGTGGAAGCGGGGCCGGCCGGCCTCGGCGATGCGGTGCAGAGGCTCTGCCAGGAGGCAGAGCAGGCCGTGCGAAACCAGGCCGAAATCCTGGTGCTCTCCGACCGCTGCGGATCTGGTCTTTCGCCCACCACCTCCTATATCCCGCCTCTGCTGGCCGTGGGTGCGGTGCACCACCACCTGCTGGGTCTGGGCCTGCGGCTGCATTGCTCTCTGGTGGTGGACACCGCTCAGTGCTGGAGCACCCATCACCTGGCCTGCCTGATCGGCTTCGGTGCCAGTGCTGTGTGCCCCTGGCTCACCTGGGAAACCACGCGCCACTGGCTGCAGCTGCCCAAGACCATCTCTCTGATCGAGCGGGGTCGGCTGCCCGCCATTGATGCCGCTGCGGCCCAGGCGAATGTGCGCCAGGCCCTGGAAGCCGGCCTTCGCAAGATCCTCTCCAAGATCGGCATCTCGATGCTGGCCAGCTATCACGGGGCTCAGATCTTTGAGGCGATCGGCATCGGCGCCGACCTGATCGAGCTGGCATTCCGAGGCACCACCAGCCGGGTGGCTGGCCTCACCCTGGCGGATCTCGCCAGCGAAACCCTCACCTTCCACGCCAAGGCCTTCCCCGAACTCCATCGCACCAAGCTGGAGTTCATGGGCTTCGTTCAATACCGCACCGGCGGCGAATTCCATCTCAACAGCCCGGAGATGGCCAAGGCCCTCCATGCCGCCGTGGCAGCGGGCCCCGGCTACGACCACTTCTCCACCTACCGCACCCTGCTGGAGAACCGTCCGGTCACCTCCCTGCGCGACCTGCTTGAGCTCACCCCCGCTCCCCAGCCGCTGCCCCTTGATCAGGTGGAGAGCGCCGAAAGCATCTGCTCCCGTTTCTGCACCGGTGGCATGAGCCTCGGGGCCCTCTCGCGTGAGGCCCACGAAGTGCTGGCGGTGGCGATGAACCGCATCGGCGGCAAGAGCAACAGCGGCGAAGGGGGCGAGGATCCCGCCCGCTATCACCCGCTCCACGACGTCGACGCCGGCGGCCATTCCCCCACCCTCCCCACCATCGGTGGCCTGCGCAACGGCGACACAGCCTGCTCCGCCATCAAGCAGATCGCTTCCGGCCGCTTCGGCGTCACGCCGGAGTATCTGCGCAGCGGCACCCAGCTGGAGATCAAGGTGGCCCAGGGAGCCAAGCCCGGCGAGGGCGGCCAACTGCCCGGCCCCAAGGTGGATGCTTACATCGCCTGGCTGCGCAACAGCAAACCCGGCGTCGCCCTGATCTCACCGCCGCCGCACCACGACATCTATTCCATCGAGGATCTGGCCCAGCTGATCCACGACCTTCACCAGGTCCATCCGGCCGCGAAGGTGTCTGTGAAGCTCGTGTCTGAGATCGGCATCGGCACGATCGCCGCCGGTGTGGCCAAGGCCAATGCCGATGTGATCCAGATCTCCGGCCACGACGGAGGCACAGGTGCCTCGCCGCTCAGTTCGATCAAGCACGCCGGCAGCCCCTGGGAGCTGGGTCTGTCGGAAGTGCACCGCAGCCTGCTGGCCAACGGCCTGCGCGACCGGGTGCTGCTGCGTGCCGACGGCGGCCTCAAGACCGGTTGGGACGTGGTGATGGCCGCCCTGCTCGGTGCCGAGGAATTCGGCTTCGGCTCGGTGGCCATGATTGCCGAGGGCTGCATCATGGCCCGCGTCTGCCACACCAACAATTGCCCCGTGGGTGTGGCCAGCCAGAAGGAGGCGCTGCGCAAGCGCTTCACCGGCATCCCCGAACACGTGGTGAACTTCTTCGCCTACGTGGCCGAGGAAGTTCGCCAGTTGCTCAGCGTGCTGGGCGTGGCGCGGCTGGAGGACCTGATCGGCCGCAACGACCTGCTCCAGCGCCGGTCGGTGCAGCTGGTCAAGACCAGCTCGGTGGATCTCTCCTGCCTGCTGGATACGGTTCCCCACGCCGGCGACCGTTCCTGGCTGCAGCACGAGGCGTCCGCCCACGGCAATGGCCCCATCCTCGAAGACAGCCTCTTGGAGGACGCTGAAGTGCTGGCGGCGATCGAAGGCCATGGCAAGATCCAGCGCCAGCTGCGCATCCTCACCACCGACCGCAGTGTGGGAGCGCGGATTGCAGGCGAAATCGCCGCGCTTCACGGCAACAAGGGGTTCAACGGTCTGCTCGATCTCCGCTTTGAGGGCGGGGCCGGCCAAAGCTTTGGTGCCTTCCTGTTGCGCGGCATGCAGCTCACCCTCGTGGGCGAGGCCAACGATTACGTCGGCAAGGGCATCAACGGCGGGCGGCTCGTGGTGGTGCCCCCTGCCGGCGCGGCCGATCCCGGCGCCCAGGTGATCCTGGGCAACACCTGCCTCTACGGCGCCACCGGCGGCGAGTTGTTTGCGCTGGGCCGGGCGGGTGAGCGCTTCGCCGTACGCAACAGCGGCGCGGTCGCTGTGGTCGAAGGCAGCGGCGATCACGCCTGCGAATACATGACCGGAGGCGTGGTGGTGATTCTCGGCAGCACCGGCCGCAACGTGGCCGCCGGGATGACCGGTGGCGTGGCATTCCTGCTCGACGAGCACGACGGACTCGCCGCCCGGCTCAACCCGGAGATCGTCTCGATGGTTCCGCTGGACACCCCCGAGCAGGAGCAACTGCTCAAGCCATTGCTGGAGACCCATCTCGAGCTCACCGGCAGCCGCCGGGCCGCCGAGGTGCTTGCCAACTGGCCTCAGTGGCGTCCCCGCTTCAAGGTGCTCGTTCCCCCCAGTGAGCTGGCCACCGTCGGTCTGGCTGAGGGCCGCGTCACGGTGCCCGCCTAGGGCTCCACTAGCTCCGCGTTGCCGCGAGGGGCTGTGCTGTGCCGCCAGCCCCGGTTTCCTTGCCGAGGTTGCCGTCGCCGCGTGGATGTTCCCGCATCAGCCGCCGCACCTCCCCGGCGTGGTAGCTGCTGCGGGTGAGCGGTGAGCTCACCACCTGCAGGAATCCCAGCTCCCCTTCCCCCTGCTGGCGGAAGGCTGCAAAGGTGGCAGGCTCCACGAAACGCTGAACGGCCAGGTGTTTCGGCCCTGGAGAGAGGTACTGGCCGATCGTCACGATGTCGACGTGGTGCTGGCGCAGGTCGGCGAGCACGTCGAGCACTTCGGCGTCGGTTTCGCCCAGGCCCACCATCAGGCCCGATTTGGTGTACGTGGCTGGCCATTGGTCGTGAACCCGCGCCAGGAGTTCCAGCGAGCGGCTGTACTCGCCCTGAGGACGCACCTGCCGGTACAGACGCGGCACCGTTTCGATGTTGTGGTTCAACACCTCGGGCTTACCTGCCATGACGGCGGCCAGGGCCTCCCAGTTGCCGCAGAGGTCAGGGATCAGCAGCTCGATGGTGGTGCCGGGGGAGCGCTCACGCACGGCGGCGATGCAGGCCACAAACTGGCTGGCGCCCCCGTCGTCGAGGTCGTCGCGGTTCACCGATGTGATCACCACATGCTGCAGACCCAGCCGGGCCACGGCCTCGCCCAGGCGTTCCGGTTCGGTGGGATCCAGCGCCCGCACGCTTCGGTCGAAATCGATGTCGCAGTAAGGGCAGGCGCGGGTGCAACCCGGCCCCATGATCAAGAACGTGGCCGTGCCACCGGCGAAGCACTCGCCGATATTCGGGCAGCTGGCTTCCTGGCAGACCGTGTTGAGCTTGAGGTCGACCAACAGGTCGGCAACCGCGCCGATGCGCTCCCGTTGCGGGGCTTTGACGCGCAGCCAGTCGGGTTTGAGCTGCGACACGGACCCACGCCTGAACAGCCCATGAATTTAGGGGCCCCGGAGCGGCGATCGCCTATCCTCTCCCCATCGGGATGTAGCGCAGCTTGGTAGCGCACTTCGTTCGGGACGAAGGGGCCGCAGGTTCGAATCCTGTCATCCCGACTTTCAACTTCACAGCGTCCGCGGATTTCGCCGCGTTGGCACGGTCAAGGGCAAGATCAACCGTGGCTCAGGCCAGATCAGCCCCGGGGTAACCGCGGGGGGTCACCATGCGGCCGTCCTGAATCCGTGTGGTGCTGTTGCCAATCAGCACCAGCGTGAGCATGTCCACCTCCGCCACCGGCAGGTCCGCCAGCCGGTGCAGGCTCACCTGCTCGTCCTGCCGCCCCAGCTGCCGGGCCAGGGCCACCGGCGTGTCGCCGCCCCGCTGTTCGAGCAGCAGGGCGCAGGCCCGGGCCAGTTGCCAGTCGCGTCCGCGCGAACGCGGGTTGTAGAGGGCCACCACGAAATCCCCCGCAGCTGCCCCGCGCAGGCGGGTTTCGATCGTTTCCCATGGGGTGAGCCGATCGCTCAGGCTGATGGTGCAGAAATCGTGCATCAAGGGGGCTCCGGCGCGGGCGGCCGCCAGCTGCAGCGCGGAAATGCCCGGATGCACCGTGAAGCCGGGGCGGGCCTCGGCCGGCAGGGCCAGCCAGAGCTCCAGCGCCAGCCCGGCCATGCCATAGATGCCACTGTCGCCCGATGACACCAGTGCCACCGTCAGGCCTTGCATCGCCAGCTCCAGCGCCTGGCGGCACCGTTCCCGCTCCAGGGTGAGCTGGCCGTCGCAGCGCAGCTGATCAGGCCGACGCAGTGGTTCCAGCAGGTCGAGGTACAGGCCGTAGCCCACCCAGACCGTGCTCGCCGCCAGTGCGGCACGGGCATCGGGAGTGAGCAGGGCCAGCTCGCCAGGCCCGCTGCCGATCAGATGCAGCCGGCCCCGTTGCGGCGCCCACTGCTCGGCGGCGGCCGCGACCGCCACCGTGGCGGCCCCGCGTTCGTCGCTGCGGCAGCGTTCGATGCGTTTGGCCTGGCGCAGGCAGCCCCCGGGTCCGGCGGCCAGCAGCGCTGCCGCCTCCGCCACGCTGGCCGTGCCCATCTCCCGCGCCACGGCCGCCGAAGGGGTCGGCACCGGCACAACGGCGAGCTCGGCGGCACTGAACAGCCGCAGCGGCCACTGGCGCTCAGCGGCCAGTGCCAGCAGTGCCGGCTCATCCCCTTTGCGGTCGGCGCTGCACAGGCCGGCGACGGCCTCCGGTGCCAGCCCAGCCTCCTGCAGCGCCGTCAGCACCGCTCGCTCCAGCAGGGTGAAGCTGGTGCCGCGCTCGCAGCCCACCCCCAGCCAGAGGCTGGGAGGGTGCCAGCGACAGCCCATACCCAGTTGATCGCTGATCACCAGCACAGGAGCTGCCGGGTCGGGCACGTCGCTGAGCTGCCGGGCCGCCTCAAGCTCGCGCCAGAGGGGGGAGCCGCTGGTCTGCTGCACCAATGGCT
Organism: Marcopretia estuarina LEGE 06307; assembly: GCF_056633115.1. NCBI lineage: Bacteria > Bacillati > Cyanobacteriota > Cyanophyceae > Synechococcales > Prochlorococcaceae > Marcopretia > Marcopretia estuarina. The sequence continues at coordinate 116,981 of NZ_JBSJOY010000004.1, read as the reverse complement.
GCTCCCCCCTGGCCGCTGCCTGCATCAGGCCATTCCAGTCGCCGCTGCCGCGCCGCCATCCCCACGCGGTGCCGAAGCCATCGAGGGCAAGGCGGCCGCTGCCGCTGCTGGCGCCTGTCAGCACGGCCTGGCCGCCCAGCAGGGCCGCCACCTGCTGGCTCAGACGCTCTGCCCCGGCGCCATGGCCGCCCAGCAGCGGGATGGCGAAGCGTCCGGCCGGATCCACCACCACCACCGCCGGATCCTGGCTTTTGCCCTGCAGCAGTGGTGCGATCAGCCGGGTGATGGCGCCGCAGGCACCCACAGCCACGAAGGACCGGCTGTTGCCCCACTCCCGCGACAGATAGGTGCCGCCGGCTTCCTCGGGGCTGGCGATGTCCTGCACCAGCCCGGCCTGGTGCAGCCGCTGAAGCAGGGGCTGGCCGGCAGGACTGAGGCTGAGTCCCCGGCAGGGCAAGGGCAAGGCGTCAGGCGTGGGGTCGTTCATGCGCCGAACCTGGCACGCCCGATCGCCGGCGATTCGCCCGCATCGGCGGACGGGCCGGCTGTCGGTCCGTCGTCGGCATCGCTTTCGCGAGGTGCACCATGGATGGAGACAATCCCATCGCCAAGAGCTGGCGGGTCTTCCGGCTCGTGTTCTGGTTCGATTTCGGGCCCAGGTTTGTTACCCGTTTTGAGCTGAGTTTCGATTTCGGCTTTGGCCTGACGTTCAGGTTGGCTCTCGAGCTCAGGTTCAGGTGGGGGGGCGTCCTTCTCGGCGATGGATGCTGCCCCCACCTGCTCCCCGTCTGCGAGGTCGGCAGCGGAGAGCGCAGCAGTGTCAGAAGGAGCGGCGAGGGTGGCAGGTTCCGGCTCCTCCGCCTCCGCTTCTGCTTCCTCCTCCGCATTTCTGGCGCTGGCGCCCGAGTTGTCGCCCGGATCCTGCGGCCCAGGAGCAGAAGATTGCCCAGAAGCAGATGACTGCCCCAGTGGAAATGGCTTCCCTGGTGGCGCCGGCGGATTGGGCGGCGCCGGCTCTGCTGGGGAGGTTCCGACCGCTCCGCCCAGCAGGGCCTGCTTCAGCTCAGCGTCATTGAGGGGAGTGGAGGGCCAGCGCGATGGAGCCCCAGCCGTGAGTGTCACCGCCGTCACCAGGGAGTTGAAGGGTGCATTGAGCGGGTCGCCCCTCCCATCAAGCAGTTCCAGCTGGATGGCGTTTTCCCCGCTGGTCAGCCCCTTCAGCCAGATCGGGGTCTGACGGTCCACCAGGAAGCTGTCGCCGTTGAGGGTGATCCGCAACCGCCAGCTGTCGTCGCCGTCGCGCAGGTGTTGCAGGGGGGCATCGAACAGCAGCCAGTCGATCAGCACCGGTTCTGCCTGGATCAGGTCGAAAGGAATGGCCGGAATCAGCTGGGGGCTGGCGGGTTGTGGCACTCCCAGGGGGTTGGCGGCGGCGCGGTGTAACCGGATCTGGGTGCTGGCGCCGGGCGCTTTCACCGCTTCACCCCAGGGGTAGGCGGCGTAGACGCTGATCCGATGGCTGCCTGGAGTGAGCGGCTCCATCGGCACCTTCACTGTGCGCGGATCGGCGGAGTCCTCCTCGCTGCGGCTGGCAGGCATCGCACCGACCCGGATCGGTGTCTCCTGGTCGCGCTGCACCACCAGATGGGGGCCGGGAGCGTCTGGGTTGGTCCCCGCCAGCGGCCAGTCAGCCACACGCAGCTCCAGGGTCCAGGGGTCGGCGGGAAGAACGGTGTCCGGCGCCGGCGCAACGATCGTCAGCTGCGGGCGATGGGCGCTGAGCACCTCCTTGAGTTGCTCAGTCGGGCGGGGCGGCGCGACTTCGCGCACGGTGCCGCTGGCAAGCGGAGCCGGTGCAGCGGTAGGCGGAGGTGAGCCGGCGTTTCTCCAGCCCCAGCCTCCGCTGAGCAACACGGTGAGGCACAGCAGGCCGGCGCTGATGGTCCGCCCCAAGGCGCGTGAACCCCGCAAGTGCGGCAGCTTCCGGGCAGGCAGGCTCGCCATGACCATCTCGTTGCTCCTGCCCTGACGACGGCCTGGGCATTCTGCTGGCCCATTGGTGAGCGCAGAATCGATGCCGACCTGAGGACTTGAATCAACGCTCCAACATCCGGAATTGCCGGATAACAAATGGGGGCTTATCCCCGGCATTTCAATGACAAGAATCGGGCGGGAGAGCCCAGTCCCAGACAGGAGAGCCAGGGGATTGAACCTTTGTTACTTCCTCGGCAAACGGCCAGAAGCTCGCCCCTATACTCTCGCCAGCGGTCCCCTCATCGGGGCCCTTGCCCCAGTCGTGGCAACGGGTTTTGGCTTTCGCCACGCCCCTGCCCTCTGGAGTCAACGGCATGGCGGATTCCGATCCGCGGTGCTGTTCGGCCCGCCGGCCAGGTGCCTGCACCCGGCCGGAGCGGTGGACCTCCACCTCCACCTCCACCTCGACCCCGTCCCTCGAGGAACGTCTCGATGACCATCAGCCCACCAGAGCGTGGGAAAACGGCGAAGGCCATGGTTGACCGGAACCCCGTTCCCGTCGACTTCGATGTTCTCGGTAAGCCCGGGCACTTCGATCGCACCCTCGCCAAAGGTCCCAAAACCACCACCTGGGTTTGGAACCTCCACGCCAACGCTCACGATTTCGACAGCCACACGAGCGACCTTGAAGAGGTCTCCCGGAAGATCTTCAGCGCTCACTTCGGCCATCTGGCCGTCATCTTCATCTGGCTGAGCGGCGCCTTCTATCACGGTGCCCGCTTCTCCAACTACACCGGCTGGCTGGCCGACCCCCTGCACGTCAAACCGAGTGCTCAGGTGGTCTGGCCCATTTTCGGCCAGGAAATTCTCAACGCCGATGTGGGCGCCGGCTTCCACGGCATCCAGATCACCTCAGGTCTTTTCCACGTGTGGAGAGCCTGGGGTTTCACCAGTGAGTTCCAGTTGCTCTGCACGGCAATCGGCGCCCTGGTGATGGCCGGTCTGATGCTCAACGCCGGTGTCTTCCACTACCACAAGGCAGCCCCAAAGCTGGAGTGGTTCCAGAACGTTGAGTCGATGCTCAACCACCATCTGGCCGGTCTGCTCGGGCTGGGGTCCCTGTCCTGGACGGGTCACCTCCTGCACGTGTCCCTGCCGACCACGGCCCTGATGGATGCCATGGATGCCGGCAAGCCGCTGGTGCTCAATGGCAAGACCATCGCCTCGGTGGCGGACATTCCCCTCCCCCACGAATTCCTCAACCAGGACCTGATCGCTCAGCTGTTCCCCGGTTTCGGAGCGGGCCTTTCCGCCTTCTTCACGGGCAACTGGGCCGCCTACAGCGATTTCCTCACCTTCAAAGGTGGGTTGAATCCCGTCACGGGCAGCCTCTGGATGACCGACATCGCGCATCACCACTTGGCGATCGCTGTCCTGTTCATCGTTGCCGGCCACCAGTACCGCACCAACTGGGGCATCGGCCACAGCATCAAGGAGATCCTTGAGGGTCAGAAGGGCGATCCCCTGCTGTTCCCCGCACCCAAGGGTCACGACGGCCTGTTCGAGTTCATGACCACCTCCTGGCATGCCCAGCTGGCGGTCAACCTCGCGCTGTTTGGTTCGCTCACGATCATCGTGGCGCACCACATGTATTCGATGCCCCCCTATCCCTACATCGGCATCGACTACGCCACCCAGCTCTCGCTGTTCACGCATCACATGTGGATCGGCGGATTCCTGGTGGTGGGTGCTGGCGCTCACGCGGCCATTGCCCTGATCCGCGACTACGACCCTGCCCAGCACATCGATAACGTGCTTGACCGGGTTCTGAAAGCTCGTGATGCCCTGATCAGCCACCTCAACTGGGTGTGCATCTGGCTTGGCTTCCACAGCTTCGGCCTCTATATCCACAACGACACCATGCGTGCCCTGGGCCGTCCCCAGGACATGTTCAGTGACACCGCCATTCAGCTGAAGCCCATCTTCGCTCAATGGATTCAGGGCCTGCACGCCGCTGCAGCCGGCACCACTGCGCCCAACGCGCTGGCCGGTGTGAGCGAAGTGTTCAATGGCGCTGTTGTTGCTGTGGGTGGCAAGGTGGCTGCCGGCCCGATCCCCCTGGGAACGGCCGACTTCATGGTCCACCACATCCACGCCTTCACGATCCACGTCACCGTGCTGATCCTGCTGAAGGGTGTGCTTTACAGCCGCAGCTCCAGGCTCATCCCCGATAAGGCGAACCTGGGCTTCCGCTTCCCCTGCGACGGCCCCGGCCGTGGCGGTACCTGCCAGGTTTCGGCTTGGGACCATGTGTTCCTCGGCCTCTTCTGGATGTACAACTCCATCTCGATCGTGATCTTCCACTTCAGCTGGAAGATGCAGAGCGATGTGTGGGGCACGGTGAATGCGGACGGCAGCGTTCAGCACATCACCAATGGCAACTTCGCTCAGAGCGCCATCACCATCAATGGCTGGTTGCGCGATTTCCTCTGGGCGCAGGCCGCTCAGGTCATCAACAGCTACGGCACCTCTTCCAGTGCTTATGGCCTGATGTTCCTGGGTGCTCACTTCGTCTGGGCTTTCAGCCTCATGTTCCTGTTCAGCGGCCGCGGCTACTGGCAAGAGCTGATTGAGTCCATCGTCTGGGCTCACAACAAGCTGAAAGTGGCTCCGGCCATCCAGCCACGTGCTCTGAGCATCACTCAGGGTCGTGCCGTGGGCGTTGCTCACTACCTTCTGGGCGGTATCGCTACCACCTGGGCCTTCTTCCTGTCCCGACTCATCGCGGTCGGCTGACCTCACACCTGACCTTTCCCAATGGCAACGAAATTTCCTTCGTTCAGCCAGGGTCTGGCACAGGACCCGACGACCCGCCGTATCTGGTACGGCATCGCCACGGCTCACGACTTCGAGAGCCATGACGGGATGACCGAGGAGAAGCTTTACCAGAAGCTCTTCTCCACCCACTTCGGTCATCTGGCCATCATTGGCCTCTGGGTTTCCGGCAACCTGTTCCATATCGCCTGGCAGGGCAACTTCGAGCAGTGGGTCGCCGATCCGCTGCATGTCCGTCCCATCGCTCACGCGATCTGGGATCCTCACTTCGGCCAAGGGGCCATCACCGCCTTCACTCAGGCGGGTGCCACCTCTCCGGTGAACATCGCTTATTCCGGCCTGTACCACTGGTGGTACACGATCGGAATGAAGACCAACGCCGAGCTTTATCAGGGTTCCATCTTCATGATGATCCTGTCGGCCTGGGCCCTGTTCGCTGGCTGGCTTCACCTTCAGCCCAAGTTCCGGCCTTCCCTGGCCTGGTTCAAGAACGCTGAATCCCGTCTGAACCACCACCTGGCTGTTCTGTTCGGCTTCAGCTCCATCGCCTGGACCGGTCACCTGGTCCACGTGGCGATTCCCGAAGCCCGCGGTCAGCACGTCGGTTGGGACAACTTCCTCAACGTGCTGCCCCACCCCGCCGGTCTTGCTCCGTTCTTCACCGGCAACTGGGGTGTGTATGCCGAGAACCCCGACACCGTCAACCAGGTGTTCGGTACCGCTGAGGGATCCGGCACCGCGATCCTCACCTTCCTGGGCGGCTTCCACCCCCAGACTGAGGCGCTCTGGCTCACGGACATTGCCCATCACCATCTGGCGATCGGCTGCATCTTCGTGATCGCCGGTCACATGTACCGGACCAACTTCGGAATCGGTCACTCGATCCGCGAGATCCTTGATGCTCACAACCCCCCCAAGGGCACCCCTGGTGACCTCGGCGCTGGGCACAAGGGCCTCTACGACACCGTCAACAACTCGCTCCACTTCCAGCTCGGTCTGGCCCTGGCTTCGCTGGGTGTGGTCACGAGCCTGGTGGCACAGCACATGTATGCCATGCCGTCCTATGCGTTCATCGCCAAGGACTACACGACGCAGGCTGCTCTCTATACCCACCACCAGTACATCGCCATCTTCCTGATGGTCGGTGCCTTCGCTCACGGTGCGATCTTCTTCATTCGTGATTACGACCCCGAAGCCAACAAGAACAATGTTCTGGCTCGGATGCTTGATCACAAGGAAGCTCTGATCAGCCACCTCAGCTGGGTCTCCCTGTTCCTCGGTTTCCACACCCTCGGCCTCTACGTCCACAACGACGTGGTCGTGGCGTTCGGAACCCCCGAGAAGCAGATCCTGGTGGAGCCCGTGTTTGCCCAGTTCGTGCAGGCTGCCTCCGGCAAAGCCATGTACGGAATGGATGTGCTGCTCTCGAACCCCAGCAGTGCCGCCAGCCTGGCTTCGGCCAACATCCCTGGTGATCACTTCTGGCTCGATGCCATCAACGGCAACACCGATGTGTTCCTGCCCATCGGCCCTGGCGACTTCCTTGTGCACCACGCCATCGCGCTTGGCCTGCACACCACCACCTTGATCCTGGTCAAAGGTGCTCTGGACGCCCGTGGTTCCAAGCTGATGCCCGATAAAAAGGACTTCGGCTACTCCTTCCCCTGCGACGGCCCCGGCCGTGGCGGCACCTGTGACATCTCTGCTTGGGACGCCTTCTACCTGTCGGTGTTCTGGGCTCTGAACACGGTGGGTTGGGTCACCTTCTACTGGCACTGGAAGCACCTGGCGATCTGGCAGGGCAACGTGGCTCAGTTCAACGAATCCAGCACCTATCTGATGGGCTGGTTCCGCGACTACCTCTGGCTCAACAGCTCCCAGCTGATCAACGGGTACAACCCGTTCGGGTCGAACAACCTGGCCGTCTGGTCCTGGATGTTCCTCTTCGGTCACCTGGTGTGGGCCACCGGCTTCATGTTCCTGATCTCCTGGCGCGGTTACTGGCAGGAGCTGATCGAAACCATCGTCTGGGCACACCAGCGCACCCCGCTCGCCAACCTGGTGGGCTGGCGTGACAAGCCCGTCGCTCTCTCGATCGTTCAGGCCCGTGTGGTCGGTCTGGCGCACTTCTCCGTTGGCTACGTGCTCACATACGCAGCCTTCTTGATCGCATCCACCTCCGGCAAATTCGGCTGACCCTGCGGCCAGCCTGATCTTCGAGGGACGATCCTCCTTCACCCCCGGGTCTACCCGGGGGTTTTTTCATGCGCCTCACTTCCGCAGTTGCGCACGGCTGGCCATGGTGGAGAGCAGCCTGACCGACAGCCCTACGGCCTCGTCCTGGCAATACCCCATGTGTTCAGTCCAGTCCAGTCCAGTCCAGTCCAGTCCAGTTCAGCTCAGTTCAGATCCGTTGAGTTCAGTGCGGTGTGGTCCAGCGCTGTCCTGGGATGACCAAGCACTGTGAGGGCCGATGGGAGGGGCGACCCGCCACGCACTGAGGACCATGGACCCAGCAGCCTTCAGCCGCACGCGGCTCCACTCAGTTGCATGCATCTGGATTCATCGGCAGCAAGTCGGGCCGGACGTTCTTTGGTCTCGTTATGGAGGAGCGTTGAGTGGGAGAGCCGAGGCGGGTTTCGAATGAGCGTGGCGGACGTCCGGTCTGCGTTTGTTCAGCTCCGCATCTTGACAGCCTTGTTTGTATCAGCCTGGTGCACGATCAGCTTGCTCCCCATCAGCTCGGTCTTCTACTGGTCTTGCTTGGGAAGATCCAGGGCAGTATCGCGCCAAGACAGAAGTGCGAAAGCCAGGGGCTTCTCCTGGCCAAGTCTGGCCGGCCGGAAAGTTCTTTTCAGGGCTGGTTCAGTTTTCGGGGTCCACCTCAGGGTCATGAGTCTCCAGCCCCGGACCATCCAGGCGCCTGGGGTCTCAGGACCAATCCCTTGCTCTCAGCCTTGCCGGGAATCGGTCGCCGCTGATGTGAGTTTTCGCTGGGGCCACCACTTTCTTCCCTCCAGCAGCTTCATCTCCAGGTACATCACCGGCACCACGAACAGGGTGAGCAGCGTGGACACCAACAAGCCGGAGAACACCACGGTGCCGATGCTGATCCGGCTTGCTGATCCTGCGCCGGTGGCGAACACCAGCGGCAGAAAACCAACCAATGAGGACACCGCGGTGAGGAGAATCGGTCGCAGGCGACTGATGGCCGCTTCTTCGATCGCTTCTCTCAGGCCAACTCCCTGCTGGAGCCGCTGGTTGGCGAATTCCACGATCAAGATCCCGTTCTTCGCTGCCAGGCTCACCAGCACCAGCAAGCCCACCTGGGCATACACATCCAGGAACAATCCTCGGCTGGCCAGGCCAACGAGCGCCCCGAGCATGGCGAGTGGCACGGTCACAAGGATGATCAGGGGGTCGAGAAAGCTCTCGTAGAGACCGGCCAACACCAGGTAGACCACCACCACGCCGAACACGAACAGCGTCAGCGTTTTGCCGCCCGCCTGCTGTTCCTCGCGCGCCAGCCCCACCCACTCCAGATCCGTCAAGGCGTTCCCCATGTCCTGTTGGATGGCTTCGAGGCGAGCGATCGCCTGCCCGGTGCTGAGCCCGGAGCGCGGCACGGCCTGAATCGTGATGGACCGCGACAGCCGGCTGCGGTTGATGGTGGTGGGGCCCGTGGACTGCTCGATGCGCACAACCTCACGCAAGGGGATCAGGTCACCGGCGCTGCTGCGCACCTGCAGGGCAAGCACATCATTTGCTGTGTTCCGACTGCTCCCGTCGAGCTGCACCACCACACGGCGCACACGGTCACTCTCGAAGGTGTCGTTCACGTAGCGGCTTCCGAAGCTGGAGCCCAGCGTGTTGACCACGGTGTTGAGCTCAACCCCCAGCGAGGCCATGCGCAGCCGGTCGGGCAGTAGCCGAAGCAGTGGGGCGTCCGCGCTGAAGCGCGTGCTGACCCGCTCAAAGTCGCCGCTGGCATTGGCGGCTGCGATGAAGCGGCGGGTTTCCTGCTCGAACGCCGCCAGGTCAAGCCGTCCCGCACTGACGTCGAGCATTTCCAGCTCCAGACCCCCTTCGCCACCGAAGCCGCGCACCGTTGGCGGCACGCTCACCTGCACCGCCGCGTCTGTGATCTCTGCCCGCAGCCGCCGTTCCAGCCGTCGGGCCACCGCCACGTTGCTGTTTTCACGACTGGTGCCCCTTTCGCTCATCTCCTTGAGCCGGATGAAGAAGATGCCGCGGTTGGGGGCGCTGTCGCCGAAGGAACGCCCGGCATAGAAGTTGGCGATCCGAACCATCGGCTCTTCCACCACCCGTTCCCGCACCTTTTCCAGCACGGCTTCTGTGGCCTGGATCGAGGCACCACCCGGCAACATCACCACGCCCCGGATCTGGCCCTCGTCTTCCTGGGGGATGAATCCGGTGGGCAGTTGCCCCAGGCCCCAGACCGCCAGCACGATGCCCCCCACCAGCCCCAGCAGCACGAGGCGCCGGCGACGAAAGCTGCGCTCGAGGGCACGACCGTAGTGATGGCCGAGGCGCTCCAGCCACACCTGCGGCTTGTGCAGCAACCTTCTGAGCCGGGCCGGCTCCTGCCAGCCATGGGCAAGCAGCCAGGCCGCCGCCACCGGTGTGAAGGTGAGCGCATTGATCGTGGAGAACAAGATCGTGGCGCTGATCGTGATCGCGATCGGTTGGTAGAGCCGGCCGACGCTGCCGGCCATGGCCAGCACCGGCAGAAACACCGCCACCAGCACCAGCGAGGTGGCGATCACAGCTCCGCCCAGCTCCTCCATGGCGTTGCGTGCGGCCATCGCCGGTGATTCGCCCTGCTCGAGTCGCCGGCTGATGTCTTCACTCACCACGATCGCGTCATCCACCACAAGTCCGGTGGCCAGCACCATGCCGAACAGGCTCAGCGTGTTGATCGAGCTGCCGGTGACCCACAGGAGGCTGAGGCTGCCGATCAGGGCCACCGGCACGGCCACGGCCGTGACCACCGCCAGCCGGCTGTTGCCGAGGGCCAGCAGCAGCACCACCAGCACCAACACCACAGCGTCCCGCAGGCTGGCGGTGGTGAGGTCGATGCTTTCCCGCACGGTGTCGGCCACATCGACGATCCGCTGCACCTCCACCCCGGGTGGAAACTGATCGGCCAGCCGATCAAGGCTGGCATTGACGGCATCGCTCACTGCCAGGGCGTTGCTGCCATCGCGCTGGAAGATCTGCACGGCCACCACCGGATCCCCTTTCAGGTTCATGCCGGTGCTCTCAAAACTCTCGAGGTCGAGATCCACCCGCCCCACGTCCTTGAGCAGCACGACGCCACCATCGGCGGTCCGGCTCACCACCAGTTGCTCCAGCTCGCGCACGCTGCGGAGGCGCCCTTCCATCTCCAGTGGCAGGGTGATCTGCTGGCCGGGGGGGCTGGGGGCGTCGCCCACCTGACCGAGAGCAGCCAACACGTTCTGCTCGGCCAGGGCGCGCTCCACATCAAGAATGGTGAGCTGACGCTTTTCCAGCTCCACCGGATCCAGCCACAGCCGGAAGGCGAGATCCCCCCCGCCGAACGCGGTGACGTTGCCCACGCCCGGAACCCGCTGGAGAGAATCACGCAGCTGTTGATCCACCCAGCCGCTCAGGAACGACGGCGTGTACATGCCTTCCTTGGCGCTGAAGCCCAGCACCATCAGCAGGTCGTCGGAGCTGCGGCGCACCTGCACCCCCAGCCGCGACACCTGCGGGGGCAGCTGACGGTTCGCCAGCGTGGCTTCGTTCTGGGCGTTGATCTGGTTGAGCTCGGGATTGCCGCCCTCAAAGGTGAGCGTGATCGTGCTGCCGTTCGCCGAGCTGCTGGAACGGATGCTTTCGAGGCGCTCGAGGCCGTTGAGCTGGCGCTCCAGCGGGGTGGTGACGCCCTGCTCCACGGCGAGGGCGCCGCCGCCGGGGTAGCTGGCGCGCACGCTCACCCGGATGGGTGCGATCGGTGGCAGGTTCTCCACCTGCAGGGCTGGCAGGGAGATCGCTCCCGCCAGCAGGATCAGCAGGGTCACCACCAAGGTGAGCACCGGCCGGCGCAGAAACGGACCAGACACCGACATGGACCCGATCCCGCAACTCAAGCCTGTCGTTCAACAATCCTTACAGAAACTGCCCCCGCTCCGGTGCCGTTTCGGCACGTGCCAGGTTGCTGGCGCTGCTTCTCCTGCATCAGAGCCAGTGCCGACCTGATGCCAACTTGGTTCCGGCCATGAAAAAGCCCCGCCTGGGCGGGGCTTCAAGGTGAACGCTGAAGACTCAGCGCATCAGTTCACACTCCAGACGCCACCGGCGAGGTTGGTGAGCGGAGCCACCAGAGCGGTACCGGCCAGGAACCAGGCGAAGGCGGCGCCGCCGCAGCCACCGAGCCAGAAGCCGCTGGCGAACTCAGCCCAACCGGCCTTGGTGAAGAGGTCTGCGGGGGGATTGTCGATCGTGGCGTCGGGGGGCTGCACGTTGGGGCCGGTGCCGGCGGTGCCGTAGATCGACAGGCAGACCGTGAGAATCGAAACCAGACCGATCGTGGCCAGCAGGCCGGCGGTGCTGGCGTACTCGGTGAGACGCAGCGGCCCGGTGAGGGCGAAAGGCCCATAGAGGAAGAAACCGTGGGCCATGCCCACTTCCAGGCCACGCCGGTTGGGGGACAATGCCGGACGGTAGGCGGGCAGCGCGTTCAGGAACGCCTTGGTGAAGTAGCTGCTGTTGATCGGGGTGGCCAGGTTGCCGACGGTGGGGTCGGCGACGGGGTGGACGGTCATGAGGTGAAGCGAGCGAAGGGGAGGCGAACGGGCGGAGCGAAAGACCGGCGGGCGTTGACCCGTGCACCGGTTCAGTCGCGGGCTTCGATCACGTTGAACAGCAGGGCCATGGCGACAGCAGGACCGAGGATTCCCACCAGAGGCACGAACACCGACGGCAGCCAGGCAGCTACGAATTCTCCAGTCATGGCTTGGGCCAATACAGCAACCGCCGGTACTGTAAGGATCGCTTTCGGCCAGGCTCAGAAGCCTGCACAGGGCGACATAAAAGTTCAATCCGGCAGGGACAAACCCATCGCTCAGGCCGGGCCCACCGCTGCGGCCAGCTCAGCGCCACGGGGCCCCTTGAGGGTCTGCCGCACCCGGTAGATGGGCCGCCCCTGGCTTTCGTGATAGGTGCGCATCTGCAGCTCCGCCAGCAGCCCGAAGCAGAACAACTGGATGCCGGCCACGATCGCCAGTACCGCCACCAGCAGCAGGGGACGATTGCCGATATCGGCATCGAGGAAAACCTTCTCGCCCAGCAGGTAGAGGCTGATCAGCAGGCCCACCGCCAGGGAGGCCAGCCCCCCGAACCCGAACACGTGCATGGGACGGGTGAGGAACCGCTTCATGAACCAGACCGTGAGCAGATCCATCAGCACCCGGAAGGTGCGATCGATGCCGTATTTGCTGCTGCCGAAGCGCCGTGGATGGTGGTTCACCTTCACCTCGGCGATTCGGGCGCCCTCGATGAACGCGAGCGCCGGAAGGAAGCGATGCAGCTCGCCGTAGAGGTTCATGTCGGCCACCACTTCACGGCGGTAAGCCTTGAGCGAGCAGCCGTAATCGTGCAGGCGCACCCCGGTCACCCGCGCGATCAGCCGGTTGGCGATCAACGACGGCAGCAGCCGTTGCACGGCAGCGTCCTTGCGCAGGTGCCGCCAGCCGCTCACCAGGTCGTAGCCGTCCTCCAGCCGCTCCAGCAGCAGTGGGATATCGGCCGGATCGTTCTGCAGGTCTCCGTCGAGGGTCACGATCATGGCGCCGGTGCTGGCATCGAAACCCGCCGCCATCGCAGCGGTCTGGCCGTAGTTCCGCCGCAGCAGCACGGCCACCAGCTCCGGCACGCGCGCGGCCAGCCCGGTCAGCACCTCGGCGGTGCGGTCGGTGGAGCCGTCGTCGACGAGCACCAGTTCGAAGGGCCGCCCCAGGGGACGCACGGCGCGTAGCACCTGCTCCACCAGCGGTGGCAGGCTTTCTTCCTCGTTGTAGAGGGGGATCACCACCGAGAGCTCCAGCCGGAGGGGCGCGCTCATGGGGCTGGCGGAAAGAGGTGAGCCTGCAACTTACGGGAGTGGGCTGCCGTCATGGCAGTGGACCACCCTGCCGGCGCCCCGCAGTTCCCGGCGGTAGTGGCTGGCCACCGGATGCGTGTCCCAGGGGGCCAGCTGGTCGATGCCCAGACCGTTGCGGCCGTGGTCGCGTCCGGAGCTGTGCAGATAGCGCCCGGAGCCCAGGTGCAGTCCCACATGGGTGCAGCGTTGCGGACGGCCGAAGAAGATCAGGTCCCCCGGTCGTAGCAGCGTCAGGGTGGAGGGGCTCACCGCCACCGGCTGGCAGAACCGTTCCTGTTGATAGGCGTCACGAGGAATCCAGATCCCCGCCTGGGCAAACGCGCTCTGGATGAACCCGGAGCAGTCGTAGTGGGGGCCGGTGGTGCCTCCCCAGAGGTAGTGGTTGGGGTGGGCGGCAGCGCCGGCCGCAAATGCCAGCACCTCAGGCAGCCGGGCCTGGATCGCTGCCGCCGTCAGCAGCCGCGGCAACGGACGGGCTGCCGCTTCCGCCCTGCCGGCCAGTTCACCCGCGTCCAGCCAGCAGCCGTAGCCGTCTTCGAGCAGCCGCACCCGCAGCCTTCCCTCCGGCGGCGTTGCTGCCTGGAGTACCTCCAGGCAGCGCCCTGCCGCGGCCTGGGTGGCGAGTCCCGCCCCGCTGGGGCGGCTGTACCCGTCCAGCGGGGCCAGCAGGCGCCAGCGGCTGCCTGTTACCAGCAGTTCCGCCGCTGCGGGAGTGCCTAATCTCACCATTGCTGTGGCCGACATCGATGGCGTTCTACCGCCCGGATGGGGCCATGGGCACGATCCTGCAGGAGCGGCTCCGCGAACTGGAAGGGCAGGCCCGGCCCGGTCTTGCCGATCAGCTGGCCGTCACCTGGCTGCGGTACGAGACCTCCTTGATCGGCCAGGCCGATGGGCTTGATCCGGCGACGTTCTGGGCCCTGCCGCCGGCCGGAGCGAGCTGGGCGGGCGGCCGCTCCGTCTACCCCGCCAGCGTGGTGAAGCTCTTCTATCTGGCGGCGGCGGAAGCCTGGCTGCAGCGCCAGTTGCTGGAGGAGTCGCCGGAACTGCGGCGCTCCCTCGCGGACATGATCCGTGACTCGAGCAACGACGCCACCGGCTATGTGGTGGACATGCTGACCGGCACCACCAGCGGTCCGGACCTGCCTCCGGCCGCTCTGGACGCCTGGATGGCGCAACGTCAGCTGGTGAACCGCTGGTTCGCCCGCTTGGGCTGGCCCGAGATGGAGGCCTGCAACCTCTGTCAGAAGACCTGGGGCGATGGTCCTTACGGGCGTGAGCGCCAGTTCTACGGACCCGATCGCGCCAACCGCAACCGGCTGAGCAGCGATGCCACTGCCCGCCTGCTGCATGCCGCCATGGCGGGCGCCTTCGTATCGCCACTGGCGAGCGCCCGTATGCGCGAGCTGCTGCGGCGTCCTCTCGATCCAGCGCTGCGGGCGGCGGATCCGGAGAATCAGGTGGACGGCTTCCTCGGTGAAGGGCTGCCGCTGTCCGCCCGGCTCTGGAGCAAGGCGGGCTGGATGAGCCAGGCCCGCCACGATGCTGCCTATGTGGAGATGGAGGGCCATCGTCCCTTTCTGCTGGTGGTGTTCAGCGAGGGGTCCGAGCGGGCGCAGGATGCACGCCTGTTGCCCCAGCTGGCTGCCGGCCTGCTGAAAGCCAGCGCCGTGGATCCAGAGGTGCGGCCTGCCGATGCAAAGGGCGCCACTGACCAGCAGCGCCAAGGCAGGCCCACGCTTCAGTGAGCAAGGAGCAGCGCGGGAGCTGCAGAACCAGGGAACGGAGAGGGAGGGATTCGAACCCTCGACAGAAGTTGCCTCCTGTAACTCCTTAGCAGGGAGCCGCTTTCAACCACTCAGCCACCTCTCCAGGGGCTGGCAAAGCTTATCAGCGCCTGTGACAGGCCTCCTCGGGACGGAGCCGCGGTAACCGATGCTTGAAGCCGCAGAGGATCTCCCAGGGGATGGTGCCGCAGGTGGCGGCCCAGTGCTCCGGACCGATGCGAATGTCCCCGTCGCAGCCCAGCAACGTCACCACCGATCCCACGCGCAGCTCGGGTTCGTCGGTGGCATCGATCAACAGCTGATCCATGGTGATCGCACCCACCTGGCGCAGCCGGTGGCCCGCGAACAGCACCTCCATGCGGCTAGAGAGGGAGCGCGGCACGCCATCGGCGTAACCGATCGCCACCACCGCCAGGCGGCTGGGCCGCGGCGCGCGCCATTGGTGGCCGTAGCTCACCCCCACGCCGGCTGGGACATCGCGCAGCAGGGTGACCCGGGCACGAACCCCCATGGCCGGCTCCAGCTGCACCTGCGTGGCCAGATGGGGGGCAGGCGCATGGCCGTAGAGGGCCAGGCCGACCCGCACCAGGTCGTAGTGGAGGGAAGGCCCGCGCAGGCTGCCGGCGGAGTTGGCGAGATGACGTAGGCCGGTGGCCAGCCCGCGGTTCGCGGCCTGGCACAGCACGCATTCGAACCGCTCCTGCTGCTGGCGCGTCAGATCGGAGCCGCCGGCGTCAGGGGCATCGGCATCAGCGAGATGGGAATACAGCCCGGCCACCTCCAGGTGGTCGAGGTCATGCAGCGACTCCAGCAGCTGGGCACCCACGCGCCAGTCGACCCCCAGCCGGGCCATGCCGGTGTCGAGCTTGAGATGCACCTCCATACGGCGACCGGTGCCTGCCGCCAGGCGGTGGCTCAAGCTGGCCTCCTCCAGCGTGCTGATCGTGGGCATCAGCTGCCAGTGCAGGCAGCTGTGAAGCTCTTCGGCGCCCACCAGATTGCCCATCACCAAGATCGGTGCCTTAACTCCCCGCTGCCGCAGATCCACACCTTCCTGCAGGGTGGCCACCCCGAGTGAGCTGGCACCGCCGGCCAGCGCCGCCTGCGCCACGGGCAGGGCGCCATGGCCATAGCCATCGGCCTTGACTACGGCCATCAACGCGCAGCCGGGGCTGAGAAAGCGCTGCAACCGGCTGGCGTTGCGCTGGATTGCCGCAGCATCCACCTCCACCCATGCTCGCTGGGTGGGATGCAGACCGCAAGCGAGCGGGGCGTCGGTGGTGGAGGGAGTGGCGGAGGGGAAGGAAGGAGCGTCGGAAGCGGGAATCATCCGGGCGAGGGCGTGGCAGGGAGCCGCGTAGAGCGAACCTGGAGCGGATCTGAAGCAGGACCAGAAACTCCCATTAGCATGCCGCCACGCAGGAGGTCTGGCATGCCTCCCCTCGACAGAGCGTCGTGAGCCAGGTTCTCGTACTGAACGCCTCCTATGAGCCGTTGAACATCACGACCTGGCGTCGTGCCACGGTGATGGTGCTGAAGGGGAAGGCGGAAGGCCTCGAACACGACAGCAGCCGCATCCTGCGGGACGATCTGCTGCTGCCATCGGTGATCCGGTTGCGCCAGTTCGTGCGCGTGCCCTTCAAGGAGCTGCCCCTGACCCGCCGCAATGTCTTTCAGCGCGACGGCCATTCCTGCCAATACTGCGGCTATCAGGGCGATCAGCTGTCGATCGATCACGTGATCCCCCGCAGCAGAGGAGGGGGCGACAGCTGGGAAAACGTGACCACCGCCTGTCTGCGCTGCAACGTTCGCAAGGGCAACCGCACCCCGCGCGAGGCCTCCATGCCACTGGCAAGGGTGCCGCGGCGGCCCGTGAGCACCCTCTACTTCGAGGCCACACGCCAGATCCGCTCCGGCCGTCGCGAGTGGGCCAAGTATGTGATCGGGGCCTGAAGCCGGCGCCAGACAACGGACCTCCCGCTGATGGGCCAAGCAGCCCATCAGTGTTCACGCCGCTGCGTCAGCCGCCAGCTGCTCCAGTTGCCGGCGTTGATCGGCGGCGATGCAGGCTGCGATCACTTCGCCCAACTGGCCCTGCAGCACCGCCTCGAGCGCGAAGTTTCGGCCGAGCCGGTGATCGGTCACCCGGTTGTCTTTCACGTTGTAGGTGCGGATCTTTTCGCTGCGGTCGCCGCTGCCGACCTGGGCCCGTCGCTGCGAACTTTCGGCTGCGGCCGCGGCCGCCAGTTCACGCTCCAGCAGCTTCGCCCGCAGGATCGCCAGAGCCCGTTCCCGGTTCTGAAGCTGGGAGCGCTCCTGGGTACAGAAGACGCGAATGCCGGTGGGTTTGTGGAGGAGATCGACGGCGGTCTCCACCTTGTTGACGTTCTGTCCGCCGGCGCCCCCTGAGCGGGCCGTGCTGATCTCCAGGTCGCTGGGGTCAAGCTGCACTTCCACTGGATCCGCTTCGGGCATGACGGCCACGGTGGCGGTGGAGGTGTGCACCCGCCCCTGCGACTCGGTGGCGGGAACCCGCTGCACCCGGTGCACGCCGGCTTCGTACTTCAGCTGGCTGTACACCCCATCCCCACGGATCGAGAGGATCACCTCCTTGTAGCCACCGAGATCGGCTTCAGACGCGCTGACGGGCTGCACCTGCCAGCCGAGCGTCTGGGCATGGCGTTCGTACATCCGGGCCAGGTCCCCGGCCCAGAGCGAGGCTTCGTCGCCGCCGGCGCCGGCGCGGATCTCCAGCATCACGCTGCGCTCATCGCGGGGATCGCTCGGCAGCAAGGCGAGGGTGAGGCGTTCCTCGGTGGCACCGATCCGGGCCGTCAGGCTCGCCAGCTCTTCCTGGGCCATCAGCTCCAGTTCAGCGTCGCCGCGGCTCTCCTTCAGCAGTTGGCGGGTCTGGGTCCACTCTCGCCGCAGCTCGTTCCAGCAGGCGTAATCGAGCACCAGCGGTTCGAGCCGTGACCGTTCGCGGGCCAGGTGCTGCAGCTGGGCCGGATCGGCGGCCACCGCCGGATCGGCGAGTTGCCGCTCCAGGGTGGTGAAGGTCAGACGGACGGCTTCCAGACGTTCGGCGAGGAAGGCAGGGTCCATGGCAGCGGGTGGCGCGCTCAGCAAAAAGCCGGATGCCCTGGAGCATCCGGCCGTGGGTGTGAAATCAGCACGGTGCCGGGTGGGAGGCCAGACCGGCAGGGTCTCAAGCGTCGGCTGCAGGGGTTTCGCTGACTGCTTCGGCCGCCGGTGCTGTGGCCTTCTTGGCGCTGTCGGTGCTGGCCATGCCGTACTTGCGCATGAAGCGGTCGACGCGACCTTCGGTGTCGAGGATCTTCTGGGTGCCTGTGTAGAAGGGGTGATTGCCGCTCCACACGTCGACGTTGAGCTCGGGATGAGTGGAGCCGGTGGTCATCACCACCTCTCCGTTGCAGATCACCTTGGCATCGGGGTACCAGGTGGGATGGATGTCGCTCTTGGGCATGACGTGGATCAGCGCTTGGAGAACTGGGGAGCCTTGCGGGCTTTCTTGAGGCCGTATTTGCGACGCTCCTTGGCCCGGGGGTCGCGGCTCAGGTGGCCTTCGGTCTTCAGCGGTTTGCGGTTGTCTGGGGAGAGATCACAAAGCGCACGGGCAGCCCCCTGCTTGATCGCATCGGCTTGCCCAGTGAGGCCGCCGCCTTTGACGTTGACCAACAGGTCGTAGTCGGTGGACAGCCCCAGGGTGTCGAGGGGTGCTTTGACCGCAGCGAGGTAGCTGGGGTTGTAGTTCAGGTAGTTGTCGCCGGGGCGGCCATTGATCGTGATGGCGCCGGTGCCGGGCACCACGCGCACACGGGCGACGGCTGTCTTGCGGCGGCCGGTTCCCCAGTAGACGACGCGATTGGTGGAGGTGCTCATCGTGCGGAAGCGGAAGGATCGAGGGCCAGGGGCTGGGGCTGCTGAGCGGCGTGCGGATGCTCGGCACCCTTGTAGACCTTCAGCTTGCGGAACATCTGCCGCCCGAGGGCGTTGTGGGGCAGCATCCCCTTGATCGCCTTCTCAACGATGCGCTCAGGGAGGCGAGCCTGCAGGGCGGCGAAGGTTTCGGTTTTCATGCCGCCGGGGCGGCCGGAATGGCGCCGGTAGATCTTCTGCTCGGGCTTGTTGCCGCTCACACGCACCTTGTCGGCGTTGACGACCACGACGAAATCGCCGGTATCAAGGTGAGGGGTGAAGGAAGGGCTGTTCTTGCCGCGCAGCACGCTGGCCACCTCGCTGGCCAGACGGCCGAGCGTTTGATTCTCTGCATCAACCAGGTACCACTGGCGATCAAGGGAATCAGGAGAGGGGACGGAGGTCTTGTTCATTGCACCGGCAGGCCGGACGGAGGGATTGCGCCATCCCGCTGAATGGGGGGGCTGGACAGGAGGGAGGTGGCCCTGTTATCTCCGCATGGAGAGAACGTTGAGCCCATCGCTGATCCGGAGCCTAGACCGTCGCCTTCTCCAGCTCCTGGGTGAATCCCTTGGAGGCGGCCGCGAAAGGCCCGCTGGACTTGGTTTCAGGAGCTGGGCGAAAGAGGCGAAAACTCCGGCGGATCCTGGCTTCTCAACCTGAATCGCGGTTGGCAATCATACCATGCGCTCATGGGGAAGATTGGCTGTGGGTACCCAACCCGCAGCAGGCAAAGGCCCTGGGGCGGAGCCGCTTCCTTCACCTCAGCGCGCGCACCGGTGCGCCAACGGTGCTCGAACTGCTCGAGGCTGAGCCGGCCTTCCCCGAGAGCCACAAGCTGGCCCAGCACCAGGCGCACCATGCCGTACAGGAAGCCACTGGCCTGGATCTCCACGGTGATCAGGTCGCCGTCGCGTTCCAGGCTCACGTCCTGAACGGTGGTGCGGGCATGGGGGCGGCTGCTCCCGGCCCGCTGGAAAGCGGCGAAGTTGTGGGTGCCGAGCATTCCTTCCAGCGCGGCACGCATCCGGTTCTCATCGAGCCGGTGGCGGTAGCGATGCCAGGTGAATGGCGCCAGGAAGAGGTTGGGAGTGCGCCCGTTGTAGAGGGTGTAGCGGTAGCGCCGGTAGGTGGCGGAGAAGCAGGCGTGCCAGCTCTGAGGCTGCTCAGAGGCAGCAAGCACGCGGATGGTCGCAGGTAAGCGTCCGTTCAGCGCGGCGGGCCAGCGCTCGGCAGGAATCGGGCCTGTGGCATCGAAATGCACCACCTGACCTGCGGCATGAACACCTGCATCGGTGCGGCCTGCCGCAACTGTGGAGGGTGACGGTGGGGGCTCAAGCGCAGCAATGGCATGGTCCAGGGTGCTCTGAACACTGGACTGATGAGGCTGCCGTTGCCAGCCGTGATAGCAGGAGCCCTCGTACTGAAGACAGAGGGCGATGCGGCGCGGCGTTGTCAGACCAGCTCAATGATGGCCATCTCGGCGTTGTCGCCGCGCCGGGGCACCGTGCGGATGATGCGGGTGTAGCCACCTTGGCGGTCGCCGTAACGCTCCTGGGCCTTGTCGAAGAGCGAGTGGACAAGTTGCTTGTCGAAGATGTAGCCCATGGCCCGGCGGCGGGCCGCCAGGGTGCCCTCCTTGGCCAGGGTGATCATGCGCTCGGTCTCGTCACGCAGGGCCTTGGCCCGGGCCTTGGTGGTGGTGACGCGGCCTTCGCGAATCAACTGGGTGGTGAGTCCGCGCAGCAGTGCCTTGCGTTGGTCAGCTGGGCGACCAAGAAGGGGGACTCGGCATTGGTGGCGCATGGTTCCGGGGTGGTGTACGTCGAAGGGGAGAGATCGCGCAGGGAAGCGGGGTCTAGGCCGTGGTGCGGCTCTGGGGCAGAGAAATGCCGATGCGCTCAAGGGCTTCGATCACCTCGTCGGCCGATTTGGAACCGAAGTTCTTGATCTCGAGGAGGTCTTCGTAGCTGAAGCCCATGAGATCGGAAACCGAGTTCACCTGGGCACGCTTCAGGCAGTTGTAAGCCCTCACGGACAGGTTGAGTTCTTCCAGAGGGATCTGGCTTTCCGCAGAGGGCTCCGGCTCCACGCCCGGCTCGTCGTCGATGGTGAGGCTGGCCAGCGGCTGGAACAGGGCAATCAACTGATTGGCGGCCTGGGCCATGGCGTCGTCGGGGGTGATCGCGCCGCTGGTGTGGATCTCGAGCCGCAGCCGCTCCCGCGCCGAGCCGCCTTCGCCGACAGCGGTTTCGTCGACGGTGTAGTTCACCCGCCGCACCGGCATGAACACGGCATCGATCTGGAGCAGGTCGATGGCGCTGGTGTCTTCGTTGTGACGGTCGACGGGGCGATAGCCCACACCCCGCTCCACGTGCACTTCAAGCTCGAGGCTGTGGCCTTCCGCGACGGTGGCGATCGGCCGTTCAAGGTCGATCACCTGAACCTGCGAGGAGAATTGCAGGTCACCGGCGGTAACGGTGGCGGGGCCGGTGGCCACAAGCCGGCCGATCTCAAGATCGCGGCTGCGGCTGCTGACGACCACTTCCTTGCAGTTCAGCAGAATGTCGAGAACGTCTTCGCGGACACCCGGCACCGTGGCGTATTCATGGTTCACGCCGGCGATGCGCACGGCCGTGATCGCACTGCCTTCCATCCCACCCATGAGCACCCGACGCAGGGCGTTGCCCAGGGTGATGGCCTGGCCGCGATCGAGAGGCCCGATCACAAAGACGCCCGTCTGGGAGCGGTCTTCGCCGATCTGATGCTCGACGCGATCGATCTGATACTGATGCACGGCCTGAAGGTGGTGAAGAGGAATGCCCGAGGGCTTGGAAGTGAAGCGACTCAGACCCGGCGGCGCTTGGAGCGCCGGCAACCGTTGTGAGGCAGCGGGGTGACATCACGGATCAGGGTGATCTCAAGACCTGCCACCTGCAGAGCACGAATGGCGGTTTCACGGCCAGATCCAGGCCCGCGCACCAGCACTTCGATCTGCCGCATGCCCTGCTCGAGGGCGCGGCGGCCGGCAGCTTCGGCGGCCGTCTGGGCGGCGAACGGGGTGCCCTTGCGGGCTCCCTTGAAGCCACTGGCCCCGGCAGACGACCAGGAAATCACCTCGCCAGCGGTGTCGGTGATCGACACGATGGTGTTGTTGAAGGTGCTCTGGATGTGTGCCACGCCGTTGGGCACATTCCGCTTGGTTTTCTTTGCGCCGGTTTTCTTGGCTGGCTTCGCCATGGACAGGGGCCTGGGGTAGGGGACTGGGAAGGACTGACGCCGGTGAGGCGCTGGGCGAGAGGATTACTTCTTCTTGCCGGCCACGGTTTTGCGCGCGCCGCGGCGGGTGCGTGCGTTGGTGCGGGTGCGCTGCCCACGGACCGGCAGGCCCATGCGATGGCGGCGGCCACGAACGCAGCCGATGTCCTGCAGACGCTTGAGCGCCATGCCCTCCTGACGGCGCAGGTCGCCTTCGAGGGTGAAGGATTCCGCTGCGGCGCGCAGTTTCTGCACGTCAGCGTCGTCAAGGTCTTTCACCCGGATGTCCGGGCTGACACCGGCCTTGGCCAGGATCTTCTGGGCACGGGTCAAGCCGATGCCATAGACGTAAGTGAGAGAAATCTCAACCCTCTTGTCACGAGGGATATCGACACCGGCAATCCGAGCCACGAAGAAACGATTCAGTTGGGCAGAGGGGAGCCCAGCCACGGTGGGCTGGGTGGTGCGCCCAAGAGGGCGCAGATGAATGAGGCGGGAACAGCGCAGGTCAGCCCTGGCGCTGTTTGTGTTTGGGGTTGGTGCAGATCACCATGACCCGGCCATGGCGGCGGATCACCCGGCACTTGTCACACATTTTCTTGACCGAGGCACGCACCTTCATGAGCAGCGGTGCTCCAAATTTCCAAACAGACAACGTACCACAGCGCTCAACCCACAACAGCGGAGATTCGCTCGGCAATCGCCTCGACCGTGCCACTGGCCTCGACGGAACTGAGCAGCCCCTTGGCGCGGTAGTACGCGATCAAAGGCTCCGTCTGATCGCTGTAGACGACAAGACGGTTGCGGATCACAGCTTCATTGTCGTCGGCGCGGCCGCGTGCCAGCAGGCGCTCCACGAGGGTTTCGTCATCGAGGGCCAGGAGCACCACCAATTCGATCGGTTGGCCGATCTCCTCCAGCAGTTGCTGGAGGGCTTCGGCCTGGGCCAGGTTGCGTGGGAAACCATCGAGCAGCCAGCCGCCGTTGCAGCAGGTCAGACGGGCACGAACGATCGCCAGCACCAAGGTGTCGCTGACCAGTTCGCCACGGGCCATCACGGCCTCCGCTTCCTGGCCGAGCGCACTGCCCGCAGCCACTTCGGCGCGCAACAACTCGCCGGTGGAGAGGTGCAGGAGGTTGTGGCTGGC
Source organism: Marcopretia estuarina LEGE 06307 (assembly GCF_056633115.1). Taxonomy (NCBI): domain Bacteria; kingdom Bacillati; phylum Cyanobacteriota; class Cyanophyceae; order Synechococcales; family Prochlorococcaceae; genus Marcopretia; species Marcopretia estuarina. The sequence continues at coordinate 93,894 of NZ_JBSJOY010000004.1, read as the reverse complement.
CGCGAGACGCTCGGCCTGGGTGCCCTTGCCGGCTCCTGGGGGGCCGAGAAAAAGAATGCGCTGCTTCATGGAAGGGGGCGGATGAGCGGAAACCAGAGAAGGGGCGGGGGAGTGGCGATGACCTGGGGAGCCCTGGAAGGGGTGGGACGCGTCACTGGCGCACCATCCCCTCGTAGCGCTGCGAGATCACGTAGGTCTGGACCTGCTTGGCGGTGTCGATCGCAACGCCCACCAGGATCAGCAGGGAGGTGGCCCCCAGACCCTGGAAGGTGCGCACCTGCGTGGCGCCCTCCACAGCCGAGGGAATGATTGCCACCGCACCGAGAAAGAGACCCCCGAGGATGGTGAGCCGGTTCTGCACGCCACTGAGATAAATGGCAGTGGCAGAGCCGGGACGCACACCCGGAACGGCTACACCGCTGCGCTTGAGGTTGGTGGCGATGTCGACCGGATTGATCGTGAGGGTGGCGTAGAACAGCGAAAAGCCGATGATCAACGCGAAGAACAGCAGGGCATAAAGCCATGGCGTGCTGCTGTTGGGGCTGAGGTAGCCGGCCAGCTGGATCAGCCAGGGGGCGCGGGTGAGGTTGGCGATGGTGAGGGGCAGGAACACCACGGCTGACGCAAAGATGATCGGCATCACCCCACCGGCATTGAGCTTCAAGGGCAGGTAGCTCTGACGCGCGGAAAGGGGGGTGTTTTGCCCGACCTGGCGCTTGGCGCTCACGATCGGGATGCGACGACTGCCTTCCTGCACGAAAATGATGCCAACGATCGTGACCAGGAAAATCAGCACCAGCACCACGATTCCGCCCACGGTGGCCCGGTCGCCGCTCTGGGCCAGCTCCACGGTGGAGCCAAGGGCACGCGGCAGCGTGGCCACAATGTTCACAAAGATCACCAGCGACGCTCCCTGGCCGATCCCCCGCTCGGTGATCACTTCGCTGATCCACATCACCACCATCGATCCCGCCACAAGTGCGAGGGAGGTCTGGATGACGAAGACAGGAGCGGACACTCCCGGGATGGCGTATTGCCGCAGGATCAGGGCGAAGACCGTGCTCTGCAGGATCCCCCAACCCAGTGCCACATAGCGTGTGATCTGAGCGATCTTGCGCCGGCCGGCTTCCCCTTCGTTCTTCTGGAGGTCCTCCAGCTGGGGCACCGCCGCCGTGAGGAGCTGAAGAATGATCGAGGCGTTGATGAACGGCAGGATGCCAAGCGCGAACACACCAAGGGTGGAGATGCCCCCACCCGTGAAGATGTCGAGGAAGCCGATCAGCTGGCCGCCTTGCTGGATGAACTGCTGGAAGGCCACCCGGTCGATGCCGGGAACGGGGATGTAAATCCCCAGGCGCACCAACAGCAGCAAGCCAAGCGTGGTGAGCACCCGGTCACGGAGACCCTTGGACTGGATCAGCTGGGTGAGGATTTCGCCGGCGCTGGGATTGCGCCCCCGGCTAAGGAGCATGGTGTGTTCTCAGGCGGTGGGGAGGCAGAAAGGAGACGCTGCGGAGTGACACGAAAGCCGCCTGCCGTTCCGCAGGACGGTGGCAGACGGCTCTGAGGCCAGGAAACCCCACCAGCATGGCTGGCGGGGTGTGGAGATGGGGTCAGGTGAGCTCGCAGGTGCCACCAGCGGCTTCGATCTTTTCACGGGCAGACGCAGTGAAAGCAGCAGCCTGAACGGTCAGTTTCACACTGAGATCGCCGTCGCCGAGGATCTTCAGAGGGTGCTTGGGGCTGGTGACCAGCCCTTCTTTCACCAGCACATCCAGGTTGACGGTGCTGCCGGCCTTGAGGCCCGACAGCTTGGCCACGTTCAGCACGGTGAACGACTTGGGGTTCACCAGTGGGAAGTGCTTGAGCTTGGGGACCCGCCGGTAGAGCGGCATCTGGCCGCCTTCAAAGCCGGGGCGGGTGGGGCTGCCGGAGCGGGACTTCTGTCCGCGCATGCCGAAGCCGCAGCTGGCACCCTGACCGGCGGCGATGCCGCGGCCTTTGCGGAGCTTACGGCGCCGGGCACCGGCCTGGGGCTTGAGGGACTGGAGAGTGTGGGTCATGGGGCTCAGGAGTAAATCTGCTCGAGGGAGATGCCCCGTTCCTTGGCGGTTTCCTTGTGGGTGCGGAGCGCCTGCAGCGCCTCGATGGCGGCGCGGGCATTGTTGAGGGGCGTCTTGCTGCCCAGGCGCTTCGCCAGCACGTTCTTGATGCCCGCGAGCTCAAGCACGGTGCGGATGGAGCCGCCTGCGATCACGCCGGTGCCCGGGGCGGCCGGGCGCATGAGCACGCTGGCAGCGCCATCGAACCCACGGCTCTCGGTGGGAATCGAGCTGGTGCGGGTGAGCGGAACCTTGACGAGGTGCTTCTTGCCGTCGGCCACGCCCTTGCGGACGGCACCGATGACATCGCCGGCCTTACCGACGCCCACACCCACCTGACCGCGTTCGTTGCCGACCACGATGATGGCGCGGAAGCTCATCTTCTTACCGCCTTTGACGGTTTTGGAGACCCGGCGGATCTGGACCACACGCTCCTGCCATTCGGAGTCGCGCTCCTGACCGCCGCGCCGCCCTTCACCACGGCGACCACCGCCGCTGCCGCCGCGACGATCGCCGCCTTTGCCGCCACCGCCACCGCGCCGCTGTTCGGGCTGGCCTTCAGCCGCCGCTGGCACGTCGCTGGACTGGATCGTTTCGTTGATTTCGGTCATGGTTGGATCCGGTTCAGAACTGAAGGCCCGCTTCACGGGCAGCGTCGGCAAGGGCCTTGACACGGCCGTGATAGAGGTTGCCGCCACGATCGAACACCACCTGTTGAATGCCTTTGGCGAGGGCACGTTGGGCCACCAGTTGACCCACGGCCACGGAGGCATCGCAGGTGGAGCTGGCGGTCAGGCTGGTGCGCAGATCTTTGTCGAGCGTCGAAGCGGCACAGAGCGTGCTCTGTGCGTCGTCGTCGATGACCTGGGCGTAGATGTGATTGTTGGAGCGGAACACAGCCAGCCGCGGACGGGCGGCGGATCCGGTGAGATGGCGACGCAGACGGCGGTGACGCTTCTGGGTCTGGGCTTTGCGGGAAACGGTGGACATGGGAGTGGAGGGGTGGGACGCTCAGGCAGGCCTCATTTCTTACCGGTTTTGCCGGCCTTGCGCAGAATGCGCTCGCCCTCGTACTTGATGCCCTTGCCCTTGTAGGGCTCAGGAGGACGAATGGCGCGGACCTTGGCCGCTTCGTTGCCGACCAGTTCCTTGTCGAAACCGGAGACCAGCACCTGGGTGTTGCCCTCCACGGTGAAGACGATGCCTTCGGGGGGCACCACTTCGACCGGGTGGCTGTAGCCGGCGCTCACCACGAGCTTCGTACCCTGAACCTGGGCCCGGTAGCCCACGCCCACGATTTCGAGCTTGCGGGTGAAGCCTTTGCTCACCCCTTCGACCATGTTGGCCACCAGCGTACGGCAGAGTCCGTGGCGCTCCCGCGAGCGGCGGGTGGCTGTGGAAGGGGCAACAACGAGCGTGTTGTCTTCCTGGCGAATCTGGACACCTTCAGGGAGGGTGCGGTTCAGTTCGCCTTTGGGCCCCTTGACATGGACCGAGAGGCCGTTGAGGCTCACGGTCACCTTGTCGGGGATCGGGATCGGTGCTTTACCAATACGTGACATGAATCAACTCCCTTTTCAGTAGATGTAGCAGAGGACTTCACCGCCGACACCCTGCTTACGGGCGTCACGGTCGCTCATCACACCCTTGGAGGTGGAAATGATCGCGACGCCGAGACCACCCAGCACCTTGGGGAGTTGACGTGTGTTCTTGTAGATCCGCAGACCCGGCTTGCTGACGCGCTTGACGGAGCGGATCGTGGGCTGACGATGCTTGCCGCTGTATTTCAGCTCAAGAACGAGATGCCTTTGCACCCCTTCACCTTCTTCGCTGATCTGGGCAATGAACCCTTCCTGCTGCAGCACTTTGGCGATGCTGTGCGACAGGCGGGAAGCAGGCACCTTGGTGGTCTGATGCTTTTTCTCACTCGCATTACGAATGCGGGTGAGCATGTCTGAAATCGGGTCGTGGTTGGCCATGTTGGGGGTCCGAAGAGGGCTCAGTTGCTGCGGAACGGCATTCCCATCTCGCGGAGGAGGGCCCGGCCCTCTTCGTCGTTACGGGCACTGGTCACGATGGTGATGTCCATGCCCCGGATGGCATCGATCTTGTCGTAGGAGATTTCCGGAAAGATGATCTGTTCCCGGACTCCAAGGGTGTAATTCCCCCGTCCATCGAAACTCTTGGGGCTCACACCGCGGAAATCGCGGATGCGGGGCAAGGCCAGATGGATCAGGCGCTCAAGGAAGGCATACATCCGGTCACCACGAAGGGTCACGGCGACGCCGATCGGCATGCCCTGGCGGATCTTGAAGCTGGCGATGGCCTTCTTGGCACGGGTCACCACCACCTTCTGACCGGTGATCGTGGCCAGTTCAGCGATCGAAGCCTCAAGGGCCTTGGCGTTCTGGGCGGCCTCGCCGAGACCTCGGTTCACGGTGACTTTCATCACCTTGGGAACCTCATGAATGTTGGAGAGGCTGAGATCCTTCAGCAGCTTGGGCTGGATCGTCTCCCGGTAGCGCTGTTTGAGTGACATGGCGGGGTGGGGGAAATTCGCTTCTGGGCGTTGTCAGAAGGCGGACAGGAACGGGGAGTGCAGGGACGGGCGGGGGAGGTGACTCCATGGCCGAGGCCACCGAATCGAGGATGTGCTCAATCGAGCAGTTCGCCGGTCTTGGTGAGGCGGCGCTTCTTGGTGCCGTCGGCCTGGATGGCAATGGCGACACGGCTGGGAACGTTCTGGCTGGTGGAGAACACCATCACATTCGAAGCATGCACAGAGGCTTCTTCCGTGACGATCCGGCCGGTTTCGCCTTCCTGGGTGGGCTTCACGTGACGGGTGCGCAGGTTGATCCCCTGCACCACCACGCGGTTCTCATAAGGAAGGGTGCGCAGGACTTCACCGGTTTTTCCCTTGTCCTTGCCAGCGATCACCTTGACGGTGTCACCTTTGCGGATGCGCATCTTGACCCGCTTGGCGGGCCGTGGCTGGGGTGTTGCGGCGGCCATTTCAGATCACCTCCGGGGCGAGTGACACGATCTTGGTGAAGTTGCGCTCGCGCAGTTCACGGGCGACCGGACCGAACACACGCGTGCCCTTCGGGTTGTTGTCGTTGCCGAGGATCACGGCGGCGTTGTCGTCGAAGCGGATCGAGTTGCCCGTGTCGCGGCGCAGCGTGGCGCGGGTGCGCACCACCACAGCCTTGACGACGTCCGACTTCTTCACCCCCATGTTGGGCATGGCGTCTTTGACGGCAGCGACGATCACATCGCCGACGTGGGCATACCGGCGGTTGGTGCCCAGCACACGGATGCACTGGATGCGCTTGGCGCCGCTGTTGTCAGCGACATTGAGGAAGGTTTCCTGCTGAATCATGGTGTGACCTCCTCAGCTCGCGCCGGATGGGGTGAGAACTTCCGCCACCGCCCAGCGCTTGGTGCGGCTGAGGGGACGGGTTTCGGTGATGCGGACGCGATCACCGACCCGACAACGGTTGTCTTCGTCGTGGGCCTTGTAGCGGGTGGTGCGGCTGACAGTCTTTTGATAGATGGGATGGGGGAAGCGGTTCTCCACCGCGACCACCACCGTTTTTTCCATCTTGTCGCTGACGACGGTGCCGACCCTTTCCTTGAGTGCCATGGGGTGGTGGGGGATCAGGAGGCGGAGGGAGCGGAGCGTTGCCGCTCCTGCTGCACCGTCAACAGCTGAGCCAGCTTGGTGCGGCTCTGCTTGAACAGGTGCGGTTGCTCCAGCCGGCGGGTGGCCCGCTGGAAGCGAAGGTTGAACAGTTCACGGCGGCAACCGCCGATCTGTTCGACCAATTCGGCATCGGTGAGGGTTCGCACCTCGGCGATGGCAGGACGTGCCATGTTCAGGACTCCAGGGCGAGAGAGGGTTCGGGGGAAGCTTCCGGCTCCTGGTCGGCCAAGGCGAGGAACTTCGTCTTGACCGGCAGCTTGTACTGCGCCAGGCGCATGGCCTCCTTGGCGATGGCCGGGGTGATTTCAGGCCCGCCCATCTCAAAGAGAATCCGGCCGGGCTTGATCACCGCCACCCAGAATTCAGGGTTGCCTTTACCGGAACCCATACGGGTTTCGGCGGGGCGCATGGTGACCGGCTTGTCGGGGAAGATCCGGATCCAGATCTTTCCTCCCCGCTTGACATAGCGGGTCATCGCCCGACGACTGGCTTCGATCTGGCGAGAAGTGATCCAGCCACATTCCTGGGCCTGGAGGGCAAACTCACCGAAGGCAATCGTGTTGCCCCGGGTGGCGACGCCGCGCATGCGACCTCGCTGTTGTTTGCGGAATTTGACGCGTTTGGGACTCAGCATGGTTCAGGCCTCCTGATCACTCCTCGTTCGAGCGGTCTTCGAACTGTTGGGGCCGCCGGCTGCTCCGGCGCCTGGGTGCTCCACCAGCGGGCAGTTGCTCCTTCTGCCCAGGAAGCACCTCTCCTTTGAACACCCAGACCTTGATGCCCAGCACCCCGTAGGTGGTGGTGGCCACCTTGGTGGCGTAATCGATGTCGGCGCGCAGCGTGTGCAGGGGCACGCGACCTTCGCGGGTCCATTCCGTCCGGGCGATTTCGGCGCCGTTGAGACGACCGCTCACCTGGATTTTCAGCCCGAGCACACCGGCCCGCTGGGCGCGCTGCACCGTCATCCGCATGACGCGGCGGAAGGCGACCCGCTTTTCCAGTTGCTGAGCGATGTATTCGGCCAGCAGGTAGGCGTCAGCGTCGACCCGCTCCACCTCAACGACATTGATGCGCACCTGGCGCTGGCGGTCGCCGAGCGTGGTCTGGATGCCGGCACGAAGCTCTTCGATGCCGCTGCCCTGGCGGCCGACCAGCACGCCGGGGCGTGCCGTTTTGAGCTCCACTTCGAGTTGATCGGCCTTGCGGGCGATCAGCACGTCGGAGATGCCGGCGCTGGCGTATTTCTTGTGGATGAAGCGACGAATCCGATCGTCTTCCTGGAGAAGAATCGGATAGGTCTTGCTGGGGGCATACCAGCGGGAGCGGTGGTCCTGGGTGATCCCCAGGCGCAATCCGGTTGGATGGATCTTGTGTCCCATCGGGCGGTGTCCTCGGGGGTCAGGCGGAAGTGGACGCCACAGCAATGCTGATGTGGCAGGTTTGTTTCTTGATCGCGTAAGCCCGCCCCTGGGCGCGGGGACGGAATCGCTTCAGGGAAGGACCCATGTCGGCGATCGCGGTGCTGATCACCAGGGAAGCGGGATCAAGACCAAGGTTGTGTTCCGCATTGGCGACCGCCGAACGGAGCACCTTGGTGATCGGTCCGGTGGAGCGGTAAGGCATGAACTCGAGCAGGATCAGCGCCTCGCGATAGGAGCGGCCGCGGATCTGGTCGAGCACCCGGCGCACCTTGGAAACGGATCCGCGGATGTAGCGGCCGTGGGCGCGGGCTTCTGAGCTGGGGGAAGGGTTGGCCATGGTGTGTCGCTCCTTAACGGGCACCTTTTTTGTCTTTGATGTGACCCCGGAAGGTGCGGGTGGGGGCGAATTCCCCCAGCTTGTGGCCCACCATCTGCTCGGTGACATACACCGGCACGTGGCTCTTGCCGTTGTGAACGGCAATCGTGTGGCCGATCATCATCGGCAGGATGGTGGAAGCCCGCGACCAGGTTTTGATCACGGTTTTGTCGCCAGCGCTGTTCTGCGCTTCGACCTTGCGCAGCAGGTGGTCGGCGACGAATGGTCCTTTTTTGAGTGAACGTCCCATGGCGGTTTAAGCAGACAGCAAAACAGTGTTGACCATCAGGAATCCCGTCCGCCACGGCTCCGTTTGGAGGTGCGGCGACGTTTCCGCAGGACAAACCGATTGCTGGGTTTGTTCCGCTTCCGGGTTTTGAGGCCCAGGGCCGGTTTGCCCCAGGGGGTGACCGGGCCGGAGCGGCCGATCGGTGCGCGGCCCTCACCACCACCGTGGGGGTGGTCGCAGGGGTTCATCACACTGCCGCGCACTTCGGGGCGACGCCCCAGCCAGCGCTTGCGACCGGCTTTGCCGAGGCTCGTGTTGCGAACTTCAGCGTTGCCCACTTCACCGAGGGTGGCGTAACACTCCCGGCGCACGAGACGAACCTCGGTGGACGGCAGCTTGAGGGCGACGTAATCACCTTCCTTGGCCATCACCTGGGCGCTGGCGCCGGCGGTGCGCACCATCTGGCCACCACGTCCGGCATAAAGCTCGACGTTGTGGACAGCGGAGCCCAGAGGAATTGAGGAGAGCGGCAGGGCATTGCCGGTTTCAATCGGGGATCCGGGGCCGGACACCACCGTTTGACCGACTTCAATGCCTGCAGGGGCAAGGATGTAGCGCTTCTCACCATCGGTGTAGAAGAGCAGAGCCAGACGCGCGTTGCGGTGCGGGTCGTAGTGGATGGCGGCCACGCGGGCCTCCACGCCGTGCTTGTCGCGGCGGAAATCCACCAGGCGATAGAGGCGCTTGTGGCCACCGCCACGGTGGCGGCAGGTGATCACGCCCCGGTTGTTGCGGCCTTTGCGGCGGTGCTTGGCCACCACCAGGCTGCGTTCGGGCTTGCGCTCAGTGACTTCGCTGAAGTCGCTGGCGACCCGGGTGCGGGTGCCGGGGGTGTAGGGACGGTAGTTGCGGATTGCCATAACGATTCAGAACCCTCAGGCCTCGGGGAACAGCTGGATGGCATTGCCTGCGGCGAGCCGCACCACCGCCTTTTTCACCTGGGCGCGCTTGCCGGCGAAGCGTCCGACCCGCCGGGCACGGCGAGGGGGATTCATGGTGCTCACGCCGATGACGCGCACATCGAAGAGGTGCTCGACGGCGGCCTTGATGTCGGGCTTGGCAGCCCTGGGGTCCACCTCAAAGGTGTACTGGTTGAGTTCGAGCGCGCGGGTGGCTTTCTCGGTGATCAGCGGGCGCCGGATCACATCCGCCAGCCGGTTGGCGAAACGTTCAGTCATCTCCGTAGACCTCCTGGATCTTGGCGAGAGCTTCCTCGCTGAGCACCAGCTTCCTGGCGTTGAGCAAGTCGAAGACATTCAGCTGATCGGCGGCGATCAGTTTCACGTTTTCGAGGTTGCGGACCGACAGGCGGACCACATCGGTGGGGGCATCCAGCACCAGCAGCACCTTGGCGCCGGCGGGGATGTCCCAGCGCTGCAGAGCAGCGACGATTTCGCGGGTTTTCGGCTGCTCCAGCGCCGCGCCGAAGCCTTGCACCACCACCATGTCGGCGGCCCGGCTGATCAGGGCGGTGCGCAGTGCCAGGCGACGTTCCTTGCGGTTCATCGCCAGGCTGTAGGTGCGGGGCTTGGGCCCGAACACCACGCCGCCACCGGGGCGGAGCGGGGTGCGGATCGAGCCCTGGCGCGCACGACCCGTTCCTTTCTGTTTGTAGGGCTTGCGGCCGCCACCACGCACTTCGGCGCGGGTGAGGCTGCTGGCCGTGCCCTGGCGGGCGTGGGCGAGCTGGCGCACGACCGCGCGCTGCAGCAGGCCGCCGGCCGAGGCTTCCTTGGCGACCCTCAGATCAAGGCTGGCCTTGCCGGCTTCCTTGCCCTGCCAATCACGAACGACACAGTTGACCATGGCTGACATCCTCAGTTCGCGACCTTGTCACCGACCCGCCGAGCGGGTCGGATGTTGAGCAGGGCGCCGGGCTTGCCGGGCACCGAACCCTTCACCACCAGCAGGTTGCGCTCGACATCCACCTTGAGAATGACGAGACCCTTGGTGGTGATCTGCTTGCCGCCGTAGCGGCCTGCCATCCGTTTGCCGGGGTAGACCCGACCGGGGGTGGTGCCGGCGCCGGTGGATCCGGGTTCGCGGTGGTTCTTGGAACCGTGCGTCATCGGACCGCGGCTGAAGCCGTGGCGCTTCTGGTAACCACTGAAACCGCGGCCGATCGTGTCACCGCTGACATCGACTTTCTGGCCGGGCTCGAAGCCTTCGACCGTGATCGTGCCACCGAGTTCGAGGCCTTCGACAGAATCGAGCCGGTATTCGGTGAGGTGCCGCAGGGGCTCACTGCCGGATTTGGCCAGGTGACCCGCAGCCGGGCGGTTGACGAGCTTCTCGCGAATGTCGCCAAAGCCGATCTGAGCGGCGGTGTAGCCGTCGGTGGCAGGGGTTTTGAGTTGGGTGATGCGGCAGGGGCCCGCCTCGATCACGGTGACCGGGATGGACTTGCCGTCGGGGGCGAAGAACTGGGACATGCCCAATTTCTTGCCGAGGATGCCGATGGACATTGGGGGAAGAACGCCAGCAGGACCACGGCCGAGACCATCCGGAGATGACGGGCCGCCTGGAGGCTGAATCGATGAACGCGCTGGATCCGCTTGACTGGATCCCGTGGAAACGGAGCATCCGGCCATGGCCTGACGGGCAGGCAGGGCCGGGGGCTAGCGGTGGGCGAAACAGCAGGCTGAGACTTTTCCGTCGGGCCGTAGCCGGAGGACGGCGAGTTTCCCGTCGGCGGTGAGGCAGCAGAGCTGCTCGTTGCCGAACTGGCCGGGAGGATCCACCGACAGCGGTGGACCCGCGCAAGGTTCCGGAGGCCCGGCTAGCGGACGGGCACAGAACACATGCACAAGAATCCACAGTACCGCATGGTCCGACCCCCTATTCCTGAAAGCGTCCTGCCAGACTGCCGCCGTTCCTGGCATTGCCCTCCATGCCGCTCCTTCTTACCGGCCGTCGCTTTCGGGAGGATCTGGAGAAGGCTGGTGCCCTGGCCCTCTATGCCCCCCTGGAAGGTGGTGCGGAGACACGGCTGATGCGGCGTCTGCGCGCCGCCGGCTACCGCGCACAAATGACTTCAGCCCGCGGCCTCGGTGATCCCGAAGTGTTCCTGCTCCAGTCGCATGGCATCCGTCCGCCGCACCTTGGCCACCACAGCGTTGGCAATGCCGCTGCCGTCGGTGACGTCCAACAGGTGATGCCCCAGCTCGGCCCCCTGCTGGAAGGCACCAAACCGATCCTGCTCTGGCTGCTGGAAGCCCAGGTGCTCTCCGCCGCAGAGCTCTCGGCCCTGTGCGGGCTCACCCAGAGGGAGCCGCGCCTGCGCATCGTGGCGGAAATGGGTGGCTCGAGGTCGCTGCGCTGGCATCCGCTCGATCAGTGCGTTGCCGCCTGAGCAGGCGCTGCGCTCCGGCCGCTGGGTCAAGTTGATCTGCGGCGCCAGCAACCAGGATCTGGCTGCGATCGTCGATCTCTGCGGCATCTACACCCTGGCGGGTGTTCAGGCGATCGATGTGGCTGCCGATCCCGCTGTGGTGGTGGCAGCGCGGCGCGGCATCGCCTGGGGTCTGGAGCGCTCCGCTGGCGGCTGTCCCCCCTGGCTGATGCTGAGCCTCAGCGATGGCGCCGACCCCCATTTCCGCAAGGCCCACTTCGATCCGGAGCGTTGTCCGCCGTCCTGCCCCCGACCCTGCGCGCGGGTGTGCCCGGCCCTGGCCATCGGCGAGAGCGGCGGTGTGATCGACGAGCGCTGCTACGGCTGCGGCCGCTGCCTGCCGGCCTGCCCCCTCGGCCTGATCGCGGCCAGGGAGCATGCGCTGCCGGCGGAGGCTGTGACCCCTCTGCTGGAAGCGCTGCGGCCGGATGCGGTGGAGATTCACACCCAGCCGGGCCGAGGCGCCGCTTTCGCTCAGCGTCTCGACCAGGTGGTGGCTGCGCGACTGCCCCTGCAGCGCCTGTCGGTGAGTTGCGGCTGGGAAGCGCCCTCCAACGGCCGCAGGCAGGCGGTGGCTGACGGCGTGGACGGTTCAGGTGCGGAATCTGCAGGCATGGAACGTCCAGGGGTGGAGGGTCTGGCGGCGGAGCTCTGGCAGCGGTTCGCGCGCCTTAGAGCGGCGGGGTTGCGGCCCCTCTGGCAGCTCGATGGCCGGCCGATGAGCGGCGATGTGGGGGACGGCACGGCCCATGCCGCGGTGCGGCTGCTGGCGGCGCTGCGGCCCTGGGCACCACCGGGGCCCCTGCAACTGGCGGGTGGCACCAACGGCCACACCCTGGAGCTGCTGCGTCGTCTGGCGGGCTCGGCGGCGGAGGCGCGGCGCCTCAGCGCCGGTGTGGCCTTCGGCGGGATGGCGCGCCGTCAGCTGCAGCCGCTGCTGGTGGAGGCCGAGCGGCGGGGCACACGGCTGCTCGACGATGCGGACCTCTGGACCGAGGCGCTTGCAAGGGCCCGGGCGCTGGTCGGCCCGTGGCTGGCTTCCTGATGGCTAGAACGGCAGTCCTGGAGTGATGGGTCATGCAAGCTCCCGACGCTGCCCCCCTCGCCCTGGCTCACGCCGGCGCCCCTGAGGTCGCCCTTTCGCCGCAACGGGTGACCGACGATCTCGAAGCGCTGCTGGCGGTGCTGCCGGAGCGGGTGCGCGAGGCCTTCGCCGCCGCGGAGAGCCGCGACCAGCTGCTCGAGGTGGTGCTGGATCTTGGTCGTTGTCCTGAGGCCCGCTACCCCGGGCGCGCCATTGCCCTCACCGATCAGCCGATCGACCGCTCGGACCTGGCGGCCGTGGTGGAACGGCTCGGCCATTTCGGCGGCGACAACCGGGCGGGCATCGAGCGCACCCTGCACCGCATCAGCGCCATCCGCAACCGCACCGGCGATGTGGTGGGTCTCACCTGCCGGGTGGGCCGCGCTGTGTACGGCACGGTGGCGATGGTGCGGGATCTGCTGGATTCCGGTCAGTCGCTGCTGCTGATGGGGCGTCCCGGTGTCGGCAAGACCACGGCCCTGCGGGAGATTGCCCGTGTGCTGGCGGACGACCTGGAACGCCGCGTGGTGGTGATCGACACGAGCAACGAGATCGCCGGCGACGGTGACATTCCCCACCCCGCTATCGGCCGGGCCCGCCGCATGCAGGTGGCGCGCCCCGAGCTGCAGCATCAGGTGATGATCGAGGCGGTGGAGAACCACATGCCGGAAGTCATCGTGATCGATGAGATCGGCACGTTGCTGGAGGCTCAGGCGGCCCGCACGATCGCCGAACGGGGGGTGCAGCTGGTGGCCACGGCCCACGGCAATGAGTTGGCCAACCTGATCAAGAACCCCACCCTCTGCGACCTGATCGGCGGCATTCAGTCGGTCACGCTCGGTGATGAGGAAGCGCGGCGGCGCGGCTCCCAGAAGACCGTGCTGGAGCGCTGCGCCGACCCCACCTTCCCGCTGGCGGTGGAGATGCACAGCCGCAGCCGCTGGCTGGTGCACCGTGACGTGGCCCGCACGGTGGATTTCCAGCTTCGGGGGCAGCCTGCCCGCCCCCAGGTGCGCGAATGCGATGCTTCCGGCCGCGTGCGGCTCGAAGACGCGGCCACTCCTCCGGCCCCACCCCGCTTGACGCGCGCGGAGCCATCAGCGCCACGCCGCGAGCTACGGCGGCCGGATCCGGCCCCGCCCCTGGCGCCGGTGCCGCTGCCCGACTTATCCATGCCCGCACCGCACCGGCGCCCAGCGGTGGAGCCGGCAGCGACGACCCTGCGCCTGTTCAGCTGCGGCATCAGCGCTGCGCTGCTGGATCAGGCGGTGCGCAGCCGCCGCTATGCCGTTGAGCAGGTTGTTGATCTGGAGCAGGCGGATGCGGTGCTCACCGTGCGCAACCAGCTGGGCCAGGACCCGGAGGTGCGGCGGCAGGCCCAGCTCCACGGTGTGCCGATCCTGGTGATCAAGTCCGACAGCCTGCATCAGATCCAGCGAGGTCTCGAGCGGCTGCTGCGGCGGCGCCAGCCGGATGGGGTGGCGCCGCTGCAGGTACTGCCGGACGACGCCTACGGCGCCATGGAGGAATGCCGTCTGGCTGTGGAACAGGTGGTGGTGCCCCGCGGCTGCCCGGTGGAGTTGCTGCCCCGCAGCGCCCGCGTCCGCCAGATTCAGGCGGAGCAGGTGCGCCGCTATGGATTGCGCTGTGCCGAGTTCGGCAGCGGCGGGGAGCTGCGGTTGCGTGTGTTCCCGCGCTGAGCGCTGCCATCAGCTGCCGTGATCCCTGTCGGCACAGCGAGAGATTGACGAAGGACGGCTCGCTGTGGGTAACTATCTGGATCCCGGGCGTCGGGTGTTCCACTGCGTTGGCGGCCTGCGGGCCCTCTTCCCCGGACCACCCCACAACTGCGCGTTGGGCCGTCGCCAAGTGGTAAGGCAGCGGGTTTTGGTCCCGCCATTCCTAGGTTCGAATCCTAGCGGCCCAGTTCTGACACTCCTTTGAGCTCCCCTGTGTCCTCCAGCCCCCTGCTGGTGTTCGATTTTGACGGGGTGCTGGTCGACGGCATGGCCGAGTACTGGTGGAGCGCCCGCCGGGCTGCTCTGCGGCTGCGCCCCGACCTTCAGCTGCCCGTGTCGGCGCCGCCCGGCTTTGCCCAGCTGCGGCCTCTGATCCACAAGGGCTGGGAGATGGTGCTGCTGGCCGCTGAGCTGGGCCGCGACGACCATCGGCTCAGCGACACCCTGGCTGACTACGGCGGTGCTCTGGACCGTGCTCTGGAGCGCTGGGAGTGGCATCCCTCCCAGCTGCAGGAGGTGCTGGAGCTCGTGCGCCGCGAGGCCATCGCCACCGACCGCAGCGCCTGGCTTGCACTGCACCGCCCCTACCCCGGCGTGCCGGAGCGGCTGCGGGCCCTGAGCGGCGAGGCGGCCGATTGGGCGGTGCTGACCACCAAGGGGGCGGCCTTCGCCGCTGAGCTGCTCTCTGCCGAGGGCCTTGAGCCCTGGCAGCTGTTCGGTCATGAGCAGGGGCCGAAGCCGGAGGTTCTGCTCCAGTTGCGGTCGCTGAACAGGCCGATCTGGTTCATCGAAGACAGGCGCCCCACCCTGGAGCAGGTGCGGGCCACGCCGGGATTGACCTCCGTGCGCTGCTTTCTGGTGTCGTGGGGGTACTTGCGCGCGGCTGATCTGACCGGCCTGCCGCCGGGCATCGCCCTGCTCCGCCCGGAGCGGTTCGCGGCCCCCTTGGCGACCTGGCCCTGATCCGCTAGCGTACGCCTGTACTAATTCCTGTCCGGCGCGCCGGCCTGATACGTCCACCCGATTCGGTGGCACCTGTGCCTTTGAGGCCGCAGGATGTCCCGCTTCGGACGTCTCGATCAGCGGCCTGTTCTCTCACCCACCGTTGACCATGCCTGCCGACCCCAAGAGCACCGACCTCAGGGCCGCTCATCCCCGCTCCGCCGCCGCCGGATCGTCGGCCGCCGCCCTCGGTTCCGCCGCCGCCGCCCGCGACAAGGCCCTTGACCTCGTACTCGGTCAGATCGAGCGCAACTTCGGCAAGGGTTCGATCATGCGCCTCGGGGATGCTTCCCGCATGCGGGTCGAAACCGTTTCCACCGGCGCGCTCACTCTTGATCTTGCCCTCGGTGGCGGCTATCCCAAGGGCCGGGTGGTGGAGATCTACGGCCCCGAGAGTTCGGGGAAAACCACGCTCACGCTGCATGCGATCGCCGAAGCCCAGCGCCGTGGTGGCGTGGCGGCCTTCGTCGACGCCGAGCATGCCCTGGATCCGGTCTATGCGGCGGCCCTCGGGGTCGATGTGGAGAACCTGCTGGTCTCCCAGCCGGACACCGGCGAAATGGCGCTCGAGATCGTGGATCAGCTGGTGCGTTCTGCGGCCGTCGACATCGTTGTGGTCGACTCGGTGGCGGCGCTCACCCCACGGGCGGAGATCGAAGGGGAGATGGGCGACCTGGCGGTGGGCAGTCAGGCCCGTCTGATGAGTCAGGCCATGCGCAAGATCACCGGCAACATCGGCAAATCCGGCTGCACGGTGATTTTCCTGAACCAGTTGCGGCAAAAGATCGGGGTGACCTACGGCAACCCGGAAACCACCACGGGAGGCAACGCGCTCAAGTTCTATGCCTCGGTTCGCCTCGACATCCGCCGCATTCAGACCCTCAAGCGTGGCACCGAGGAGTACGGCATCCGGGCCAAGGTGAAGGTGGCGAAGAACAAAGTGGCGCCCCCCTTCCGCATCGCTGAGTTCGACATTCTCTTTGGCCGCGGCATCAGCACCCTGGGCTGTCTGCTGGATCTGGCCGAGGAAACGGCCGTGGTGGTCCGCAAGGGTGCCTGGTACAGCTACGAGGGCGACAACATCGGCCAGGGGCGCGACAACACCATCACCTGGTTGGAGCAGAACCCCACCCAGAAGGAGGCGATCGAAGCGATCGTGCGCCGCAAGCTCACCGAAGGCGCCGATGTGACGGCCAATTCCGTCAAGCCCCTGGCGGCGGCGGCGGCAAAGCTGGCTGCGGCTGAGGCTGAGGCCGACGACGGCTCCGACGCGGATGACGCCGTGGAGGTGGCTGGTCTGGCTGCGCGCTGAGGGCAGGCCGCAGGCCCAGCCCCACCATTCCAGCCGTATCAGCGGGGCGGGGGATTGAAAGGGTGATTCGGGCATCGACAGAGAGCCCGGATCGCCCCAGCGTGGTGCGGAAATCCAGGTGAAGTCTCGACGGCAACGAGAGCCAGCTGCGGCCAGCCATCGGCCTGAAAGCTGGCCGCAGCTGGAACGCTCCCTCCGATTCCCAGTCAGCTGTCCAGCTCACCGGTCCAGTGCTGAGGCGTCCTGGGCCTCGCCTGGGCTCAATTCAGCCTTCCGAAGAACCAGCCTTTCGGTCAGTACACGAGCAGCTCTGCAGCTCAGAAGTTGAGCAGAGGCGTACACCCGTGGGTCGACTGTCCCCAGAACGCCAGCGGCTCATCCGCTCAGCCGAGCTGGTCACCCCACCAATTCCTCGAGGGGTTGGGACGTTGCGCTGATCAGCACAGCCTGTCGTTGGTCCGCAGTCTTTATGGCGTTGCCGTCGGCGGGAACCTGTTGCAGGAAGGCGGTCACCCGTTGCAGTTCCTGGATCGCATCGGCCCCGTCCAGCCGTACCAGCTCGTGACCATTGCGCGATTCCACCCAGCTGATGCCGCAGTCAGACACCAGAAAGCGGATGGTGTGGGTATCCCCCAGGTCTGCGACGAAGGAAGCGCCTTGCCGCTCCTGGCCGTCTCCGCAGACGTAGCAGGTGGCCACCAGCCCTTTGCGCTGCAGGCTGCTGGCAAGAGCCTGAAGGCTCATGACGAGATCCTGAGCCAGCGAGCGGTATTGCTCAGCCAGACGGGTAAACATCACGCGGAACCGTTGGTCCGCCTGATCATAAGGTTTTCTTCCGATTGTTGCGACCGTTCATAGTGGCGCGTCAGCAGGCGGTGACGTCTGTGGCGCTCAGCAGGAGCGCCTGCGGCGGCCAGGGGGTGGATGTCAGGGCGATGTCTCAGGGGGTGTCGGAAAGTTGCCACCAGCCGGCGGCCGGGCCGATGAAGCGCACGACCACCCAGAAGAGGACCAGTGAGCCAATGCCGACCCAGGCGCCGCGGGTGGTGAGCTTCACGAAGCGATCGGCCTGGTCGCGCGTGAGCGGAAACCATTCCACCAGGCGTGGTGAGGCGTCCTTGGCTGCGGATGGCTTGGCCTTCTGGCGTGGTGGCAGACCCTGTTGCGCCCTCCGCCTTGCTTCACCCATGACCGTTCTGCTCCCACTGCGGTGCAGCGTAGAGGTGGCCACCGGGCGTATCTGCAGCTGGCGGCTCAGCCCGGGAGCAGGCGATTCAGGGCCACCCAGGGTTCCAGGGCGCGCAACACCTGCCGCCCCCAGCTGCGGCTGCGGACCCGGCCATCCAGCACAGCCAGTCGCCCCGCCCCTCCGCGCCTGAGGCTGGCCAGGCCGCGCTGCAGTCGATCAAGCGCTTCGGGCAGCAGCAGTTCGCGGAACCAGTCGCGTCCCTGCTGGCGCAGCCGCATCACCCGGGCGGCGGTGAGCGGGTCTTCCAGGCTGGCGATCGGCAGTGGACCGACCACCACCTGGCAGGGCACCGGCAATCGCTCCTGATGCTCCAGCCACCAGCTCCAGCCGCAGCAGATCACACCATTGCTCTCCGGGGCTGTGTCCTGATGGCACACCCGCGTGCCGAACTCGGCCGCCAGCGCCGCCGCCAGCGGCAGGCGCAGGCCAGCCTCATCGACGAGCACGATCGTCAGACCAGCCTGGCCCAGCACCAGACGGCGGCAGTGATCGAGCAGATGCTCGCCGTACTGGGGGCTGTTGGGCAGGGGCTGGCGCAGGGGCGCGTAGAGCGGCAACGGGTCGGAAAGGAGCGGATCGGCCAGATCCACCCGCACCTGGGGGGTGAACCCCGCCAGCTGCACAGGCGCTCCGCGCTGGCCCACCAGCACCAGGGCCCGGCCATCCAGCAGTCCCTGCATCACCTCCAGCGGTTCGAGCGGCACCCGGTGGAGGTCCCACTGCAGCAGCTGGCGGTCCACGGTGGCCCAGCTCGTCCAGCCCGGGCCGCTGGCCGCCATCCACTCGGGCCATGGACGCGGCAGCGGCCCCAGCAGCGACAGCAACTGCCGCAGGGGCGCTTCGTCTTCGGGCGGCAGGGGCACCTGGGCCGAGGGGGTGCCCGGGTGGCTGAGGATCCGGCGGCCGAGTCGCTGGTGCAGCTCCAGCAGGCTCGCGTCCGCCGCCGGCAGGCTGAGGCGGATCTGGTCCCAATGCTGAGGAGCGAGCTGCTGATCCAGCGCCGTGCGCAGCCGTGCTTCGAGGATCTCCTCCTCGGGAATCACCAGGTGGCGATCTCCAAGGGTGCCGCTCTGCCAGGCCTTCACCAACTGCTGATGGTTCATCAGCCAGAGGGTGCTGTCGCGGGGCGGTGTCTCCCCTTCCCAGCACGGCAGCGTGAGCCCGGCGGCCCTCAGCCGGGGCAGCTCGACCTGCAGCAAGCGCCGGCGCATCGGCTCGCTCACCACCAGCACCAGCGGAGCCGTCGCCAGGGCCATCGGCACGAGCAGGGCTACAAGCCAGCCCGGATCGCTGCCAGGCGCAAGCTGCAGGCAGCAGTGATCGCCGCGCCGCAGGCTGCGCCCCACCACCCGGCTGAGCGTGAGGTGATGCGGCCAGCCCACGCCACCCTCCTGCCGCAGGAGTTGCTTGAGCTGCTGGTGGGCGCGGGCTTCCAACATCCGCGAATCGTAGGAAGCTGCTCCGAGTGGACCGTGGCAGCCATGACAGCCCAGACGATGCACCCCGACGGCACGGCCGGAGTGGTGGGGCTGGTGGGGCTGGGCCTGATCGGCGGCTCCCTCGGCCTCGATCTGCATGCCCGCGGCTGGGATGTGCGCGGGCTTGTACGGCGGGAGAGCACGGCGGAGCGGGCTCGCCAGCGCGGACTGGCTGGCCGGGTCAGCACCGATCCCTCCGTGCTGGCGGGCTGCCGGCTCGTGGTGCTGGCGCTGCCGCTTGATCAGTTGCTGGCGCCGGACCCGACCTTGCTGGCTGCCCTGCCGCCGGACGCAGTGATCACCGATGTGGGCTCGGTCAAGGCACCCGTGCTGCGCACCTGGCAGGGGATCGTGCCTCGTTTCGTCGCCAGTCACCCGATGGCCGGCACCGCGGAGGCCGGGGTGGAAGCGGGGGTGCGCCACCTGTTCCGCGGTCGCCCCTGGGTGGTGACGCCCACGCCAGACACCGACCCGGCAGCTCTGGAGCTCGTGCGCACCCTCTCGGAAGCCGTGGAGGCCCGATGGCTGCTGTGCGACCCCCAGGCCCACGACGGCGCCGTGGCGCTGATTTCCCACCTGCCGGTGCTGGTGGGTGCCGCCCTGCTGCAGGCGGCTGATCGGGGCGCCGTGGCGGCGCCGCCCTCTGGCGATGGGCAAGCCGGCTACGAGCAGGTGGACACTGAGGCCAGGGCGCTGGTGCGTGCGCTGGCCTCCAGTGGCTTTGCCGACACCACACGTGTGGGGGGCGGCAACCCGGAACTGGGTGCCCTGATGGCCCGTTGCAACCGGGAGCAACTCCTGGCGGCCCTGGCCTCCTACCGGCGATCACTCGATCAGTTGGAGGGGTTGCTGCAGCAGGAGCGCTGGGCCGATCTGCGCGAGGCACTGGCGGCCGGCCAGCGCCTGCGGCCGGAGTTCCTCTAGGCAGCGATCCCCCGCCGAGCCAGCAGTTGCCGGCTCACCATCTGCGCCGACAGGCTCACGCCCGCGGTGCCTTCGCCGGGGTAGATGGCATCGCCGCAGAGCCAGAAGCCAGGCAGGGGTGTGCGGCTGGCCAGCCCGAAGGGGCCGAAACGGGAGGGATGCTGGCCCAGGCCGCCCACGAAGCCGAAGGGCCGCCCGGTCCAGCGGGCGAAGCTGCGTGGTGTGGACAGTTCCGCGTGGCGGTAGTGCGCCGGCGTGAGACCGAGCAACCGATTCAGCCCTGCCTGGAGGCTCGCCATCGCCGTCTGTTTGCGGGAGTGGTAGGCGGCTTCGTCGCCCTCGAACCAGGGCCGGGCCGGAGTGAACACGCTGGCGATCACGGTGGCCTCCCCCGCCGGCGCCCGGCCATCCCCCTCCCGGCTCACCGACACGAACAGGGAGCCAGGGTCGGCCCAGTCGAGCTGCAGATGAGCGGGGCAGTCGGCGGGCAGGGCGCTGCGCTCCACGGCCGCGTACAGCACCAGCGCACCGCTGGGATCCTCCAGGTGCCGCAGCCGCGCTCCGTAACCGGCCGGCAGGGCATCCCCTGGCAACAGATCCGGCAACGACTGGGGGGGAAGGCTGCAGACCAGTTCACGGGCGAGCAGCTGCCAGCTGCTCCCGCCTGGCCCTGTGCCATGCACCCTCCAGCCGCCGCCGTGCTGCCGCAGCTCGCTCGCCCGGTGCCGCAAGCGCAGGCTGCCGCCGGCGCGGGCCAGCCCCAGCTCCAGCGCCTCGCTCAAGGCCTGCATCGAGGGCGCCAGGTGGAACAGGCCCAGAGGCTCCTGTGCCATCGCCAGCACGCTGGCGCCGTAGAGCGCGGCAGTCCGGTGGGCCGGCTCCTGGGAATAGAGACGCAGCTGCAGATCGAGAAAGCGCCGCAGCCGCGCGTCGTTGGCGCAGCCCGTGAGCCTCAGCAGATCGGCGATCGTGCTTCCCACCAGCACACCGCTGGCCAGGTTGGCGGGGCGCAGGGCCCCCAGCAGCTGGCCCAGGTCCCAGAGGCTGCGGGGGGGCAGTACCGGTTCCCGTCCAGCGAAGCCCCAGTTGGCCTGGTGGATGGCTGCGCACAGGCTCCAGAAGCGCTCCGAGCCCGGGAAATGCCGCTGCCGTTCCTGCCGCCAGCGCTCGGGATCACGCCAGAGCCGCACCGCCGGCTGGCCATCGGCCAGATCCACGACGCAACCGGGGTCCAGAGGGGTGGCTGCCGGCGCCTCCACGCCCAGCTGCTCGAAGATCCGCGCGTGAATGCCGCCCGGCTCCAGGCCGGCCACCTGGGTGGCCCCCACATCGAACACATAGCCCCGGCGGCGGAAGGTGCCGGCGCAGCCGCCGCTCTGGTGATGGGCTTCCAGCAGCTGCACGTCCAGGCCCTGGCGCGCCAGCAGGGCCGCTGCTGTGAGGCCGGCGATGCCGGCGCCGAGCACGGCCACGTCGCACTGGCCTTTGGCCGCATCGGCTTGCGTGCCCACCTTCGCTGCCCCGCCACAGAATTGCAGGCATGCTGACGGGGCGGCCGTGACGGACGATTCGCTGGCGGCCTGGGTGCGGCAGCACCTGCAGGCGCCACTGCTCTCCCGCCAGCCGGTGGGCGGTGGCTGCATCCACCGGGCCTGGCAGCTGCAGCTTGCCGATGGCCGCCGCTTCTTCGCCAAAACCAACGGCGCGACAGCGTTGCCCCTGCTTCAGGCCGAAGCGGACGGTCTCAAGGCCCTTGCGGCCGCCGCCGGCGCCGACCTGGTGGTGCCGCAACCGCTGCACTGCGCCGTGGTGGAGGGGGAAGCGGTGCTGTTGCTGCCGTGGCTGACGCTGGCCCATGGCGGCAGCTCCCAGGCCTGGAGTGATTTCGGTGCTGCCCTCGCCTGCCTGCACCGGCGCAGCGCCGCTGGCCCGTCGTTGCGTTTCGGCTGGCCGCACGACAACTTCATCGGCTCGAACCCCCAGCGCAACGGTTGGGGGGATCACTGGGGTCGCTTCTTCGCAGAGCGGCGTCTGGGCGTGCAGCTGGAGCTGGCGGCGGCGAAGGGAAAACAGCTACCGGGCAGCCAGCAACTGCTGGCAGACCTGCCCGGCTGGCTCGACGACCACGGCCCTGATCCCTGCCTCGTGCACGGGGATCTGTGGAGCGGAAATGCGGCGCTGCTGCAAGATTCGTCGCTGCCGGCTCTGTTTGATCCGGCCGTCTACCGCGGCGACAGGGAAGTGGACCTGGCCATGGCGCGGTTGTTCGGAGGCTTTCCGGCGGACTTCTTCCTGGGCTATGGGCGTGAATGGCCGTTGCCGCCGGGCGAAGCGCGCCGGCGGCTTGTCTACGACCTGTACCACCTGCTCAATCACGCCAACCTGTTCGGTGGCGGTTACTGGCGACAGGCGCAGGCGTTGATTGACCGGTTGCTCTAGGCCTCAGCCCAGATACTCCTGGCGCAGGCTGCGCAGGCGCTCCACCACGGCGGAGCGCTTTTCGCTGGTGGTGAGGTTCTTCCAGCTCCAGCTGCCCACCACCACCAAACCGAGCAGTTCGAGCAGGCCGGGAACCACAGGCAGCAGGTTGATCGTGTCGAGGACTCCCTTGATCAGGATCTGGGCCACGATCACGGCCAGCAGGATGCCGAGCGCCTTGCCCGCCTTGCCGGCCTGATTCCAGTCCACCTGCTCGAGGGTCTGGTTCACCTTGGTGAGGATCTCGCCGTAACGGGCGTTGAAGCTCGCTCCAGCGTCGGAGCTCTCAGAAGCGGGCACATGGCTGGTCGGTTGCACGTCCTGCTCGGTGATTGTTTCGTTCATTGAATGAGCGGGGTGCGGTGACGGCCCATAACGTATCGGCATGGGTGGCTCTTGGCCAGAACAGCTGGTGATCGATCGGCGCGCCCTGACGGTGCTGGAGGCGATCGTGCGGGCGGCCCACCCTCAGGAGGGCTGCGCTCTGTTGATCGGCCCGATTCCGACAGGCCACGCAGACCACCGCTGGCGGATCACCACGGCGTGGCCGTGCCTGAATGTGTGGGAACCGGAACCGGAGCGTCATCGGCGTTTCGCCCTCGATCCGCGCGAGCAGCTGCAGGCACAGAAGTGGGCGCGCAGCCGTGGCCTCTCGGTGATCGGCGCCGCGCACAGCCATCCCACCAGCGCGGCGGTGCCTTCGGCGCTGGATCTGGAGCTGGCGATGCCCCCCACCGTGCTGCTGATCGCCTCAGGCCTGCACCAGGAGTTGCGGGGCTGGTGGCTGACGGAGACCGGCGATGGCAGGGCGGCCGAGCCGCTGCCGCTGGCTTCGGATGATGAGGCAAGGCCCGGGGGTTTGGGAGACTGAGGCATGTGCCGCCCAAGCGGCTGTTCTGGCCACCGGCCTTCTGCCCATGCTTCCTCCCGACACCAGCGGCGTCCAGCTCACACCTGATGAGGTGGCCCGCTTCTCACGCCACCTGATCCTGCCCGAGGTGGGCATGGAGGGACAGAAGCGCCTGAAGGCCTCCTCGGTGCTCTGCGTAGGCACGGGTGGCCTTGGTTCTCCCCTTCTGCTCTATCTGGCCGCCGCCGGCGTCGGTCGCCTCGGCATCGTCGATTTCGACGTGGTGGATAGCAGCAACCTGCAGCGCCAGGTGATTCACGGCACCAGCTGGGTGGGCAAGCCGAAGATCGAATCGGCGCGGCATCGCATCCACGAGATCAATCCCCACTGCCAGGTTGATCTCTACGAAACGGCGCTCACCAGCGAAAACGCGCTCGAGATCATCGCCCCCTACGACGTGATCTGCGATGGCACCGATAACTTCCCCACCCGTTATCTGGTGAACGACGCCTGCGTGCTGCTCGACAAGCCCAACGTCTACGGCTCGATCTTCCGCTTCGAGGGCCAGGCCACGGTGTTCAACTATCAGGGCGGGCCCAACTACCGCGATCTGTTCCCCGAACCGCCGCCGCCGGGCATGGTGCCGTCCTGCGCCGAAGGCGGGGTGGTGGGCGTGCTTCCCGGCATCATCGGCATGATCCAGGCCACCGAAGCGGTGAAGATCATCGTGGGCATCGGCACCACGCTCAGTGGTCGCCTGATGCTGTTCGATGCCCTGAAGATGACCTTCCGCGAACTGAAGCTGCGCCCCAGCCCTGAGCGTCCGGTGATCGACAAACTGATCGATTATCAGGAGTTCTGTGGTGTCGGTGGCTCGGCACCCGGCCAGGAGGAAGCGGGCAGTGTGCCCTCCGTGAGCGTGCAGGAACTCAAAGCCCTGCTCGACAGCCAGCCCACTGATGTGGTGCTGCTCGATGTGCGCAACCCGCCGGAGGCGGAGATCGCTGTGATGCCTGGTGGCGTGCTCGTTCCCCTCGATCAGATCGAAAGCGGGCAGGCGATCGAGCAGGTGCGCGAGTTGGCCGCAGGCAAGCGCCTCTATGTGCACTGCAAGCTCGGCGGCCGCTCGGCCAAGGCCCTGATCGCGCTCAAACGGCATGGCATCGAGGGGGTCAACGTGACGGGAGGCATCAAGGCCTGGAGCGAGGAGGTCGATCCTTCCGTTCCGCTCTACTGACCCCCGCATGCCCCCAGTGGCAAGGGCGGCACTCACGGAGCACGAGCGTGACGGCCGGCGACAGGAGGAACGGCGTCTGCTGCTCCTTGAACAGCAGTTCGTTCCCTTCCTCCTGCTGACCCTGCTGCCGGTGTTTCTCATGCCGGTGGCCACGATCCGCGGGGTGGGCTTCGCCCGCTTCCTGCTGCCGGTGATGGTGTCGCTGCTGGTGCTCCAGTCGATCCGGCTTCTGCCGGCGATCCGGCCCTCCTCGTCGGAGCTGCTGCGCGTTCAGCTCTACCGGCTGCTCGGACTGTTGGCGGCGCTCGGCACCTGGGTGCCGTTGCTGGTTGGGGGCTGGCCAAACCAGCAGCTGAGGGTGGTGGCGCTGCTGATGCTCACGATGTTCTTCCTCACCACAACGGTGCGGTTCGTCCTGGTGCTGGCCCGGGTGCCGCGTGTGAACCTGAAGGTGCTGGCCGGCGCGGCGGCGGGCTATGTGCATCTTGGCCTCACCGGTGGAATCCTGGCCACGGCCATTCAGGTGATTCACCCGGGCAGCTTCAACCTGGGCGTAGAAGCCCACAACGACTTCCTGCTCGACCGACTCACCTATTTCAGCTTTGTGACCCTCGGCGGCCTGGGCTATGGCGATGTGTTGCCCAGCAATCCCCTCGGCGAACGGCTGGCCATTCTGCTGAGCCTCAGCAGCACGTTGTATGTGTCTCTGTTGATGGGCCTGTTGCTCGGCCGCTTCATTGCCAACCGGGAGGTGGATCTGATCGAAGAGGAAATCGAGGAGGGGCGCCTGCCGCTGCCGCTCGATGTCGACAGAAGCCGAAAGGAATGAGCGAACGTGCTTGTGCTTGTGCGGGAGTCGCTGCGTACAGTCGTCTGCGCGAAAATCAATAAAACAGGATGGAGCAAATTGGGTGAAGTCTGAGTGCGCAAGCCAGGCATGCACAAGCCAGAGATGCGCGTACACATGGCCCAGGCATGTTCGTGCTGAAGTTGCGGGATCCTGGAAGATCCAAGTCAGAGAAGCAAAGAAACGCTCGAATCAATAATCCACGCCGCGCTTGAGGTCCACGCCGCGCTCGGCGTAGTGCTTGTGGCAGACCATCTCTGAATGTACACTGGCCAGATCGAAATAGGCCGGTGGGTTCTTGCAGCGGCCCGTAATGATCACTTCCGTTTCGGCCGGCTTGCGCAGCAGGGTCTGAACGATCGGCTCCACCGGCAGCAATTCCAGATCCACAGTGGGATTCAGTTCATCGAGGATCACGGTTTTGTAGAGACCACTGGCGATCGCTGCCCGGGCGATCTCCCAGGCCCGCTCTGCTTCCACATAATCAATCGGCTGCTGCTGGCCGCGCCATACGATCGCATCGCGGCCTGAGCGCAGGTGATCCACCAGATGGGGATAGCTTTCCCGCAGCGCGGCAATGGCCGCATCTTCGGTATAGCCACTGCCGCCTTTGAGCCATTGCAGGATCAGCACCCGGTGGCTCTTGTCCTGGCTGATGCCACGCCCGATCGCCTGCAGTGCCTTGCCCAGGGCACTGGTGGATTTGCCCTTGCCCTCGCCGGTGTAGATCTCGATTCCGGTGAGCCGGCCGCCCTGATCCTCGTGGTGGTGGGCCCGCATCTCCGAGTGCAGGTCGGCCAGTTGCACCAACTGGGCCGGCGCCCCCCGGCCGGTGACGATCACTTCCATCCCTGCCGGTTTGGCCGCCAGGGTGCGCACCACCTCACCTGCCTCCAGCAGGCCCAGGTCGAGCACCGGGTTGAGCTCATCCAGCACCACCACGGAATAGAGCGCGCTGGCGATGGCGCCTCTGGCGATGTCCCAGCCGCGCTGCGCTTCCTGCCGGTCGAAGGCCGTGGCCTCTCCGGCGGTGAAGAAATCGCCGCGGCCGGTGCGCACCTGATCGATCAGATGGGGAAAGCCCTGTTGCAGGGCTTCAATGGCCGCGTCCTCGTCGTAGGAGCGTCCCGGGCCTTTCAGAAAGCGCAGCAGCAACACCCGCGTGCGTTTCTGTTCGCAGATTCCCAGACCGATGGTGCGCAGCACCACCCCAAGGGCCGCCTGGCTTTTGCCCTTGCCTTCGCCGTCGTAGACGTGCAACTGGCCGTGGCTGCGCTCACTGCTGCCTGCGGCCGTGCGGATCCCTATGCCCCGGCCGTTGCTTGTGGTCGCTGCCATGGCTCAGGCTTCTACGATCAGATGCTAACGATCGGCAGCGACTGGAATGCCTTCACCAGCACTGCCGTTTCAGGCTGCCGGAGGCGATGCTGCCCCGGCCCTGCACCGCCTGCTGGAGTGCCTGCCTGCCGAGCTGTGCACCCAGCTGGAGCGGTTGCGCGCCCGATTGCAGGGTTTCGGGGCTGTGGTGGTGGCCTATTCCGGCGGTGTGGACAGCGCCCTGGTGGCAGCGGTGGCGGCCGAGCAGCTGGGCGAGGAGGCCCTGGCGGTGACGGGTGTTTCCCCCGCCTTGGCCCCCCATCTGCTCCAGGAGGCCCGCCAGCAGGCGGCCTGGATGGGCATCCGCCACCAGGAGCTGGCCACCGCAGAGCTGCAGGATCCCGCCTACTTCCGCAACCCCGTCAACCGCTGCTACGCGTGCAAGAAGGAGCTGCACGGTGTGCTGGCAGAGCAGATCGCCGCAGGCCGCGGCCTGCAGGTGGTGGATGGTGTCAACCTCGATGACCTCGGGGATCATCGCCCCGGGATCGAGGCGGCCCGGGAGCATGGGGTGATTTCACCGCTGGCGGAGCTCGGTATCGACAAGGCGGGCGTCCGTCAGATCTCGCGAGCGCTCGGTTTCCCCTGGTGGGACAAACCTGCCCAGCCTTGCCTCTCCTCAAGATTTCCCTACGGAGAGCCGATCACAGCGCTGCGCCTGGAACGGCTGGCGCGTGCCGAAGAGTGGTTGCACCGCCGCGGGGTGCGTGAGCTGCGGGTGCGGGTGCAGGGGGAGACGGCCCGCATCGAAGTGCCCGCCGATCAGCTCGATTCCTTCGTGACCCGCCTGCCGCGACAGGAATTGGTGGACACGTTCCTGGGGCTGGGCTTCACCGCTGTGAGCCTGGACCTGGAAGGGTTGGTGAGCGGCAAGCTGAACCGCCGGCTGCCGGGCGCCGCAATGGGCCGGGGCTGAACGGGACCAGACAAACGCACGGTCAGTTTCCAGGCAGCGCCCACGCCCAGGCCGAGCCACGGCAAGACGATGGCCAGAGCACAGGCCGATCTACGGGCCAGGCCTGTGTCAGAGCATGGCCAGACGCGAAAAAGGTGGGCAGGGCACTGAATGCCCGCCCACCTTGCATGGCCCTCTTGGTGTGCCCCGGACCGGATCAGGCGGCGGGCACCGGTTCGCGGATTCCGTCGGCGATCGAGGCGGGCGTTTCGCGCCGGAAGCTCTTCAACTTCCGGCGTGTGGCTCCGAGCTCCTGGCCAAGCACGTCACAGGCCCGCTCGGGCATGGTGTGGTCACCGCAGGTGAACACGTCCACAGCCGCGTAACCGGATTCCGGCCACGTGTGAATCGAGATGTGGGATTCGGCCAGAAGAGCAAGCCCCGTAACGCCCTGCGGTTCGAACCGATGGGTGATGAGGTTCAGGAGAGTGGCGCCAGCACGTTTCGCTGCTGTGGTGATGGCGGTCCTGAGGAAGGCTTCGTCATCGAGCTTCTGCGGGTTGCAGTCGTAGAGCTCGAGGATGCAGTGTTTGCCCACCATGGTTTCAGGTGAGCTGGCCACGGGTTCAGCCGGGGCAGGAGAGGCGGGGTGCTTAGGGCTCTTGAGGCTTTGGGCTCCGTTCCATCCCGGGTTGGGGTGGAGGCAGGGCAGGGTCTGGGTCATCGAATCTGTACAAACAGCAATGCATCCTAGTGCCAGGTTCAAGGGGGGGAGTGGATCGCCCCCGCCACGATCCCCACCCGCTGCGAGCCTGCGGCCCAGCGATCGCTGAAACCTTCCAGATGGGTGGCGCTCACCAGGCACTGATGCGCCTCGCCCACGGCTTCAAGCAAAACCTGCTGGCGGGTGGGGTCGAGCTCGGCGAGCACGTCGTCGAGCAGCAGCAGGGGCGGATCGCCGCAGAGCTGCTGCACCAGCTCCAGCTCGGCCAGCTTCAGTGCCAGCACCAGGGTGCGCTGCTGGCCGGCCGAGCCGTAGCGGCGTGCCGCCTGATCGCCGAGCAACAGCCCCACTTCGTCGCGGTGCGGCCCCACCTGACACTGGCCCAGCCGGCGTTCCTCCTGGCGTTGACGCTGGAGCTGCTCGATCAGGGCCTCCCGCCACAGGACCTCCTCCTCCTCTCCCTCCAGCACGCTGCCGGGCTGATAGCGCAGCTCCAGCCGTTCCCGGCCCCCACTCAGCCGGGCCTGCCAGGCGGCCGCGAGCGGTTGCAGGCGTGCCAGCGCCCGCCGCCGGCGCCGGTGCAGTCGGGTGCCCACCACCGCCATCTGCAGGTCGAAGGCATCGAGCAGGGCCTCCCGCTCCGGTCCCGAGAGGCCGCCGCGCCAGAGGCGGCTGCGCTGCCGCAGCAAGCGGGCGTAGCGGCTCAGCAGCTCGGTGTAGACGGGCTCGAGCTGCAGCACCACCCGGTCGAGCCATTGGCGCCGCAGGGCCGGTTCGCCGCGTACCAGGTGCAGATCGAGGGCACTAAAGCCGACGCAGCGCAGCGGACCGATCAGATCGTGCTGGCGGCTCAGGGTCTTGCCGTTGCGCCGTGCTGTGCGTCCGCCCCGCTGGCGCAGCTCCAGTTCCAGGGCGTCGCTGGCGCTGGCCGCACCCTGGTGGTTCGGCGCCGCCGGTTCATGGCAGAAGCCGCGCACGCTGGCGTGGGTTTCGCCGTGCTGGATCAGGTCGAGGTCGCTGCCGGTGCGATGCGAGCGCAGGCTGCCGAGCAGTTCCACCGCTTCCAGCAGATTCGACTTGCCTTCGCCATTGGCTCCGATCACCAACAGCCGTGGGGCTTCGATCTCCAGCTCCAGCCGGGCGTAATTGCGGAAGTGCAGCAGCTCCAGGCGATGCAGCCGAATGGGTCTGGGGCGGCTTGCGGCTAAGGTAGGCCGAGTGGTGAGGGCGTTGTCTTCCCATCAAGGTCAGCAGGTTTTGCCTGTTCACCCACGTGATCCGGCCCACAGCGCCGTACACGGGCATGTAGCTCAGCTGGATAGAGCATCAGATTCCGGTTCTGAGGGTCGGGGGTTCGAATCCCTCCATGCTCGCTTCATTCATTCACTAAGGCGACCCTCCCTCACACCAGCTGCGGGTGTCACTCGGCCATTGGCCGCGATGATGCCCCGTCGCCGGCGGGGGCCGGCGCCTCCACCTCCGCCTTGAGGCCCAGACCCATGGCGCGGATGCCACCGGGATCCACCAGAAACCCATAGCGGCGCAAGGCTGGCAAGGCCTCCGGTGGGGCCGCCACCGAGATGCTGCAACCGCTGAGCTCACGGCGCAGGCGGGAGAGGGCGGCATGCACCAGCACGGTCAGCACCGCTTGCTGCTGTTCGTCGCCGGGGGTGGCTGCCAGGTCCCAGAGGTTGGCGTTCAGCGCCTGATCGCTGGTGGCGCGCACGAAGCCCACCAGCTCGCCGGCGGTGTTGCGCACGCTCAGCTGCCAGGCGCTGCGCAGGAGCACCTGCGCCAGCTTGGCCTCACTGCGCTGCGGTTCTCCGCAGGCCATCAGCAGCCGGTTCAGCTCACTGGGGTGGGGGGAGGGCTCACTCTCCAGGACGTACCCATCAGGGAGACGCGGCACGGCCGGTTGGTTGCGAAACGGGATCAAGCAGCGTTCAACCCGTGTTGCGCATGCCGGCGGCGATGCCATTGATCGTGAGCAGGGCGCCGCGCAGCAGCTCACTGCGGCTGTAGGTGCGCCCATCGGTGGCGGCATCGCTGGCCACTTCACTCATCGGCGGCTGGCGGTGCTGGTCGCGCAGGCGGCGCAGCAGGGCCACCTGCAGGAAGCCCAGCGGAATGATCGTGCGGTTGCGCAGATCGACCGAAAGCTGCAGGGCCGGATCACCATCCAGCAGGCGGGTGTGACCGGAGATCTTCAGCACCAGATCCCGGGTGAGCGTGAACTCGGCGGCGATCACCTCGAAGATGCGCTCGAAGGCGTCGCGGTGGCTGGGCCGGCCCAGAGCCTGCACGTAGTGATGGGCCAGGTCGAGATCCACCTTCGAGAGGGTCATCTCCACCTTGGAGATCAGCATCCGGAAAAAGGGCCAGCGCTGGTAGAGCAGCTTCAGCAGCTCCAGCTGGTCGGGGTCGTGCTCCAGCTCCTCCTGCAGCGCCGCCCCCACACCGAACCAGCTCGGCAGCAGGAAGCGGCTCTGGGTCCAGCCGAACACCCACGGGATGGCCCGCAGGCTGGACAGATCCTTGGCGCCGCTCTTGCGGCGGGCCGGCCGGCTGGAGATCTGCAGCTTGCTGATCTCCTCGATCGGGGTGACCTGCTGGAAGAACTCCACGAGGTCGGGGTTTTCATGCACCAGCTTGCGGTAGTGCTGACGGGAGCGGGCACCGAGGCGGCCCATCAGCTCGTTCCAGGCGGGGGTGTCATCGAGGCTGCTGCTCACCAGGCTGTTCTGCAGCACGGCGGTGGTCATCGTCTCGAGGTTGTAGAGCGCCAGCTCGGGCAGGGAATACTTCGAGGCGAGCACCTCGCCCTGCTCGGTGATCTTGATGCGGCCATTCATCGTTCCGCTCGGCTGGGCCAGGATCGCCTGGTAGGCGGGGCCGCCGCCGCGTCCCACCGAGCCGCCGCGGCCATGGAAGATGCGCAGCGCCACCCCGTGCTGCAGCGCCAGCCGCTGCAGGCCGATCTGGGCCTTGTGGATCTCCCAGTTGCTGGAGAGAAAGCCGGAATCCTTGTTGCTGTCGGAGTAGCCG
Source organism: Marcopretia estuarina LEGE 06307 (assembly GCF_056633115.1). Taxonomy (NCBI): domain Bacteria; kingdom Bacillati; phylum Cyanobacteriota; class Cyanophyceae; order Synechococcales; family Prochlorococcaceae; genus Marcopretia; species Marcopretia estuarina. The sequence goes on along the minus strand of NZ_JBSJOY010000004.1, from coordinate 62,371 downwards.
AGCATCACTTCCTGCAGGGCCCTGTCGGCTTCGCCATTGCTGGCGAGCAGCTGCAGGTAGAAGGGTTCGCTGAACAGCCGCTCCATCACGGCCGGGGCGTGCTGGAGGTCTTCGACCGTTTCGAACAGGGGCACCACCAGCAGCGAGGTGCGCACCGCCTTGGGATCGACCAGCCCGGCCTCCTTGGCGAGCAGCAGCACCTCCAGCAGATCGGAGGCCGTGTGCGACATCGAGATCACGTAGCTGCGGCAGATGCGCGTGCCGAACTCCCGCTGCAGCCGCTCAAGCATGCGGAACACCGCGAAGGTTTCGGCCGTGGCCGGGCTCCAGACGGCGGCGGCGGGCAGCAGCGGCCGCCGCGTCTGCAGCTCCTGCAGCAACCAGGCGACGCGCTCGTCCTCGGCCATCTCGCCGTAGGGCACCGGCAGCTGGAGGTAACGGCTCAGTTCGTCGAGGGCATCACTGTGGCGGGTGCTCTCCTGGCGGATGTCGAGGGTGGCGAGGCTGAAGCCGAAGATGTGCACCTGGCTCAGCAGCTTGCGCAGCGGCTCACAGCTGAGCCCGGTGGTTTCGAGGCTGTCGCGCAGCAGCTCCAGATCGGTGCGCAATTCATCCACGGAGGCGTAGTGGAGGTCTTGCGGGGCGCTGGCGATCGGCCCGGTGCCGATGGTGAGAGCCGGCGGGAAGGAGCCGGCATCGCAGGGGGCCTCCCAGCCCGCCTCCGCCAACTGCTGGTTGCGGCGGTGGGTGAGGCGCAACCGCTCCAGGGTGTAGCTCAGCTTCAGCCGGTAGGGTTCCAGCCGGTAGCGGGCAGCCCGTTCGTCGTAGATCTCGGGGAAGCGCAGCCGATCCATCTCCAGGGATTCCAGCAGCGGAGCGCTCACCTGGCTCCACTGCATCGAGATGCTGAGTTGATCGCGCAGGTCCTGGACGGCGCTGATGTAGCGCTCGATCATCAGCTGCCGCTGATAGCAGGCAGTGCGCCAGGTGATGTCCGGGGTGACCGAGGGGTTGCCGTCGCGATCAGCTCCCACCCAGGAGCCGAAGGTGCAGAAGGCGTCGCGGGGGGGCTCCACATCCGGGTAGCTGCAGCCCAGGGCGCTGTGGATGCGCTGGCGCAGCAGCGGCATGGCGTCGAACAGCACCTGCTGGAAGTAATGCAGGGCGTAGTCGACTTCGTCGAGCACCGACGGCTTGAACTGGTGCAGCTCATCGGTGCGCCACCACAGCCGGATCTCCTCCTCCAGCTGCAGCCTGAGGCTGCGCTCGTCGTGCAGATCGCTGGGGCTGTTCACTTGTAGCCGGTGGATCAGGCTCGCCACCCGCCGCTGCTTGTGCCGCACGGTGTGGCGCACGATCTCGGTGGGGTGGGCAGTGAACACCAGGCGGATGTCCAGTTCGCGCAGCAGGTTTTCCAGCTGGGCAGGGGGCACGTTCAGCCCCCGCAGGCGGGTGAACAGCTCGCGGAAGGTGGCCGGATCGGTCTGGCTGGCGAGCGGCGGCGCGAACGGATCGGGGATGGGGTTGGTGGTGCCCTCCTGAAGGCTGGCCAGGTAGCTGTCTTCCTCGATGTGCTGCTCGAGGATGTTGACCAGCTGGAAGTAGAGAGAAAAGGCGCGGGCCGCGGCGATCGCCTCCGCCAGGTCCATGTCCCTGATCAGCTGCACGATCGCTGCGCTGGTGGCGCTGGCCGTCAGGGCGTTGGCGGGATCGCTGAGATCCTTCATGCGGAGCAGCCGTTCCGCCTGCTCGGGCGGGCACTCGCTGCGCAGCACGGTTTTCCAGAGGTCTTCAACCAGCTCCAGCCGCTCACCGAGCAGACGGGTCACCCGCGGGGCAGGCTGCGCCAGGCCGGCCTCCATGACGCCGTCTTCGCGCATGGGTGCAGGGGCGGACAGGGACTGCCGCATGAGGACGGAGCCAGCAGAGGACGCTCCCATGATCATCCCAAAGGGTGCAGGGCTTCTGTGTTGAGCGGTGCCGGATCCCACGTGCGTTCCTGCTCTTCCATCCAGACCACCTCGCGGCTGAGGATCGCCTCGATCGATTCGCCCTGCCGGTGCAGCGCCAGCCAGCGGATCGCCTGGTTGCCGTCCCGCAGCACCGCCTCCAGCGGCAGCAGCCAGGGGGCGAGGCCGCTGCGTTCGGCCAGGGGCCACAGCGCATCGATCTCCCGCCGCAGCCAGGCGCGAGCCGTGATCGTTTCGCCGCTGCGCCAGTCGCGCAACTCACTGTCGAGGCTCCGGCGCGCGGCGGCCTGATCGTTGGCATCGGCCAGCTCCGCCAGGGCGTCGGGGCTGAGACGGCTGGCGAGCAGGGGGTCGTGGGCGTCGGGGTCGTCGAGCAGCTGCCACAGGCGCAGCTCGGCGAAGGCGGTGATCGCCAGCAGCAGCCGGGGATCGCTGATCAGATCACAGATCCGGATCTCCACCCGGTTGAGCCGGTGGGGACGGTCGTCGCCGTTGGGCCGCACGGAGGTCCAGAGGTGGCGGATGTTGCGCATCGTTCCCGCCGCCAGCTGCTCTTCCATCCAACGGATGTAGTGCCCGTGATCGAGAAACAGGGGTACCTGCTCGGGGGTGAGCGGAAACTGCAGCCATCGCTGCGAATGGGCGCCGGTGGCGACGCCATCGAGGAAGGGGCTGCTCGCACTCAGGGCCAGCAGCAGCGCCGCCTCGCAGCGCAGCAGCCGGCAGGCGGCGAACAGGGGATCCATCGACGTGAGGCCCAGGTTGATGTGCACGCTCGCGGTCACCACCCGGGTGCCGTAGGCCGAGGCGATGAAGCCGTGGTACGGGTTGCTGGGGTCGGAGCGCTCGAAGCGCCGGCTGTCCCCCAGGCTCAAGGTGCTGCCCGGCAGCAGGGTGAGGCCGCGGTCCTGCAGCCAGTGCCGCAACCGTCGGCGGGGCTCCAGCAGCAGCGCCAGCTGGCGGGCGTAATCGGCGTCCGGTTCGGTGATGTATTCGAGATTGCGGTGATCCGGTTCGGTCACGAAGCCGCTGAGGGCCGCGGCGGCCTCAGCCGCCACCCCCACCACACGGCCGTCGGAGCGGCCGGTGAACAGTTCCACCTCGAACCCCTTGGTCAGCAGGGAGGCGCTCATGGCCGTTCCTCGCCGAGGCAGGCCAGCGCCTTGAGCAGGCCGCGCGCCTTGTTCAAGGTTTCCTCGTACTCACTGGCGGGCTGGGAATCCGCCACCAGGCCGGCTCCCGCCTGCACCTGCACCCGCCAGCCGCCGTCCGGGTGGGGCAGCACCACCATCGTGCGGATCGTGATCGCGGTGTTGAGCGCACCGCTCAGGTCCATGGCGCCGTAGACGCCGGAGTACGGGCCTCGGGCATCGGGTTCAAGGGCATGAATCAGCTGCATCGCCCTGATCTTCGGGGCGCCACTCACGGTGCCGGCGGGGAAGGAGGCCTTGAGCAGGTCCCAGATGTCCTTGCCAGCGGCGAGCACGCCCTCCACCTGGCTGACGATGTGCATCACGTGGGAATAGCGCTCAATCACCATCAGCTCCGTGACCTTGACGCTGCCGGGTGCGCAGACCCGGCCCAGGTCGTTGCGACCGAGATCCACGAGCATCACATGCTCGGCCCGTTCCTTGGGATCGGCCAGCAGGTCGCGCTCGAGCTGCTGGTCTTCGCTTTCATCGGCGCCGCGGGGGCGCGTGCCGGCGATCGGCCGCAGCGAGGCCTTCACCCCTGCCGCCATCGGCTCGGCCTTCACCATCACCTCGGGGCTCGAGCCGATCAGGTGCCAGCCGCCGAAGTTGAAGAAGGCCATGTAAGGGGAGGGGTTCACCATCCGCAGGCTTCTGTAGATGTCGAACGGATCGCGGTGCATGCGGGTTTCCAGCCGCTGGCTGAGCACCAGCTGGAACACATCGCCGGCGGCGATGTGCTCGCGGGAGGCCCGCACGGCGGACTCGAAATCCTCCCGGCTGCGGTTGCTGGTGGTGGGGAGCGTCCTGGTGGGCTCCGATTCCCAGCGCAGCGGTAGGACGCTGCTGGGCAGCGGAGCATGCATGCGGGCTTCCAGCGCCGAGATGCGCTCCACTGCCGCCGCGTAGGCCTGCTCGGGATCGCCCCCCTGGCTCAGGTCGGCGTAGGCCACAGCCGTGATCTGCCGCTTCACCTGGTCGAACACCAGCAGGCTGTCGGCCAGCATCCAGCAGCCATCGGGCGGGCCATGCGGATCGCAGGGATGCACCGGCACGCTGGGCTCGATCCAGCGAATCAGCTCGTAGCCCCAGAAGCCGAACAGCTGCCCCACCGGCGGCAGGCCGGGGATCGGGCTGGTATGGAGGCCGGCCAGGCCGTCGCGCAACAGCTCGAAGGGGTTGCCTTCCAGCGGCTCGCAGCGCCCATCACGCCAGAGGCGCTCGGCGCTGGCACCACGCACCGTGAGCGTCCAGAGGGGATCGGTGGCAACGAAGCTCCACCGCCCCACCCGCTCGCCGCCCTCAACCGACTCCAGCAGCACCCCATGGCTGCTTGTGGTGCCCACCTTCAACCAGGTGGTGAGAGGCGTTTCGAGGTCGGCTGGCCAGCGGTCCCACAGGGGGATGAAGGTGCGGCCTGAGCTGGCCTGAGCGAGAAAGGCGTCGCGATCGGGAAAGGGCATCGGGCCTACGGCCGGGCAAAAAAAACGGGGCCACCGGCCCCGCCTTTCTAAGTGTTGTTTGCGCGAGGGATCAGCGCAGGTCAGAGCTTCAGCTGTCGAAGGTGTTGCGGCCCGAGAACTTGATCGAGGAAGGGTCGGGGTTCTGGCCGATGCGGCGGGCGTTGTGGTTCACCATTGGGCGGCCTTCGTTGACCTTCTCGGGGAACACACCATCTTTCGGGTGCAGATACTCGGTGTCACCGCCGGGGAAGATACGGTAAACCTTGTAATCCTCAATTCTGGGTTTGAACTTGGTGCGCAGCTGAGTGCCGAGGGCGAGGCACTGTTCCTTGCGGGCGAAATACATGATGTTCTCCCCTTCGTTCATCTCGGCGGCACCACCGGTGGGCAGCTCGAAGGGCTGGGATTTGGAGCTGGTCCAGGTGATCGCGTACTTCTCCTCAGTTTCAGCCGAGTTGAGCAGACCGCCGGTGCTGCCGATGTACTTGGGAAGTTGACCGCTCAGCGCCGTTGCTGTCATGGCTGTGGGGGGAGGGGAGTCTGCAGGGGTCTGAGGGGTGCTCAGAAGCCGTCCGCCGACCATTTCGGCTGGAAGCTAGCACTGTCATTTCAGCCAGACCGTCTCTCGGCGCCTGGTCTTCACACCCGTCAACAAAGTCAGGCGGGTTCGCGTGGCGGAGGCGCGGTCGCCCCCTGGTTGGCGAGGGGAAAGAACACGGTCAGGCCGCTGCCGGAGCGTTCGGTCAACCGGCCCCCCAGGCTGCGGAAGAGGTCCTGAGTGGCCTGCCGGCTGAGCTGCAGGCTGCCGGTGAGCGGATCCCAGCGCAGCACCGGTCCGACGGTGGCGGTGGATCCCCGCCCCCCGGACTTGTCTCCGTCAGGCTCACGGCCGCCGCCGGCTTCATCGCAGCTCAGCTGCAATTTCAGCCGTGATCCCGCCGGTTGCAGGCGGATCCGCACGGTGGTGCCCCCCGGCAGGCTGCGGCTGAACCGGTCGATCAGGCCGCCCAGCATCGTTTCCAGGCGGCTCGGATCGCTGAGCACCGGCGGCATCGCCTCGGCCACCTCAAGCTGCAGCGTCAGGCCGCGCCGTTCCAGCTGCCGCTGCCAGAGCCCTGCCAGCTGGTGCAGCAGGGCCGCCAGATCGGCGCGGGCGAGCTGTTGCTGCTGCCGCGGCTGACGCTGCAGCTCGGCGGCATGGAAGATCAGACCGAAGCGATCGATCTGTTCGCTGCATTCGCTGTCGATCTGCTGCAGCCGCTGCTCCACCACGGCGGGCAGGTCGCGGCGCCGCAGCAGGGAGCGGATGAGGGTGCGGATCGTGGCCAGGGGCGTGCGCACCTCATGGGTGAGGGCTTCCAGCAGGGCCAGCTCGCTGGAGCGTTCGGCCTGGTGATCGTTGCCGGCTCCCGTAGCCACCAGCGGCTGAAGCGTGACACTCGGCGCCATGGCGGCCAGCTGTTCCCCCAGCCGCGGCCAGAAGCGCAAGGCCATGCCCTCGTCGCTGCGCAGCTGGCCCAGCCGCTGCAGAGCGCTGCGCAATTGCAGACCCGCCTGCGGAGCCGTGTCCTGAAGCCGCTGGTCCACCAGTTGCAGGGCGGCCGAGAGGGTGGCGGGATCGAAGCGCAGCACAAAGCGGCGGCGCGGGGGCTCCCCCTCCAGGGCCATGGCCACCTGCAGGTCGGGGGTGATCAGCAACAACAGCGGATCGGTGCCGTCGTCGTCCCGCAAGATCAGGCGTTCGAAGGCGGCGGCCTTCCCTTCCGCCGCCGCCGGGACGGCGCCGCGCGGATCCGGAAGCAGTGCAACCGGCGGCTGCAGCAACGACCCCACCGCCGCCGGGGTCCAGACCCATCCCTGCAGCTGTTGCAGCAACGCTGGCTCGTAGAGAGCCGGCAGGGGCGAGGCCAGCCAAACGCCGCGAAGCGGCTGGAGCGCGGGCAGGAAGTCGTTCTGCAAGGTGGCCAGGGCCGCCCACCATTGCCGGCGCACGCCGTCCTCGTCGGCGCGCCCGGGCGGCACCCCTTCGGCCAGCCTCTGCCTGATCTGCGCCAGGCTCGGGGAGGTCACCAGTGGCTCTGCTGGTGGCGGCTGTGGCGGTTCACCGAGGCGCAAAGCCCCAGCGCCAGGAAGTTCACCAGCAGGGAGGAACGCCCGTAGCTCATCCAAGGAAGGGGGATGCCGGTGACCGGCCCCAGCCCGATGGTCATGTTGATGTTCACCACCACCTGGAACAGAACCATGGCGCCCACGCCGATCACCACCAACGACTCGAAATCGGTGCGGGCCTTGCCGGCGATCTGCAGCAGGCGCCACATCAGCACACCGAAGCCGAGCAGCAGCAGCATCGCGCCCACGAAACCGAGCTCCTCGCCGAGGGCGCTGAAGATGAAATCCGTGTGCTGCTCGGGGATGAAACGCAGTTTGGTCAGCTGACCGTGCATCAGGCCGGTGCCCCAGAGCCCGCCGGAGCCGATGCCGATCTTGCTCTGAAGCAGGTGGTACCCCCCACCGAGGGGATCCTTGGATGGATCGAGAAACAGCACCAGCCGGTCGCGTTGGTAGGCCTTCAGCCCATGCATCCAGAGGTAAGGGGTGATGGCCGCAAACAGCCCCTGCACCGCCAGGGTGATCGCCACGCCGATCCAGCGCCACGGCAAAGAGCGGTAGGCGATCAGGCCCATGAGCGGCACCCAGATCCCGAGCGCCGGTGGGAGTGTGCCGGCCAGGATCGCTGCCACCAGCGGTGACAGCAGCAGCACCACCCAGCCCAGCGGCATGCCGGCCCAGAACATCATCACCAGCAGAACGGCGGCGAACACCAAAGAGGTGCCCAGGTTGGGTTCCAGGAACACCAGGGTCCAGGGAATCAGGAACACCCCGGTGGGCCTGATCAGATCCACCGGTCGCTCGATCGGGTAGCGCGACAGCACACCGGCGAGCAGCAGGATCGCGCCGAGCTTGGCGAACTCCGAAGGTTGCACGTGAAAGCCGCCGATGTTGATCCAGCGCTGCGCCCCGAGGGCGTAGGTGCCTATCAATCGCACGCTGATGAGGCTCACCACGGTGAGGCCGTAGATGGGCAGCAGCAGCGCCCTGAGCCGCTCCAGCGGCACCCGAGACAGCAGGGCCGCCAGCACCAGGCCCACCCCTCCGGTGATCCAGTGCTGATACCAGTCGGCGAATTCGGCCTGGCGCTGGGTGCTGGCGATCAGGATGCCGGCCAGGAAGGTCATGGCCAGGGGGATGCCCCACAGCACCAGATCGATCTCGTGAAACGGCGATCGCCGTTGGGGCCGCCGCGCCGAGAACATGCTCTGCCGCCCTTTGGGCAAGCCCATCACGCTCAGGCCGGGGTCAGGCTCGGGCTGGAGAGGCTTTGCGCCAGGGCGCGGAAGGCCTGGCCCATGGCGGAATCCGGCCGGGCCACCACCACCGGCAACCCCTGATCACCGGCCTCCATCACGCTCATCTCCAGGGGAAGTTCCGCCAGCAGGGGCACCTCGGCTTCGGCGGCCAGGGCGGCGCCGCCACCGCTGCCGAAGATCGCGTAGCGGGTCTCCGGCCTGTCGGGAGGAATGAACACACTCATGTTCTCCACCACGCCCAGCACCTTCACCCCCATCTGCAGGAACATCGCCAGGCCGCGGCGCGCATCCTGCAGCGACACCTTCTGGGGTGTGGTGACGATCACCACGCCGGCCATGGGCACGGCCTGGGCGAGGGTGAGCTGGGCGTCGCCGGTGCCGGGTGGCAGGTCGACCACCAGCACGTCGCGTTCGCCCCAGTTCACCTGATACAGAAACTGGCGGATGATGCCGTTGAGCATCGGTCCACGCCACACCACCGGCTGGTTTTCCTGGATCAGCAAGCCCATCGACACCAGGCCGATGCCGCAGGTGTCGATCGGTGTGAGCACCTGCTGGTCGCCGCTGCCGCTCACCTCAGGGGTGCGGTCGGCCACGCCCAGCATGGTGGGGGCATTGGGGCCGTAGATGTCGGCGTCCAGCAGGCCCACCTTCAGGCCGCTGGCGGCCAGGGCGCAGGCCAGGTTGACGGCCACCGTGCTCTTGCCGACACCGCCCTTGCCGCTGCTGACGGCGATCACCCGCTTCACCCCGGGGATGCCCTGGCGCTCGGGCAGCTGCCCCGGGGCCGCCGAGGCGCCATGGCCATGGCCGTGCCCCGCGCTGGAGGCGGGCTGGGCCAGCTCGATCTGGACGTCGTCGATGCCATCAAGCGCCAGCAGGGCTGCCCTCGCGGCGCTGGCGATCTGCTCCCGCTGGCTGGTGGCGTAGCCGGGAAGGGCGAGTCGGAACAGGGCGCGGTTGTCCTGGGTGCGCACCTGGCTGATCCAGGCCAGTTCCAGCAGGCTGCGGCCGGTGCCCGCGTCGCAGAGGGCCTGAAGGGCTTCGCGTGCCTGATCGGCGGTGGCCATCCGGCTGACTGGGCAAAGAGGGTGATCTTAGGCGCCGCTCCCATGACAGACCCTCTCGAAGGCTTGTCTGGCGGGGCGACAGGCTGGAATGGTGTTCAGGTATCGGGCGCCGTTTGCGGCGAAGGGATTGGTGGCGGAGCAGGGAGTGGCCAGGCAGGGCGGGCCGGAGCCGGTGGGAACCCAGTCCCCCGGCCCCGTGGGCACAGCGACGGCCCCCGGGCCAGAGGGCACGGCGACGCCAGCCCCCGCGGATTCACGCCAGCGCGCCAGACAGTTGCTGATGGGCCTGCAGGACAGCATCTGCGCGGGACTGCAAGCCCTGGACGGCGAGGGAACCTTCAAGGAGGAAAGCTGGGAGCGCCCCGATGGCGGGGGCGGTCGCTCGCGGGTGATGCGCGAGGGCCGTGTGTTCGAGCAGGGCGGTGTGAACTTCTCCGAGGTGGAGGGTGACAACCTTCCCCCGTCAATCCTCAACCAGCGCCCCGAGGCCAAGGGGCAGCACTGGTTCGCCACCGGCACCTCAATGGTGCTCCACCCCCGCAACCCCTACGTTCCCACCGTCCACCTCAACTACCGCTATTTCGAGGCCGGCCCTGTGTGGTGGTTCGGCGGCGGCGCCGACCTCACCCCCTACTACCCGTTCCTGGAGGACGCGCGCCATTTCCACGGCACGCTCAAGGCTGCCTGCGACAGCGTCGACCCGGCCTATTACACGGTGTTCAAACCGTGGTGCGACGAATACTTCCACCTGAAGCACCGAGGCGAGACCCGCGGCATCGGCGGCATCTTCTACGACTACCAGGATCCGGGCGGCATCCTCTACAAGGGGCAGGATCCAGCCGGCCCTGCCGCTGCCGTCAGCAAGGCCCTGGGGCCCTGCAGCCACGGCTGGGAGCAGCTGTTCCGCCTGGCCGGAGCCTGCGGCAATGCCTTCCTGCCCAGCTTCATCCCGATCGTGGAGAAGCGCAATGGCCTTCCCTACGGCGAGCGAGAGCGGCAGTTCCAGCTCTACCGGCGCGGGCGCTACGTGGAGTTCAACCTGGTGTTCGACCGCGGCACGATCTTCGGCCTGCAAACCAACGGCCGCACCGAGTCGATCCTGATGTCGCTGCCGCCGCTGGTGCGCTGGGAATACGGGTATGTGCCGGAGCCTGGCAGCCGCGAAGCGCTGCTCACCGAGCTGTTCACCCGCCCGCAGGAGTGGCTCAGCGATCCATCGCTGGAGGAACGCTGCCGACCCCGACAGGCTGTGGACTGAGCGGAGCCGTCCCGGGCCCGCCAGGACTGGGCGTGAGACCCGTCTCGATGGCCTGCACCACCCGGGCGGCGATGGCCTCCAGAGTGGCCTGGCGCCGGTAGGGGTCGCGCAGCGCGGCTTCCAGGGGCCCTTCCAGCTTGCCGATCTCAAGGATGGCGATGCCGCGCCGGGGCGCCCCCAGCCCCTGGCGGAAGCGGGCCGGAAACCCGCCGAAGGCACCGGCCAGTGCTTCGTCGAGGCGGCTGAGCGGCTGCTGCAACGGGGGGATCAGGCCGGAGCCGAATCCATCGGGGCCGTAGGCATCGAAGTGGATCTCGACCGCATAGCCGCCGCGGCGCACGTGCTCGCGGCCCACACTCCAGTTGGTGCGGGGATCGTCGCCGTTGGCGATCGTGCGGAGCGGGGGGTCGTAGAAGCCGATCGCCAGACCACGCTGCTGGCCGAGCCGTGCCACCTCCTGGGCCACCGCCAGGTTCCAGAAGAGCTCGTCGCGGATCTCCGCCTGCATCGGGGCCGCCCCGAACAGGGCCACGGCCTCACCCGGTGTGCCGGCGCCGGCGATGCCCTGGGAGTCGGCGTGGCCCGCCAGCACCAGGACCGGCGTGCCGGGGGGGAGCGTGCGGGTGCCCACCCAGTCTTTGCTGAGCCGGGTGCGGGGACCGGTGAGAGGATCATGGCCGGCCAGGGCCGCCGGCACCGGCAGCGTGGTGGTGATCACCAGCGCCAGCAGGCCGAACCGGGGCAGCAGCGATCCGGGCCAGCGCGTCGGGGCGAGGCAGTGCATGGGGATCAGATCGGGGAGCTGAGCAGGGCACCGTCGCTGGCCAGCTGCAGGCGGGGGCCCATCTCCAGTTCCAGGGCGATCAGTTCATCGCGGTGGGCCCGCAGCTGCAGGCTGCTGCCGGAGGCCTCATCGCCGCTGATCAGACGCAACTCGACCTGCTCCTGCCGGTTGGCCCGCCGCCGGTAGACCACCCCCGCCAGTGGGCCTGCCGCCACCAGCAGCAGCGGCCAGCCGCCCAGCACCGGCAACAGCTGACGCAGCACCAGGCCGAGGCAGGCCCCCCCCACCGCCGCCAGCAGGGACAGCAGCAGCGCCAGATTGGTGCTGGCGGCCACGGTGCCCTGGAAGCGAAGCACCCGCCGCTCGGCATCGCCGCTGTCGGTGCGCCAGCCGCGCTGCAGCAACCATTGGCTCAGGCCCTCCAGCACCTCCACCGGCGGGCGGGGCGAGTGCACCTCCACCACCGTGGTGCGGTCCTTGCTGGCGGCCCGCAGGAAGAACACCAGCCCGATCGCCAGCAGAACGGTGAGCAGCAGGGTGGAGCCCAGGGCAGGGGGCATGGGGAGCGGGCCGTGTGTGGCGGCCATTCTCTCCCAGTCCCCCGGCGGGCGACGATGACGACCGTCGCTTCGCCTTCGATGGGTTCCTCCGCCTCCGCACCCGCCCGCTTCGCCGTCTTCGATGGCGACCTCGACGAGGAATGGCTGGGGCTGTATGCCGCCGCGCCCGCCCTGGCGGTGGATACCGAAGCCATGGGGCTGGTGCACGGCCGTGACCGCCTCTGTCTGGTACAGATCGCCGACGACGAAGACAACGTCTGCTGCATCCGCATCGCCCGCGGCCAGAAGGCGGCGCCGCGTCTGCAGCAGCTGATGGAAAGCCCCACGATCGAGAAGGTGTTCCATTTCGCCCGCTTCGATGTGGCGGCCCTGGGGGAAGGGCTCGGCATCGCTGTGGCGCCGCTGTTCTGCACCAAGGTGGCCAGCCGCCTGGCCCGCACCTACAGCTCCCGCCATGGCCTCAAGGAGGTGGTGCAGGAGCTCGTGGGTGTGGAGCTCGACAAGCAGGCCCAGAGCAGCGACTGGGGACGGGTGGAGGAGCTCGATGAGGCCCAGCTGGCCTATGCGGCCAACGATGCCCGCTACCTGCTGCCCGCCTACCGCCGCCTGAGCGCGATCCTGGAACGCGAAGAGCGCCTCGAGCTGGCGCAGCGTTGCTTTGCCTGCATCCCGGTGTTCGCCGACCTCGACCGCAGCCGCTTCGGCTCCGTGTTCGAGCATTCGGCCCAGGGTCGCTGAGGGTTCGCACGCCCAGGGCCGATGAAGGGCTGCCCGCACAAAGCCGTTGAGGCGCCCCACGACCAAGGTCGCTGAAGCCCTATCCGCCCAGCGCCGGTGACGTTCAGTCCTCGTCGAGGAAATTGGATTCCGAAGGCTTGGCCACCAGCAGCTCATCCAGCAGCCGGCCCTGGCTGAGGGCATCGGCGCGCGCCGCCTCGATCAGCCGCTCGGCGATCACCACTCTGCCGGCGGCATCACGCACCTCCTCCCGTGCCGCCTGCAGATCCACCCGCCGCCGGGCGGAGGAGATGCTGATGCCCAGCAGGGTGGCCAGGTTGCCGGTGGCCACCGCATAGGCCCGATTGGGCGGAACTGGCATCAGGGGGGTGCGTAGGGAGTTGACCCCATCCTCGCCTCAGCCCCGGCCCCCTGCCAGCAGCTGGCGTTCGAGCAGGGCCGCCAGTCGCTCGCTGCCGCCGGCGCTGCCCATGCGGCGCCGGCCGATCTGGCCCAGCCGGCGGATGCCGACTGGATCCTGCAGCAGCTCCTTCAGGCGACGGGTCAATGCGCCAGGGCTGGCGCACACCTGCACCGCTCCCCCCAGCAGCCGGCTCTGCCGGCGCGCGAAGGCCCGCTTGAACTGCGGGCCAGGACCCGGCAAAGACAGGGCTGGCAGGCCGAGCCCCACGAGTTGTTCGGTGGCCGTGCCCGCCGTGGCCAGGCCAAGCTCTCCCCACCCCGCCCAGCGCGGAAAGCAACCCCGGCCCAGCAACAGCACCATCGCGCCCCGCCGCCAGGCCTGATCGGCGCCGCTGCCGCCGGGCACGGCTACAGGCTGGAAGCCATGCGCACGCAGCGCTGGCCCGAGCTGCTCCGGCGCCGGGGTGGCACCGATCGGGCAGAACACCAGCGTGTCGTGCTCTGCCGCCAGCCCCTGAAGGGCAGAAAGAAGCCGCTCGAAGTTGCGGATCGCTTCCGGCAGACGACTGCCGCACAGCAGCACCAGCCGCCGGCTGGAGGCCAGAGCCGCCGGCAGGGCCGTGGGTGCCAGCCCATCCATCATCGGGTTGCCCGGAGCCAGGGCCGGCACCCCATGGCGGCGCAGCCCCCGGGCGGTGAGCCCATCACGGACCGCCACCAGCCGGCAGCGCCGCGAGCCCATCAGCGCCCACTCCCAGGGATCCCACTCGCTGCCTTTGCAGCGGTGATAGCCATCGGCCAGGCCGTTGTGGCCCGGGCCGCTGCGCCAGGTGTAGTCGCTCTTGGGGGTGCCGATGAAGGCGAACGGTGCCCCGCTGCTCCAGGCCAGAGCCAGGGGGAGCAGGTCTCCCACAGCGAGCAGGGGCTGGTGGGTGCGCCCCCAGCGGCGCACCGTCTGCAGGTGGCCCCAGCTGAGCTGGGGCAGGCCGGCGACGAGGTCCTGAACCAGCCCGGAGAGACTCTGGTTGCTGAAGCCGCCGCTGGGCAGCCGTTGGCGGGGGCCGATGCGCTGCAGGGCGCCGGCGGCTTCGGCCGCGGCAAAGCACTGCCCTTCTCCCACCAGGGGCAGAACGCACACGTCAAGGCCCGGCTGCCGCTGCTGCAGGGCCTCGATCACCTTGAGCGCGATCAGATCCTCCCCATGCCCGTTGCTCAGGACCAGCAGACGGGAGGGCATGCCGTGGCTGATACGATCCGGTCCAGGGAGTTTGCTCCCCCATGCGGCGGCATGGCCAAGTGGTAAGGCAGAGGATTGCAAATCCTTTACCCCCAGTTCGAATCTGGGTGCCGCCTCTTTATTCAGTCAACCGTTAGCTCCTCGCCCCGCCATGAGGCGTGGGGGCCCGGGGCTTCGGCAGAGTGCAGGTCACTGGCGCGGTAGCAGCGTCGTCAGAAGCTGGCCTGCGCTTGCCAGCGCTCTCCGCTGAAGGATGTGCCTTCGCAGCTCAGTTGCAGTTGCTCCACCTTGCAGCGGCCCCGCACCGGCCAGGCCTTCGGCAAGCTGGTCGCCAGCCCACGGCCGTCGAAGCCGCTTTCGCTGATGCTGCCGATCTCCGTTTCGATCGGCCCCTGCAGGCGGCAACGGCCCTGACGGCATTGCAGCGGCTGGCTGCCCGGCGTCAACACCCCCGCAAACGTGAGCTGGTGGCTCACTGCCTCCGCTTCCGGCAGGAAGAAGCGGATGCTGAGCGACCCACGGGCGCGTTGTTCCAGCTGGATTGACGTGCAGGCCACTGCCGGCGCCTCCGCCAGGTTGGCGCGGCAGGTGTCGGGTGCTTTTCGCAGCCGGCCGAAATCGTCGCCCGGCTCAGCGGCTCGGACGACCGAAGGGAAGGAACCGCCCAGCGGGGCGGCGGCGAGTAACGCCAAGGAGAGACGGGCCGCCCATCGGCCCGCCACGTTCAAAGGAGTTTGCACGGCTCAGGGACGGGATGAACCCCATTGTCTGTGCTGATCCGGGGGAGCGGCCGGAGCAGAAGCGCCGGCCAACGCGTGGATCAGTAGCCGGAATCGGCCACGCAGGACCCCTGGCAGGCGATCCCGTTGCTGGCGGTGCGCCCGCAGTGCTGGCACAGCACCGGTTCGGCAGGGGTGGAATCAGCCACGGCCACGGGAGGCTCGGGGCTGGGCTCGGGCAACCGGCCGCCTGGCTGCATGACGCACTACAGCAACGAACCACGATCATGGCCACCAGGCCGTGGAGAACGTGGAGCCATGCAGGAGCGGAGTTCCTCCCTCGAGCCTGCTGCACCGGCAGCGGCGGTCCCAGCCATCGGCGTGGGCACCTGGGCCTGGGGCAACCAGTTTCTGTGGGGCTACCAGCCCGAGCGGCACGACGCCGAGCTGGAGGCCACGTTTCAGCGGGCGGTGGCCCAGGGCTTCCGGTTCTTCGACACCGCCGACTCCTACGGCACCGGCCGGTTCACGGGCCGCAGCGAAACCCTGCTCGGCCGCTTCGCTGCGGCCCTGCCACCCGGCGAGCGGGAGGCGTTGTGCCTGGCCACCAAACTGGCCCCCTTCCCCTGGCGGCTGGGCCGCGGCGGTTTCGGGCGTGCCTTCGATGCATCAAGCGAGCGCCTGCGAGGCAAGCTCGACCGGGTGCAACTGCACTGGAGCACCGCCCGCTACGCGCCCTGGCAGGAGGGGCCCCTGCTCGACGGACTGGCGGATCGGGTGTTGGCCGGCGCTGCCACCAGCCTGGGGGTGTCGAACATGGGCCCGCAGCGCCTGCGCCGCGTGCACCGGCACCTGGCCGAGCGAGGGGTGCGGCTGGCGAGCCTGCAGGTGCAGATCTCGCTGCTGGCACCTGAGGCCCTGGCGCCGGGGGGCGTGGCGGACTGTTGCCGCGAGCTCGGCGTCGAGCTGATCGCCTACAGCCCGCTCGCCCTGGGGCTGCTCAGCGATCGCCACCGGGCTGGCGAGAGCTGGCCGGTAGGCCCGAGGGGTGTGTTGTACCGCCGCTTATGGCCGCGTATCACCCCGTTGCTCGAGGCGATGCGGGCGATGGCCCATGCCCGTGGGGCCCAGGTGGCGGAAGTGGCGCTGAACTGGTGCCGCGCCCACGGAGCCATGCCGATCCCCGGCCTGCGCACGCCGGCACAGGTGGATGGAGCAGCGTCAGCGCTGGCCTGGCAGCTCAGCGCTGCTGAACGCCACGAGCTTGATGGGCTGGCACTGGCCCTGCCGGTGCGCATGCCGGCCAATCCCTTTCAGAGCGCCTGAACCCAAGCGCTCTGAAACGGCGGGCGATGGATGAACAGGCGCCCTGGGGGCTTACGCCGGGGAGGCATCGGGTGTGAGCACCACCGGCATGGCGGCAGGCCGGGTGACGCGCACCAGCACCGGGGCGGAGCGTTCCTCCGATTCGTCCTCGTCGGCGATGTCGTCCGCTTCAGCCAGAGCGGAGCCGTCGTCGCCGCCGCAGGCGGCCATCGCCTCCTGCAGGAGGGAATCGAAGGTTGAACCTGGCAGCCGATGGCGAGCCATCTCCAGGAAGGTACGGGCCAGGGATTCGCCCACGGCGGCGCGCAGGGCGGGGTTGTTGCGGCGCTGTTCGAGCTCTTCGGTAAGGGCCTGAATGAAGCGCTCGGTCACATCCCGTTTGGTGCCGGCCCGGATCACGGTTTCCTGCTCCAGCGGGCTGAGCGAGGCCTGCAGTTCAAGTTCCTTGAGGCGGTTGTTGAGACTCTCGAGGATGTCGCGGGCTTCCTTGAGCACGTGGCCCAGCTGGCCATCCGAGAGGCGCGGTAGATCCGCCACATACACCTTGCCGTAGTCCCTCAGGGTGAGAAAGGTGGGGCGGATCGGGGGTCGGGAGAAGCTTTCGCCGTGGCGACGAGGCGGCACGGGAGCCAGAGGAGGAGCGGAGCTGCGGCGACGGGTGATGCGACCGGGGTTGGGAATCATGGACAAAGGGAGTTATCGACGAAGACGTGGCTCCTGCTGGCTCCAGAAGGCCTGGGGAGCATGTGAAGCGAATCGTGTCACCTGCTCGACGACCGATCGCGGATAAGCCGAATCCAATTTGTCATTTCTGGCAGGCGGTGTCAGTACGGCAACCCCCCAAGTAGACGGTTGCTTGCAGAGCCCTCTGCCACTACTCCCAATGGCCAGGCCGCCTGGCCGATGGCGGCGCACACGGCAAGCGCATCAGGCAGGGCCGCCGGCGGTACCACCAGCACGAATCCCACCCCCAGGTTGAAGGTGTTCCAGAGGTCTTCTTCCGGGATGCTGCCCTGTTCCTGCAGCCAGCAGAACAGCGCAGGCCGCTCCCAGCTGGCGGGATCGATCACTGCGTGCAGGTGTGCCGGCAGGGCGCGTGGCAGGTTTTCCGGCAGTCCGCCGCCGGTGATGTGGGCCATTGCCCGGAGCGGTACCCCAGCAGTCAGCAGGGCCTTCACTGCGGCGGGATACAGCTGGGTGGGCGTCAGCAGGGCCTCGATCACCGACGCGCCGCTGCCGGGCAGCCGCGTTTCACTGCTGGCTCCTGCCGCCTCCAATACCCGTCGCACCAGGCTGAAACCGTTGCTGTGGACGCCACTGCTGCCCAGGGCGATGAGGCGATCACCGGCGCTGACCTGCCGCCCATCGATGAGTGCGTCCTCTTCCACGACCGCCACGCAGAACCCCGCCAGGTCGTACCGACCGCTGGGGTAGAAGCCGGGCATCTCGGCGGTTTCCCCACCCAGCAGGGCACAGCCGCTCTGACGGCAACCGTCGGCGATGCCTTCCACCACGGCCGCCATGGCCTCAGGACTCAGCTTGCCGGTGGCGATGTAGTCGAGAAAGAACAGAGGCTCGGCGCCGCTGGTGACCACG
Source organism: Marcopretia estuarina LEGE 06307 (assembly GCF_056633115.1). Classification (NCBI taxonomy): domain Bacteria; kingdom Bacillati; phylum Cyanobacteriota; class Cyanophyceae; order Synechococcales; family Prochlorococcaceae; genus Marcopretia; species Marcopretia estuarina. The sequence goes on along the minus strand of NZ_JBSJOY010000004.1, from coordinate 44,690 downwards.
TCGTTCACGCACATGGCCACCAGGTCGATGCCCACGTCGTGGTGACGGCCATGGGCCTGCGCCAGTTCCAGCTTGGTGCCCACGCCATCGGTGCCGGAGACGAGAAGCGGCTTCTTCAGCCCGGCCGGCAGCCGGCACAGCCCTCCAAAGCCGCCGAGGTTCCCCACCACCTCAGGCCGGCGGGTCGAATCCACGCTGCTGCGGATGCGCTCAACGAAGGCGCGACCGGCGACCACATCCACCCCTGCACTGCGGTAGTCCATGGCTCAGGTCCTTCAGGGCGGGCGATCTCCGCTCCGATCCTCCGATGCAGCGGGACAGATTGCGCTGAATGCGGTGCCGCTCGCGACCGGCGGGCGCCATTTCCGGTAGACGCTGGGTCGATTGGCACAGGAAACCATCAGCGGCGCTGATCGGGGTGATCGGGTTCGCTGATCATTGCCTGGGCGGCGGTGGTCAGGAAGTGCAGACAGTGACAGGGATGTCGGCTTTGATGATTGTTCCTGATCATTTTCTTTGGCGTATTCCTGGCCGAACTGCACTGAAAAGACAGCCTAACTTTGCCGGGCCGTTACTTCTGCCCAGGAATTCCCCTCGTCTGCTCGATGCTCCAGGTCGTTACCTGGCGCGGAGAGCCAAAGAAATTTCCCAATTCTCATTGGCGATTTCTTTCACCCAGGGGCGTTCCGAGCGTTATGCAACCTTCCTTTTCCCTTGGCGCCATCGCCTTTCTGCTCTCCGGCAGCAGCCTCGCCGTACCGGCTCTGGCTGATTCGACCCTTTCCCACAAGTCCCCCCTGCTGGCTTCGGCCCAGGTGAGCCAGCCCACGGTCCAGCTCGAAACCAGCACTGACGTGGCCATCCGGGAAGTGCAGAGCGAAGTCGCTCCCGAACCCGAAGTGCGCCCGGTTGTTCCCGCCCCTGTCGCCCCAGCTCCCCGCGCCCCGCGCGTCGTCAACGTGAGCAGCGGCAAAGCCAGCTGGTACGGCCCCGGCTTCTTCGGCAATCGCACCGCCAACGGCGAGGTGTTCCGCCCCGGCACCATGACGGCCGCCCACCGCACCCTCCCCTTCGGCACCAAGGTGCGGGTCACCAACCTCAACAACGGCCGCACGGCCGTGGTGCGCATCAATGACCGAGGCCCCTTCACCGGCGGCCGCGTCATTGACCTCGCCCATGGAGCCGCCCAGCACCTGGGCCTCGTGGCCAGCGGCCTCGCCCCGGTCCGCCTGGAAGTCCTGCGGTAGGTCTTCCTCTTCAACACCCCTTCTGAGGGGTGCACAGGCCCCATCCGAGAATCCCTCGGTTGGGGCCTTTCGCTTGTGGAGCCGGTGCGCCTGCTGAGAACTCGCCGGGACCTGCAGCATTGGTGCGGCACCCCCTCCACCCGGAACGTGCCCCTCCACTTCGTGCCCACCATGGGGGCGCTTCACCCCGGCCATCTCAGCCTGATCGAGCGGGCCGGCCGGCCGGTGCCCGCGCCGGATGGCCGCCGCCACCAGCCACGCGTGCTGGTGAGCCTGTTCGTCAACCCGCTCCAGTTCGGCCCGGGCGAGGACTTCCAGTCGTACCCCCGCACATTGGAGGCCGATCGTGCTCTGGCTGAGGCGGCCGGAGCAATGGCGTTGTTCGTGCCCACGGCCGAAGAGCTCTTCCCCGGTGGTGACGCAGGCCTCACCCGCGTGTGCCCGCCGCCGGCCTTGCTTGCCGGCCTCTGCGCCCGGCACCGCCCGGGCCACTTCGAAGGGGTGGCCACGGTGGTCTGCCGTTTGCTGGGTCTCATCCGCCCTGAGCAGCTCTGGCTCGGCGAAAAAGACTGGCAACAGCTGGTGGTGCTGCGTCGGGTGGTGGCCGATCTCGGGCTGCCGCTGCAGATCCGCGGCTGTCCCACCTGGCGTGAAGCCGATGGCGTGGCCGGCAGCTCCCGCAACCGTTATCTCACCTCTTCCCAACGCCTGCAGGCTGCAGCCCTGCCCCGGGCGCTGGAAGCCGGCCGGGCCCTGGTGGCCGCAGGCGAACGCAGCGCCGCCGTGGTGCAGCAGGCGGTGTGCCAAGGTCTCGAGGCTGCCGCCCTTGCGGTGGAGTACGCCGAGCTGGTGGTCCCCCAGACCCTGGCGCCGGTGACCCAGCTCCGCGCCATGGCTCTGCTCGCCGTGGCCGTCCGTTGCGGGCCCAGCCGCCTGATCGATCACACCGTTCTGATGACCCGTCTCCCGATCGTCGCCATCGACGGCCCCGCTGGCGCCGGCAAGAGCACAGTGACCCGCGCCTTCGCCCGGCGGCTGGGGCTGATCTATCTCGACACCGGCGCCATGTACCGCGCCGTCACCTGGTGGGTGCAGCGCCAGGGGGCCGATCCTGCCGATGCCGCGGCTGTGGCTCCCCTGCTCGAGGCCCTGGAGCTTCGCCTCGACAACGGCCCCGGCGGCGAACCGTGCGTCACCATCAACGGCACCGATATCACCACGGCGATCCGCAGTCCGGACGTCACCGCTCAGGTGTCCGTGGTGGCGGCCCATGCCTGTGTGCGTGAGGCGCTCACTCGTCAGCAGCAGGGCATGGGGGAGCGCGGCGGCCTGGTGGCCGAAGGCCGCGACATCGGCACAGCTGTATTCCCGGACGCCGAGCTGAAGGTGTTCCTCACGGCCACCGTGGCGGAGCGGGCGCGTCGCCGGGCGCTCGATCTGGCGGAGCGGGGCTTCGCTGTACCAGCAGGCGCGGAGCTGGAGGCGCAGATCGCCGAACGCGATCGGCTCGATTCGACCCGGGCTGTTGCGCCCCTGCTCCAGGCCGAGGATGCGGTGGAGGTGATCACCGATGGTATGGCGATCGAAGCGGTGATCGAACGGCTCACCGAACTGTTTCGCGAGCGGGTGCCGGAAGAGGCCTGGCCGGATCCGGCCTAAGCCGCGCCGGCTCCGTTTCCAGCTCCACCGCCAGGGTCGTGTCCACCGCCGGCGGCGCCTCCACTGGCAGAGCCACCCTCGCCGCCACTGGCTTCGAGGTGTGCCAACAGTCCGGCGCAGGCGTCATCCAGAAGGTCGAGCACCTGCTCGAATCCCTGACTGCCGCCGTAATAGGGATCGGGCACGTGCCTGGCGCTGTGGCGGCGGCAGTAGGTGGTGAGTGGGGTGACCGTGGCTCTGTGGTTCCCGTCGCCGGCCAGGGCACGCACGGCGGCCAGGTTGTCCTCATCCATCGTGAGGATGTGGTCGAAGCGGTCGAGATCGCTCCGCTCGAGCTGGCGGGCCCGGCTGGTGAGCAGGATGCCGCGCCGCTCGGCAGCGGCGCGCATGCGCGCATCGGCGGGATGGCCCACATGCCAACCGCCCGTGCCGGCGGAATCCACAGCAAAGGCGTGCGAGAGCCCGGCCTGCTCCAGTTGGCTGAGGAACACCCCTTCCGCCGCCGGGGAGCGGCAGATGTTGCCGAGGCAGACAAACAGGACACGGGTGGGAGCCATCGCCATCAGCCAGACAGATTGTCGAGCGCCAGCCTGGCGCGCAGACGCACCACCAAGGTGTCTTCCGAAGCCGGCGCGGCCAGTCCCTCCAGCTGCGCCAGCCCGCGCACGCGCTGTTCAGCCGCAAGAGGATGGGGCAGCAGTTGCTCCAGGCTCACCACGACGGCATAGCGCACCACCCATTCCGGATCGGCCGCTCCAGCCAGCAGCCCCGTGAGACAGCGCTGCCAGATGGCGCTGCGCTCCTCCTGCGGCAGGCTCTCCAACCGCAGCTGGCCGAGCCCGCGGGCCGCCGCGCGCCGCACGCTCGGCCCGATGTCTTCGGCAAGGGCCTCCTCCAGCACCGCCAGGCCGCGGGGATCACCGATGCCGGAGAGGGCGCGCACGGCCCAGGCCCTGGCGCCGTAGTTGTAGCCGTCGATGTTGGTCAGCAGGGGCTCCACGGCAGAGGTGCCGAGGGCGACCAATCCCTCCACCGCCGCCACCGCTGCCCCGGGATTGTTGAAGCCCAGCACCTCCACCAGATGGACAGCAGCCTCTGGATGGCAGGCCGTTGCCAGGGCGCGGGTGGCCTGCAGCAGCCCGACGGGGCTGTCGGCCTCCTTGAGGTTGCGAATCAGAACGCTCGGATCAGCAGATGACATGGTCAGAGCAGGTCGTCCATCACTGTCAGCACAGCGGTGGTGGCGGGATCGGACATGGCGGGCGGCTGCAGGTTTTCCGCCAGCCCGCGCAAAGCGATCAGCTTGAGGCTGTTTTCGGCCAGGGTGCGGCGAATCGGCTCCAGCGCAGGCCGCCAGCCGGCAGCTCCCAGATCCATCAAGGCGGCGCGCCGCACCTGCAGCTGGGGATGATCAAGCAGTTCCACCAGCTGCTCGCCCCAGCGATGGTCGCCCGTGAGCTGCAGCAGAGCGCGGCAGGCGGCGCTGCGGATCAACGGCCGCTCATGCGCCACGAAGGGCTCGATCACCGCCAGCACTGTGGGCGTGGCCTGCCCAAGCGACCCAAGGGCTTCCAGCAGCGCTTCGCAGGGTTCCTGCAGCCGACTGCTGGCCGGCTGCACGGCCCCGGCCACAGCGGGACCGCTGGCGAGCCGTCGGCAGAGCGTCTCCACCGCGGCGGTGGCTCCCAGCTCACCGAGGGCCCGGGCCGCGGCTTCGCGCAGCCCGTCGTCCTCATCGTCGAGCGCTTCGATCAGGTCGGCGACGGCGTCGGCAGAGCCGAGCTTGCCCAGGGCGCGGGCGGCGTTGCGGGCGACGGCATTGTGCTCCACCCCGGCGTCCAGCTGGCGGGGCTGGCGCTGCCTCAGGGCCACGCACAACAGGGGCACGGCGTCGGGGTGGCGGCTGCGCATGCGACCCAGCCACCAGGCGGCGTAATACTGCAACGACTGGTCTTCGCTCTGGCGGAGCCGCCGCAGGGCCTCCGCTTCCGAAATCGGTGCGCCACCGCCCGTGGCGGCAGGGTCTGAGAGGGGTGTGTCGATGGTGGATCCGGCGACATCCATGGCCGCTGTGTGTCGGGTTCGCAAAGGCAGGCGGGTGGCCTGCCTTTGCCGGAAGAACAACCGGACCGGTGTCCGGTGGCCCTGCCTGAGCCTGCCGGCGTCAGCCAGGCAGATTCAGGCAGGCGCATGAAAAAGGAGGCCGTGAGGCCTCCGTTGCGCCGATGGCAAGCGAGGAGAGAATCCTCGGTTGCATCGTTGAATCCACGAGGGATCAGACGAGGGCGTTGATGGCGTAGTCGATGTAGTTGTTGGCGATGACACCGGGGTCGCCGGAGACGCCGTGGTTGGCCTTGATGTAGTTCAGGGCTTCAACGTACCAGGAGGGGGAGAGCTCGAAGGCACGGTTGATTTCATCGAGACCAGCGATGAGGTACTCATCGAGGGGGCCGGTGCCACCAGCAACGAGGGAATAGGTGATGTGACGGAGGTAGTAACCGATGTCACGGGCACACTTCTCTTTGCCCCGGGGGGTGGAGGCGAAGTTGGAACCCTGCTGCTGGGTGGTGTAGGGGTACTTGTTGTAGACGGCCTGAGCAGCGCCGTTGACGAGAGCGTCAGCGTTGGCGGTGAGCTGGCGAGCAGCTTCGAGGGCGTTCTTGGCGCGCTCGAAGCGACCGAAGGCGGCGTTGAGCTCGGTGTTGCTCAGGAAACGACCCTGGGAGTCGGCGGCAGCAACGGCCTCGGTGAGGGGAGTCTTCGACATTGGGTGAAGGAGAAGAAGGTGGGAACCGAAGAAAGGGTTGGATCAGCGGGATGAGACCAGCCGATCCAGGTGCAGCCGATCAGCCGACAGCAGAGGCGGCGCGATCGAAGTAGGTGCCGATTTCGGAAACGAGAGCGGAGCAATCACCGGGGGTGATGCCGTTGCGATCGTTGACGAGAGCGATGGCGGCGTCCTTCATCTTGCGGACTCCTTCAGCCACCGAAGCGCCGGGGACGCCGAGGGCGAGATAGGTTTCGCGAAGGCCGTTGAGGCAACGATCTTCCAGGACGGAAGCGTCGCCGGTGAAGACGGCGTAGGTGACGTAGCGGAGGATGATCTCCATGTCGCGCAGGCAGGCAGCCATGCGGCGATGGGTGTAGGCGTTGCCACCGGGGGCGATCAGAGCAGGCTGTTGATCGAAGAGATCGCGAGCAGCGTTGGTGACGAGGCTGGAGGCGTTGGAGGTGATGCGGTTGACAGCATCCATGCGCTTGTTGCTGTCAGCGACAACCGACGCCAGGGCGTCGATCTGGGCGCTGCTGAGGAATTCGCCGCGGGCATCAGCCTGAGCAACGACCTTGGTGAAGGCGTCGAACATGTAAATGAGCTCCTGTTCTCGACGATCGGGGTCGGGATGGGGTTGACAGCGATCGGATTCTTCCGATCGACTGCGCTATTCTGCGGACGAACGCACCCGTTCCGTGGGAAGTTCACAAAGGGTCACCTAGCCCCTTGCGCACTGGGGTCAGACCCCCTTGTCTGTGCCTCCACGCTACAACGATGGCGACGCCCCTCCCCGTTGGCAAGCCCTGAGGCTGCAGGCATCGTTCCGGATTCCGCCTCGCTGGCCCGGGTCCGCCAGTGGCCGTTCCCCGCAGCGGTCAGCCATTGCTCCTGGTCGGCCGGCCTTCTCTTGAAGTCGGCCCCAAGGCCTTGAGTGGTCAAGCCTGTGTGTCTTGCCTCCACAGGGCGGTTGCCCCGCTCCGGCAAGGTCCGCGTCGATGTCCGCTGGTGCCCGGGCGGCGCGGTCACCACGCCAGCACCCAGATCCATAGACGGGGCTGGCCATGTCGCCCCGCTGCCGGACGAATCGCTGCTCAGTGGGTCAAAGCGCTCCGCCGCTGGTGAAGACGCTCCGTCTCTGAGTGAGCTGCCTGGCCGCCCAACGCCACTGGTCAAACCTCACTGGCCCGATGTCACTGGATTGGTGCCCTGCGGCCCACGATCAGGTCGGCGGCTGCTCGGCTGAGGCGCGCCGCTCCAATCGCCCTGCTCTGGCCGACAGGCTGACCCGCCAGCCTTGGCTGGTGCGTGCTGTTTCTGGCGACAGCCCCGTGCTCCTGCCGCTTCTCTCTTGACAGCCAGGTGCACGGCAGGGACGGTGGTGGCGCTGCACGGCCACAAAAAAGCCCGGCGGGGTCACCGCCGGGCCTGATGCCCATGGATTCTGGGGACGTTGAGTCAGTTCACCGGTGTGACGCTGGCCACGCGGCCACCTTGACGGTGAATCATCTGCTGGTACTCCAGCATTTTGTTGAAGGGAACAAAGCGCACCGTGTTGCTGCGCTTGTGCAGCCGGTAGTTGTTGAACCCGGTGACTTCCACCCGATACATCTTCGCCTGCTGGCCGATCCCCTTGGCCATCTTGGTGATCGACTCGTTGGCGACCTTGGTGGGCTGGAAGCCTGCACCGGCGGCGTTCGGGCTCACCACGGGCAGTGCACGGTCCTGGTGGAGGGCCTTGCCGAGACGGAAGTTGGTGCCGGCAGTGTCACCCTTCACCGAAGCAGCCGCTCCGCGGGTGAGCTGCATCAGCCACGAGAACTGACGACCGGCATGGCCTGCGGAGTAATCCCAGCCATGCAGGTAGGGAACTGTTTCTTCCCCGAACCGCGCCTGATACTCATCGCTGTCGATGTAGGAGTCGATTTCGGCGTCGTAGCCGTGCTCCTGGAGGATCGTGAAGTGATGCAGCATCTCCGCCTTGCTGTGAGGGGCGCGGCCGAGCAGATGCTTGTGATTCAGTTCAATGAAGTGGTAGGGGTTGCAGTTCTCGAAGAACTTTGCCCTGTACAGGCCACTTTTCGCCATCATCCGCACCAACTCGCGGATGCTGAGGTAGCCGTTCTTGAAGAGGGACTCTGCCCCTTCAAGCCGCTCGCTCTCCATCAGGTATTGGTAACCGAAAACCTGCCGGTAAACGGCGCGGATCAGTTTCCCTTTGTCCTGATCGGAGCCGTTGCTCCAATTTTCGTTACCGCGATCGTTGGCGAAGCGCTCAATGCCGAGATAGGCGGCGTTGACGAGTGTCATGGGTGCCGGGCTGGAAGAGGGTAAAAAAAAGGAGGCCGTGAGGCCTCCGTTGCGCCGATGGCAAGCGAGGAGAGAATCCTCGGTTGCATCGTTGAATCCACGAGGGATCAGACGAGGGCGTTGATGGCGTAGTCGATGTAGTTGTTGGCGATGACACCGGGGTCGCCGGAGACGCCGTGGTTGGCCTTGATGTAGTTCAGGGCTTCAACGTACCAGGAGGGGGAGAGCTCGAAGGCACGGTTGATTTCATCGAGACCAGCGATGAGGTACTCATCGAGGGGGCCGGTGCCACCAGCAACGAGGGAATAGGTGATGTGACGGAGGTAGTAACCGATGTCACGGGCACACTTCTCTTTGCCCCGGGGGGTGGAGGCGAAGTTGGAACCCTGCTGCTGGGTGGTGTAGGGGTACTTGTTGTAGACGGCCTGAGCAGCGCCGTTGACGAGAGCGTCAGCGTTGGCGGTGAGCTGGCGAGCAGCTTCGAGGGCGTTCTTGGCGCGCTCGAAGCGACCGAAGGCGGCGTTGAGCTCGGTGTTGCTCAGGAAACGACCCTGGGAGTCGGCGGCAGCAACGGCCTCGGTGAGGGGAGTCTTCGACATTGGGTGAAGGAGAAGAAGGTGGGAACCGAAGAAAGGGTTGGATCAGCGGGATGAGACCAGCCGATCCAGGTGCAGCCGATCAGCCGACAGCAGAGGCGGCGCGATCGAAGTAGGTGCCGATTTCGGAAACGAGAGCGGAGCAATCACCGGGGGTGATGCCGTTGCGATCGTTGACGAGAGCGATGGCGGCGTCCTTCATCTTGCGGACTCCTTCAGCCACCGAAGCGCCGGGGACGCCGAGGGCGAGATAGGTTTCGCGAAGGCCGTTGAGGCAACGATCTTCCAGGACGGAAGCGTCGCCGGTGAAGACGGCGTAGGTGACGTAGCGGAGGATGATCTCCATGTCGCGCAGGCAGGCAGCCATGCGGCGATGGGTGTAGGCGTTGCCACCGGGGGCGATCAGAGCAGGCTGTTGATCGAAGAGATCGCGAGCAGCGTTGGTGACGAGGCTGGAGGCGTTGGAGGTGATGCGGTTGACAGCATCCATGCGCTTGTTGCTGTCAGCGACAACCGACGCCAGGGCGTCGATCTGGGCGCTGCTGAGGAATTCGCCGCGGGCATCAGCCTGAGCAACGACCTTGGTGAAGGCGTCGAACATGTAAATGAGCTCCTGTTCTCGACGGGTGGGGTCGGGAGGGTGGGTGTGCAAAGCGAGAGCGCCAAAGGCGTTCACGCGAGCCAGAAAGGTGTGTCTTGCGCTGAACACCGTTGTTTGACCGGTGCCAGCGGACCCCCGACTTGGCCTACGTATTTTTGGCCCAACGCCTAATCTTGTGAGCGATGCTTAACAAATGGTCATTGCCTGCTGATATCCATTGCGGGGCAAGGCTTTTGCGTGGTGAAGCCAGGCTTTCTGTGCCCAGGCTGAGGTGGCAGGCCCCAGTGAATGTATCTGAGCGAACAGAAACCTGGTGAAAATCCCATGTGTGGGATCACTTTGATGCCCACGAGTTGTGGGAATCCTGCTCGAGCGCTGCAAGTTCAACGTTGAGGGGATCAACGCGTCCAGTCCGATTCCGTGCTGGTCAAGTGCGTCCAGTTCAGCTCGGTTCGGATTGACACTGGCCAGCCCAGCTCCGCGCTGCCCGACCGCACCCCTGAAGTCACCCCCTTGATCGGTCCAGGCCGAAGGAGAGTTGTTGGTTGTGGCCATGCTGCAGCTCCCAGTTGAGCTGCTCCCAGGGGCGCATGACCCTGGAGGGCTGAGTGCGGCCTGTAGACGAAGTCAAGCGGAGCTCATGGGTGTTGTGGTGGTCCCTCTGCCATTGGTCTGATGGCAACTGGGCCTTGGTTGGTGTCGAGAACAGTTCCGTATTCAGGAACGCATCGCGGAACCGTCCGTTCAACGACTCGGCAAGCCGTTCTGCCAAGGCGATCCTGGCTCGATCTAGGCCGTTCCCGTACCGATGCTCTCGCTCCAGCGTCTGAGGGCATGAGCAATGAACTCCGGCCCGTTGTCACTGCGGATGAAGGCCGGAGCTGGGTAGAGCCTGATGAGCTTCTCCAGCACCGCCACCACATCTATGGCCTTGCAACGCCGTCCCAGACGGATCGCCTGGCACAGGCGGCTGTCCTCGTCGATCACGTTCAGGAACTTGAGCCGCCTTCCATCAGCGGTGGCATCGAACTGGACGTCCATGGCCCACACCTGATGGGGATGCTCACCCTGGTGCGGCCGCACGGAGCCTTCGGCGGGTCGTGCACGCTTCTGCTTGCGAGGAGTGGGGCGCTGCAGGCCTATCTCCCGCCACAGCCGTTGCACTCACTTGTGATTCACCATCCAGCCCTCACGCCGAAGGCGATAGGCCATGCGGCTGTCCCAGCGGATGTGTTCGGCCGCGATCCTTCGGGGACGCCGCCGGAGCTTGCTCTCCTCCAGATCGATGACCTTGCCGCCATGGCTCTGCGTGCTTCTGTGCTGGCCAGCCACCCGACAGACGAAGCGTTCAGATGCCCGGTATCGCTCCTGCAGGACCACGACGGCCCTGTGCCGGAGTTCCGGGCTCAGAAGTTGCTCTCGGCAAGGTCTTTGCGCATTGCCTTCTCCAGCTCTGCCTCAGCCAGAAGCTTCCACTGCTTCGCAGAAGCCCTTCGGGCTGGAGCGTGCGGAGGATCTGTTCGGGTGAAGGCCTGGTGTGTTTCATGGTCGAGTCCCCGGCTCAAGTCGGGCTGGCTGAAGACTCTCCTTCACCCTGGACTGGTTTCCGGGGTTCACGCCGCCCGTTCCAATCCAGGTCATTGCTGCCATAAAAAAACCTCCCATGGAGGAGGTTTGATGAGAAGAGGCCCAGGAAGGGCCCCAGGCTTCAGGCGCTAGGCGGCGTGGGTTGTCCCCGCCGGAATCAATCCGCTGCGATATCGCCGCCGCTGACGGAGACGTTGGTGACCTTGCCGCCAAGGCGGTTCACGAGCCGAAGCGTGTCGTTCATGCGGGTGTAGGGAACCTGCATGACGCAATCAGAGCTGCGCACATAGTCGTTGTTGACGATGCCGGTGACGCTGATGGTGACTTGGCGGTTGCTGCTGAAGCTGCTGCCGCGGGTGCCTGCGGAGACCTTCATGGCTGGGATGGCGAGGGGATGGAGAAAAAGATCAGTTCACTGGTGTGAGGCTGGCAACCTTGCCACCCTGGCGGTGAATCTGCTGCTGGTACTCCAGCAGTTTGTCGAACGGAATGAAGCGCACACGGTTGCTGCGCTTGTGCAGTTTGTAGTTGTTGAAACCAGTGATCTCAACGCGATAGGTGCGGCCTTGCTGGCCAGCACCCACGCCCATGCGGGTGACGCCATCGTCTTCCACCTTGCGGAAAGCCGAACCGCAGGCATTCGGGCTCACCACCGGAATGGGCGCTTCCTTGTGAATGGAGGGGTTGAGACGTGATTGGTTCTTGGCCAGATCACCTTTCACAGAAGCGGCCACGCCGCGGGTGAGCTGGAGGAGGTAGGAGAACTGAAGGCCCTGCTGCCCGGCGGAGTAATTCCAGCCGTGGAGGTAAGGGACCTGATCTTCTCCGAAACGCTCCTGGTACTCGGCGCTGTCGATGTAGGAATCGATTTCGGCGTCGAAGCCCTGCTCCTGCAGGATGGTGAAGTGCTCAAGCATTTCGGCCTTGTTCTGGGGAGCGCGCCCGAGAAGATGCTTGAAGTTGAGTTCGATGAACCGGTAGGGGTTGGTGCTTTCGAAGAAGCGCTTGCGGTAGAGGCTGCTCTTGGCGATCTGGCGAACCAGCTCGCGCACACTCAGATAGCCACGACGGAACAGGGATTCAGGACCCTCAAGGCGATCGCTCTTGAGGACGTATTGGAAGCCGAGAACCTGCTGGTAAACAGCCCGAATCAATGTGGCCTTGTCGGATTCGGTGGCGTTCAGCCAGTTTTCCTTGTTTTGCGAGGTCGAAAAACGGTCAATGCCCAGATAGGCAGCGTTGACGAGTGTCATGGGCGTGCGAGCCGGGGGTGGGGAGACAGGGCCTGTCGGGAGGGTGCCGTACACGGCGCGGCACTCGCGGACGGGTCTGGCATTAGCGGGATCCTATGGGGGGACTACAACCTCCAGCGCCTGGTTCCAGAATCGTTACAAAGCAGAGATCTGGCGCCATCCGCCAACGCCGATACCATCCGGCCATGCCTTGGTCTGTTGTGTGAAGCCATGACGTCCCTGCCTGCGGCGGATTCTTGGTCCCATCGCATGAGCCTTCAGCTCCAGTCGCTCAGTGTGATCTGCGAAACGCTCACCCTCCGTCTGCTGGAGCTGGAAGAGCGCATGGGCCGCTGGGATGAGCAGAAGCGGTGCCTGGAAGAGCAGGCTTCGGTGCAAGCCGGCAGCGCCGCCGCTCTGGTGGATGTGCTGGAAGCCACCGGCCAACGGCTTGCCTCTCTGGAGTCGCTGCTGGAGGGGACACAAGGGGTAGTTGCTGAAGCCAATGCCGCGCCGCCGCGTTTGCAGGTGCTGCATGCCCAGCCCAGGCGCCGCGCGCAGGTCGAAGGGCGCCCGTTGGAAGAGTCGTTGCTCGAAGCATCGCCGCCCGAGCCTGGCGACAGGGACAATCTGGCCGCTGCTGAGGCTGCTGGCGCCATGAGCGGGGCCAAGGTGTTCGGCCTCCATGCTCAGGAGCCGTCGCTGGCGAAGGCGCGTTCCATGCCGGCAGCCTTGGAGCGCCCTGAACGTCCCAGCGAAGCCGACGATGTGTTTCCCGAGGACGAGGAACAACCCTTCATGGATGAACTGACGGCCTGAATCGGGCTGCCTGGGCAAGCCATCTGAAGATGAACGATGGGCCTGGGCCATGGGCGCCCAAGCCCTTGCTCACGCTTGGGACTCAGCCCCCGGAACCGGTGCTCAGCATGGCGCCAGCCGTTGTGAGCAGCACCCTCACCAGTTCGAGAGCGCCGAGGCCTCCGGCCAGCAGCCAGAGATTCATCGCAAGGCGTGGTGGTTGGCCGTTCTTCCAGGTGGGCGACACCTGAACGGGAACCGGGCCGGGAGCCATCACGTCGGTGCCCATCACCATGTGGGGGGTGCTGCCCCAGGAGCGGGTGCCGCGGAAGGGCCCTGCAGGCGCTCGTTTGGACTGGGCGTCCCTCCAGTAAGCGGTGTAACGGGGGGCTTGCTGGTTGAACGGCAGCTCACCGCCGGGGTTGCCAGGCAGCACACGTCCCAATTGCTGGGGAACGTCCATCTCGCCGAAACGATCGAGATACTCATTCGACTCCAGCAGGGCATCGACACAGCCTTCAAGCCCGCGCTGCGCAATCAGAATGGAGAGAGCGAGCCGTTCCCCATCCCCATTCACTTTGCGGCCGAGAACGCGGCCGACGATCTGATCCACCATCGCGTAATTGCTGTTGCAGCGATAGAAGCCTTCACGGAATCGCGGCGATAGCAGAAGACCGCGAATGAAGAGTCGTGTTGTGATCTGGCCGTTGCGAAACTGCGATTCCAGGGCGGCGTCGCGGTCGACTTTGAAGGCGTGGAAGAAGATCTGGCGGTAGGAGCGCTCGATCAAAGCGTCCATGTCCTGAGGGCTGCGGCGCAGGCCTTCGGGGGAGCGGCGGGGATCCTCCTCACTGCCGACGGAATAGCTTTTGACGCGGGCATTTTGCGCGATCTGGCTGTATTCGAGCAGGGGCAGAGGCATGCGAAAGTGTTGTGCTGGTGGTAGAAGCTAGAGGCTCTCGTCGCGATCTTGGTGAATGAAAAGCATCCACACATACTCCTTTACAAAATAAGAGTTCATGACATTCTCTTCATGAAGAAGTCTTGAAGTTGGTGGGGCAGGCTGTGCCGCCCGCCCCGGTCATGCCTCAGGCGGCGAACCAATCGGCTGGGATCTCTGCGCTGTAATCGTGGGTTCGCTGAAACTCGAAGGGGCCAGCCACTGATCCCCACAGCTGCTGGTGGGTTTCCGGATCGTGGCCGCGGTCGATCGTGCGCATCCCGCGGGGATCGAGCTCAAAGCTGCTCACCAGGTAGGCCACGCTCCCCTTGCGTTCCACCAGGCAACCACAGCCGGGCTCCACCTCGCCCACGAAACCGTCTCCCTGCTGGCGAACCACGTACGAGCAGCCCTTGAGCAGGCGCAGGTCGTCGTTCTGGATCGTCGCCATCCGCTCCGGCTCCTCCACAGCCCCCCAGAACCGCTTCTCCTCCACCAACGCGTGGTTATGGATGCGCACCGAGCCATCCGGTGACGCCTCAGCCCGCAGGATGCGGATCCGGTAGGGCTGCCGCGGTGCGAAGGCATACGACTGCTCCAGCAGCAAGGCACCTTCTCCGAGCTGCGGCACGGGACGGAAGGCCACCAGGATGTGGGCGTAGATCGGTGGGTTCTCAAACGCCTGGTGCTGGTTGCTGAAGCCGGCGCTCAGCATCTCCACCAGACGGCGCAGGGTCGTGGTCATGAGCGGATCCTATGAGCGGAGCCTGCGCTGGCAGTTTCTGGCCGGAGCCTTTGCTGGAAGCCTGTAGTGGAAGCCGAAGAACGTTGCGGTGCAGCATGCCCCAGCCCCAGCCTCAGCCGCCCAGCAACCGCAGGCGGAACGCCGCCACCTGGGCCACCAGATCCGGCTGGTTGATGGCGAAAGGGTGGTCACTCAGGGCGTCCAGGATGGCCGCGAGCCTCTCCGCCTCGCTCAGGTCCGGGGAGGGGTCGGCCGCCAGAGAGGCCTGCCAGGCCTGATCAAACGACATGCCAAAGCTGTCGGCGTTGTTGAACAGTTGATTCGAGTCCCACTCGGGGGGGGTGCGCATCATGAAAGCTGCGTCGGGGAGGGCAATGGAAGTTTCGGCAAGCCCCGGCCTGGTGACCGCCGCCGACGCCGGAATCGACCCGGAGTTTCAGCGGCTGAGCACGAAGCCAGGCAGAACTACACAGCGCACGGTGCCCGAAAATCGCGGCACGCAAAGGCTGTAGGCCAGAAATGGTGGATGCCAGGACCCAGATTTGAACTGGGGACACGGCGATTTTCAGTCGCCTGCTCTACCAACTGAGCTATCCCGGCAGGCTGCGGCCGCAGCGCTCCCGGATCTTAGATCACGGCGCGTGGCGCCTTCTTGCTGGCGTGCGGGCCAGACAGAGCAGCCCCGCCACCTGGAATCCCCCCTGTCCCAGGGCCAAAGCGGCGGCTTGCGCCGTCGCGCCGGTGGTGAGGATGTCGTCCACCAGCAGCACCTGCTGCTTCCTCCAGGTGGGGGCCGGCAAGTCGCCGCAGGCGCGCAGGCCTTGCTCGGCCAACCGCTCGCCTTCGGCACTGAGGCAGAACGAGCCAGCCTGGTTCCGCTCCCTCAGCTGGCGATTGAGGTGGTGCTGCCCGAGGGTGGCGTGGCGGCGGCGCAGCAGCGCGGCCTCCGGCAGGGGGAGTCCGGCGCAGATCTGTTCCGGCAGGGGATTCGCCCGGCGCTTCCAGCTCGGCACTGCCACCAGCAGCCCGTCACGGCAGAGTGCGTCCGGCAGGGTGGCGCCCAGGCTGCGCGCCAGGGCGGAAATCATGGCCGGATCAGGGCGCTTGCGCAGTCCTAGAAGCTCGCGGCGGAAGGCGCCGTCATAGGCGCCCAGGCTCCACCAGGGCAGCGGCTCGGTTCCTTGCAGCCCGATGCCGGTGAACTCCAGGTGCTCCTGACACGGCAGGCACAGAAGCCTCGCCTGCTCTCGGCTGGGCGACGGTTGGCGGCAGCGTGGGCAGACCGTGATGGTGAGCAGCTCACAGCAGCCGCTCAAAAACGACCGGAACATGGCGTGTGGGCGGGGGTGGCGGGGAGTGGCAGGACTCCCACCTGCCGTGTCTCCTCAGCCTTCCCAACCGGCGCCATTGTGATCCCTGCGGCTCAGACGCCGCTCAGCCCGGCTGTGAGGGCATGGCCCGCAGCATGGCGACGAGGGTCCGGTGAGCGTCCTCACTGTCCGTGAGCGGGTGATCGAAGGGTACGGAGATGGTGGCGCCATCCACGTCGAGTTCCATGGCTTCCGGCAGCACCTGAAGCATGTGGGCCGCCTGGGCGTCTGCCACTCCGCCGTAGTGGCGGGCGTAGGCCAGTACGGCCTCGGCGTGGTCGTTGTTCATGTGGGCGCAGATGCGTGCGCTGACGGCTGGGGTGAGGGGATCGGCGGACATCGACGCGCAAAGGAGTGGGACGAAGCGCGATTCTGGCTGCCCTGCTCGCCCCTGCGCCTCTAGCCGGCCCCGAAGCGTTGCCAGAGGAGCAGCCCCAGCCGCACGCCGCTGAAGGCCACATAGCCCGCCAGAACAACGAACAGCCCCATGGAGATGACGGTGCGCAGTCGTTCGTTCATCGCAGGCAGGCAGACGGTTCCATGGTCATCATCCTCGGCCAGCCAGCCATTGCCGCCAGCCTCGCTGGGCCAGCAAGGCTGAGCCGAAAGCGCAGCTCACACCCGGTCGGCAGCGCACCGGGACTCCCAACAGCTGCTCACGCAGCTGACACCACTGGGGGTTGCGGGCCCCACCCCCCAGCGTCACCACCTGCTGCACGGCCGGCGCGCCGAGCTCCTGAAGCTTCCGCCAGCCCTGTGCCTCGATACGGCTGAGGCCCTCCAGCAGGGCCTGCAGGTACCGCACATCGCTGACCGGCCGGGGCTCCAGCACCGGCTCCAGGGTGGGATCGTCAACCGGGAAACGCTCTCCCGCCGACGGCAGCGGCAGCAGATCCAGCCCGCTGGGGCGGCGTGTGTCGATCTGACGGCTCAGCTGCCGCAATTGCTGATCGGTGAAGAAGCGCCTCAGCACCACGCCGCCCGCATTCGAGGCTCCTCCCACCAGCCAGCGCCCAGCCACGCGATGGCAGCTCACCCCGGCCGCCTGGATCGGGTGCGCCACGAACTGCTTCAGCACCAACGTGCTCCCCAGCACGGCAACCCCTTCGTGATCCCGTGGTGCCGCCGCCAGCACGGCCGCGTTGGCGTCGGTGGTGCCTGCGATCACCAGGCAGCCAGGCGGCAGACCCAGTGCGGCGGCCGCTGGGGCATGCAACGGGCCCAGAGCGGTGCCACTGGCCACGATCTCCGGCAGCGCGCCCCACCAGTGCTGCTCGCCGATGGCGCCCGCCCAGAGGCCTGGTTCCAGCTGCCAGCCGAGCTTGAGATTGTTGCCTTCCTCCCCCCAGCGCCAGTTCCCCAGCAGCCAGCCCATCACCCAGTCGGCCTGATGGCGGAGCAGAAGGGCTGGTTCCTGCAGCGCGTCGTGGACCTCCAGAAGCCGCAGCGCCCTCGCCAGGCTGCCGGAGCTGCTGCGGGCCGGTGATCCGGGCTGCACCAGTGTGACCAGGCTGGCGGCTTGCTCAGGGCAGGCCAGTGCATAGGACAGCGCCTCCCCCAGTGGTTCACCATCGGGGCGGCAGGCCAGCAGGGTGCCGGAGGTGCCATCCACACTGAGGGCCGCCACCTGCTGCCGCCAGGCTGCCGGCAGGGATTGAACCAGGGCCATCAGTCCGGAGCGCCAACCGCCGGGCTGTTCAAACGGCTGTGGGTAGGGCAAGGCCCGCTCGCCTCCAGCCACCGGCAGTCCTGCCGCATCGACGAGGGCAAGGCGCAGGCCGCTGGTGCCCAGGTCAATCCCCAGGCAGAACGGGGCTTGCGGTCCCGCCCCGGACATGGCGGAGGCCTCCAGTCAGGCGGCGCTTCCGGCTGGAATGCGATCGGCCGTGGCCTGCCTCAGCTTGGCCGCCATGGCGTCAACGTTCTCCCAGGGGAGGTTGAGGTCGCTGCGGCCGAAGTGGCCGTAGGCCGCCACGTCCTGATAGAAGCGACCACCGCGCTCCTGGGGAAGGGTGCGCAACCCGAAGACGTCGATGATCGCCCCGGGCCGCAGGTCGAAATGCTCCTGCACCAGGGCGGTGAGTGCCTCATCGCCGAGCAGGCCTGAGCCGAAGCTCTCCACCAGGATGCTCACCGGGCGGGCCACACCGATCGCGTAGCTCAGCTGCACTTCCACGCGGCGGGCAAGCCCTGCCGCCACGAGGCTTTTGGCCACGAAGCGGGCGGCATAGGCCGCGGAGCGGTCCACCTTGGTGGGGTCCTTGCCGGAGAAGGCACCGCCGCCATGGCGGGCAGAGCCGCCATATGTATCCACGATGATCTTGCGGCCGGTGAGTCCGGCATCCCCCTGCGGCCCGCCCACCACGAATTTCCCGGTGGGGTTGACCAGGAAGCGGGTGCTGCTGCGGGACGGGCGGATGTAGAGATCGGCAGTGGCCGGCTCCACCACGTGCGTCCACAGGTCGTCGGCGATCCGCTCGCGCAGGGTGGTTTCGTCGCTCACCACCGCGCCATCGGCAAAGGTGATCTCCGCCAGGTGCTGGGTCGAGATCAGCAGGGTGTCGATGGCCACGGGGCGGCCATGCTCGTACACCACACTCACCTGGGTCTTGCCATCGGGAAGCAGGTAAGGAAGCGTCCCCTCGTGGCGCACCATGGCGAGGCGCCTGGAGAGGCGATGCGCCAGGCTGATCGGCAGCGGCATCAGCTCCGGCGTTTCATCGCAGGCGAAGCCGAACATGATTCCCTGGTCGCCGGCACCCACCAGATCGAGCGGGTCGCCATCGTGGTCATCGGCTTCATTGACTCCCTGGGCGATGTCGGGAGATTGCTGATCGAGAGCGATCAGAACGGCGCAGCTGTGGGCGTCGAAGCCGCCGGCCCGCGCTCCGCTGTAGCCGATCCGTTCGATCACCCCTCGCACCAGGCTGGTGAAATCCACCTTCGCGTTGGTGGTGACCTCCCCCGTCACCAGGCAGAGCCCGGTGTTGACAACCGTTTCACAGGCCACACGGCTGGTGGGGTCGGAGCTGAGCAGGGCATCGAGCACCGCGTCGCTGATCTGGTCGCAGATCTTGTCGGGATGCCCTTCGGTGACCGATTCGGACGTGAAGACGTATCGCGCCATGCCGGTGGAAAAGGGATCTAGAGGGGTGAGCCTATTCCCTGAATCCTCAGGGGTTCGTACTCAGGTAGCGGATCCGTTGGTGCCCGGTGCCTCCAGCACAGTGAGCTCCGACCAATGGTGGATGCGGGGGTAGCGGGCGTCGAGCGCCGGTGGTGTGAGCCAGCCGGAGAGATACCCCAAGGCCACGGCAACTCCTGCGGCCTCAGCCATGGATAGATCGCTGTCGGCGTCGCCGATCAGGGCGCAGGCCGCAGGTTCCACACCGAGCTGCCTGCAGAACCCATGCACGGCGCCCGGGTCGGGCTTGGCGGGCTTGTGATCGGCACTCCAGATGCCACGAATGTGGTGCTGAAGTTGATGGGCCCTCAGAAAGCGCTCGATACCTGTGGGTTGATCGTTGCTGATCACCCCGATCACCACGCCCGCAGTGTCGAGCTCAGCCAGCAGCCGCTCCAGGCCCTGGGTAGGCAAAGCAACAGCAGCGGCCTGATCCTCCCCCGGCGCAGCATCGGTGCAAAAGAACACCTCCTCGCTGTGGCGGAGGGCTTCTGGCCAGCCCAGTCCCACCAGGCAGAACACCGTGGCGGTGGAGATGAGGTTGTGGCTGCGGCTGGCCACCGCAGTGGTTCCGGCAGGGTGGAGACGATCGCCCGTGAGCCCATAAGCCCGCTCCAGCAGTTCACGCAGCTCAAGGCGGCGCTCAGGCGCCACCCGTGCCTCGCAGAGATCGATGCGGGTGCGGGCCAGCCTGGTCAGCAATGGCTCGCTATGGCTGAGGGTTCCGTCCTTGTCGAACAGAACGGCCTCCAACTGGCCAATCGGTTCACCGCGCAGGGCCAGGACGGCCATGGATGCACCCGGGGGGAGAGGCGTGGATCAGTCGAGGTCGAGGGTGACGCCCATCGGCTCACTCTCTTCCGCCTGTTCCAGCAACATCTGCTTGTAGCGGGCGGCCATCTCCTCGGCCTTGTCGAACACCTTCTGGGGATCGGTGAGCATGTCACCGGGTTCGGGTTCGAGCGCCTTGGTGGAGAGGGAGATCCGACCACGTTCTGCATCGAGGTCGATGATCATCACCTTCATCTGATCGTTGACATTGAGCACCGTGTGGGGTGTTTCGATGTGCTCGTGGCTGATCTCGGAGATGTGCAGCAGGCCGCTGACGCCGCCGATGTCGATGAAGGCGCCGTAGGGCTTGATGCCACGCACGGTGCCGATCACCACTTCGCCGACCTCGAGGCGGTTCATCTTGCGTTCCACCAGGGCGCGGCGATGGCTGAGCACCAGACGGTTCCGCTCTTCGTCCACCTCCAGGAACTTCAGGGGCAGGAAGTCGGCGACGAGATCTTCCTTCGGCTTGCGGGTGCTGATGTGGCTGCCGGGGATGAAGCCACGCAGGCCTTCCACCCGCACCAGGGCACCGCCACGGTTGGTGGCAAACACTTCGCTGTAGATCGTGGCGTCTTCCTTCTGGAGCTGACGCACGCGCTCCCAGGCCCGCTGGTACTCAATGCGGCGGATGGAGAGGGTGAGCTGGCCGTCTTCGTTCTCCTCGCTGAGGATGAAGAATTCGCGAACCTCACCGGGCTCCAGCACGTCGCTGAGGTTCTCGACGCGGTTGATCGAGACCTCCTGGAGAGGCATGAAGGCAGCCGTCTTGGCGCCGATGTCGATCATGGCGCCCTTTGGCTCCATGGCGAACACAGTGCCGTTCACCACGTCGCCGGGTTTGAAGTTGTAGTCGTACTTGCTGAGAAGAGAGGCGAACTCCTCCAGGGTGAAACCGGCCCCATCGGCGTCGCGGCTTGCAGCCCGGCTCGAGGGGTCGTCAGCGGTGGGAACCTCTTCCGGAATGTCGAGGTCCAGATCAGCGGCGATGGTGTCGATGAGTTCGAGGTCGGCCTCGGCGCTGCTGATGTCGGAAGGGGTCACGGTCATGAAGGAGTGGCGGTCTGCCTGTGGCAGAGCGAAGGTTCGGCCTGGCTGCCCGCCGACAGCGCAAACCCAATCTCCGACTATACGAATCGGCGCGACCGTCAGTTCAAGATGGCCAGTGCCGGGCTGGATCCGTCGTTGCGGCGCTTGGCGGGACGCCGGCTCAGCCCTTCGAGGGCGGAAACGAAATCGCTGATCCCCTGGAACTGGCGATACACCGAGGCGAAGCGCACGTAGGCCACTTCACTCATCTCGCCGAGCTGCTGGAGCACGAGCTCGCCGATCTCGGCACTGCTGACCTCACGACCGCCGCGTTGCTGGAGTTGCAGCTCGATCTCGTCGATCACGGTTTCCAACCGGGCTGGCTCCAGGCCGGTTTTTTCGCAAGCGCGGATCAGGCCGTGCAGCAGCTTCTCGCGGCTGAACAGCTCCCGCTGGCCGTTGCGCTTCACCACGGTGACCGGAACCGTTTCAACCCTCTCGTAGGTGGTGAAGCGGGCTTCGCAGTTGAGGCACTCTCTGCGACGGCGCACACTCCTGCCTCCATCTGCGGATCGGGATTCGAGGACCCGGCTGTCGGTGTGTTGGCAGGAGGGACATTGCATCCCTTTTTTCGCCGCAAGTTGCGCTTATCAATTGTAAGCAGACATTCATTCAATGAAAAGGGTTCTCGCCCTCAGGTTTCCCCCCTCTCTCTCCGGCCCGTCGGCATGAAAAAGCCCCCGCCGGGGCGGGGGCAGAGCTGGACAGGGATCACTTGCCGATCTTCGGGGGATCGCGGAAGGCGATGGCGAAGAACAGGGTGGCGATCGCCAGGGTCAGGATCAGGATGTAGGCGAAGCTCTCCATCGAGGTTCTCGGGCGAAGGGACGATCAGCTGAGCGTGCTGCCGGCCGGGGGCACGAAGCCCTCGGGGATCCGACGGGTGGAGCGGTCACCGAGTTTCTGGAAGAGGCCGAATTCGACCTGCTCGCCAAGATCAGGATCGATGCCTGCGAACACATCGCGGTAGAGGGTGCGAGCCCCGTGCCAGATGTGGCCGAAGAAGAAGAGCAGCGCGAAGGTGGCGTGCCCGAAGGTGAACCAGCCGCGGGGGGAGCTGCGGAAGGTGCCATCGGAGTGATAGGTGTCGCGATCGAATTCGAAGGCTTCACCCAGCTGGGCCTTGCGTGCCAGGCGCTTCACGTCTGCAGGGTCGGTGAAGGTCTGACCGTCGAGAGCACCGCCGTAGACGGTGGCGGTGACGCCGGTCTGCTCGAAGGAGTACTTCGCTTCGGCACGGCGGAAGGGGATGTCAGCCCGCACAATGCCTGTGCTGTCTTCAAGGACCACGGGGAAGTTCTCGAAGAAGTTGGGCAGACGGCGAACCTGGAGATCGCGCCCTTCTTTGTCGGTGAAGCTGATATGACCCAGCCAGCTGGTGGGCAGGCCGTCACCGTTCACCATCGGGCCGACGCGGAACAGGCCTCCCTTGGCAGGACTGTTGCCGACGTAGTCAAAGAAGGCAAGCTTCTCAGGGATGGAGGCGTAAGCCTCCTTCTTGCTGGCTCCGGCCTCCATGGCCGTGGCCACGCGCCGGTTGATCTCGGTTTTGAAGTAGCCCTGATCCCACTGGTAGCGGGTGGGACCGAACAACTCGACTGGGGTGGCCGCAGAGCCGTACCACATCGTGCCAGCCACGATGAAGGCTGCAAAGAAAACGGCTGCGATCGCGCTGGCGAGCACCGTTTCGATGTTGCCCATCCGCAGAGCCTTGTAAAGACGCTCCGGGGGGCGCGTGGTGATGTGGAAGATGCCGGCGATGATCCCAACGATGCCGGCGGCGATGTGGTGAGCCACGATTCCACCGGGGTTGAAGGGGTTGAATCCTTCGGGCCCCCATGAGGGCTGAACGGGCTCAAGGTGCCCGGTGAGGCCGTAGGCATCGGATACCCACATTCCAGGGCCGAAGACGCCTGTGAGGTGAAAGGCTCCGAAGCCGAAGCAACCGAGGCCGGCCAGCAGGAGGTGGATGCCGAAGATCTTGGGCAGATCCAGGGCGGGCTCGCCGGTGCGGGGGTCCTGCCAGATCTCAAGATCCCAGTAGGTCCAGTGCCAGATGGCGGCAAGGAACAGCAGGCCACTGAAAATGATGTGAGCGGCGGCTACGCCTTCGAAGCTCCAGAAGCCAGGGTCGACACCGGTTTCACCGGTGATGCTCCAGCCTCCCCAGCTGCCTGTGACCCCGAGGCGGGCCATGAAGGGCATCACAAACATGCCCTGGCGCCACATGGGGTTGAGCACCGGGTCGGAGGGATCGAAGATGGCGAGCTCGTAAAGCGCCATGGAGCCGGCCCAGCCGGCAACAAGAGCGGTGTGCATGAGGTGCACGGCCAGAAGGCGGCCCGGGTCGTTGATCACGACCGTGTGCACCCGATACCAGGGCAATCCCATGGGGGTTAGGTCCGGGGAAACAAACGGCTGCAAGGGTGTGACCCGAGCAGCGGACGATCAGATGGATCGTTCCGTGCTGGCGATCGTAAGGGTTTCCTTCCGTTGCGGAGAGGCCACCAAGGGAGCTGAAACGAGCCGTGATACGGGGTCTGGCCCTGTCGCGATGGTGCAGTTACATTTCGCAACCTTGGGAGCACAATGGCGTGGTTTGAGCCGTTCCTCCATGCCCGTGATCCGCTTTGTTCGTGAAGGCCGTGATGTCAGCTGTTATCCCGGCGAAAACCTGCGGGAGGTGGCCCTGCGCGAAGGGGTGGAGATCTATGGCCTGAAGGGGAAATTGGGCAATTGCGGCGGCTGCGGCCAGTGCATCACCTGTTTTGTGGCGGTTGAGGAGCCGGCAACGTCTGCGGCCGCCCTCTCCCCACGCACCGCTGTGGAGGAGCGGAAGCTGCTCAAGCGTCCTGGGAACTGGCGCCTGGCTTGCCAGGCGCTGGTGCAGCGCTCGCTGATTGTGGTGACCCGCCCCCAGGTCGCCTTGCCGGACGGTGACCGGCTGCTTGCGGAGGCCCATCAGCAGCCGCTGCCGGAGGGCCCCACCAGCTGGCCCGTGGTGGAAGCGCCGTTGGACGACGAGGACGAGGGCGCCACGACCGCAACGACGGGTGAAGGGCTTCCTGAAGCGTCTGGCAATGGTGATACGGTCCGCTGAGTCCTCCATGCCTTGATGGAAACCAACGATCTCGGTTTCGTGGCCAGCCTGTTGTTCGTGCTGGTCCCGGCCATTTTCCTGATCATCCTCTACATCCAGACCAACAGCCGCCAGCAAGGCTGAGCCCGCAGCTGGCGCTTTTTCACCCCAGAGCAACCTCAGGTTTGCCCTGGGGTGATTTTCTGGCAGAGAGAAACCCGTTTTTTCGTCCCCCTGCATCGCTCCCTCCGCTCACAGCTTTCGGGCAAGGTGAGCGCAACGCATGAGCGCAACCCAGTGGTTTGCTCACGCCTTTTGCCGCAGGAAAGGTTTTCCCCAGAGCTGGCCGTTGGTTCTGCTTGCTAGAGATCCAGTCAGGTGGTCGTTCTTCAGGCCGTGAAGCCAGGTGCCTGCACGCAACTGCACGAACGCAATTGCCTCCACGCAACTGCCTTTACGCCATTCCCTGACAACTGCACCACAGGCTCCGGCTGAAACGGGCCAGAGCTTTCGGATTCAGGCGCGGCGTTCGGGTTCGCGCACCAGCAGCACCGGCGCGGGAGCGTGCACCCGGATGAAGTCGCTTACCGAGGTCCCAAGCAGCCGATCGATGTCCACCAGTGCCTTGGCCACCAGCGGGCGACGATCCTGAGAGGCAATCACCAGCAGATCGGCCTCGATCTCCTTGGCTGCTGCGCACACTTCCCGGCCCACATCGTTGCCATCGCGGTGCACCCCCTTGAGCTCCACGCCAAAGCTGCGCGCGCGCTGCTTGGCCTTCTCCAGCACCTCGTCTGCCGGGGTTTTTCCGCCTCGGCTGGGAGCCAGTTGCTGGCGGCTCACGTGCACACCGGTGAGCGTGCCCCCGGGAATCTCCTTCACCAGCTCACAGGCGATCTTGAGGGCGTCATCGCCCACGCCGGTGCCATCGATGGTCACCATCACCCTGTTGACATGCCGGACGTAAAGGTCGTCGCGGACCAGCAGCATGGGCCGCGTGGACAGCTGGAAGACGTATTGGCTCGAGCTGTTGCCCAGGATCGACTGCAGCCGTCCAAGGCCGCGCGACCCCATCACGATCAGGTCGGCATCCAGCTCATCGGCCACCTTCAGCACAGTCTGCTTGGCATCCCCCTGACGGATGATCGTGTTCACATCGGTGGGATTGAGGCCCAGGCGTTGAACGGCCTCCGCCATCAACCCGCCGGCACGCTGCCAGTGCTCCTGCACGGTTTCCCCCGACTGCTCGGGCACCACATGGAGCAGGTTGAGCCGTGCCTGCCGGAAGGCCGGGAGGTCGCGCAGCATGCGCACCATTTCCTCCACATGACCTTTGCCGGAATCGGCGATCAGAAGGTTGCGAAACACGGGGGCGTCACGGTTCAAAATCAGCCTATGGCCGCCTCCGGGGCCAGCAGCTCCGCCCTGTCGAGGTCGTAATGGACGATCGTGATCCGACCTGGCCCTGGCGTCTGACCCGGCGCGTGTTGCCTCAGCACACGGATCACGCAGGGGTGATGTGGCACGGGGCCTACCTCCGCTGGTTGGAGGAGGCGCGGGTGGAGGCGCTGGCAGCGGTGGGCTTGCCCTACCGGGTGCTCTCCGACCGGGGCCTTGAGCTGCCGGTGGTTTCGCTCACCATCGACTACCGCCGCCCGCTCCAGCACGGCGACTGCGTGGACATCGAGAGCATGGTGGGTGATGCGCAGGGGCTGCGACTGCCCTGGTGCAGCAGGTTCGTGGGCATGGAAGGGCATGTGGCTGCCACCGCGCGGGTGGAGCTTGTGCTGGTGGAATCCAGGCCCCATCCGGCCGGGGGCGTTCCACAGCGGCGGCTGCGACGCCAACCGCCCGCCGATCTGGCGGAGGCGCTTGCAGCCCTGCGGCGGGGCCCTCGGACCGCCATGCCATAGTACAAGCGTACTGATCTTTTGTCGGCGGAATGGGAGAGCTTGTTGCCGTCAGCTTTCCTCGGGGCTCTGGCGCTGTGCCGAGCCCATGGCCCAAGGGCTTCGTTTCTGGCAATCCCACGTCTGAGATGGGGCTGCCATGGCCACAGCGGCGTCGGCGGTGGTGGTTGCTCTGGGCTGGCTGTCCGGGTCTGGGAATCCGGCGGCTGGAGGGGCTGGAGCAGCGGTTCGGCTCTCTGGAAGAGGCCTGGAAGGCGCCGGCCGCGGATCTTGCCGCTGTGCAGGGGTTGGGTGCAGGGTTGCGGGCCGCTGTGGAGGCCTATCGGCAGCGGCACGGCGCCGATCCGGTCGCCGCCGGCAAGCCGGCGCCGGCGGCGATGCGCCGGGTGCTGCTTCCCGGGGATCCCGCCAACCCGCGGGCGTTCACTGCCCTGGAACGGCCACCCCTGGCGATCTACTGGCAGGGGCAGGGCGCCTTATGGCCGGTGCTGCGCCGCCGTGAGGCAGTGGCTGTGGTGGGCACCCGCAACCCCTCCCTGCACGGTCTGGCGATGGCGGAGGCGGTGGGTGCTGCCCTTGCCGCGGCAGGCTGGCCTGTGGTGAGCGGCCTCGCCGATGGCATCGATGCCGCCGCCCATCGAGGGTGTCTGGCTCAGGATGGCAAGCCAGTGGCGGTGCTCGGCACGCCGCTAAGGCGGGCTTATCCCCGCCATCACGGGCCCCTTCAGCAGTTTGTGTCCGCCCGGGGGCTGCTGATCACCGAGCAACCCCCGGGCGCCTCGGTTCAGCGTGGCCATTTTGCCGCCCGCAACCGCCTGCAGGTGGCCCTAGCAAAGGCGGTGGTAGTGATCGAGTGCCCCTTCAAAAGTGGCGCTCTCCATTCCGCGGCGCTGGCCTGGGAGCAGGGTCTGCCGCTCTGGGTGGTGCCGGCCGATGCGGCCAAGGTGTCTGCCCAGGGCAGCAACCGCTTGCTGCTGCAAGGTGCCACACCGTTGCTGCAGCCTGGGGATCTTGTGCACCAGCTGGGCCCCGGCCCGCTGTTGCAGGCGCAGAGCTCCGCTGAGCGGGCCACGGGCTTGCCATCTTGCCGGGCGGGGGCACTGACGTTTGTGCAGCGGAATCTGCTCGCCGCACTGGGCAGCGGGGCCTCGCTTGAGCACCTTTGCCAGTCTCTTGGAGAGCCACCAGCGCATCTCTCCAGCCTGCTTCTGGATCTGGAGTTGGCGGGGCTGATCAGCGCCGAGCCTGGGCTGTACTGGCGGCCCGCCCACGGCAGCTTTGCTTAGCCTTTCCGCATCGGCCAAACGCAGTCCCATCGCAGTTCCAGCCTCGCCACAGGCGTTCTCCCCCGTGGAAACCCCATCCACAGGCTCCCCACGGCCGATTCGGCTCAGCGGCAAGGAACTCTGGCCTTGGCGCCGCGAACAACTTCGCCTCGGCGGAGTTGCCGCAGATTTCGATTGGCTGCTGGATCTCGCCGGCGGAGTGGATGGCCGCTGCCGCCATCGCCTGCGGCTTGAGCCTGAGCTCAGCGTGGATCTGCGATGCAGCCTCGGCGAGATCGAGCGCCTCTGGCGCCGTCATCTGAGCGAGCACATCCCCCTTCAATACCTGGTGGGCTTATGCCCCTGGCGCGATCTGGAGCTTGTTGTGGGGCCCGGGGCCCTGATTCCCCGCCAGGAAACCGAATGGCTGGTGGAACTGGCCTTGGAGCATGCCGGCGCCCTCGCCCCCGGCTGGCCGCGCCGCTGGGCCGATCTTGGCTGCGGTTCCGGTTGCCTGGCAGTGGCGCTGGCGCTGGCTTTCCCAGAGGCTCAGGGATGGGCAGTGGATTGCTCCCCGGAGGCGCTTCACCACACGCACAACAATCTCCAGCGCGCCCGCGTCCAAGGCCGGGTCGCACAGCTGGAAGGGTCCTGGTGGGACCCCCTGCAGGCCGTCTGGGGGCAGCTCGATCTGGTGGTGAGCAATCCCCCCTACATCCCCTCAGCCGAGGTGAGCCAGCTCGATCCCGTGGTGCGCTGGCATGAACCCCATCTCGCCCTCGATGGCGGTGCCGAAGGCCTTGATGCAGTTCGCTTGATTGCCGCCGGAGCTCTCCAGGCACTGGCCCCCGGGGGCTGGCTGCTGCTTGAGCACCACCACGACCAATCCTCCGCCGTGTGCGCTCTGCTCAGCGCGGCCGGTCTGGAAGCGGTTGTTGCCCACAAGGATCTGGAAGGGCATTTCCGCTTTGCCCAGGGCCGCCGTCCGCCCATTCCCCACTGATGGATTCGTTGCCTGCTCCTGGTTCCTCTCTGCCGCTCACCCTCGGGCCAGCGGCTCTGGCTCAGCACCTGGTCGGTGGCGGAGCAGCGGTGTTTCCCACCGACACCCTTCCCGCCCTGGCCACCCAACCACTTGTGGCCGCCCAGATCTGGCGTCTCAAGCAGCGCCCTGAAGGCAAGCCGCTCATCCTCATGGGGGCAGATCCAGAGCTGTTGTTTGCGGCGTTGCACCAACCTCTGCAGCCGTCCTGGCTGGAGATGGCGGCGCGCTGCTGGCCAGGCGCGGTCACCCTCGTGCTGCCGGCGAGCGGCCCGATCGTTGAGGCCCTGCAGCCCAGTGCGCCCAAGCAGGGAATCTCCCTGGGCCTGCGCATTCCAGCCTGTGCCCCGGCTTTGGATCTGCTGCGGCGCACCGGCCCTCTGGCCACCACAAGCGCCAACCGCTCAGGGGAGCCGCCTTGCCGCACCCCTGTCGAGGTGGCTGCGGTGTTCGGCGGGTTGCCGATCCTGGCTCCGCTGCCATGGCCGTCGATGGAGGGCCAGGCCAGCACGGTGCTTCGCTGGCATCCGGACGATCGCTGGGAAGTGCTGCGGCGTGGGGCTGTGATGCCCATCAACGGCGCGCCATGATGCCGCCATGCTCTGGCTGATCCTGCTGATCGTGTTCCTGCTCACGGGATTCGACGCACTCCTGGAGCCGGTGCTGCGCGCCTTCACGCCGCTCCTCTCCTTGAGCGGCTGGATCTGGCTGCCGCTGATCGCTGGCGGTTGGTTGCTGGCGGGCCGGCGCTCCTGAAAGACGGCGTCGGCTGAGGGGCTTCCCCGTGTGTTGCTTGTCTTGCTCCTGAGCCGCTGACGTCCTGCTGGGCATAGAGCAAAACAGCATCAAGCGGCAAGGAGCAATGCTGTTGCACAGCACCGGGAAGGCCGGCACGCCGCCGGAACCTGTTGGCCAGAAGCCAACAGCAGTGAGCTTGAGGGCAAAGAGAAGCCGGCTAACGGATTTGAACCGATGGCCTTCGCTTTACAAAAGCGCTGCTCTACCGCTGAGCTAAGCCGGCACGCGTTGAGCTTATCTCTCCCCCAGAGCCCACAGCAGCAGCTGGCTCCGGTTGTTGCAGCCGGTTTTTGCCAGCAAGTGCGACACGTGGCTTTCCACGGTGCGGTGGCTCAAGGTAAGGGCGGCGGCAATGCCTTTGTTGCTTCTCCCATCTTTCAACATGTGCAGCACGCGCCTCTCGGCAGGGGTGAGCACGGGTGAAGTCAGTGTGGTTTCGCTGGTGGCAGGCAAGGGATCCATCGCTGAAGTGGGGCTCATGCCAGGGTTCCCACGCAATCGCAGCTTCGCCCTCGTTGCTGGCCCTGGTTCCCACTTCACTCCGCCTGAGCAAGCCAGCGGCTGAAGCCGCTGGCTTGCTCAGGCGGAGGCGGCAGCCGTGCCAGGCGGTGGAGGTAACGGTGTGGGGCGGGCCCGCTTGATCGGCAGGTTGGCCACCAGAGCAGTCACGCGGTCTTCGGTTTCCAGGCTCACATCGCCTTCCTCCAGATCGATTTCCACGTAGCGCGACACCACTTCAAGGATTTCCCGGCGCATCTGCTCCAGCAATTCAGGATTCAGATCACTGCGATCGTGAGCCAGCACCAACTGCAGCCTCTGCTTGGCGGTGGCAGCGCTGGCCGGTTGACGTCCAAGCAGCTTGTCGATGAGTTCGCGGAGCGTCATCGGTGATCAGAAGATCTTGGTTTGCATCAAGCGGCCGATCTTGGCCCTCAGCCCTGGTGCTTTCTTGGTGGGATCCACCAGTGGAACGTCCTCGCCCCGCAGGCGCCTGGCCACGTTCATGTAGGCCTGGCCTGCGGGGGAGCGGCTGCCATTGAGCGTGAGCGGTTCGCCGCGGTTGGTCGACACGATCACCTGCTCGTCCTCCAGCACCAGGCCCACCAGCGGCAGGGCGAGGATGTCGGTCACGTCGTCGACGGCCAGCATCTCCTGATTGGCCATCATCTTTGGCCGCACCCGGTTCAGCACCAGCTGCACCGGCTGGATTTCCCGCGTCTGCAGCAGGCCGATCACCCGGTCGGCGTCCCGCACCGCGGACACTTCCGGAGTGGTCACGATCAGGGCTTCGCGGGAGGCGGCCGCCGCATTCTTGAAGCCGTCCTCAATGCCGGCCGGGCAGTCGATCAGTACGAAATCAAAGCGCTCCTCCAGCATGGCCACGATCTTCTTCATGTCGTCGGGCGTGAGCCACTCGAGCATGCGTGGGTTGCCTGCGGGCAGCAGCGATAAATTCGGCTCCTGCTTGTGCTTCACCAGAGCCTGCTCCAGGCGGCAGGTTTCCGCGAGCACTTCCTGCGCCGTGTAGACGATCCGGTTTTCGAGGCCGAGCAGGAGATCCAGATTGCGCAGACCGAAATCGGCATCCAACACGGCGGTTCTGGCGCCTTGTTTGGCCAGGGCGATGCCGAGGTTGGCGGTGAGGGTGGTCTTGCCGACCCCCCCCTTGCCGGAGCAGATGAGGATCGTGCGGCTCGAGGCGGAGGTCACGGCGCTGCCAGGGATGCCTGCAGGTTACGTCCACTTGTGGTCGGCACCCTCCGTACCCGTTGCTGCTGCGGGCGAGACGCTCCTGAGCCCAGTAAAACGGTGCACGTGCTGTCACCTGTCCGATGCCGGATCCGCTCCCCCATCACCAGAGGCTTCTGGTCATGCCCGACGACGGCGCTGAAGCGGTGGTGGCGCTCATTGAAGGGGCCAGGGAGCAACTGCTGCTGAAGCAGTTCAAGCTGGAATCGGAAGCGGTGGAAGCGGCCTTGCTGCGGGCCCATCAACGTGGTGTGCAGGTGCGGGTGATGCTCAATCCTCACACTTCCGGCGGCGATCGTTGGAACGATGCCGCCTACCAGCGCCTGTGTGACTGGGGCATGGAGGTGAACTGGACGAGCGAAGCCTTCCCTGTGACCCACGAGAAATCGATGGTGGTGGACCGCGAGCAGGCCCTGATCGCCACCTTCAACCTGAGTGACAAGTACTTCACCCAGACGCGCGACTATGGCGTGGTGAGCTGTGCCAAAGCAGTGGTGGAGCAGGTGATTGCTGGCTTCGAGGCCGACTGGAACCGCACCTTCTTCTCCCCTGATCTGGCGGTCGGCCTGCTGTGGAGCAGTCTGCACAGCCGCGGCCAGATGGCGCGGATCGTGGATGCTGCCAACAACACGCTGTGGATCCAGCATCCCAAGTTCGTGGATGCGGTGATCCTCGATCGGATCATTTCGGCCCGCGAAAGGGGGGTGAAGGTGCGTGTGCTCTGCGGAGGAAAGCACGGCATCAGTGACTGGGACATTTATGACACCTTCTCATCGCTGCGGGTGATGCAACGCTTCGGTGTGAAGGTGCGGCGGCAGAAACATCTCAAGCTGCACGCCAAGCTGATCCTCATGGATGGTATTGCCGCCCAGACCGGATCCATGAATATCGACCGCAGCGCCTTCGATCTGCGCCGGGAGTTGGGCATCGAGTGTGATGCCCCGGCCGTGGTGGAACGGCTCAAGGCCACGTTCGCAGCCGACTGGGAGCAGGCCAGCCCCTATGCCGCCCCCGACCCGCTCAATCCAAGCCTGCACGAACTGGGTGAACTCCCCCCTGATCCCCACTTCGTGCACGATTGATGCCTGCGTCTGCTCCCGAACCGCACCCGATTCCGTGCCCTGCCGGGCTGGCGCCACCCCCCGGCCTCCGTCAGCTGTTCATCGGCATGCTGCAGGTCGCGCTCTCCTCCTTTGGCGGTGGCCTTTCGGCCTGGAGCCAGCGCATCGTGGTGGAGCAGCGCCGCTGGATGTCCGACCAGGACTTCCTCACCGGCCTCACCGTGGCGCGCCTGTTCCCCGGGCCCAACCAGATCAACATGGCTGTTTACATCGGCGCCAGTTTTCACGGGCTCGTCGGAGCGCTGGTGGCTCTTGCCGGCATGTTGGTGGTGCCATTCACGCTGCTGATGCTGCTCGGCCTCGTGTATTTCCAGGTGCATGAGATCCCGGCCGTGGATCGGGTGCTGGCCGGGGTCGTTGCAGCGGCGGCCGGCATGGCCCTGTCGATGGGCTTCAAGATCCTGCACACCTACTGGCGAGATCGGGTTGCCCTGCTACTGGCTGCGCTCACCTTTGTGGCGATGGCCGTGTTCCATGTGCGGCTGATTCCGATGGTGCTGGTGGCGGGTCCACTGGCCATGGTCTGGTACTGGCCCCGCAGCAGCGCCCAGGAGCCGTCATGAGCTCGCCGTTGGTCTTGCTTTCCTGCGCGACCCCTCCCACCACTCAACTGGGTGACTTCCTTCAACTGATCTGGACCTTCCTTTCTCTTTCGTTGTTTTCGCTGGGAGGTGGCAACACCCTGCTGGCGGAGTATCACCACATCAGTGTGGAGCAGTTCTGCTGGCTCACCGATTCCCAGTTCTCGGATATCTACGCGCTGGCGGAGGCGGCCCCGGGCCCCAGCTCAATGATTGTGGGGTTGCTGGGCATGGGGGCGGCCTGGAAGGAAGGGCCATGGATGGCGCTCGTGAGTGCCTACGCCGCTGAACTGGCCATTCTCATTCCATCCACGCTGCTGATGGTGGTCGCCTGCCTCAGCTGGAAACGCCTGGAGCATTCCCCCTGGCGTGTGGCATTTGAGCGCGGTCTTGGGCCGATCACCCTGGGCATTCTCTTCGTGGTGGGCTTCAAGATCCTCAACACGGCCAACCACGGGGTTCCGGGTTATCTCGTTTCGATTGTGGTGTGCTTCCTCATGCTGCGCACGCGCCTTTCGCCGCTGTGGTTCATGGGGGTGGCGGGCCTTTTGGGCGGGCTGGGGATCATCAACCGCTGATGAGCTTGCTGTTCGTCAGTGCTGTCCCCGAAAACGTGCCAGCCAAGGGATCTTCAGGCCTCCGTCACCGGCCAGAACGGTTCCGCCGGATCGATCCGAATGCTTCCTGCCACCAGCGTGGCCTGCTCGCAGAAGCCCAGCGGTGGTTGATCTTCGGGCCCGCGGGCCACGGCATCGGCGATCCGCAACTGCAGAGGCCGCAGGTGCAAGGCCACGATCCTGGCGTTTGCATCCCCTTCGCAGCCCGCATGGGCAATGCCCCGCAGCCGTCCCCACACGAGCACATGACCCGCGGCGCGTACACGGGCGCCCGGGTTCACATCCCCCAGCACCAGCAGCGATCCCCCCACCTCCACGTGGTCCCCGGCGCGCAGCGTGCCGCGATGCAGGCTGAGTCCGTCGCTGCCGGGCAGCCCTGCGACGGTGCCGTTCGCCTGGCTGTCGCTGTTCCCCGCCGCGCCTGACCCTTCTTCCGAGCTGCGGCTGGAGACAACGGCAAGTCCGATCGCCGCCGCCGCCACCAGCGTTTCCTCGCACCGCCCCTCCACCCTGCAAAGCTTCAGGCCATGGCTGCGGAACAACCCCTGGAGCTCGCGCAGCTGCGGCAGATCCAGCTGCCAGGTTCCGCTCTGCAGCACCACCGGCCCCTGCGGTGGTCTGTGCCCCAGAGCGAGGCGCACGTTCTGAAAGGCAGTGGCTGCTCCGTCAGGGGAGGCCGGCAGCAGCATCTGATGGGCGAGGCCGGGCGCTGAAGCCGCAATCAGAACGGCAGCCATCGGTGCGGGCGAAGGAGGACAACTTACCCAGGAGGTCTCGATTCAGCCGATCGCTGCCGGAGCGCTTGCCTCAGCTGCGCGTTGACCTCAGCCGGATGGATCAGCCAACACAGCTCCACCGGTTTGACCAGGCTGCTCACCAATGGCGATCGCTCCTCAAGCGCTTCGAGCGTGTGACCGTCCCATAGCCGCAGCCCACCTTTGTATGGGTGATACCCACGGCTCTGGCGCTGATCGAGCCCGCAACACACCCGTGGGTCGAGGCCGGCGGCGGCAGCGTGGCGCTGGGCCAGCGCCAGCAGCTCCAACCGGCCTTGCGCTGGCAGGGCGCTCACGTCAAGGGCCTTCAACAGCCTGCGCTCCAGCAGGCGAGCGCTCAGCTGCCGCAGGGGCTCAGGTCCGTCCTCGGCCCAGCGGAGCAGGTGGTACCCGGTGCGTACGTCATCGTTGGCCAGATAGGTGGAGACATCCAGCGCCGCCGGTTCCCACAGCCAGCGGGCCATCACCGCATCGGCAAACACCTGATCGGGGCGAGCGTCGCGGGCGGCCAGGATCAGCTGCCGCAGCAGCCAGTTGCAGACCACGTTGAGGCGGTGGTTGTACACGCTGCGGTGCATCAGATTGCGCACCACCAGGTAGTGCTCCACTGCCATCAGGCCTTTGGGATGGATGGCAAGGCTGCGGTCGGGGGCCAGGGTCAGGGCGGCCAGCAGGCGGTCGAGGTCCAGCTGTCCGAAGCAGGTTCCGGTGCTGTGGCTGTCCCGCAGCAGGTAGTCGAGGCGGTCACAGTCGAGCTGGCTGCTCACCAGCGCCGCGATCGAGGGATGCGGGTGGCTGCCCTCTTCCAGCAGGCTGGCCACAGCCTCGGCGGTGCCGGGAGCGAACTGCTCCATCGGGCCGCGCAGATCCGGGTGCTCGCGCACCAGCCGGGCCGACCAGCGCTCGTGCCTTAACCCATACATCTCCTCGCCCGAGTGGCTGAGCGGGCCATGGCCCACGTCGTGCAGCAGGGCCGCGGCATACAGAACGCCCTGGGCTTCGAGCAGATCGGGAGCCTGGGGAGTGAGTTCCGCCAGGGCGCGACGGACCAGATGGAGCACCCCGAGGGAATGGGTGAAGCGGCTGGATTCAGCTCCGTGGAAGGTCAGAAAGGCGGGCCCCAGCTGGCGGATGCGGCGCAGCCGTTGAAACGGCACGGTATCGACCAGTTCCATGGCCAGCGCTTCGGCTGGATTGTC
This sequence comes from Marcopretia estuarina LEGE 06307, assembly GCF_056633115.1. Lineage (NCBI taxonomy): Bacteria > Bacillati > Cyanobacteriota > Cyanophyceae > Synechococcales > Prochlorococcaceae > Marcopretia > Marcopretia estuarina. The sequence goes on along the minus strand of NZ_JBSJOY010000004.1, from coordinate 9,594 downwards.
ACGGTCGAGGCGAATGGCCCCATGCAGGGGATCGTGATACGTGCGGGTGCGTTTCATTCAGGCCAACTCCCCGGCGAGCGTCGCGGCCGCTTCCGCCAGCCAGGTGTCGTCCTCTCCGCCGGGGTTGAGCGGTTCCGGCTCGGGCAGGGGCTGATCGGGGGTGATGCCCAGGCTTTGGATGTCGCGGCCGCTGGGGGTCACGTAGCGGGCCACGGTCACCGTGAGGCCACTGCCGTCGCCCAGCCCGATCAGTGTCTGAATCAGCCCTTTCCCGAAGGTGCGGCTACCCAGCAGCTCCGAACGTCCATCGTCCTGGAGAGCCCCGGCCAGGATCTCACTGGCACTGGCTGTGCCGCCATTCACCAGCGTGAGCATCGGCCCGCGGAACAGTTGGCCGGGAGGGGCCTGCCTCTCTTCGCTCAGGCCGCTGCGGGTGCGGGTTTCCACGATCCGCTGGCCATCCAGCAAGGCGCCGGCTACGGCAACTCCGGCATCCACCAGTCCGCCGGAGTTGTTGCGCAGGTCCAGCACAAGCCCTTCCACGCCATGGCTGTCGAAGGCAGTGAGGGTGTCGCGCACCTGTTCGGGCACCTGCTCGCTGAACTGGCTGATGCGCAGGTACCCAAGCCGGTGGCCCTGCGCATTGAACTCGCGCTGCCGCACGGGTTGCAGGTCAACGGTTCTGCGTTCCAGCAGCAGCTGCCGTTCCACGCCTTCGGGTGAGCGCACCAGCAGCTGAACCCGGCTTCCAGCCGGTCCCCGCAGCCGTGCCGCTGTGGCCTCCAGACCGAGTGAGGCGCAGCTTTGCCCCTCCACTTCAAGCAGTGCACTGCCGGTGCCGATGGCCGCCTCGGCAGCCGGTGAGCCATCCAGGGGCGCAATCACCACGATGGTCTGGTCGTTGCCCACCGTCCCAAGCTGCAGGCCCACCCCGCTGACGCTCCCCTTGGTGCTTGAACGAAGAGCGGCGTAGTCAGATGGGCTGAGGAACCGTGTGTAGGGGTCACCCAGCGGGGCCAGCATGGCGGCGATGGCGTCGTAGGCCTCACCACTGCTTTCGATCCTCTGTTCAAGGGCCTGCTGGCGCAACTGGCGCCAGTGCACAGCCTCGAAGCGCTCGGGGTCCACATAGCTCTGGTTCACGAGGCGCCAGGCCTCCACCACCAGTTGCTGCGCGTCGTTGAGGGCCTGCACGGGGGGCGGGCACCCCAGCAGAATCAGGGCCAAAGAGGCCGCCGACACCAAGGCCCATGCCCTCTGTTTCAGAGGCCTGCCAGCAATCACGACCGGTCCACGGCAATCGGTAGACTCTCGCAACCCACCGTCCCCTGCTGCATGGCGAACTCGTCTCCGGCTGCCAAGTCGTCCCCTGTGTACGACTGGTTTGAGGAGCGTCTGGAGATCCAGGCGATCGCAGACGATATCTCCTCCAAATACGTGCCGCCCCACGTCAACATTTTCTATTGCCTCGGCGGCATCACCCTGGTGTGCTTTCTGATCCAGTTTGCCACCGGCTTCGCGATGACCTTCTATTACAAGCCCACCGTCGCTGAGGCGTATGCCTCGGTTCAGTACCTCATGACGGATGTCAGCTTCGGTTGGCTGATCCGCTCAGTGCATCGCTGGAGCGCCAGCATGATGGTGCTGATGCTCATTCTTCACGTGTTCCGCGTGTATCTCACTGGCGGCTTCAAGCGTCCCCGTGAGCTCACCTGGATCACCGGCGTCACCATGGCCGTCATCACAGTTTCTTTCGGGGTCACCGGCTATTCCCTCCCTTGGGATCAGGTGGGTTATTGGGCCGTCAAGATTGTTTCCGGTGTTCCTGCCGCCGTCCCTGTGGTTGGCGACTTCATGGTTGAGCTGCTCCGTGGTGGTGAAAGCGTCGGTCAGTCCACTCTTACCCGCTTCTACAGCCTTCACACCTTCGTCATGCCCTGGCTGCTTGCGGTCTTCATGCTCATGCACTTCCTGATGATCCGTAAGCAAGGCATTTCCGGTCCCTTGTGATCTCTGCCTGTTTCTTGCCCCTGCTCTCTGCTTTCCGCCGCCCTCACTAGGTCCCCTCCATGCACATCCTCAAGAAGCCTGATCTGAGCGATCCCAAGCTCCGCGCCAAGCTCGCCAAGGGCATGGGGCACAACTACTACGGCGAGCCCGCTTGGCCCAACGATCTCCTCTACATCTTCCCAGTGGTGATCCTTGGCACCATCGCGTGCGTTGTTGGGCTCGCTGTCCTCGATCCAGCCATGCTGGGCGACAAAGCCGATCCATTTGCCACTCCTCTGGAAATTCTCCCCGAGTGGTACCTCTATCCCGTCTTCCAGATTCTGAGGGTTGTCCCCAACAAGCTGCTCGGCATCGCTCTTCAAACGATGGTGCCCCTCGGCTTGATGCTCATTCCTTTTATTGAGAGCTTCAACAAGTTCCAGAACCCCTTCCGCCGCCCTGTGGCCATGGGTGCCTTCCTTTTTGGTACTGCTTTCACGATTTACCTTGGCATCGGTGCCGCCATGCCGATTGACAAGTCCCTCACCCTTGGTCTGTTCTGAGCCTCTTCCGAGCTCAGCCAATACTCCCTCGCCGCGGCATCAGCCGCGGCTTTTTTTATGGGAGAACGGTCCGCTGGCAGTTCCTGGGCCTTCTTCTCTCTTGAGGCAGGCCAGCAACTGCTATCGCCTCTGTTGCCTCGGTTTTGCTCTGGCCTGGGCAGACATGGGTGTGCCTCTCGGTAGCGCGTCTGTAGTGACAGCCACACTCTGCTGCTCGAAGGCCTCCCAGGGGCAGAGGTCCGATTGAGGCTAAGGCTGCTCACGGCTTTGAACGCACCTTCCTGAGCACACTGGCCCTCCCTATGGCTGCGGGCTTCTGGGCCGTATCCGTCCGTCGCGTTCAGCAAGCCGGCCCCCGGGTGGTGAGAAGCGGAGTAGCGGAGCGGGGATTGGAAGCTGGAAGGCGATGGGGCTTGGAACGGCTACGTCCGAAGAGCTTGTGCTCGGCCTCTGGAGCGAACCGTCTCCTCTCAGCTCCACCAGGAGGGCCTGCGCTGGAGAGGTCTGAGCGGAGTCGTTGCCTTCGTGTGGCACCTGCTGTCTTCTCTCGTGGCTTCAAGCGCGGCCAGCGCAACCGTGAGCCAAGGGGCCGCGTGACTGTTGCAAAAGTTCACAGTGGACGGTTCGGCCCGTTTCGCAATGGCTCCTGCGGCTCGTTGAGAGCAGTGGCTGCAACGCAGTCCCACCGCTCTAGTAGCAGGCGAAAGCCTTGCGAGCACAGACTTTCCGGTGCTTGCGGCGAGCAATAGCGAGCAGCTGGCACGCTTCGCGCCATGGGCGGAGGCCTTGGTTGAAGCGGGGGGGTGAGTTTGTGTGCTAGTTTTTTGGACTGCGCGGGAGCCGAGAGGCGAGCGCTGCAGGGCTTACGGAGAAGGAGGCGCGAGCCGACGATGCTGTAAGTTTTGAAAGCGGCTGAGGAAGCCGCGAGAGCCGAACCCTGAAGAAGGGGGAGGCGCACCTGGACAACTAAAAAGTTTAGGAACTGACGCTTTTGCTGCGTCATGACTGAAGGAGGAGAGCGCGGAAGCGCTGCCTTTGGAGGGAGTGACGAACGTGCAGCAAAGGTGTGAGGTCCCGTCAAAAAGAAACAAGCGACTGAGTGAGCTGAGATGTTTCTATTTGCGTTCTCACGATGCGAATAGGGATGCAAGTTTCGGTTTACGAGGAAGCGACCGGATCTGAGTGATTTGGAAAGTCATTGAACATTGAGCAATGAGGCGAAAGCAAGATTGCTTGATTGTAGATGCGCTCTCGAACCCTTCCAAGGAAGGAGGTCACGACTGAAAGCATGAGCTTTGAAGAAGCGATACGCGAGTGTGGTTTTGAAGAGGTTGATGATTTTGGGCGTCGACGGCATTGTTTGCGATCGATGAGTTTAAGAGTTTAGCGAAAGCTAAAGGCTTTGATGAATTGATTTAAAGGAACAGTGAATACAACGGAGAGTTTGATCCTGGCTCAGGATGAACGCTGGCGGCGTGCTTAACACATGCAAGTCGAACGAGCCTTCGGGCTAGTGGCGGACGGGTGAGTAACGCGTGGGAATCTGCCCTCAGGAGGGGGATAACGGCCGGAAACGGCCGCTAATACCCCATATGCCGAGAGGTGAAATGAGTTTCGCCTGAGGATGAGCCCGCGTCTGATTAGCTAGTTGGTGTGGTAATGGCGCACCAAGGCTTCGATCAGTAGCTGGTCTGAGAGGATGATCAGCCACACTGGGACTGAGACACGGCCCAGACTCCTACGGGAGGCAGCAGTGGGGAATTTTCCGCAATGGGCGCAAGCCTGACGGAGCAACGCCGCGTGAGGGACGAAGGCCTCTGGGCTGTAAACCTCTTTTCTCAAGGAAGAAGACATGACGGTACTTGAGGAATAAGCCACGGCTAATTCCGTGCCAGCAGCCGCGGTAATACGGGAGTGGCAAGCGTTATCCGGAATTATTGGGCGTAAAGCGTCCGCAGGCGGCCCAGCAAGTCTGTTGTTAAAAAGTGGAGCTTAACTCCATCCAGGCAATGGAAACTGCTGGGCTAGAGTGTGGTAGGGGCAGAGGGAATTCCCGGTGTAGCGGTGAAATGCGTAGATATCGGGAAGAACACCAGTGGCGAAGGCGCTCTGCTGGGCCATAACTGACGCTCATGGACGAAAGCCAGGGGAGCGAAAGGGATTAGATACCCCTGTAGTCCTGGCCGTAAACGATGAACACTAGGTGTCGGGGGAATCGACCCCCTCGGTGTCGTAGCCAACGCGTTAAGTGTTCCGCCTGGGGAGTACGCACGCAAGTGTGAAACTCAAAGGAATTGACGGGGGCCCGCACAAGCGGTGGAGTATGTGGTTTAATTCGATGCAACGCGAAGAACCTTACCAGGGTTTGACATCCTGCGAATCCCTTGGAAACTTGGGAGTGCCTTCGGGAGCGCAGTGACAGGTGGTGCATGGCTGTCGTCAGCTCGTGTCGTGAGATGTTGGGTTAAGTCCCGCAACGAGCGCAACCCACGTCTTTAGTTGCCAGCATTTAGTTGGGCACTCTAGAGAGACCGCCGGTGATAAACCGGAGGAAGGTGTGGATGACGTCAAGTCATCATGCCCCTTACATCCTGGGCTACACACGTACTACAATGCTACGGACAAAGGGCAGCAAACTCGCGAGAGCTAGCAAATCCCATAAACCGTGGCTCAGTTCAGATCGTAGGCTGCAACTCGCCTACGTGAAGGAGGAATCGCTAGTAATCGCAGGTCAGCATACTGCGGTGAATACGTTCCCGGGCCTTGTACACACCGCCCGTCACACCATGGAAGTTGGCCATGCCCGAAGTCGTTACTCCAACCCGTAAGGGAGGAGGACGCCGAAGGTGGGGCTGATGACTGGGGTGAAGTCGTAACAAGGTAGCCGTACCGGAAGGTGCGGCTGGATCACCTCCTAACAGGGAGACAAAACTGATTGTGATGTCTGAGCGCTATGAGGATGAAAATCTAAGTAGCAACTTTGTCTTAGGCCACAATCCTGTCATCTCGAAGGTCGATCGGTACCTCAGCTGACAAATCAGAAAGCAGAAATTATATCCAGCGATGGATGTGATTGAAGACTTGTCTGAGGCGTCTTTTCAGTTCCTAAACTTTGTCTAGGTCACACCCCACAGCGAGTGAATCCCGAAAGGGAGGAGCTTAATGGAAAGGTAAAACTCCTGGGCCATTAGCTCAGGTGGTTAGAGCGCACCCCTGATAAGGGTGAGGTCCCTGGTTCAAGTCCAGGATGGCCCATTCGTGTTTGGGGGTTTAGCTCAGTTGGTAGAGCGCCTGCTTTGCAAGCAGGATGTCAGCGGTTCGAGTCCGCTAACCTCCACTGACCAAACCCTTCACAGCGAAAGCAGGAGGAGGAACCCGAGCCATGCCACGGTGTGACGAGACATGTCCGCTGATCAAGAATTCAGCTTCTTTTCATTTGAGATGGAATTGCCATCCAGTTGAAAAGACGCTGAGCTCTAGCAGCATGAATGGAGACTGAGAAGTCTGGATTCATGCTCTGATGTTCAGCAGAACCTTGACAACTGCATAAGTAAAGTCTGGAAATGAAAGCATCTCATGGATGCTCGATTTTTGCTGAAAGGTTTCGAGAGAAACTTTTGAAGCGTGAATCGAGAAGTTCTTGAGCAAGAGCCGAGACCCAGCATTGTTCCTCAAGCATCGCCGAGATGGGAGAGGTTTGATTTTGGCATTCAAACCGTTCATGACAAAGGCAAAGGCAATGAAAATTGTCTTTATTTTGTCATGAAGAGGTGAATCCGAGAGAATCTGCGATTCAAGGCAGCAATGCAATGTTGGGATACATTGGTCAAGCTACAAAGGGCTCACGGTGGATACCTTGGCACACAGAGGCGATGAAGGACGTGGTTACCTGCGATAAGTCTCGGGGAGCTGGAAACACGCTTTGATCCGGGAATTTCCGAATGGGGCAACCCCTAGAACGGCCGCCTGAATACATAGGGCGGCTCGAGCCAACCCAGCGAACTGAAACATCTTAGTAGCTGGAGGAAAGGAAAGTAAAAACGACTCCCTAAGTAGCGGCGAGCGAACGGGGAAGAGCCTAAACCGATGGTTTCGACCATCGGGGTTGTGGGACAGCAACGTGGACCAGGGACGTTAGTGGAAGCGTTTGAATGGCGCGCCATAGAGGGTGAAAGCCCCGTACACGAAAGCGAAACTGGCCTAGCTGTATCCCGAGTAGCACGGAGCACGTGGAATTCCGTGTGAATCTGCGAGGACCACCTCGTAAGGCTAAGTACTCCTGTGTGACCGATAGCGCAACAGTACCGCGAGGGAAAGGTGAAAAGAACCCCGGGAGGGGAGTGAAATAGAACATGAAACCGTGAGCTTACAAGCAGTGGGAGCCCGACTGATCGGGTGACCGCGTGCCTGTTGAAGAATGAGCCGGCGACTTATAGGCACTGGCAGGTTAAACCGGGAATGGTGGAGCCATAGCGAAAGCGAGTCTGAATAGGGCGATCGTCAGTGTTTATAGACCCGAACCCGGGTGATCTAACCATGGCCAGGATGAAGCTTGGGTGATACCAAGTGGAGGTCCGAACCGACTGATGTTGAAAAATCAGCGGATGAGCTGTGGTTAGGGGTGAAATGCCAATCGAACCCGGAGCTAGCTGGTTCTCCCCGAAATACGTTGAGGCGTAGCGTCTAGTGCTATAGCAGGGGGGTAAAGCCACCGTTTCGGTGCGGGCTGCGAGAGCGGTACCAAATCGAGACGAACTCTGAATACCCTGTGTGAAACTAGGCAGTCAGACTGTGGGGGATAAGCTCCATGGTCGAAAGGGAAACAGCCCAGACCGCCAGCTAAGGTCCCCAAATCAATGCTGAGTGATAAAGGAGGTGGGATTGCCCAGACAACCAGGAGGTTTGCCCAGAAGCAGCCATCCTCAAAGGAGTGCGTAATAGCTCACTGGTCGAGCGATCCTGCGCCGAAAATGAACGGGGCTAAGCATTGTACCGAAGCTGCGGATTTAACTTGTTAAATGGTAGGGGAGCGTTCCATGTGGGGTGAAGCGTTAGCGTAAGCGGCCGTGGACTGCATGGAAGTGAGAATGTCGGCTTGAGTAGCGAAAACATGGGTGAGAATCCCATGCCCCGAAACCCTAAGGGTTCCTCCGGCAGGCTCGTCCGCGGAGGGTTAGTCAGGACCTAAGGCGAGGCCGAAAGGCGTAGTCGATGGACAACAGGTCAACATTCCTGTACCTGTCATGTTTTGGGAAGGGGGACGGAGAAGGCTAGCCCAGCCAGATGTTGGTTACTGGTTCAAGCGTTCGAGGCGTTGAGGGGTGGTGAAAACATCCCGAGCTGAGGCGTGAGTACGAGCTGCTACGGCAGCGAAGTGGGTGATGTCAAGCTTCCAAGAAAAGCCCTATACCCGTTAAGGCATGACGGCCTGTACCCGAAACCGACACAGGTGGGGTGGTAGAGAATACCGAGGGGCGCGAGGTAACTCTCTCTAAGGAACTCGGCAAAATGGCCCCGTAACTTCGGGAGAAGGGGTGCCACCGCAAGGTGGTCGCAGTGAAGAGGCCCAGGCGACTGTTTACCAAAAACACAGGTCTCCGCTAAGTCGCAAGACGATGTATGGGGGCTGACGCCTGCCCAGTGCCGGAAGGTTAAGGAAGCTGGTCAGCGAAAGCGAAGCTGGCGACTGAAGCCCCGGTGAACGGCGGCCGTAACTATAACGGTCCTAAGGTAGCGAAATTCCTTGTCGGGTAAGTTCCGACCCGCACGAAAGGCGTAACGATCTGGGCGCTGTCTCGGAGAGAGGCTCGGCGAAATAGAATTGTCTGTGAAGATGCGGACTACGTGCACCCGGACAGAAAGACCCTATGAAGCTTTACTGTAGCTTGGTATTGTGCCCGGGCTCTGAATGCGCAGGATAGGTGGGAGACATTGATGCATGGCTTGCGGGTCATGCGGAGTCAACGGTGAGATACCACTCTTTCAGAGCTAGGGTTCTAACAGCCACCCGTTATCCGGGGGCTGGACAGTATCAGGTGGGCAGTTTGACTGGGGCGGTCGCCTCCTAAAAGGTAACGGAGGCGCGCAAAGGTTTGCTCAGGCTGGTTGGAAATCAGCCGACGAGTGTAAAAGCAGAAGCAAGCTTGACTGTGAGACCTACAAGTCGAACAGGGACGAAAGTCGGCTTTAGTGATCCGACGGTTCTGAGTGGAAGGGCCGTCGCTCAACGGATAAAAGTTACTCTAGGGATAACAGGCTGATCTCCCCCAAGAGTTCACATCGACGGGGAGGTTTGGCACCTCGATGTCGGCTCATCGCAACCTGGGGCTGAAGTCGGTCCCAAGGGTTGGGCTGTTCGCCCATTAAAGCGGTACGCGAGCTGGGTTCAGAACGTCGTGAGACAGTTCGGTCCATATCCGGTGCATGCGTAAGAACATTGAGAGGAGTTCTCCCTAGTACGAGAGGACCGGGAGGAACGCACCTCTGGTGTACCAGTTATCGTGCCAACGGTAAACGCTGGGTAGCCATGTGCGGAGAGGATAACCGCTGAAAGCATCTAAGTGGGAAGCCCACCTCAAGATGAGTGTTCTCATGGCTTAAGCCAGTAAGGTCACGGGAAGAACACCCGTTGATAGGCTCTACGTGGAAGCTTGGTAACAGGTGAAGCGGAGGAGTACTAATAGACCGAGGGCTTGACCAACACTTGGCTCCTTGCTGAGGAGACCAGGGATGCATTGTTTCCAGACGTCACCTTGAGAAGACTCATTGCAGCAGGCTTGCGCTTGTCAGCAATGAGATAACTCCGATAGGATGACTAGCTTATGCAGTTCTCAGGGTTCACCTGAGGATGAAAAGTCTATTTCCTGGTGTTCATGGCACTGTGGCCCCACTCCGATCCATCTCGAACTCGGTTGTGAAACGCAGTAGCGGCGAAGATAGTTGGAGGGTAGCTTCCTGCAAAAATAGCTCAATGCCAGGATAAAACTTTTCATTCCTACCAAGTTTTGCTTTGATCGAGCTTGTCATCTGATGATGATGAATC